>JBDRQT010000045.1:0-4415 GCA_043826135.1 archaeon
TGACAGCTAACGCAACCAGCCCGAGTAATGATTCCAAAAAATCACGTAGATTATGGAACATAGTTGGTGTTCCGCTTGTTTCACTCCCGCTTGTTTTTCTTGCTGGTTCTGCAGCAATTGGAATTGATATGTGCAGAAGCAGTCAACAAACTAGTCTATGGCAAAGATATGGCACGAAAATTGAGTTTCAGAATGGAACGTTAAAACGCTGGCCTAATGGTCGATATAAAACAGGAATAGTTAGTAACGATTTCGAATTTGTTCACAAGATTGGAAATCTAGATTTGCACCTAAAAGTACCAAGTGGAAAAACATTGAATTTTGATAGTGGTGGAAATATTGATTTTAACTTACAGTACTCTGAAGATCAGCCAGTTTATACGGAAGCTATCCTAGCAACGGCAATAAAGATACAAAATATAGATATACCTGCAGGGACAGGAATAAAAGTTGAAACAGACGGCAATGCCACATTATTCTCAGATGAACTAACTATACCATATCAAAAACATGGTGGACCTTCACTGAGGTTAAGAGGTACATCTGATAAGAAGATAACAATAAAGCTTGATAAAAATGGCCATGTTAATGCAATAAATGGTTTGCTGGCAGAAGATGTTGTAGTTCCGTATAAGTTGGGCGAAACTATTCTGAAGATAAGATTGCCGGAAAAGCTTCCAGTTGCATTTAATGGAACTGGGATAGATTTGGTAGAAAGTAACCGAAACCACGACGATTATCTTATGAGAGAAGAACATGTATCTTTAGCAGAACCCACAGCGCTTGATAGTGTCAGGGCAGAGAAGGGCACAGAAGTATACTTTGAACAGGATGGGTGCATTAAATTGTTCCATGATCGAATAGATGTCCAGTATCCGATAACTGAAGGGACAACTGTACTAAATTTAATAAGAAATAATAGCGATAGTGGAATTGGAGGGAATCAAAATCGAAAGTTAGTGGTATGTTTTGATAACAGAGGTAAAGTACGCGAGATACTTGAGGCTGTATTGGCACACCAAGCAACTATCCAATACCAATTTGGTAATAGTATTGGAATGGATATAACATTGGCAACTGGAACTCCGATTAAAACTGGCAAACATGGAATTGAACCTGATTGGGAGTGGATCAATTCCAATAGAAACAGATATCCGTCTTTAGTAAATGATACACAAATTTATGGCATTGGTATCACCAAGGGAAGTGATATCATGCCTAACCCAGATGGTAGTTGCATTGTTTACTCAAAGAGAGTATTCATACCATGCATCACAGAAAATGATACCCCTACAAATGTTGAATTGCAAGGTAATCAGCATGGAATGGCAAAACTTGTTTTAAACATCAATGGTGAACTTCAGAAAATTGAAAATGCAGTACGTTACGATAGATATGAACGTGCATTAGAACAAATAACCTTTGAACATGAAAGCATTCGTGGATATGTATGTGATGATAATGGAGATTGTAGATCTAGAAGATTACGAATTAATAACTTGGGTAAAATAAATATTACACCGAAGAAAAGACCGCATTCCAAGAGACCTGCAAGGCATCCAACGAAAGAACCTGAAATCAATTTGGGTTCAAAAGAGGGATGGCCATGACCATGCCACCAAAACCAGATTTACGCTGTATATGCAAACCTAAAGAACCACATAGGCTTAAAGAACACCGCGCATCTGCCAAACATCCGTTGACCGAACCCATTGAACCTGTTAAATGCGGTCAGCCTCCAACAGAACTATCCGCTCATAAAGAAAGACCTGGCGAATCTCCAGAACCACCATATTATAGCCCTGTTGACCCATCACCAAACGATCCTATTGATTATGGTCCACCTCAACCCGAACGGGCAGGACCACCACGAATCGAGCCCGACAAACCAGAAGTTACAGCACAGGCACAAATTGAAGTTCCAAGACAAGATTACCACCAGAATGTGACAGATTTGGAACATTTAGAACCGATTAAACCTGAGACTATCCACACTGGAGAAGGCAATAACACAGATATGTTAGGAGACAATGTGCTAAAAGCGATCAGTGTGATTATACCTCGAGTACAACAATCTATAGGGATGGGAATAATAAAAGAAGAGGTGAACAACAGTGAGCACTTCATCAAGAGATATCTTATACCAAATATCAAAAAAACATTAAATTTTTTATCAAAAGTCACGATATTGTTTTTGAAGCAGCTAAGACAATTAAATAAAAATATTCACATATTAGAAAAACCGTTCATTTATGGCTTAGGGACCATTGGCGGAATATGGAATAGTTATGATGGATTGACAAACCAGAATAGTATGACTAATTATGTAATCAAACAGATATTTAGTAATGTTGATAACGCATTTATACATATATTCCTAAACGCCACGATTGGATTTGCTTTAACTGCAGGATCGGTTTTTGGCATTATAAAAATATATAAGCTTATAAAAGATGAAAACCGCAAAACAGATAAAACACGCCAATTAGAAGGAAGTGATGCAGCAAATAACAAGGCCAGTGATGATACTGTAGCTGCACTTTGTACAAGCGAATCTGATCAGTTGACACCACCAGCTGAAACTTCTATAGATCTTGAAAAACAACATGAAGAACCTACTGGATCAAAACCAGAAGAATGTAAATCACAAAACAGCAATGCATTACATAGTGTAGCAAATCTGCGTTCCCAACAGCCACCAGATGTTGAAGAATTAACAGAGCCTGAAGAAACCAAACTCGAAATTAATAGTTCTTCAATCGCCAGCCAGATTGAAGAATTGCAACGCCAGCTTGCAGCAAACCAGAGATCAGTGGATATTATTCGAAAAGCCAAAATAGAGAAACTGGAGACACTGGCAGATATTGCAGATGCCGAAAGGATAAAATTGCTAGGAGTATTAGAAAGCACAAAAAGAGAACTTGAAAGAACTAGGGATTTTGAACTTTTTGCCTTAGGTATTACAGCGCTTCAGCTAAATCATGAAATGGAAAAGACAGATATTCCAGAAATAATGTGGGATTCTGCCCTCAGAATAAGGGCAAGGATACGAATACTTCTTCTTGACAAAAAATTCTGGTATATGGGCCACCCATTACAAAAGGATAGTGTGAAGTTTGGCAAGTATACATGTGAACATATTATAGGAAAGGGTGGGATGGGACTTGTATACCTGGCTAAAGATACTGAGGCTAGACATGCAATAATAAAAACCCTTAGTTTGGAATTACAAAATGGCTCAGATCGTGAAAAAAATGAGAGATATATAGTCCGTGAGGCTTCACTACTTGAACAAATAAAACATCAACATGTTATCCAAATTTATGAACATGGAAGAGTAACTGATGAAAATACAGGAGAAGAGATATTTTATTTGGCGGCAGAATTTATAGATGGAGTGACACTTGAAAGGTTCTTAGATGAGTTCGGACCTTTACCATTAGATGAGACTATGGCGGTTTTATATATGGCAGCCTCGGGCTTAGAAGCAATACATGCAAATGATATTGTTCATGAGGATGTAAAACCAGGCAATATGATGTTAACCCATGAAGCAACAGTAGTTAAAGTTATTGATCTCAATTTGGCAAGAGGAAAGGATGATACTGTGTTCTCCACCGCAGTATTAGGCACTGTCGGTTATATGGCTCCGGAAAAAATCAAAGGGCAACCAGAAACAGATGAACAAGAACTAGGTCGTGCAGACGTTTATTCTTTTGGCATGACTGCATATCGTGCAATAACAGGCAGACCAAGATATATCGCTACAGACAGAGATACTCGTCAGATATTAAATTATAGCACTTTCTTGGATGAACGCGACAATGCTTTTGACAGTGATTCATTGAGAGATATACCTGAGGGACTTCGTGAACCATTAATAAAAATGGGAATCGGCAATCCAAAAAAAAGGGATATTACATTTACCCAGATAAAGGAAGCATTAATGGCACAATATCTGGAGATTAGGGGACAGAAACCAGATATTTAAACATTCTTGCACATAAATGTAAAGATGAGACAAAAACCACAATGCCGCCAGACTGAGAAAGACCAGAGAACACACACCACATTAGAAAGATGCAATGGTTTCAGTAGATGGACGATATTATTGAGTTCTGCTTTTGTTTTGAGTTCCTGTGGCATGATTGAATCAACATCACAACCACCACAGAGTAGCAGTACAGCCACAGGCACAATATCCAGATATAACCAGAATTGCGATCTCAAACTTGCAAGCATATGCTGGAACTAGTAAAACAGAAGATAGATATCCCGAGATCGGCAATGCGGCATCAAAGAGTTTGATAAGGCTCGGTGCAGTAGAGCACTAGTGGATGGATAGAACAAACCCAAGAACCTCTTCTTTTTTCCCTGGTTTGTAATTCCACGTTCTTACGATTTCTTTGTAATCC
>JBDRQT010000046.1:0-2226 GCA_043826135.1 archaeon
TGGAATTTTAATAAGATAATCACAGATGTTGGCGGAATTGGAGCAGGAGTTACAGATATGTTGATAGAAAAGCTTGGAAAAAGCAAAGTCCATGGGATTGATAATAGTGCAAAGGCTGTTGAATCTCATAAGATAAAAGCAATAATGAAAGAGGATTTATACAGCAATGCGCTTGTTTTGATGGAAAGAGGTCAAATAGATATTATTGCAAATCTAAGGCTTCAAAGAAGCCTCAAATCAATGACTTTTAAGTACACAAGTGAGCAAAAACTGCTCATAAGCGGCGCATATTCCCATCTAAGCGAAGCTTTTGTCAGAGCATGTTGGTGTGTAAAATCGAAACATTTAAATCTATTTGTTGCTTAACAACAAAAATGATTGATAAAAATAATAAGAGGCGATACTATGGCGGCTTACGCAAATGTTATATTAGTTGTTGACCAATCGGACGCAGCTCCATATTTTGGGGAGAATATGGATGTAACCTTTGATACAACAATGCAGGATGATGTTGGGATGGATGCAGAAGCATTTATCTCATCATTGTGCAGATATGATTTTGTCACTAATTTTGCTACATTAAATGCAAAAACAAAAAGGCTATTGTCTGAGTATGTCTCAAGGTCAATAGCCCTGGCAGGTATTGCATATAACATGGCTGGTTTTAGTTCAAGGATTGAGGCAGAAGATATGCTTAATATACATCTGTACAGGATGAGACTTATCGAAAAAATGCTGGCTGACCAAAAAACAGTAACATATATGGTTTAGCATGACACTAAAAATTCCAGAAGAAGATTGGCTTGGTCTTTTTTCAGGCACATCCACAGAAAGGATTATTGAAAAAGAGATTTCTAGCGGCAGCGGAAAAACGGCAACAATAATTGTTGCTAAAGACGGCTCAGGAGATACTGACGATATTCAGGAAGCTGTCAAAATGCTGAATCCAAAAGGCGGCAAGATTCATATTAAGGAAGGAACATACACAATCACTTCAGATATTGATATTGGAATTAATGATGTAAAGATATCAGGGGTTGGAAAGGCGACAAAAATATATTCGACAGGGAATATAAAATGCTTTAATATCGCAGATAATAATAACACAGCCATTGAAAACTTATTTATTGAAACCACAGGAGGCACTTCAGTTGGTATTTATATTCATAATGCTGTAGATGTAAATATAAGCTCATGCTGGATAAAAGGATGTGGAAGCGGCATAGAGGTTGAAAGAGGAGCAGCTGCTAATAGCTATTGCAGGATTACAAACTGCATAATAACAGAAACAGGAACAGCGATAGGTATCAATGAAGGCAACAAATGTATAATTCATGGTAATATTGTTTACACAAACACCTATGGAATTTTTGTGTTTGGGAATGATTGTATTATTTCAGACAATCACTCCATCGGAAATACAAGGCATGGGATATTTCTTTCAGAGGCGAGTAACTGCACTGTAGATGGAAATGTCTGTATAGATAATGATATTGGAAATACTGCAGCATATTCTGGAATATTTCTGGGCGGGGGAAGCGACAACAACATAATCTCTAATAACAGATGTCAAGATAATGATGATTATGAAATAAATATAAGCTCTGCAAATGAAGATTTAAATATTTTGATAGGAAATAATTGTAAAGGTACAGACCATACAGGCGAAATAAATGACAATGGAACAGACACGATAATATTAGGGAATTCAAATAATATTATAAGCGATGGGACAAACAGCCTGACCATTGCAAATGCAAAAACTGCATATGACCATTCGCAGGATAATACTCAAGCCCATTCTGATTATTTGCTTAACACAGGAGATACAACCACAGGGAATTATACTTTTGATACAACTACGCTGGTTGTGGATAGTGCTAATCACAGGGTGGGGATAGGGACAGCAAGTCCAGCAGAGAAGTTAGATGTTGCAGGGAATATAAAATCAGCAGGGGCAAATGCCAATGTAAATATAGACAGCACAACTAATTCAGCTGTTATTTTAGATAGGGGAAGCACTTCATATATTGCAAAAGTGCTTTTAAGGACAGGCGGAGCTGAGAGGTGGTATATTGGATTGCATGATGCTTCTAATGATTTGTATATTGATGATGTTAATGTTACAGGAGATGTGATATTTAATCATGGTGGTAATGTAGGAATAGGAACTGCTAGTCCTTCTTCTAAATTAGATGTTAATGGAGATATTCAAGTGATGGGAGC
>JBDRQT010000047.1:0-4179 GCA_043826135.1 archaeon
CGTAGGGGATAAAAGCGAAGTTTTGGCTATAGCAGACGTTCTTAGGGAAACGATTACTAAACCGAAAAAGAACATCATTTTAAGGCAAAACTGGGGCAAGATAAACACTGCATTCCCTGTGTCTTCAGGAGGCCTTCACCCAGGTCTTGTTCCAGACGTATTGAAAATTTATGGCAATGAATTGGTTCTTCTTGTAAGTGGTGGTATTCATGGTCATCCAAAGGGCACGCGGGCAGGTGCAAAAGCAACAATGCAAGCAATAGAAGCAAGCATGGATGGGATAAGTGTGGAAGAAAAAGCCAAGCATAACAAAGAACTCAGGGAAGCGCTTGAGAAATGGGGGCATTACAAACCCAAATAGTTCGAATCTCTTCCCCTGCAATTAGACCTGGGTTCGATGCACTAACCAAAAAGTGCTTCGAATCTCAGGTAGTGCATCGAATCCTTTCCAGCCTCGGTTTTGAATTTGGCACGAGCGTGCCAAATTGTGCAGAGATCAATAAGTAGTACCTCCGACGGAGGTATATAGTATGGGAAGGTTTGACCTGTATAGGTATGATGAGAAGCTGGAGAAGACGTTAAAGGCTTTGAAGGATGACGGGAAGCTGATCGAGGATAACCGTAAAAATATAATCTCTTTTTCTAGGATAAGGCTGGCCAAAGGTTCTTCAGCCGGAAGGGTGGCAAAAGTCGTATACTGCCTTAGGAACCTGTCTAAGATGCTGAACAAGCCGTTCAAGGATGCGACAAAGGAAGATTTGATAGGACTTATAGGAACTCTTGACGCAACCAAATATTCGGATTATACAAAGTACGACTACAAGATTGTCCTTAAGATGTTCTACAAGTGGCTATTGGGTGACGATGAAACAGCACCGGCAGTAATAAAGTGGTTCAGACCGAGACTGAAAAATGAAAAGCACAAGCTGCCTGAAGAACTGATAACGGAAGACGAAGTTCTGAAGCTGGCAGAAACGGCAGACCACCCAAGGGACAAGGCTTTGATCATGGTTCTCTACGAATCCGGGTGCAGGATTGGAGAACTGCTAAGCCTGAAAATGAAGCATATAAGCGTTGACCAGTACGGGGCAGTGCTGATGGTTGACGGAAAGACCGGATGCCGAAGGGTAAGGATAATCAGCTCATCATCCTTGCTTTCAGCCTGGATCAACAACTATCCAAATTCAGGTGATCCGGAAGCCCCTCTTTGGCCTCCGAGGTCAAGCAATCATCTCTATAAGAAAGAGCCCGTGGAACACGCTTCGATCTATCGTGTACTTGGGAAACTATCAAAGAAGGCAGGCATAAAAAAGAAAATCTACCCCCATCTCTTCAGGCATTCTCGGGCTACCGCTTTGGCAGGAAAATTAACAGAAGCTCAGATGAAAGAGCACTTCGGCTGGACCAAAGACTCTGACATGGCGGGAACATACGTCCACCTTTCAGGACGCGATGTCGACAATGCTTTATTGCAGTTGCATGGGATGACAAACGGGGAATCAAAGAAAGAGGAAAAAATGAAAGTGAGGCCTTGTATGAGGTGCAGGGAAAACAATTCTCCTGTATCGAAATACTGCACAAGGTGCGGCACTCCAATGGACGAGGCCCTGCTTTCAAGGATAGATGACGAGAGGAAAAACAGCGATAACCTCATGAATACGCTGATGAAAGACAAGGAATTCAAGGAGTTCATGATGAAAAAGATTTTTGATATGAGATTGAATAATCAGATTTCCTAGAATGTGTTTTGAATCAACCACATTATCTATTAAATATCATTCTGCGTATATCTAGTATGGATTTTGATAAATTCTGTTATAATATGCGCCGAGAAGTATCTGGATTTACATCGGCAGATAGAGATGAACATTCTGCATTTCTAATTTGGTTTTTGGAGAATTATTTTCGATTGGACACTCAAGAAGCTATCGATTCAGTATGTGATCATAAAAACGATAAAGGAATTGATGGCATGTGGGTTGATGAAGAAGAGGAAACAATATATCTTTTTCAGTCTAAGTTTTCCCCTAATGATGATCAAGATCAAGGTGACACGGATATTCGAAATTTTATTGGTTCTAAGGAGTGGTTCAAAAATGAACAATCCATAAGAGACTTACTTGACAGCACGGCAAGTAAGGAGCTTAAATCATTGATTAAAGAGAAAGAAATTATAGAAAAAACAGGTTACGACCTGGTATCTGTTTTTGTAACTAATAAAAAGTTTAATTTACATGCTCAAGAATATCTCAAAGTAACTGCTGATCTAGAATCTTATGATCGGGATGATTTATTTCAAGAATATACATTTTTCGCTGATGATCAAATACATTTTCCAAAAGTTGACCTATATCTAGATAATAATACCAACATTGTTTATAATCTACCAGATAGTACGCTTGTTCGAGTCTATCCTATAACTGCAAAAGAACTGATGAAATTAGAAGGTATTCAGGATAGGACATTATTTTATAAAAATGTAAGGTATGGTGTCGGTAATACCCGAGTTAACAAATCTATCAGAGAAACAATTCAAAAATTAGATGAGCATAATAATTTTTTCCTTTACCATAATGGAATAACAATAATCTGTGATGAATTAAATGAAGACCCACCTAATAATAAGATAACCATTGGCGGCTATGCTGTCATCAATGGATGCCAATCAATACTTACCTTTTTTGGGAATAAAAAAAACTTGAGTAAAAATCTGTTTGTTTTAGTAAAAATAATAAAATTACCTGCTACCTCTCCTTTGATTAAGAAGATCAGCAATTATGCAAATAATCAAAATGCAATTAGCCTTAAAGACTTAAGGTCAAACGATTCTGTTCAAAAAGCTCTGCAAAGAGAATTTTTGCAATTGTTTAATAATACAGTATTATACAAGAGAAAAAAAGGAGAATCTGAAGACGGGTATAAAGAAGTAATCGAACGAGATTTTGCAGCCCAGCTAGTCGCTGCAGTATTCCTAGATAAACCATATAATACACATCTGAAACAAAAACTATTCGGGGAAGACTATTCAAAAGTTTATTCTAGAAAAATAAATGCACAAAAGGTTTATCTTGCTTATCTCTTACACAACGTGATAAAAGATAATATCAATCTCATTAGTAATATTTCTATTCGTAATTATGGTTTAGCAATTTTCTTTTTCTCTCATGCCATTGCGTCTATTCTTAGAGAAGATGATTTAGGTTTAAAAATAATTGAAGATCCGACTATCTATGTAACTGAAAAGAAAGATGTCCTTACTAAATCACTAACAAAACTTTGGGAGCTTATAACTCCAGACATAAATTTTGATCTCGATGAATACGCAAAAGAAAAAGATGGATTTTTTGATTACAAGAATGTCTTCAAGAATTCTGAATTTGTAAAAACAATGGCATCTAGAATTAAAACTGACTACATACGATTAGTACGAAGAAATGGCCACGATTCATTTTCTAGCATATACAATACACTATCTGAAAATGTTGGTTAGTTTTTTGTTTCTTCTCTAATTTTCTTCTTAATCTCAAGATACCATTCAGGCAGAAATTTCCCCAGTTTTAGACCTAGCTTTTTAACCTTAGGCCTACATCAAGACCTCGTCGGAGAAACACCTGTTGCTCTGCATCAAGACCTGGTCTAAGGATTCTTCCCCTGCATACTCATCTGGTATAAATGGATCGATTGAAATCCAACGGAAACCAAGTCTTTAGTAATGTTCTAGCCAATACATGTAATATGAAACTCACATATCTTGGTCATTCGGCATTTTTGGCGGAGATTGAGGATAAAAAACTGCTTTTCGATCCATGGATTATTGGAAATACCAGCGCCGCTCTTGATATGAATGAAATAAAAGAATTGAAACCAGACTTTATTTTTATATCCCATGGCCACAAAGACCACGGGTTCAAGGAAGCAATAGAGATAACAAAAAGCACCAATGCTCGGGCAGTAGGTGTTTTCGAGCTCATCAACGCGCTTAAGGAAAAAGGCGGCAAGGGCATAGGCACGAATATCGGCGGAAGGCTAAATATCGACGGCGTAGAGATCTATGTGACTCATGCACAACATAGCTGCCCATATTCATCTCCATGCGGTTTTGTAGTGAAATACGAAAGAAAAACCATATATCATGCGGGTGACACGGCTCTTACAAAAGACATGGCAATTTTAACCGAC
>JBDRQT010000048.1:0-5233 GCA_043826135.1 archaeon
ATAGGGTTTTTCCCAAGTTGTAGAAGTATATTTCCTAAGTTATGTTATAGTTATTCCCAAGATATAGAAGTATTATTCTTAAGAGGTAGAAAGGATTTTCCTAAGTTATTACATTCAAAATACCATGACACTACTACAAACTATTTTTAGAAAGAAGATATAATAATAATGGTCAGATTGAAAAAAAGTTCAAATGTTGGGAAAAACCAAATCATTGTTTTTAGTGTTCAATATTGTACTCATACACTTGTCGAATTCTTCTGCGTTTGCTGCTTGTATTTTTGTTATCATGAACTACCCTTGCCTTAATCTTGCCCTCATCACATAATGCCTTCAAATATTTCTTCAATGTTTTGAGATCTGGTGCATCATGATATTTTTTCTTGTATAGTGCCATGATATCTGAAGATCTGAGCATCATCAGGGGTATATTGCTAAGTTTCGCATTTTCTACTTCATCATAAATTAATTCAAAAACCCTGTTTTTTACCAAGGTTAATGGAGGCCTGCCACCAACCTTATGATAAGGATTCTCTGACATCATTGCATCATCAGCCTGGTTCTATAGTTTTGAATCTCTTTTAAAACTTCCTCCCTTAGTTCTTTTTTGGGAGAAAGCAGCAACTCATAACTTTTAATACAATCAATCAGGCCCAACTCTTCAAGCTCTTTAATCCTTTTTCTTAATGTCCTATCTGATATCTTTATAGTTTTTTTAAAAACATTCCAGATTTGCTTATAGCTTACAACTTTATAATTGATATAAAGGTTTTCAAGAATTTGGATGTGACCGGGAATTAACTGGGATTTAAATATCTCTGACAGGTTAATCTTTTCAACCTGTTTGCTCTGTTCCTGAATTAGCTCTTTTTCTTGCATTTATGCCCTCATTGAATGTGAATCTAACTAATTCGAAAGGTTTATATAGAAGCCGAGTAATTATTACTCTTGTCCTAATTGTGAAACATCTTTGACGAGATGTTTTTGGCTTCTT
Source organism: archaeon (assembly GCA_043826135.1). Lineage (GTDB taxonomy): Archaea > Nanobdellota > Nanobdellia > Woesearchaeales > GW2011-AR15 > GW2011-AR15. Next base: position 995 of record JBDRQT010000048.1, read on the forward strand.
TTTCGGAAGTCCCAAGTTGACGCTTGGAATTTCCAAAAACCTTTCTTTTCATACTATGAATGTGATGCTATTGATTTATGTGATGAATTGGTGTCTGTTTGATCTTTCATAAGTTTTAGGGCTTCTTCTGCGCAATGGCTTTTGTTCCTGAATTTACCTTGTTCTACTTGTTTTTTAATCCAGGCACTCCATCCAGGTGCAACTGAGAAACTGACTGTTTCTTTTTTTGATCCGTTTGAATCCGTCATTATCCCCTACCCTACTAATTATAATTTATTAAATCTCAATAGTTTTCAATAGCGTGAAGTATTTAAACATTTCGCTTAACAAACTTGTAAGTTTATAGTATATTCGCATAATAATAAATTGAGAAGTTTCTCAAAAATAAAAAATTAATAGTTGGTCAACGTAATTTTCATACATCTTAACGTTTTTTGAAAACGAATATTACAAAGAATAAGGCTATGAGTACCATCACTATTGCTGCTCCTGCAGCCAGATTAAGATAATATGCAGCCAATAACCCTATGATCACGGAAACAATTGCGACTATTGCTGAAATAGCCATTGTTTGCTTGAAGCTTTTGCTAAGCATGAGTGCTGTTGAAGCAGGGATGACGATTAGCGAAGACACAAGCAATATTCCCACGATGCGCATCGAAAGGACTACAATGACTGCTGTGAGAACTACCAGAAGCGTATCAAGCTTTTCCACTGGAAGCCCTGATGCCTTTGCAGAAGACTCGTCAAACGTGATATAGAACAATTCCTTGTAAAATAAATAGATGACAATAAGGACTGCAACGCCAACGGCTCCAATCAACAGTATATCTGTCACATTAACAGCGAGTATGCTTCCGAAAAGGTATGAAAACAAGTCTGCATTAAATCCCCTGGCAAAGCTTATTAACAAAATCCCAAGTGCCAAGCCAAAAGAAAAGAATATTGCGATTGCAGAATCGCTGTACACTTTCATTTTCTTAAGCTTCTGGATTCCAAATGCCCCAAGCACAGAAAACACAAGGGCAGACAAAAGTGGATAAAAGCCAAAAAGCATCCCTGCTGCTATCCCTCCAAAAGAAATATGGGCAAGACCGTCACCTAGGAGTGCCATTCTTCGAAGGACAATAAAAAGACCAATAATAGCGCATAGCAAAGCAATTAGTATTCCTGCTATAAACGCTCGTTGCATGAAGGCAAATTGAAAAGCTTCTATCATCTTTGATTCCTCTTAATCATGGTGATGTGGCACCATTTCAAACCCTGCTGGATAAGCGCATGACAAATCAGTGCTTTTAATCCCTTTTGACACATCATGCACAGTAACATTCACATTGACACATGCAATTTTAGTAAGTGACTTGGTAATCATTCCAACATCATGGGAGACTAGGATTATTGTCAATCCTTTTTCTTTATTCAAATCTTTTAATAGGTCGTAGAATTTATGCTGCGATTCCATGTCAACTCCTGTCAATGGCTCATCAAGGATAAGGATTTCTGGCTCTGCAGCAAGGGCACGTGCTATGAATACACGCTGCTGCTGCCCTCCTGAAAGGCCTCCTATCTTTTTATTTCTAAGCTTCAGCATATCCACGTCAGCTAATGCCTTTTCAATAGCAGAATAATCCTGTTTTGCTAATTGCTTCATCACGCCCACTTTCGCAAACCTGCCCATGCTCGCAACTTCAAAGGCTGTTGCTGGGAAGCTATGGTCGAAATTTGTTGCTGCCTGGGAAACATAACCTATCCTATGCAGCTCTTTAGCATCTCCTGCCTGTTTTCCAAATAACTTTATATGTCCTGTATTAGGCTTAAGAAATCCGAGAACAAGTTTTATGAGCGTGGTTTTTCCACCGCCATTTGGTCCAATTATTCCAAAAAAGTCTTTTTTGCTAATTGAAAAATTAACATTATGCAACACAGGCTGTGCCCCATAGCTAAAAGACACATTTTTGAATTCTACAAGGCTTGTTTTCATAAAAGATCTTTTCAATCTTATTTACAGTCAAGGCTTGTTCTTATTATTCCAACATTTTCCTGCATCTGTGAAATATAGTTTTCTCCCCTTTGCTGCTCCTCAGTTGTCAAACCGTGCACTGAATTGAAAATAGCGACTTTCCCATGTATATCACCTGCTATAGTTTCTGCAGATTTAGGGTTCATTAGGTTTTCAACAAATACTGTCGTGATATTTTTTTCTTCTGCCTGCTTAATTATCTCTGCAAGCACAGCAGGAGATGGATCGCCTTCTGCATTGACTCCCTCAACTGGCACTTGATTGCACCCATACTCTTTGCAGAAATATGCCAATGTAGCGTGAGTAATAAGTATATCTTTCTTCTGGCATGTCGCAAAAGTTGAATGAAATTCTGCATCAAGGGAATCAAGCTTTTGCATGAACAATTCTGCATTCTTTTCATAATAGTCCTTTCCAGCAGGGTCTGCTTGTATAAAAGCATCCCTTATTGCAGCAACCTGCTTTTTGGCTAGGACTGGATCAAGCCAGATGTGAGGGTCATTTCCTGGCATATCTGCATCCATGGAGCCTACAAGCTGTATGCCTTTGCTCGTATCAACAACTACCAAATTCTTGTTATCTACCCCTTCGAGAAGCTTTGGTGCCCATGATGACTCTATTACTCCATTTAGTATAAGCACTTTTGCTGTGCTTAAATCTTTGATGTCTTGCGGCGTTGGCTCATATTCGTGCGGCTCAACACCCATAGGAATAAGGGATTTAACATCAATCCTGTCTCCGCCAACATTCCTGGCAAAATCATACATGGGGTAGAAACTAGCTACGACTTTAAGTTTATTGCTGTCCTGCTGCGTCACGCTTGTGCAGCCAGTTATCATCAGAAATCCAAACACCATAGCAACTAATAAATCCATCTTTAATTTCATAAATATCACCTTTGAAGATTGGAAAGCGGAACAAATATTAATATGTAATTGATTCTCATTATCAATAAGGTAAAACTCGGTGATGATATGCCTAAGGAAACTAGGAACACAAGACAGAAGGTATTAATCGAGGAAGAAATGAAGAAGATGGACTGCTTTTTTACAGCAGATGAGCTTTTTGATAGGGTAAGGAAAAAAGACAAGAAGATGGGGATGGCAACCATCTACAGGTTTTTGAATGATATAGGATGCAAGGATGCCCTTCACTGCTATGTCTGCGATAGGAAAAAAGTTTATTCTTCAGAGAAAAACAACCATTGCCATTTTATCTGCAGCAAGTGTGGCAAGACTAGTCATCTTGACATTGGCAGCATTGATTCTATCAAGAAAAACATAAAAGGTAAGATATGTCATTTCCAGATTGATGTATATGGCATATGCGAGGACTGCCTGAAACAGAATTAACAAAGAGTTTCTGTAAAAGAAGAGGATTGCTAATAGCCGTGCTTCCTGTTCCATTCATCAAAAGACATTTCAGAATCAGGTTCATCTTCTTGCATCCGTTCTGATGCTTTGTAATTTGGATATTTTTTTACCAATATAGCAAGGAAGGTCTGGTATCTTTCAACAAGAAGCTTAATCTTAAGGTCTTCTTCGCTTGGTTCTTCTCCCATCAATTTTGACATGGCATTGATAATGCCTTCCACATGCTTCGTGTTATAGTCTTTTTCTGGGACAAGATTTGCGGTCAATGGAAGCAATCCTATATTTCTTACGCTTCTGGCCAACTCTGGAAGCTCATGATCTCCGGTCAAATCAAATGAAAACAGGTTTTTTAGTGTATGATTGCACAAAAAGCCTTCATTAATCTTTACTGCAATTCTTTTTTTATTGGATTTGTCTCTCACTTCCAGCTTCTGAAGATTTACATGGACATTACTATTTTCAAAACAATCGTTGCCTACTTCAGTGAACCCATATGCGATTAGGTTTTGGCGTATCACAAATTTTAGAATTGCATCTTTATCAAGATCCATAACATCAAAAACAGAGAAATACGCTTCTTTGATCTGTTTGGGTTCAAATAGCTGGCCTGCAGAATGAAGGATTTTATGCTTCACCTTTTGTGTTCGTTTAGCTCTGTAGGCATGGGCCTCATAAACATAATAGTATTGCTTTTCTTTTATTCGAGCATTCTTACGATTGAGGCGTATTGAAGGCTTTTTTGATACCTTTTTCACGCAATAAAAGCTCATGTTTCTGGACACCTGTTTTCGTTATCTATCGACTCAAAAATCACATACTTTAATAGCTCTTTATGTAGTGAAAACC
>JBDRQT010000049.1:0-11382 GCA_043826135.1 archaeon
GACAACATGGACTGCAAGAGCGATAGGGTTTGCAGGAGCAATTTATAACATAAGCGCATGGCAGCCATGGGATCTTGGTGAGAATGCGACTGCAAATATCACGGTCCTAAGGCAGGCAGTCATAGATACAGACAAGAATTACTATGTCCAAAGAGAACTGCTTAATATTTCAGGAAGATCATACTCACCGAGCAGCATAGTCACACTATGGGTGAAGAACAAAGATACAGGAGGGACTGTTTTGGGATTCCCCAAAAGTGTCTATACAGATGCCACAGGAAAACTCAACATCTCATGGAATATCAGTGATTATTGCGCAGGAAACTTTGAGGTCATCGGTACTGACGATTCCTATCCAACGCTGCTTAATTCATCAAAGAACTTTACACTAAGGGGATGGTGGAATTCAAGCTGGACAAAAAGAAAGCCGCTTGTAGTCAGCAATACAGGAACAGCACAGTCAAATATCCCTATCAGGGCAAATATTACAGGGCTAAATATCTCCAATTGCTATGAACTCAGGGTCGTATCTACATTGAGCGGAGAACCGGTAATCATAAATACGCTTTCAGGAAACAACAGAAGCTGGTGTGATCTTGAATTCCTTGGAAATGCATCTGCAAACACAAATGAGAGCAACTACTATGTATATTATAATAATTCCCAGGCAGCAAATCCAAATTACCCGATGATAAATGCAACTCTTGAGACAGTATTCTTTGATAATTTCAATTCAGGAATAGAGCCTGACACAGCAAAGTGGACTGAGACAGGAGGCCAGTGGAATATCGAAGGCCAGAGAGCACATGCTGATACCTGCGCAGTTCCGGGTGATTATATAACAACTATTGCAAATGACTCGTCACAGTACAAATATGCGAATGTGACATTTTCTTGGGAAGTGGCATCCGGATATATGGAGGGAGATGATTGTTTGGCATATCATGTTTATAATGGTGCATCTTGGACCACCAAATTTTCCAAGTGCGACGATTCTTCCCCTACATCAGGAAGCTCTAATATCTATCTGGGTGAATCCAATATGATCTCAGGGTTCCAGATGAGATTCTGGTGCGATACTGATGATGCTAATGAACAAGTTTGGGTTGATAATGTTCAGATGGTCGGAAGGCTTAAAGGAACAAGAGGAATCAGCGTAGTTTCCGGAACGCCGCAGGAAAAACCCGCTGCCTGCATTGTTGTCGATGGGACAAAACCTAGTGTAAGCATCGTGTCGCCAGTAAATTATTTCAACACTACGGACTCTACTCCTGAAATCAATTTCACGATGTCTGACAATCTGGATACATTGCTAAATTATACTATCTATGCAGATGGAATATTTGCAGGGCTTAACGGAACTATCTCAAATAATACTTACAAGGTATTGAACTTCTCTGTCCTGGGAGAAGGCCAGCATACAATAACTGTTGTTGCAACAGATGATTTTTTGAATGCAAAAAACGTATCCATAATCATAACTGTCGATTATTCCGGTCCGAACGCAACTATCTCGACTCCTCTTAACTTTACAAATATCACAACTGGTACAAGGACCGTGAGAGGAACCTTGCTTGATTCATATTTGCCTCCGGATACGTGGACAGTTGAATACAGGACAAATGAAACTGCGGTATGGCAGTTTGTATGCAGTGATCCGAGCTATTCCTACCAGTGCGAATGGGATCTGGCAGGACTTTATGATGGGAATTCATATCAATTAAGAGGATATGGTAATGACACGCTTGGAAACATAGGTGATTATTATTATATCACAAACATCACTATCGACAGGAACGGGCCACAGGTAAATATAACCAATCTTGTCAACTATTCAAACTATTCAGTCACCCAGCTAATTCTGACTATGTCTGCTTTTGAAGCAATAAAAGAGATTGATGTTCTAAATATTGAGTTCTTCAACATAACGAACCAACAATGGAGCCCTGCATGCAAGGATACAAATGGAATTCCCTATACATGCACCTGGAGGTTCAACTATGAGCCGGAATATAATAATTACAGATTAAGGGCTTTTGGCAATGATACGCTCGGAAATATCGGGCCATATTATTACGTAAACAATATCACGATAGACAGGACCGGCCCAAATATAACGCATGTAAATGCAAGCCCAAATTCTCAATATTTAGGCTTTAATGTGAATATCTCAGCAAACATAACTGATCTATATTCACAGGTTTCATATGCAGAAGCAAGGATAACCCTTCCAAATGCATCTCTCATAAATATTACACTGAGTAAATATAATGGGCTTTACAATGCAACCTTCTTGTATACTGCCAGTGTCGGCCTTTATAATATCACGATCTTTGCAAATGATTCTCTTGGAAATTCAAACACTTTCAGCTATGGAAACTTCACGATCGGATATGGTGCATTATCACTTTCCACTGATTTAAGCAATTATGTGATCGGAAATGATGTGCAGATACAAGGAACCGGATTCAGTGCAAATAAAAATGTGACAATAAGGATATATAATTCATCATATGATGAGCAGACATCATATGATGTAATAAGCAATGTAACTGGCGGAATAGGCACAGGTTGGGTAATCCCTGCAGGATCAGGTCTTGGAACTTACTTTGTTAATGCCACAGACCTAAACGACAATAGCCGATCAATTTCAACAACATTTGAAGTTGTCTCTGCAATTATTCAGACATTAGACTCAAGCTATGAGCAAGGCGGGATTGTAAATATTACAGGAAGCAACTGGGGACTATATGAAAATGTCACTATAAATATAACAGACCAAGCAGGATACAGGGTCTATGGCCCTGTCAATATCTCAGCAAATGGCAGCGGCTATCTTAATTCGTACTGGCGAAGCGGATATAATTCAACTCCAGGAGAATATACTATCACTGCATATCAGCCCTCTGATTCAAATAAGTTTGATACCTATGTGTTTAATATAACAAAAAGGCCTGTAACTTTGCTTCTGGACTTCACTTGGTATAAGGAGGGAGAGGATATCAACCTGACTGGTTATGGTTTTTCGCCAAATGAGAACATAACAATAGCAATCTATGATCCTATAGGGAACCCTGTCTTAGGCTATCCTCTAAATATAACAAGCAATTCAACAGGAGGTATTAATCATACTTATACAGTCTCTGGGCTGGGTGAAGGTACTTATACAATTAATGTGACAGACTCAAAATATAAGAATCTGAAAAATTCAACCGGCTTTGAGATTGTTACAGCTCAGATATCGCCTGATAGCGCAACCTATAACAGCGGCGAGACCATAACACTAACCGGTCTTTACTGGGACAGGGGAGCAATAGTTACTATCAACATCACCAATTCAACAGGCTTTAATATCTCAGGGTATCCAATAAACATAGCTGCAAATTCAACAGGTGGATTTATCAGGACTCTGACAGCAATCGCAAGCCAGGTCGGAGAAAACTCCTATAATGTAAGTGCATACGAGCCATATGATGCAGGAGAACATGCAAATGCCACTTACGTTGTCCTAAGAGTCGTTACTTTGCAGACTGATAAAGTTGAATATGATCAGAACGAGTCTGTCAACATCACAGGCAGCTTCTATACTATAAGCGGAGATGTCTTGATCAATCTGAGCAGGATTACAGGAGGCACTGCCATAAATTATCCGAAATTGATCTCGGCAGATACTAATGGCGATATTGAAAATATCTGGAATTCAGGAGATTATTGTGAAGGAGAGTATCTGATAGAGACAACTGACCAGACATACACAATACTTTTTGCTAATTATACTTTCAACATCACTTTCCTGGAACTAAATTCTTCGGTTCAGCTGGCTGATCAGGATAATGTAACAGTAACAGCCGGTCCGCAGCCGGTGATCAGTGGATCATATCTAAATACCCAAGCAGATGATGATTCATTCATCTATGTGTCAAGCGAAGATCCAAATTCAGAAGTCAGGCAATATATCGAGCTTGACTATGACTTATCAGGACTAGGAATCACTGCAAACAGGTACACTAACATCAACATATTCCTGGACTACTGCTATTCAGGAGGTCTTCTTGACTGTGCAGGCGGAGATGATCCTGATGAAGTGTCGTATTATGATCAATATGCAGAAGCATATAATTTTACAAGTGGAACATGGAGGCAGCTTGGGCTTATCAGTGTTGGTTCAAGCAATACGCAGCAGACTCAGGACTGGAACATAACATCAGGATTTGGAGATCTTATCAACAGCAGCGATTTCATCAAGTTAAGATTTGAGCATCATGCAAACAGCATCGGCGCCAGCAATGATACAGTATTTTTGATAGACTATGCAAGGCTTAATGTTTCTTACAAATACCATGTTGACAGGACATGCAGCCAGTTTGATACGACGCCTCCAAGCGTCAGGAACCTATCATTTGATCCATCTTCACAGGATCTTGGAAAAGCAGTTGATATCACTGTCAATGTTACAGATGATACTGATGTTGACAAGGTGATTGCGGTCGTGACTGATCCAAACGGATTACTATATAATATCAGCCTGACAGACAGTGACACGGATTCTGTGTTCAATGGGGTATTTTTAGCGACAAGCAGTGTAGGAACATATAATGTGACTATCTATGCCAATGATACATGGAAAAATATCAATTCTTCAATAAAAGGCAATTTCACTGTAAATTATTATACTTTGGAAGTGTACACTGATAAGCAAAGCTATGTGCTGGGTGATTATGTAAATATACGTGGTAATGGATTTACCCCCAATAAGAATGTATCTATCAGGATATACAATTCGTCCGATATCAATATGTCAGGATATCCGAAAAATATCTTCGCAAATTCCAGCGGAGGGATCAATGATACCTGGTTTATTCCAGGAAATGTCAATCTTGGGAGCTATGCAATCAATGTAACTGACCTGACTGATGCATCCAGATCCGCAAATGCTACTTTTAGCGTTGTTTCGGCAGTGATCGAGTCAGCATATGCCACATATGCTCAAGGGAAATGGATAAATTTCACAGGCTATAATTGGGACAATAATATTGATGTCACGATAAACATCACAGATCCTGCAGGAAGAGAGCTGTTCGGGCCGATGAACATAACATCAAATTCATCCGGCTATATCAACATGAGCTGGTTTGCAGATTATAACCTCACTGAGGGCAGCCATGAGATAAGGGCTTATGAGCCGTCTAACAATGCAAAATATGACAGCTTTGATTTTACAGTAACAAAAAGATCAGTATCAATCTCAACTGATTTCTCCTGGTACAAAGAAGGCGAAACCATAAACTTCACAGGATCAGGGTTTTCTCCTAACTCTAATATCAGCTTGGCATTATATAATTCTACAGGTGTAGTTGAGGGATATCCCATCAACATAACAAGCAATGCGACAGGACATATTAATTTCAGCATTATAGTTAATCATCCATTAGGAGATTATTTTGCAAATTTGACTGACACAAGATATCCGAATCTGCATAACATGACCAATTTCTCCATAGTCAGTCAGTCAGTCACCACAGATAAAGACAATTATGTGATAGGTGGGCAAGTAGTTATTTCAGGAAACTATTGGGACAGAAATACTATTGTTACTTTGAACCTGACAAATTCAACAGGCAGGAATGCTTCATATTTCCCGATAAATGTAACTTCCTCTGCAGACGGTGCTATTAGCCATACCTGGACTGCAGAGCTCAGCTCTCAGGGAACCGCGATATTCAATCTGACTGCATATGATAAAAACGGGAACTATGCATCAAAGAATTTTTCAGTCCAAAGGGTCGCAACAGTGACTCTTCAGGCATATGAATTTGACCAGGACGAAGTTATCAATATCACGGGAAAGTATTTTACATCCAATAATGATGTCAAGCTTCTCATCAGATCTTCTGACAATGAGACTTTTGTATATTTCTATCCAAAAAAAGTGGCAACTGACACCCAAGGGAGCATGCAGCACCTTTTCAATACTTCCAATATATGCCAAAGAGAGTATACGGTTGAAGTGACTGATATCATATCTCCTACATTGTTTTCGCAGATAAGCTTTAATGCAACATATCTTGAAAATAATGCATCGGTTGCTGTGCCGAATTCCAGCCAAGGAGAAGGCTCGTTCAATATCTTTGGTGCAACTTACGTAAATACTACTAAGTCTGATGACAACTGGCAATATATCGGCATGAAGAATCTTCAGGCAAATTTTGAGGCATATCTTAATTTTTCATTCAACATATCCGGGTTCAATGTAATCCCATCAAGGCTGAAGAACCTCTCGTTTTCAGTAGAGTATTGCCATTCAGGAAATGAAAATGAGAATATCTTGAAATGCGGGGCAGAATTCAAGCATGAAGGAACAACCACCGGGACTCAGGATATTGAAATATTTAATTTTTCAAACAGCAGGTGGTATAATTTTTCCAATCTGCCTGTAGATGATGATTCTGACCAGGAAAGAGACTTTAATTTTTCTATTGACAATTCTCTATATGATTTTGTCCATGACAACATCATACATCTTAGATTTGAGATGAATTTCACCCAGATTGATTCAAATGATGACCTGCTTCTGATAGATTATCTGCAGCTGAATCTGTCCTACAGGACGCCGGTAAATAAGTCTTGCATTGATTATGATAGCAACCTCCTTGAGATAAATAATCTGGATGACCAAAGCCGAGCTTTGCAGGATACAAGCTTTATGGTGATAAACTGGTCAAACAATGAGATCATTGATTCTGATAACTCCAGCTATCAGAGATACCTGCCGAAAGGAAATCTCAGCATACTTGTCATATCAGATACAGGAGCCTACAATCTGTCGTATAAAGTGTATAATCTTAACTTCTCATCGGTCCTGAACATTACCTCGCAGATAGTAATGAATTATTCTTATGGGCTACCTTCAGATGTCAGGAATATCACCCCGATAATCGCTGTAAATGATTCAGCATTGGTATATGAAAAGACAGAGCTTACTATCCCAAAAAGAAATGTGAGCGTAAACTCAATATTGCACTGCAAAAATTATAGTTATGTAACAGCACAATGCTTTGAGTTTGTTGTGAATGACACAGATATCTATGAATATTACGAGACAGATGATCAGATAAGTTTCAATGTAACTTCCTTTGACGCGTTTGGCGGCGGCGGAGCATCTACAATTCCCAATGTCACAAAAATCCGCATCTATAATGTGACTGGTAATATTGACACGCATCGCGGCGGAACCCTTATTTTTAGTGCGCTTGATGCAACTTTCAACCTGACGCCTGGAAATATCTACAGGGTCGATTTTGAGGTTTATGTAGCTGGAAAAAAATGGGACATGGTGGGAAGTGACTATGCACTGCAGAGCGGACTGAACGAGACTTGGTATATTAATGCATCCAGGGACATCTGGTATAATTCAAGCTATACACCTGACACAAATTATACAGGGGGAAATTTTGTGGGTGGCGTGGTTGAATGGAACCTTAGCCAAGGAGGAAGGATAAACACAGGAGCAGCAGGGAATTTCATGTATGTCGTAAATATATCGACAAATATTGGCGAGACTTATCCTGTATATTTTGTCATCAATGACACCTCGACATCAAGTGGGAGTTTTGACTACTCTGCCTACAAGATTCTGGATGTCTCGCAAAAATCAATTCAGCTGCATGAACCGATTGATGAAGATAACATAACAACAGGATTAATTGCATTCAATTGGACACTGACAGGTGGATTGGAGCAGAACCTGACATGCACCCTTAAAATAAATGATCTAGATAATTTTTCAATCGAGACCGGATCCTACAATTCAACAACAGTGAGTGTTGATATCGCTACTTCCGAAATCTATAATTGGTCTGTCCGTTGCATAGATAACAGCGAGGGTATCACAAACAGCAACACAACATATTTTTATCTAATATCAAGGCCGCACGTATCGATAAACCTGTTATCAGATAATACCTCAATCAGATTAAACTGGTCAGAAGTTAGCATAGCTGATTCATATAATGTATATATCACTGATAATTATACAGCAGGATTCTTTGAGACTGCAAACTTCACAGGCATCACTGACACAAACTGGATAGATGTTACTGCAGGAAGCGATGCGAGAAGGTTCTATATGGTTTCTGCAGTCAAGGGAAATGCAAATGCACGTTCAAATACCTCAGTTGGTAAGCTCACAAAAAATCTTGTTTCTGGATGGAATCTTGTGAGCTTACCTTTTAATATATCAGATTGGAAGCTTTATGATGGGGTGTCAGGAACAGACCTTATTACTGATCCGGGTGGCTGTCTTGTAGCTCTTTGGAGATATAATGCCAGCAATCAAAGTTTCCAGAGCACGTATTATTCAGGCGCATGGAATCCCTCTATAGGTGATGAATCTTTCACAAGGCTTGAGGCAGGAAGATCGTACTGGCTGGAGACAAGCACATCATGCAATCTCACCACATTCGGGGCAGTGCCATATCATAATCAGACAGTTCCGCTCAAGACTTATTGGAATATGGTTGCGCCTTTTTCAGGGAAAGACCAGCTATTATACGATGAGGCAACCTCAAAACTTATTGATGTGATCCCGGAAGAATCTAATTCAGTTATCTTACGGTATAATGAGCAGACTGAGCTGTTTGAAGTTACTGTGTTTTACTCAGGATGGGGCTTCTGGCCATCATACAATAATCAGGATTTTGTTTACCTTAATCCTGGCAGAGGCTATTATTTTGATCAGCTTACAGATGCGAACTGGACATATGATCCGAAAAAGAGCTAAGATGGAAATTCAAAAAATAAAGGGAGCAGGATGGTTTTTAATAGCGATGCTTCTGATAGTTTCTGTCCATGCCATCCCGATGCCCATGGGTGTTGACGGGAAAATCTATGGCCTAACTGGAGAATCAGCAAACAGTGATGTCAGGATTTCAGTCCTGAACATGAACAACAGTTATTATGCAGAAGGAAAGGTAAGGAAAGACGGAACCTATTCATTTGCAATAACAGGAGAGCTTGAAGATCTTTTGAAGATTACTGCCTGGACAAACTATAGTAAGTCTGACAGAAATCTGACTTTGCAGGGGGTCATTCACAATGTCAATCTGGTACTGAATCTTTCCTATCCGGATTTTGTTATCTCTGATGAAAATAATGGGGTGCGCGAGGATGATTTTAAATCGCAGGATGATGCAGTTGTTGCCAAGATCGGAAAGTACAGGAGGCGGCCTTATGTTGTGACCGGCGAGATTGAGGCAGAGGGCATTGTTGAATATGAGATCACCAACCTTGATACAGGAGATAAAATTACAGGAGAATCAGATGGCCCTGCATATGCAGAGATAGTGGATGCAAATAAAGGAGACAGGATTGAGGTCACGATGAAGAACCAGGGGAAAAATCAGACAAAAGTATCTCCCATAACCGGCGCAGTTGTCAGGTCAGATTTCGATCTGCAAAACAGCTTCCTTAAGCAATACATTTACCTGATAATAGCGTTTATCGGATTTGTTGCCATGGTGGCATTATTGATAAAGGGGCACAAAAAATGAAAAAGGGATTGGTTTTTGTTATCTTATGCCTTATTTTAACTAGCATAGTCTATGCGCCTCCGTCGCAGCGGACTGTCAAAGGAACGGTTTTTCAAGCTGATGGTGTAACGCAGGCTGCAAATGGTGTGTATGTGTTTATCAACAACACTAACACATCGTACACTACAACTACACAGACAAGCGGGCCTCCAAACAATGAAGGAAGATATTCGGCAGCGATCACAGCAGACAATAATGAGATCATATTTGTGCTTGCCAGAAATGCCACTAACTGGGGATATTCTTCCGGACTCATGGGTAATACACAAGTTGATATCACAGTCAACCTCAACAGGACAAGAGACTCAGAAGCAAGAGCAGAAATTATTTATCCGCCAAACAATACCTTATGGAACTCAAACCAGAAGGTGAATGTGACTGCAAACATAACTATCCTTGGAAATGACGGCTCGTTCTGCAATACGACGATAATATTTTCTGCAGATGGTCTCTCGTCTAAGGAACCATCAACTCTTGACCTGGGTAGTATAGCAAGAGGAAGCAGTGTGATCGTTACTTGGAACCTGACAAATTATATCGATGCACTCACCAATATTACGGTCTTGTCCAAATGCAGATCAGATAATATCATACTGGAGTTTTTAAATACAATTACTCATTACAATATCACAAACAGGGACGTCAATCCCCCCAATTTGACAATATATTATCCCTATAATAGCACAAGGACAAATAACCCTATTTTGTTCAGATATAATGTGACTGATTATTCTGGTGTGACAAACTGCACGTTGACGCTCAATGATGTTGTCGTGAACAGATCTGATTTTCCTCAAGCAGGAAATATATTGAATCTTACGAATAACCTGATCCAGAAGACGAATTCCTGGGAAATAAACTGCACTGATAATTCAACAAATAATAATAAAGTCACATCTTCAATATACAATCTGACCTGGAACAGCTATCCCGCAATCACGAATATTGTGCTTGACTCGCCGATAAATCTTCTTGCAGGAAGCAATAAGACAGTCTATTGCAACGGTAGCCTGGTGGATGGGGACAGCTACCTGGATATATCAAGAATTAATGCCTCATTGTTTTTGTCGTCGATAGATTCAGGGTATCCTCTAAATAACAGCAATCATTACAAAAATTCAAGCTGCGTTATTTTTAACGGTGTGGGGAACACTGCAGATTTCAGGTGCGGATTCGCTGTCGAATATTATGCAGGCAACGGAACCTGGATGTGTAATGCGTCGGTTATTGATTACATAAACTCTACAAACTCGTCTATTGTGCAGGGAATTGTGAATGAGCTGCTTGCGATAGGCGTCGCTCCAGGCCTTATAAATTATGGTGTTATGGATCTTCTCCAGATCAGTCCTGACGATATAAAACTTAATATCACAAATTACGGGAATGTTATGCTTGATCTGGATTTGTATTCTTATTCTAGTTTTGTTGATGATAATATCAGCATGGGCTGCACAAGAGGCAATATTTCTTTTGAATACGAGAGATTTTCAGTCATCTCCGGACTTGGTTTTAATGCGATGCTACCTGTAAATAATTCACAAACCCCTGCATTTGGAGATCTAAACCTTGCCAGAAGGCAGGGAGGGGATGTACTTGATTCTGTCAAAAGCTTGTTTTGGAAGCTCCAGATCCCTTGGGGTGCAGACGGAACATGCAGCGGAAAAATTCTAGTTACTGCTAAAAAAAGCTGATTATTTTGATTATTTTATAATTTTCTCGACTTATTATATACAAATTAAGTAAATTATTAATCATGTTTATTTATTATGTATAATTTATGATTGTTTTAATGCTA
>JBDRQT010000050.1:0-18612 GCA_043826135.1 archaeon
TCTGGATTTGGACCTTCCAGAGGATAAACATATAAAAGGTCCCAAGAAATACAGCCTGAAGTCCTTGGCAAAGGCACTTCTGTTCAGGCATCTGCTGAGGCTTTCCTCAGTCAGAGAACTGTCCAGAAAGTTGCAGAACTGGACAGAACTCAGAAAAGCATGTGGATTCCATGTGGCAAGGAGATACCTTTCAGTTCAGGATTCACGGCGTAGGAAAGGTTTATATCACTGGGTTTACTGATGACTGCTCAAGATTTATGATAAGGTCGACAGCAGCCGTTGTTCGTTTTGGGTATTTACTCACCACAACAGGTTTACCTCGCTATACCGAATATTTTATACTATTATCTACCAATAATCTATACAATGGCAGCTACCGAACTCATAATTTATCTACCTGTATATAATGCTGAGGCCACGATAGCTTCTCTTCTGGATCGTTTATGCACTACAGCCAAGCTCATTGGCAAAAAGCCTCTTAATATGGCCCTCAAAGCTGTTATTCTCGTAAATGATGGCAGTTGTGACAATACCCTCACCATATTGAAGGGCATCTCAAGGGAAAAAACACCATGGCTACACGTTCTCGACAAAAAACAAAATAAGGGCGCAGTAGATGCTGTTCTTGATGGCATGCGAAAATCCCTTGAAATGGCAGCTGGCAATGACAAGTATATAATCGTTCGTATGGATTCCGACCTTGAGCACCAACCAGAGGATCTGTTAAAGCTACTCCAGCCGATAAAAGACCACAAGACCGATCTAGTTGTTGGTTACATACCCTTCGATAGGCGAAATGGCTTCTTTGCAAGTCTATTCAATCGATATATCGGTCTTGCAGAAAGTAGGGAATTCTTGGGGCTTGATATCCCGCAGTTCTGCCCCGGTTTTTATGCTACCAGGACATCTGTTCTGATTCGTACGTTTCCTGAAGCCGAAAAAATGGCCATCTTGTTCAAAAAAACTTACAATAAGGAGATGATTGCCATTGATTTCGTTTCCATAGTTCTTGCCAAGCGTCTTGGTAACAGAATCTCTACCGTGCTCCTAAGCCCTATAGAAAATAAATGGATAAAGAAAATGCCCCTAAAAAGGCTTTTCTCTTATCTCTATTCGCACAAAGAAATAATTTCCTTTATTAGAGAACAGTAACCTTACAGTGTCAGAAAACACACTATGCTGCGTCCTATTCCAACTTCTGCAAATTTTGCATACATTCTTCTTCTATAATCTGCCGGTAGTTGCAATTCGAAATTTACTCTCTTCTTGTGACATAAACTACCTAACTTTGGATTTTTTATAAAATCCTCCCCCATCAATAAGAAGAATTCCATTGGGAAATCAGTCATTTTATATTTTATTTTAAATCCACTATATAACAAAAACTTTGTTAGACTATCAATATTAAAATAGTTTATGTGGTCTGGTGCACTAACCCAATAATCTGCAGTTGTTCCATTTTCAACACATATTTTCTGTAGTTCGTTAAAATCATTTGGAACTTTAATAACCATCATGCCATCATCTTTCAATAACTTTTTAGCATCTGAGATAAATGTCAATGGATCAGCTACATGTTCGAGGATATTCATTATTACTATGGCATCAAATTTCTCTAAACGATATCCCTTTAAATACCCATCAAGAGTGCAATTGGTGATGTTCAATCCAGTTATTCCTTTTTTTGATGCTATTGCAGCTAATTCTTCAGAAGGTTCAATGCCTTTAGTATGCCAACCGTTTTTGGAGGCATAATCTAAGAAATCTCCAGCCCCACATCCAATCTCAAATAAATCGTTTCGCCTTCCCAAATGTTCTTTTAACACTGATAAAATGTCGGAAAATACAGTTAAATTAAACCAGTTTAATTCGGCTTTCCTTTCCTTTACATCCATTAATTTTTTGATATGCGGAGCCTTGTTCCCTTTTTGAATGAGTGTAGCATAATGTTTGCCATAGAACTCTTCTAGCTCCTTTTCCGTAGGAACTGGAGATAATCTTTTATATCCAAATTTTTCATCTGTAACCAAAACATAGTCTCTCAAGGCATCACCCGTAATAATTATTTATTATAATTAAATATAACTCTTTCGTTATCAGTTTTGTAGTATCCTGATTTAATGTCTTGGTGAATAATTCATTTAAATGATTGCTATTTTTGCCAAAGTCAAACAACATAACAGGTTCAAGAAATTAACAGCGGCAGTCATAAGCCGCTGGGTTGCCTGCAAAAGCATCCCTATTGTTGCAAGCACCCCTGCCCAGCTCTTTGCCCTTACTCTTTCAGATGATGAAACCTTCATCACAGAGAATACCGTCTCTGCAAAACACCTGTATCCATAGCATATTTTTTCCTCCAAATATCATTTGAAATTTGATATAGAAAGGGGCTGTTCAAAAAGGCCAGTATAAAAGTATTTTATCCTTCTCATAGGACCTCTCTGTAAAGAGGGATTTTATGGAAAATGTATATCTCCAAACAAAAGGAAAAAACAGGTCAACAATCAGTTACAAAAAATAGACGATGAATTAGATGAATTGTTCAAATATATTGATAAAATAAACAAAAAAGTAAGGAATGGCAACATCAGTACTGAAGAGGGAAAAGAACAACGGGAGAAAAAGGAGAGGCAACGAAGTCGAATCTGTTTTTGGAGACCAAAAGCTGAACAATAGAAAAAGGCATTATCAATTAAGAGGAATGTAGAAGATTAATCTAGAAGCTGGACTTTATTATATCTCTTATAATCTGAAAAAATACACTCAACTATAGAAAATAGATTGAAGATAAATGCAGACTGGGGAAAAATTTGGCAGATCATCGGCCTGAAAAACAATTGATTTGTTTTATAGAACAATGCCCTTCGGGCAAATTAACCACTGACGCTTAGCTTCTGCTGACCAAAATATTTCTGCAAATTCAGATCATCTGGTGGGTCAGTTGGTTGCTCTATATACTCAACCTGCATTGTTTTTCCACAAAATTCGCACTTTGGTTTTGCAGAACATGGTTTTTTCTGAATAAACTTCACTGTTTTCCTAAACATAGAAATTATAGAAGAGTATTTTTTCCGCTGATTGTTGGAGTATATTCCCTGATATCTGATTAGATGATAGTTCTTTTCAGGAAGATGTCGAAGAATAGCGGTGATGAACTCATCAACATCCATTGTGATATATTTTTCTTCGTGGGTTTTCTTGTTGCAGATGAATGTAACTGTATTCCCATCATAAGCAGTTATTCTTGACTGAGCTATTGCAGGATGTCTTACATACCTTGCAAGATATTTTATCAATTCAAGTTTTTCTTTAGGTGTCCTGTCCTTTGCTCTGACATAGAATCCATTGGAATACTGCTTGAACATTCTGTCTATGAACTGGTTGCTTTCCTTTGTTTTTGGCATTGCTTTTTTCAGTCTCGTAAGAAGATGATATTGCCATACTTTCCTCAGGCTTTCATAGGATACAAATGCATCTTTCCATTCTCCGTTGTTTGTTATACCTCCTTCTGTTGTCAAAGTATGGAAATGAACATTGAATTTGAGGTCTTCACCAAATGTATGAAGAACCGAAAAAATACCTGGTTTGATATTGAGATTTGGGTACTTGAAAGAGAATGCCTGAGTTATAACTATTGGAATTGTTCTGAATGCAACGTCAATAAGCTTTTTGTCGTGTTCTATGACTTTCCAAAGTTCATCTGGCATTGTAAAGACTATGTGCCTGTGAGTAACTGGAAATAATCTTCTCTGCACTTTTGATGCCCATAAATCTGTTTGTTTCTTTCCACAGTTCGTGCATAGCTTTCCATTGCAGTTGAAATGAACTATCTTTTCTTTCTCACAATTAGTGCATTTATACCGTATGACCCCCTTGGAAGGATGCTGGCACAACAACATCTTTTGCAATTCTTTAATCTGATAGGAAGTAAGGAAATGATTATATTTCTTAATGTATCCCAATAATCTGCTGTGTTCAGTGAAATATTTGTTTGAGTGTTATCATAATGAATATTTCACTACGCAGCATTTATACTTTTTATAATACAAAAATAAAAGAATCCTAAAATCACTTTTTGGACAGCCCCTACAGAGAACTGGGTTCTCTGGATCAGCCCTGGGAGTGTGTCACTGGAAAGACCAATCAACTTTCAACAGAGTTCTTGCAAATTGAGCATTCCATGTCGCGAACGCCGCAGAGTTCACGAGCATATTGTGAACATGACGACGTTCACAATATCAGTCTCTGACTGGTGGTGGGTACGAGCATTTTGACAGGGACAGTATATCTTATTGTAGATGATACTTTATGTGAAAAAACCGGAGAAAAAATAAAGGGCGTTGCAAGGCACTTTGACCACAATCAAAAAAAGAACAAGGTGATTAGGTTGTTTTCGACCCAAAACTCGCATTTCCAATAAAACGTTGCAACGTTTTATGGACCACAAAATAACTGATTATTTTGTAGGTCGATAAACAATCTCAAACAACAAACGAAGCGCGTTTTCGGTTCGGTTGTTGAACCGAAATTCAAGCTCCTTTAAGTACAATGGAAAGTGTTCCTGATCAACTTCATGGTAGTTATGCAATCTTTCTTTTGCAAAACTCCAGACGACTTCAATACCACTGATATGTTTTCTCCCTTTTGCAAAACGGTTCTGATGGTTCATCGTATAACGTTTTCCAACATGATTCATGAGAGGTGTAACCACATATTTTCCTTACGTCTGAAGAGGCATTCCTGAGAGGAATGCCCGAGGAAGCTCTCCTTGGAATGTTCAGAAAGCTTATAAGATGTTGAGTACATATAAATCTAATCAGGTGAAACAATAACCTAGCTCAACAACAACCTGTTAAATTGTCCGTGATAGTATTCGTCCTTCAAAAAGAAGAAGAATTATATTATTGAATGAAAACAGTTAGGGTATGTGATCGTATTATGTTAAGTGGTAAAAATGAAATTGTGTATCTTCTCAGATATTCATGGTAATGCGTATGCATTTGAGAAAATTATCGCATCTATGAAAAAAGAAAAACCAGACAGATATATATTTTGTGGTGACATTTGTGGATATTATTATAACCAAAACAAAATAATCGATTCGTTATATCATCTTAAAAATTTTATCGGGGTATTGGGGAATCATGATAAACTATTTTTAGATATGTTTAATGGTCTGGGTTCTGAAAAAGATTACGTTATGAAGTACGGTAATTCAAACAGACTTCTCTTTGATAAGATAACTGATAAAAATTTGGGATTCTTACAAGAATTAAAAGAACAGGAAATACTTAATATAGAAAACAACAAAATAGCAATATTTCATGGGAGCCCTTGGAACGCATTAAATGACTATGTATATCCAGATTCACCTCTCGAAAGATTTGCAGAGTATGAATATGATTTTATATTTTTAGGTAATACCCATTACCCTATGGACAGGCAAATAAATGGGCTAAGAATAATAAACCCGGGTTCGTGTGGGCAACCAAGAGATTCTTACCTTCCAAGCTATGCAGTTTTGGATTTAGAATCCAGAAAAACCAAGATTATTAGGGTAAATTACAATTGCGAAGCACTAATAAGTGAGATTCAAGGTAACAATGAAAAAAATAGATATTTAATCGATATACTTTTGCGAGGTAAACCTGGGAGGATATAATGGCTGGGAATATTTTAGTGACTGCTGTTGGCGGCGATATCGGTCAGGGCGTAGTTAAATGTTTAAGGGAGTTACCTGCATATTATGATAAACTGATCGGTTGTGACACTAATAGATATGCGGCAGGGGCCAAGTGGGTTGATAAGTTTTTTATAGCTCCTCATTCGTCTAAGGAGCGGGAATATGGATTATTTATTGACTCATTGATTAGAAATGAGAAAATTAGATATGTTTTCCCCATTAACGAAGACGAAATTAAATTTTTTAACAAAAACAGATCTAAGTATATTAATTCTGTAAAAATATTTATCAATACGCCATTTATCTTGGACACATTTTTAGATAAATACAAATCAATGGTTTTTCTTAAAGAACATAAGATAACATGTCCAAAAACAATTTTATTATCAAAATATTCTGGTGGTTTGATATACCCATTTCTGATAAAAACACGCCATAGTTACGGAGGAAAGGGAGTAACCATGGTTAATAGTCATAAAGAGTTTGAATTTTATAACAAAAAATCGAAAGATATAATCGTTCAGGAATATATAGGAAGCAAACATGAAGAATATACTGTTGGGGTTTTTTCAAATGGGGGTAACATATACTCTATTGCATTTAGACGTTATCTAAGTGGTGAGTGTGGTGGTTTTAGCAGGTTCGTTGAACTGGTTCACGATACTAAAATTACCAAAATAGCAGAAGAGATAGCAAAACTAACTGGATTAAATGGCACCATAAATATTCAAATGCGTAAAATAAATGGAGATTATTCCATATTTGAAATAAACCCCCGAATTTCTAGTACTGTTTATTTTCGTCATTTTTTTGGTTTTCAGGATATCAAATGGCTGTTGGATACTGAACTAGGAAAAGAGATTAGATTTGTGCCAAAGTATTTCAAAGGAGTAGGTGTTAAAGCATATACCGAAGTGTTTTTTGATATGGAATAAGATATGATAATCATACATACTACCTGTAGAGTAGTCGGATTTTTGTCCTAAAATGTTAGTCGATTTTATGTCCGCTTTTATTCATCAGTTTTCTGGTGGGAATTATGGTGAAAGCGACTAGGGAAATAAGACTCAAAACAGTCATAATGTATACAGAAGGAGTCAAGACTGCAAAGGAAATCAGCCAGCTTTACAACATCTCTGACAGGACTCTCAGGAGATGGTATAAGGAATATCTGGATAATGGCATTGACTAACTACGGCCTGAGAAAACAGGGCCAAAAAGAGGCAACAATAAAATATCTGAGGAAAGGGAAGGAGAAAGCAGTAAACTGCCTGCAATGGGCACTAAAGGCAGGCAGGAAATCAAGGTAAATATACCTTGACAACGAAACCAAGTTCATCTCAAAAGCATTCAAAGCCGAAGTTGAAAAGCACAGGATACAGCTGATTTTTGGGAGGCCATATTATCCAAGAGGCAGGGGAAAGATCGAAGCATATCATAAAGTCCTTCATAGGAAGCTCATTTCATTGACTGGGTTCAGATCATTGTTTTACTTCAGAAAAGAACTGTGGAAATTTGATCAGAGGTACAATTATTAGATAAAACAGCAGATACTTGGCTGGCATACTCCAGCCAGCATTTATATAATAAAAAGGATTTTAACAAGAATCAACCAAAAGTCAAAAAGCGGACAAAAATTCAGCTAACAAAAGCGGACAGAAACTAGGCTACTGTACAAGCCCCAAGATTCACATGTGTGTTGTGAAACCAACCTGCGTTGGTATTCTGTGTTTTCTAAGGATTTCTACAAAGCCGGAAGTACTGATCATCATTAGGTATCCAAAACTGAGCTCTCATAACCTGAGATCATTTCTTTTGATAACGGTGTCCCTAACTTAATATCATGTTTCGTTTTTTTCCCCAAAATTTGTTCATAATATCTTGGATGCATTCCGCCGTTTGGTCTGATAACTTTCACATTTTCACGCGTGAATTTCTCTCCTCTTTCAATATCTTTTACTACAAAAATGGATCTCATGAAAACCCTGTGTTCTCTTGCTTTTTCAGTTAGGTCAAATGTACTTTCTCCAATTGCCTGTTCTATCTCTCTCACTGCATTTACCAGCCGTCTGAATTCAGAAGGTTCAAGTGAAAATTTGGAATCCGGTCCACCCATTTTTCTATCCAATATTATATGTTTCTCTATTATGTTCGCCCCAAAAGCAACCGCTGTTGCTGGTGCCACAATCCCCAAACTATGATCAGAAAGTCCCGTGACCACATCGAATTTTTCTCTTATGGTCTGTATCGTTCTGAGGTTCATTTCGTTGAATGGGGCTGGATATGCACTTGTACATTTCAACACACCAATATCATCATTGCCCTCACCCTTTATTGTATGTATGGCAAGTTCGATGTCTTCCAAGGTTGCCAGTCCTGTTGAGAAGATAACTGGTTTTTTTGTTTTAGCGACCTTTTTCAGCAAAGGGATGTGATTAACTTCAAAAGAGGCGATTTTATAGGCCGGCATATCCCCCAGTTCCTCTAAGAAATCTACTGCCGTCTCATCAAATGGTGTCGAGAAAAATATCAATCCCTCATCTTTTGTCTTATCCTTTAATTCCGGAAACCAGTCCCACGGAGTGTATGCTTCCTTATAAAGTTCATAGAGACTCATCCCGTTCCATATGCTTCCCTTTATCATAAAATGTTCATTTTTTGCATCAATAGTCATTGTGTCTGGTGTATATGTCTGGAATTTTACTGCATCCACACCTGCCGCTTTTGCTTCTTCTATCAGTCTTATAGCGTATTCCTTCTTTTGCAAATGATTACAAGAGATCTCTGCAACAATAAGCGCAGGTTCGCCATCGCCCACATATCTGTTGCCTATTTTTATCAGTTTGACCATCTAAATCACCCCAGGCATTCCTTTGTTGCCATAACGACCTTGTCAATTTCCCTCTCTCCCATGCCAGGATAAAGCGGCAGTGTCACTATTCTCGAGAACACGTCATTTGTATTAGGGAAATCATTTTTGTTTATTTTAAGTTTTTTGTAGTAGCTGAATTGATATATCGGGATATAGTGTACGTTTACCCCTATTCCCCTGGTCCGCATCCCGTTGAAAAATTTATCCCTGTCCATGCCTTCGTCGAGCAGGATTGTGTAAAGATGCCAGGCATGTTTTATCCCGTCATTTATAAATGGGACTGTCACGCCCTTCATTCCTTTGAACGCCTTGCCGTAAGCGACAGCTATCTGCGCTCTCTTCTTCAGGATATTGTCGAGTTTTTTTAATTGTGAATGTCCAAGTGCACATTGTATATCTGTTATACGGTAATTCCTTCCAAGCATTTTGATATCATAAGCATAGCTTGCAGTTGGTCCGAGCCGTTCACGCAATGATTTATCCATGCCGTGGTTCCTCAACATCCTTAATTTTTTTGCAAGTTCTTCATCGTTTGTCGTTATCATTCCGCCTTCTCCTGTTGTTATATGCTTGACAGGATGAAAGCTGAATTCAGTCATATCAGCGAGCGAACCAACGCGCTTTCCCTTGTACTCTGCACCTATTGCATGGGCAGCATCCTCTATGAGTTTCAGGTCGTTTTCCTGTGCTATCTCCCCTATCTCATCGATATCACATGGCTGACCGGCATAATCAACATAAATTATAGCTTTTGTCTTTTTTGTTATTTTTTTTCTTATTTGATCAGTATCTATGTTGTAAGTTTTCGGGTTTATGTCTGCAAATACGGGCTTGCATTCGTTATACAATATACAGTTCGAAGTTGCTACAAATGTGAAAGGTGTTGTTATTATCTCACTTCCCTTTGGGAGTTCCAATGCGCCTACTGCAATATCCAACGCGCTTGTACCGGAGTTTACTGCAATTGCGTGGTCTGCTTTAACATAGCTTGCAATCGCCTTTTCAAATTCGTCAACCTTTGGCCCGCTTGTTATCCAGTCCGCCTTCAGTGTCTTTATAACAGCGTCTATATCATCCTTGTTTATCTCCTGTTTTCCATATGGAATCATGATTACACCTAATTATCCATATCCTCGTCAGCCCTATATATAAGTATCTTCAAGATCAAAACTATCAGAGAAAACTATGATTTTAGCTTTTTTGTCTGTCCGATTTTCTACAAGATGCCATAATTGCGGTGATATGAGCAATCCAGAATAATCCTCGTTTTCACCGTTGAGGGCAATCTCAGTTGCATTTCTGCCATGACCAATAGATGTGTGAACAGATCCCCCACCTGTCTTTCTAAGCGTTATAATTACCTCTCCATCCACCGGAAAGATAACCTCTGTTTTTTTCTTATGATAATGCCCTGCCCTTGTTTTCCCAGGGGCTATACAAACCAAGTAACTATGCACTGCTTTGAAATCACGGTATTTTTTTGAAAAAAGTTCGATTAGATATCCGTCTTCCCTGGAGTGTTTTATCCTTTTTATGGTGCTAGTATTTATGCTGCCTTTTTTTATTTTTGCATCCATCCTTCTTCCACCAGCAGTTTTTTTATCTCATCCTTGTTTAACCACCAGTTGTTCCTATCGCTCGAATAATAGAAATCGTCAGCAACTTTCTTTCCACCATGTTCCTTGCCATTAACGTTCCAGAATTTAAATTCCGGAGTTATGATATAATGATCGCCCATATCTATAGTATGTCTTGCTTCTTCGGGCGTTACGAGCACTTCATGCAGTTTTTCTCCAGGTCGTATACCTATTATCTTCTTCTTCGCCTTTGGTGCAATCACATCAACAAGATCGGTAATTTTCGTGCTCGGTATTTTAGGGATGAATATCTCACCACCTTTGGAATTTTTGGCCGCATTTATCACAAGCTCTGAACCTCTGGTTAGTGTTATCCAGAATCTGGTCATCCTCTCATCAGTTACGGTTACCTCACCATTCTCCTTTTGTTTTGCGAACAACGGAATTACACTGCCGCTGCTTCCGATGACATTGCCATATCTCACAACGCTGAACTTTGTTTTTCTTGTGCCGGTATAAGAATTTGCCTGTATGAATAATTTTTCAGATACCATCTTTGTCGCGCCATAAAGATTTACTGGCTGGACCGCCTTGTCAGTGCTGAGTGCGACAACCCTTTCCACTCCATTATCTATAGCTGCATCTATTATGTTCAGTGCGCCATCAATGTTTGTCTTGACTGCCTCTATAGGGTTGTATTCGCATATCGGGACATGCTTGAGTGCGGCTGCATGGACAAGTATATCTACTCCGTTCATGGCACGGTATAATCTCGTTCTGTCCCTGACGTCGCCTATAAAGAACCTGAGCCTGTCGTCGGTCAGTTTGCGTCCCATCTCAACCTGCTTTAACTCTCCTCTGGAATAAATACGCACTGATTTAGGATTGTGTTTCTCAAGCAATATGCTCGCAAACCTGTTTCCAAAGGAACCTGTGCCACCAGTAACCATCATTGTCTTGCCTGCAAAATTATCGCTATCCATAGTAACACGCATCAAAAGTTATATTCTCCTTTTTGGCATAAGGTCATTTAATTATATTGGAAGCTCAAGCGATTCATTTATTTAGTGTTTGCGCATAGTTCATCTCATGAAATTCCTTGTCATAGGCTGTGGTTCAATCGGCCGAAGGCACATGAAGAACCTTCTTTGTATGGGCCATGAAGTTGTCGGTGCTGACTTAAGTGCAGAATACAGGAAATGGATAGAAGAAAACTTGCACATACAAGCTGTTGAAAATGCTGAAGCCGCACTTAACGTAGCAGGAAACAGAATGCAAAAGCCGGATGCTGTTCTGGTATGCACCCCTCCAAGTACTCATGTCGAGCTTGCTTCAATTGCATTAAAGGCAGGTATCCATGTCTTTGTCGAAAAACCGCTGTCAAACACACTCGAAGGAGTCGAAGATCTGATAAAGCTTGCAAAGTCAAAGAAGCTCTGCCTCGCAGTTGGGTATAATTTTAGATTCAGCAAGAGGCTCATGAAAGTGAAAGAGCTCGTGGATTCAGGTTCCATAGGTAAAGTCCTTTATGCCAGGATCCTGATCGGACAGTATCTTCCTGATTGGAGGCCGTGGCAGGATTACAGGAAAAGCTATACTTCATCCAAAAAACTAGGCGGGGGGATAATACTTGATGCTTCGCATGAGTTAGATTATGCTCGCTGGCTGTTCGGTGAGATAGACTCGATATGCTGCATGG
The DNA here is from genome assembly GCA_043826135.1 of archaeon. Taxonomy (GTDB): domain Archaea; phylum Nanobdellota; class Nanobdellia; order Woesearchaeales; family GW2011-AR15; genus GW2011-AR15. The sequence continues at coordinate 11,832 of JBDRQT010000050.1, forward strand.
CCGACAAGCTGAGTAGCCTTGAAGTCGAGACAGAAGACGTGGCAGAGATCCTGCTGAAAACCGCTGGCAGTGTGATCATAAATATCCATCTTGATTTTGTCAGACGTGACCGTGCAAGGACCTGCGAGATAGTCGGCGAAAAGGGAACTATAAGATGGGATGCGATCTCCGGTAAGTTGTCTCTTGTCTCGTTCGACAAGGACGGCGCGGCAGATGAGCAGGCGTTCGATCTGGCGGACGATCTGAATGATATGTACGTTTCCGAACTGAGCCATTTCATTGATTGCATGAAAAACAAAAAGAAACCCCTGGTTGACGGGACTGAGGGCAAGACCTCATTGCTGCTTGCGCTGAAAGCAAAGGAATCATCGGAAAAGTCAAAATACCTTCGAATCAAATGAGTGTTACATCGGATAGCATATCATTTTTGAGTGATAACTATGATAATCGCAATTTTGCAGGCAAGAATGGGATCAAGCCGTTTGCCAGGCAAATCCATGGCCCTGATTAATGGCAAGCCATTGATATGGCACGTCATACAACAACTCAAAAGAGCAAAGAAAGTTGATAAGATCGTTGTGGCAACTACGATTGCAAAAGAAGATTCTGTGATAGCCGAGCTTGCCAAAAGCACAGGTGTGGAATATTTTCGGGGGAGCATTGAGGATGTTCTTGACAGGTATTATAATACGGCAAAGAAATTCGGAGCGGACATAATTGTACGAATCACTGGAGACTGCCCACTTCTGGATCCGCAAGTGGTCGACAAGGTGATAGGTACGTTCACCGAGGGCAATGGGAAATATGATTATGTCTCAAACGTGCTTCCGCCCACATATCCAGACGGTCTTGATACCGAAGTTTTCTCATTCAAATCGCTTGAAACCGCATGGAGGGAAGCGAAGCTCCAGTCAGAGCATGAGCACGTCACTCCGTTCATAAACAAAAAACCGCAAAGGTTCAGGAGCGCGAACTGTATTAACGATACTGACCTGTCACAGATGCGGTGGACAGTTGACGAGTCGGAAGATCTCGAGCTGGTGAAAAAAATCTATTCGCTTCTTGGCGACAAGGCTACGAACCACAGTTTTAATATGATAGATGTGCTAAACATAATAGCGAGCCATCCAGAACTGAACAAGTACAATGCTCACATCGAGCGCAATGAGGGTTATGTTAAATCATTAAAAGGTGATAAAATGGTCAACAAAGGTCAAGATCTTTGGGTCAAGGCAAAAAAAATTCTTCCTGGTGGCAGCCAGCTGTTGTCAAAACGGTCTGAAATGTATCTTCCTGATCAGTGGCCGTCATATTACTCAAAGGCAAAAGGTATCAATGTCTGGGATCTAGACGGAGTGAGGTACAAAGACATGTCCAATATGGGTATCGGCACGTGCGTTCTTGGTTATGCTGATCCTGACGTTAACAAGGCTGTGCTCAGTGCTGTGAGGAATGCCTCAATGACTACGCTCAATTGTCCGGAAGAAGTGGAGCTTGCTGAAAAACTACTGCAGCTTACTCCATGGGCCCAGATGGTTCGTTACGCCCGTACTGGTGGTGAGGCGACAAGTGTTGCAGTAAGGATTGCAAGAGCAAGTGTTAAAAAGGATAAAATTGTGTTTTGTGGGTACCACGGATGGCATGATTGGTATCTGTCTGCAAACCTTGCCGGTGACAAAAATCTCGACGGCCATCTTCTTCCTGGTCTTCATCCGCTTGGCGTTCCTAGATCGCTTACAGGAGTTTCGATACCGTTTGAATACAATCACGCAGAACAGCTTGAACAGATCATGGAAAAGAATCCAGATGTCGGCGTCATAATGGTGGAACCAATGAGGCACCATTATCCGGAAAAGGATTTCCTAAGGCGGGTCAGGGAAATTGCAGATAAGTATGGTGCAATTTTGATATTCGATGAAGTAACTTCTGGCTGGAGAATGAATATAGGTGGTGTCCATTTGTTATTTGGTGTTAATCCAGATATCGTTGTTTATGGGAAAGCTATAAGTAACGGTTATCCGATGGCTGCTATAGTAGGTAGGGCAGAAGTTATGGATAAGGCACAGGACTCTTTTATTAGCAGTACCTATTGGACCGAGCGCATAGGTCCTGTCGCTTCACTTGCAACAATATCCAAAATGGAGCGATGTAATGTTCCTGAACATCTCAAATCCATAGGAACCAAAATCGGGAAGGGATGGGAACAACTTGGCAATGAACATGGCATAAAGCTAAGTGTGATGTTCGATTTTTCCCCGCTCATCGCATTCAACCTTGATTACGGTGATGATTCGCAGGCTATCTCTACACTCTTTACTCAGGACATGCTTGAACGCCGCTACCTGGCTTCGAAGGCGGTTTATGTCTCTTATGCGCACAAAGAAGAGGACGTTAACAGGTATCTTGAGACAGTTGATTCAGTTTTCAGGAAACTCAGAAAGGCGATAGACGAGGGCAAGGTCAATAGCCTTCTCAAAGGTCCAGTAGCGCATTCGGGTTTCAAGAGGCTTACATCCTAGTGTAAACCATTGTATCGTACTAAAAATTAGAAAGGTTAAATCATATGAAATTCGGGAATATAAAAAAAATTATTTTCTTTGGTGGCGGACAGCTTTTATTTGAGCTTGCATTAAAGCTCAGGTACAAAGGTATGCAGTTCGACATTATCACAAGCCAGCGACATGCTGCTGAGCTGATCACATACAAAGGAAAGACAATCCCTTTCGAGAAATTACTTTCTACTAATACGCTCCCATTCCATGTCAGTGATGATATTAATACCGACAAAAAAGTCCTTTCCATCATCGATGATTCGGTTCTTGGTATCTCGCTTGGTGCAGCATGGATATTCAAGGAAAAATTCATCGACATATTCAAAGGGAGGTTGCTCAATCTGCATGGTAGGCGCCTTCCGCAGGACCGCGGTGGCGGAGGATTTTCATGGCAGATTATGCGTGACAACCGGCTTGGTTCGGCCCTTATCCATCAGATCGATTCTGGCATAGACACAGGCAAGATAGTGAAATTTAGGGATTTTATTTATCCTAAAAGTTGCAGGAAACCGACAGAATATCAGGATTACATGAATGCCAGATACCATGAACTTTTTGATGAATTCATAGACGAGATAAAAAACAATGCAGATTTTGCAACCATTGACCAGCAGGAATCCCAAAGCATATACTGGCCAAGGTTGTCAACAGATATCAATGGTGCGATAAACTGGAGCTGGAAACTCGAACATCTTGAACAATTCATCTGCGCGTTCGATGACCCGTACAAAGGTGCATTCACTTTTATGAATAATCTGATGGTGCGGCTGAAAGACGTACGTATCGAATCCAGCGAAGGTTGCTTCCATCCATTCCAAACCGGTCTTGTATACCGCAAATATGACGGCTTATTGTTTGTTGCAACAGCAGAAGGCTCGCTCGTGATAAAATCAATAACCGATGAAAATTCAAAGGATATCATGGATAAGGTCCGTGTGGGCGACAGATTTTACACCCCCCAAAAATACCTTGAAGATGCCATGACCTCGCGTGTTATTTATACGCCAAAAGGCAAGAGATAAAAAGGTTCTTCTCACAAGTCGGGGAACAAATATATGGGAGACTCCATGTGTTTGTAAGAACCCGTGAATGCCCGTATTATCATTACTACTAAGGTGAGAATTTTGATGAGATAGTTACATATCTACATAATTCTCAAGCACCTTCAAACCTGTATCCTGGCTTTTTTCAGGATGAAATTGCGTGCCAAATATATTGCCATGGAGAACTGCAGCAGTAAAATCATATCCATAGTTACAGGTTGCAGCGATATCTGAGTTATTCTTGCATACCATGTGATAACTATGCACGAAATAAAATGAAGCACCGTCCTTCAACCCGCTGAAAATCGGATTTGGGGTTTGCTCTGGATTAGTAAATTTAACGTCGTTCCATCCAACATGAGGCACTTTGAACACTCGCATTGTACTGCCGCCATTGGAGCCTGAAAAATCGAATTTCCTAACGCTTGCATCTATCCATCCAAGACCGACATGGTGGCCGCGCTCAAACCCATCTGTTGCGAGCAATTGCATGCCAAGGCAGATGCCCAACAAAGGTTTTCTGTTGGTCAGGACTTCTGTTCCAAGAAAATCCACCAAGCCAAGGGAATTGAGATTTTTCATCCCATCTCCGAATGCGCCAACGCCAGGAAGCACGAGCTTTTCTGCATCAGCGAGTCTGGAACTGTCAGCAGTGACTACGACATCTGCACCAAGCAATTCGAGCGCTTTTGCAACAGACCTCAGATTTCCCATTCCATAATCTATTATGCCTATCATTTCGATCTCACAATTTTTTGGCTCTTGTTTTTGAGTCTCCAGTTTTACTTTGTCCTATCCCATTTATCCATATCATGAAGCGGTGCCCCTTTCTTGATTTTGGACAGATCAGGAATATGCGGAGCTACGACATGGCTCAACGCAATCTCCATGAATTCTTCTTCTGTTATATCAAGATAATCCAGGAAGACATCAAGGCTAGCAGGTCGTCTGCCATCGTATTTCTTTATCTGTTCTATAGCGTTCTCCTTTGTCGTACGGCCATTTCTTAGATCAAGACTCATAAGATGAGCGGTTCTCCCAAATCCACGTTTTATGTATTTTAGATAGTCTCGAACTCCCGTAAACATGCATTCGATCTTTTCATAGTAAAATTCATCAGAAGGTATTCCTTCGGTAACGTCTCCTTCCCAGCCAAGCTCCTTCCGAATCAACTTGGAATTTTCTTTTGGATCCCAGGGGATGTACGAACCCAGGAAAAGTGGCATGCAGCCAAGTTCCTTCAGATCTTTGTATGCAGGGAATGAAAGGAACTGGAGGTCACGCATTGTCACTCCCTCGACCATACCAACCATATCTTCTGCGGTGATACCAAGATTCACGAATTTGTTGAACTGTTTTTCATCAGCCTTCTCGATTTCATCATAACTGTAATAGCTCGTGTATTCTGCGGTTGGTTCTCCACGGAAAATCAGTGGAACCTGGAATTTTATTGCCATATGCGAGGGGAATGCAACAATGCCAGTATGGCAGTGCCAGCAGAAATCACCCTTGCGCTTTAATGATTCAAGCATTAATTTTTTCACGACTTTCCAATTTGGAGTATATTTTATGAAATCCACACCGAGTTTCTTGATCGTTCGCTTAACATTTGCAAGAGTTTTTGGTCTGTAAAATCCGTGGTCAAATGATACTACCAAAGGCTTCACATCATAATCCTTGACAAGCTTATACACGGTGAATGTGCTGTCCTTACCACCACTGAATGGAATAATGCAATCATAAGCGTATTTGCCACGGTAATTGTCCAGAATTTTTACAAGTTCCTTTTCCCTTGCTACCCAGTCTATCTTTTCTTTCTTATACTCAATCTGCCTACAGACGTTACAAATGCCTTCCTTGCCATAGGTGAGGGTCTCGTGTGTCTCAGGAATCAAACATTTTGAACAATATTTTAGTTTACATTTTGAAGAACAATATAGATCGCCAACCACCATAAGAACACCAAGTTTATAGGATATTAAGAATGGCAATAACAAAATTTAAATGCATGGTTTCTGTGGGCTTTGCGTCATAAATAGCTCTGATCAAATTGTTTGACCACTATCCGACGTTCAAAATAGGCAGTAATCACCATTGTGATGTTAGTCACAATGAATCTACAAAATGATTCTGTACCTTTTCTAAATTATTGCCAAAGACTGAATATTTGGCTCGCCATAGAAAATTACATGGGAGACCTGACTAAAGAATCCTGACTTTAGATGCAGCTTTCTCCAAAACGCTCTTAGAATTTTGACTTTTTCTTCAAAACTCGGACTTTATCTTCAAACGGGACTTTTCCTACAAAGCCCATAGGCTGATGCAAATTTAAAACATTGTCATCACCTCAGAGCACCAGCTTTCTCCAGTTCTTCAAGCCGATAAGATAACTTGCAATTGCTGAGTAGAGCATTGCAGAGAGGCAGGTATAAGTATGCTGCAAGGCTCTCTGCAGACCAGCAAAAGTGAACCTCTCAAGAGCAAATCCATCCTTTGCATGGGAGTTTACCATCTCAGATGCAACTCTCTTCTTGTAATCCGAATCTTTTGGTTTTCCAAAGTCATCCCCACTTCTTTTGTTCCTGTCAATTATATCTGCAATTTGGTGTTCCCTGAGCCACTTTCTGATGTAACCAGCATCGTAGCCAGAATCAGCAAGCAGTTTCTTTATCTCGTATGTGAAGTCCCCCAGAACCATCCTCACCAGAGGCAAAAACTGCTTTGAGTCATGCTCATTTGCAGGAGTAATAACCACTGCAATCGGCAGTTCTGATTCTGCATCTGAAACAATGTGTGCCTTGTATCCAAAGATATACTCAGCCTTTGCAGCGCAGTAGCCAAGCTTTGCTCCTTTATCCCCTTTCAGATATTGCTTCAAATGGAGTTGAATCAACGGAAAGAATGAAGCCTCTTGCAAGGCCAATCTGCTTGGCCTTGTCAACAAGCTGATAGGATATATCGGAGGGGTTGATTCTGTTTCTGGCCCTGCTCAACGTTGAAGTATGTGGCGTTGTTTTCAATCCACATGCTTTTCTGAGTTCTGTACAGTTCTGCAACTTTCTGGACAGTTCTCTGACTGAGGAAAGCCTCAGCAGATGCCTGAACAGAAGTGCCTTTGCCAAGGACTTCAGGCTGTATTTCTTGGGACCTTTTATATGTTTATCCTCTGGAAGGTCCAAATCCAGA
>JBDRQT010000051.1:0-50028 GCA_043826135.1 archaeon
GCTATTTACTTAAATATCTTACCCTTGTCCTACTTCATGCGATATGTTTATATATTTGGTAGCATTGCTTTGCACCATGAAGAAAAAAATTTCAATAACTCTTAATGAAAAGACCCTTCATGACATAGATACTATAATTGATAATATTTACATAAGAAACCGAAGCCAGGCAATTGAGCTGCTTGTAAGCAATGCTTTGGGTGAAAATAAAGTAGCTGTTATTCTGTCCGGAGGTCCAGAAGAGGATTTGAGGATATCTTCCTCAGAATACAGGATAACTGCAAAGATAGGCGAGCTTACTGTGATTGAGACTGTCCTTGCAAAGCTCAAGGAAGATGGATTTACAAAAGTATATCTGATAGCAAGGAAGAAGATACTAAATGATGTATTCTCAATTGCAGGAAACGGCTCAAAATACGGTGTGTCGCTTGATTTTATAGAAGAGAAGGAATCAAAGGGAACCGCAGATTCACTTAAGCTTATCAGGGGAAAGATAAACACAAATTTTCTTGTTGTATATGGTGATGTCCTATTTACAAGCCTAAACCTGGATGAACTTTGGAACGAACATATAAAAAGAAAAGGAGTAGCGACTCTTCTGCTCACAACCACGCCTGATCCCAGCAAAAAAGGAGTTGTAAAGATTGAAGGTTCAAAGATTCTTGAATTCATCCAGAAACCAAACACAAGTGATGTCTATCTTGGGTTCTCGTCCATCTTCGTAACGCAGCCAGAATTATTAGAATACCTGGGCAGCAGTTTTGAAGATACTATCTTTCCTGAACTTGCAAAAAAAGGACTCCTTAATGGATATCTAAGCACCAGCAGGATAATTAAACTTCATAACAAGAAGGATATATCAAGAATTTAATTCAATATATTTTGCTGCATCATAAAGACTCTTGAATATTTTGTCAGGCATTATATTATATTCTTCAAATATTGTTTCGATATCAAGTCTTTTCGGACCTATTAAATAATTGTTTTTGCATCTTTTCCCTGCAAGCATATCAGTAACATTATCCCCGATATTTATGGATTCACTAAAATCAATATCATTTTCTTCTGCTGCTTTTTTAAATAATCCCAGTTTTGGTTTCCTGCATTCGCATTCTCCTGAATGATCCGGATGATGAGGGCATACATAGACCGCATCAACACCTAGCTCTTCTTTCATATACGTGTTTATCTCTTCCATATCCTCTTTTTTGATGTATCCGAATGCAATACCAGGCTGATTGGTTATTACAATAATTTTGTAACCTAGTGATTTTAGTATTGCGATTGCTTCCTTGACTTTTGGAAGAACCACAAACTCTTCCAGGTTCTTGGCTGAATATATGCCAATCTCATGATGGTATCTGATCTTGTTTATGACACCATCCCTGTCAAGGAAAATTGCTTTATTCATTATTTATCTTCTCTGCCAAGTCTCTAGCAGTCTTGACTGCTGTGATTACCTTTCCGGCAAATATTGAATATAATCCATCACCATAATCAGTTATTTCTGTTGGCCTTGCATCATCATGTTGATGGTTTGCCTTGATCACCCTTGTACTAAACAAGGACCTGATATATTTTGCTTCCTTCATTATTGGCATGTATTTTGAACTCTCAAATAGTATCTTCTCTTTATTGGATTTTACTTTTCTGGTTTTCTGAACCTCTTCCATCTGTTCAGCAATAGTCCTATGCACCATTGTATGGTGTACATGTCCTAAAGTATAAGTGTCTGATTCGCCTTTTGGAAGGGTAGTGCAAAACTGCCCATCCAGGACAAGCATCCCAAATTTTTCCTTTAGGGGAAGCTTTATCTCAAGTATCTCCATGAGATCGTACTGCAGGACAGGTGTAGGAAAATGGAACCACTTATTGAACATGTTGAAATATGAATATGTCGCATTTACAATGATGTCAAATTCTTCTTCGACAATACCTTCATTTGACTTTATCTTGATTCCTTTTTTTGAATCTGCCTTCCACCCATCAACAACTTCATGACCAAGATATACATTTACTGAAGTTAGGTCAAGCTTGGAACGGACCAGTCTTTTCAGAACTTCAGGATCATAGACCGCTTCAGGTGTCCTGACACAAAGTGATATCCTTGATTTATCTATCAGCCAATCATCAGGATCAACTATCTCATATGGAAGTTTATGTTTTTGGCAGAATTTCAAAAAATCTTCAGGAGAAGTCATAGAACCTTCCTTGACAATTGAATAGTATGCAGGAAATCCTCTTATTATGCATTTTGGAAACTCTTTTTCAAAACTTGGAGCTGCCGCCTTAATCTCATAGACAGTCTCATCGCTCCTTGGATAATGATATCCCATATGATGCCTTAACATATTGTTGCTCGTCGCTTCAGTCAAAAGGTCATCATTCCTTTCAAAAACCTTGACTTCACAGAATTTTGAGAGTTCAAGTGCTGCGCAAAGTCCAAATATTCCTGCTCCTATTATTGCTACTTTTTTCATGCTATTAGTGAATCATACGCCATTTTAAAAATATTGCCTATCTTTTTTGCTATTGTGATATCTGGATATTTGATTCTGTCATCACTATAAATATTCACAAAACACTCAAGCTCAAGTTCTAAAGGTTCTTTATCCATATAATGCATATTTGAGATATTCTGGGAAACCAAATCACAAAAGATATCCTCATCTGCAGTCCTAATTCGAATTGTTCTCTCTTTGGTTTCATAGATCCACGAAAGTATGACACTTGCCTTTGCATTTGGATAATCCATCTCGAGATGAACATGATCTTCTATTTTCCCAGTAAAATGAACTTGTTTACATTGCACATTAATTGGAACTGTGCCTAATAGAATATCCAGTATGTCAAAAACATGCATGTATTCAAAAAGTACCCCTGTGTCTTCAGATCGTGTTCCACCTGTAAACCTTATTGTTATTTCAGGTATTCCGGAAATCCTTTCTTTTAATTCCATGAGAGCATTATTAAATCGATAAATATGTCCGACCATAACCTTATGTTTAAATTTTTCAGATAACCTCTCAAGTTCATTAATCTCTTCGAGTTTCAGAGCCAAAGGTTTTTCAACAAAAACAGATGCATGCTCTAGGCACTGTTTTGTGATCTCAAAATGAGAAGTTACAGGAGTTGCTATAATAACACCATCTACCTCTTCAAGAATTTTTTTAGATAGCGAAGTATAAGTATTTACGTTATCTGTTTCAGCTATCCTTTTTGAGGATTCTGCTGTCTTTGTAACTACCCCGCTCAGAATTATTTTTTTGTCATTCTCCAGCTTCTTTAAAACTCTTAAATGATGTCTTCCAAACTTTCCGCATCCAACTAACAGTATTCTTGGTATCACTTTCTGTAAGCCATCGCAGCCTCTTCAAACTCATCCAATGTATAATCAGTCATGGGATGCATAAGCGAGTTTCCTACCAGTACGCTCCCACTTTTTATCTGTCTTGGTTGCTCTTTTAGCTGTGCCATGTCTGATCCTTGTTCTAAGAGTCCTTTGACAATTTTTGTAGGAATTGTCACAATATGCGGCCTGGCTTTAAGTATCCTATGGATATCTTCCGGAGACCTTATGCTGCCGACAATCAGTTCTGTATTAGGGTATTTGTCATCCAATTCTGAAGCAGTATATGCTATCTGGGCAACAGTCCTTTCCCATGCTTCTTCAAAATACTGATTCTTTTTTTCCTTCAGAATTACCTTCCAATCTGGATTTTCAATTATATCACGTAGTGGAACTCCTGCTAACGAAAGTATATGCGAATCTAATGCCCTGTTCGCAAATAAACTGACATAAGTGGCTCCTGCTTCTGCAGCTTTAAGCGCTTGGTAAGGTGTCATGCAAGCAGTGACATTGGTCCTAATACATTTTTCTGACAATTCTTTCACTGCCATAAGACCTGCTTCGCATATAGGGATCTTTATCACTACATCCTTAGACAATGATGCAAGCTTTTCCGCCTGCAAAACCAAGATATCTTTTACTTCATCTTTTCTTGCAGAGAGTTCTTTTGCCTTTATCCCACCAACATCTGTCTCAAGACTTATCGGGACACCCGGATATTTATCAACTATCTCTTTGCATGCGAATTCAAATCCTTTGCTCAGATCACCAGTAGTTTCCATAATTTTTGGGTTTGTTGTTATTCCGTCTGCAACATTATTTTGGAAGCAAAAATCAATCTCCTCATGGTTTGCGGTGTCAGCAAAAAACTTCATCTTATGCTTTGCTATCAGTTCTTTTAGCCTGAAAACAACTAGATGCTGGATAACTCCATGAAGACCTTCCACATGCGGTGTTGAATCTTTTGGAATGACAATGCAGGCATCTGACATCTCCTTCATCTTGCCGCCATCAAATCCAGCCAGCCCGATAATCTTGGCATTTCTCATCTTTGCAAGCTTCATTGCCTCAACAACATTTCCTGACCATCCGGATCCACCGTGTACGGAAATCAGCATCAGGACATCTCCTTCATCAATAAGAGTATTCAGAAGTCCAGAATATGCTTTGTCCCATCCAGAATCATTTACCCATGCTGTGAGGGCCGCGCTGTTGTCATTCAGGCATATTGCCTTAAATCCCCTATTCTTGCTTATCTCTTTCATAGAGCTATCGTTCACGACGGTCTTTAATAGGTCTCCTGCAAAATGCGAGGCAGTTGCAGAGCTCCCTCCGTTTCCTGCAGTAATCACTTTCTTGCCTCTTTTCCATGCATTAAAAAGAATTTCAATGAATTTGCTGCATTCCTCTGCATCTATATGTTTTAGCACTTCCTGCGACTCTTCCAAATAGTTTTTGATGTAATCTGTATTATTCATTATTCATCCCTCACAATTATTCTGCTGCCGTCATAATCAAATCCCATATCGATGTGCTTTAGGCCTGTCTTTTCCATCTCTTCTATGAATCTTTCTTTATTGGAATCTACATAGAACATAAGGAATCCTCCTCCTCCTGCACCAATTATCTTTCCGCCGACAGCGCCATTTTTTATCGCTAAACTATACCACTCATTGATCTGACTATTGGTCATTGCAGAAGAAAGATTTTGCTTAATAGTCCAATGGACATGCATCAGTTGCCCGAATCTCCTTAGATTTCCGGCTTCGAGTGCTTTCTTGATGTCGAATCCCAATTGCTTTATCTGTGTCAGTTCATCGAACTTTTTTTGGTCACTTAAAGCTTCTTTTTTCTGGGTATTCAAAACATCCTCTGCTTCCCTCACCATACCTGTGTACAGGAAAACTAATTTTCCCTGAAGCTCTGTAAGTTTCTCATCTGAAACATCAATCGGAGTCACAAGTACCCTGCCTTTGGAATTGATCTTGAGATTGATCATCCCTCCATATGAGGCTATATACTGATCCTGCATGCCTGCAGCCTGATTAAGTATCTCGCTCTGGATCTTTGTAGCCTCTTCAGCGAGCCTTTTTTTAGAAACTTTTTCTTTTTTGAATTCGTGAAGTGCATGAAGGAGCCCGACGAGGAAACTGCTTGAGGAGCCAAGACCTGTTCTTGCCGGAAGATCTGAGACACTTGTGATCTCAAGATGCTGATGCAAGTTAAGCAGTTTCAAAGACTCTCTGATAAGTTCATGCTGTATCTCATCAACATTCTTTACAATCTCGGTCTTAGAATATCTGATAAGATATTCACTAAACTGCCTTGGCTGAACAATAATATATATATATTTGTCAATGGCAGCTGTTACTAAATCTCCTCCATATCTTTCAAAATAAAACGGAAGATCAGTTCCTCCTCCTCCGATAGAAACTCGAAATGGTGTTTTGCTTACTATCACTTGAAATCCCTCCTTATAATTTAAGAAAATTATTGATATATAAATGTTTTGGCGAAATGTTTATAAAGAGTGAAGTAGAGTAAAGAATTTATGATAGCAATGATTCTCGCGGCAGGCAATGGCACCAGGCTCCTTCCGCTAACAAAAAATATGCCCAAATGCATGCTTGATGTTCATGGAAAGCCCTTAATCCAAAGGCAGATAGAATGGCTAAGATTAAATGGCATAAGTGAAATAATTATCAATCTCCATTATCTCCCAGATAAAATCACTGGTTTCTTAGGTGATGGAAAAAAAATTGGTGCCCATATTGAATATTCTGATGAAAAAAAGATGATTATGGGAACAGCAGGAGGAGTCAAAAAAGCAGAAAAATATTTTGATGAGGATCTCCTTGTTGTCTATGGGGATATATTTACAGATCTAGATATTGCAAAGCTAAAAAGATTTCATAAGGATAATAATGCATTTGCGACAATCTGCATAAGAAAAAAAAACAGTGACAAAGTATCTACATTGATAGAACTTGATGGTCCCAATATAATAAGATTTGTAGAAAAACCAAAAAGCATCCCTGAAAAATTGGATAATATTGAAAATTGCGGTATCTACTTCTTCAATAAAAAAATATTTGATTATCTGCCCGCAGACAAATTTTTTGATTTCTCGTATGATGTATTTCCAAAGTTGATAGAAAAAGAAAATGTGTGTGGGTATTTTCTGCCTGAGGACACATCATGGTATGAAATTGGAAGAATTGAGAAATACAATATTTTTCTAAAAGAAATAAAAAACCATTTAATTATATCTTCCCAAAATTAGGTCTCTTTTTATCCTGTATGAATTAAATAGATTCATATATATTGATCTGTAGACCTTAAATTTGGATGGCCTAATGTCATACCAATGAACTGGTATCTCTTTTATCTTATATCCCTTGCTGTGTGCAACTGCAAGTAATTCTGTATCTAAAAACCCTTCATCTGTGTATCTCATCTGCGGAATAATATGATCGCGGACTTTTCTATCAATAACTTTGAAACCACATTGATAATCATTAATATGTAGATTGAATACCACTCGCATTATCAGATGAAAACCTTCAGAAAGTACCTTCCTTACTAAAACCCTTTTGACCTGAGATGCCTTCATCCGCCTTGATCCGATGACAATGTCATAGCCTTCTTTCAGATGACCGACAAGCTTTGGAATATGATTAATGTCCGTAGAAAGATCTGCATCCATGAACATATAATAATCTGCATCAATTTTTTTCCATGCGCCAAGGATTGCCTTGCTTCTTGACCGGACTGGAAGGATTATGAATCGGAAATTCTTATTTTTAATTTTTTTCAATTCTTTAATTGTATTATCAGTAGAACCGTTTTCAGCAACATAAATTTTCCAGTTTAGACCAATTGGATTAATTTCCAAAAAATCCATTGTTTTCTCAACATTTTGCCGGATTATCTCTTCTTCATTATGCGCCGGAATCACTATTGCTAAGGTTTTCATTATAATCTGTTTTGCTTTCAGGTTATTAAAGTTATTTGAAACTTACAGAAAATAGTTTAAGAATTTGTCTTTTTTGAGAAAGTTCTCTTTAAGACATCCTTCAATCTATGTTCAAACACAGTAGCTGTCTCTTTTGACGTGAGGCTTCGAAATAACCTAATAATTCTTGTTGGATACAATAAATAACTCAGTCCATAATTTAGCATTACAAATAATACCCTTACCATTCCAAGTGCTCTTGGATGTATCGATACATTAAACGAGAGAGCCTTGTTTACAGCCAAATAATCTCCATTTAGTGAAGTAAGGCTAAAAAAATATTTATCATTCAATAGGATTTGCCTGTTTTCATACAGCTCTTCAAAAAATTCAGTTCCGGGATAAGGCGAATAAATATAATAGGGAACCTCATCAACACCCCTTATAGCTAGCTTTGTCCCATAAGAAAGAGTGGCAAAAACATCTTTCCAAGTCTCTCCTGGAAATCCGATAATCAGGTTTGCTCTGCAGGTAAGGCCTATTTTTTTTGCCATTAACAATGATTTGGTTAAAGTATCAAGGCTGATACTTTTTCTAATCCTTTTAAGGGTTTTTTCTGATCCTGTTTCTGGTGCATAAACAAGGTATCTTAATCCCACTTTTTTTAAAAGTTTTAGCACTTCTTCATCCAGTGCCTCGCTTCTTGTACCAGAAGGTGTTGACCAGATCAATTTAATTTTTTCCTTGATAAGCCTGTTACAGAAGTCGATTGTCCATGTCCTTTTTGTGATTGCTGTAAGGTCGTAGAGTTGAACAGCGGTAATTTTGTATTTTTTGATATAGTATTTTAACTCAGCAACAACATCATCAATATCTCTGAGAACGTAAATTGGTCCATACATCCTGGAATTTGAGCAAAAAGCGCATCTGAATGGACATCCTCTTGAGAGTAAAAAAGGCATGTCTCTCTTAGTTGCCCTTCCATAAGACTTGCCGCATTCCCAGAATTTTTCCAAATATCCATCAGGCCAATCAGGCCACGGAAGATCCTTGATATCTTTCATCCGGGCATTTACTGTGGTCCCGTTTTCCACATATTTCCTTTTTTCAATATATGCTGTACCTGGACTCCCTCTGAAATCCTTTGTCTTATGGAATTTTTCTAGCAATTCAAGGAAGGGAATCTCGCCTTCTCCTCTTACACAGACATCAATAGCTTTGCAGTCTTTAAGGCTGTATTCAGTAAGTGCTGTGATATGCTCACCGCCTGCCACAAATAACTGCTTGGGAAACCTTTTTCTTATTTCATAGATAAGATCCCTTAGTACAGGCCATTCTCCTGAAAACATAGCTGAAAAAGCAATCACATCTGCGTTGTTTGGTATCCTTTCAATAATCTCCCTAAATTTTAGACCTTGGCAAAAGAATCCTTTGTATTTCTTGAGCGGCCATATCACATCAAGACCTTCTCCGATAGCATCAACCATAACAACATCGTAACCTTTTTTTTTCAGAAAACTGGATAGATATGCATATGCAATAGCAGGAGTCGCCTCATTATTCTGGGCCCCTTTTGCCATGACTATGGGGCCTCTTACCAGAACTACTTTTAATTTCGGATTCTTGGGAGAAATGACTATTTGATTCTGCATCAAGGATAACAAAAGCTGAATTCTTAAAAATGTATTGCTTTAATGAAAACGTTTCTAGGCGATGGTTCCTCTTCTATTACCTATTCGATATTGATTAAGCATTTTCAATAAATCAAGCAATCAAAAAATAGTCATTATGAATCTATTACATAACTAAAAGTAAGTCCTGATTGCTTATTTCAGTCAAAATTAATCCTTTCCCTTTCAATCACCAGTGGCCTTTTTTTCACTTGTGTAAATATTGCTCCAATGTATTCGCCTATCACACCCAAAAATACAAGCTGGACACCTGAAAAAAAGAAGAGTCCAATGACCAAAGGCGCAATGCCTGCATCAAACCTGCTCCAAAAGATTATTTTATAGACTAGATACGCAAATCCAGCAATAAAACTGAGAATTGCTGTCGCAAACCCTATGAATGTCGCAAGCCTGAGTGGGAGCTTAGTATTGTTGATGACGCCGAGCATTGCAAGATCATATAATGCAAAGAAATTGCTCTTTGATTTCCCTTTTTTTCTTTTTTCCTACTGGAATTCAACAATCGACCTATCAAACCCTCTCTCTGCAATCAGACCTCTCAAATAAGGATAAGGATCATCCACCTCTCTGAGTATTTCAATTATTTTTTTATCGTATAAACCAAATCCTGTAAAATTATCTATCAGCTCGATATCCGCCATCTTCCTGAGCAAGGTATAATATAATTTCCTGAAGGCAAACATCAATTTGTTTTCTTTGCTTCTTGATTTTACACCCAAAACAACTTTGCTGCCTTTTTCCCATTTTTCTATAAATTTTGGTATCAGAGATGGCGGTTCCTGGAGATCTGCTACTATGTATATGACTGCATCTCCATTGCATTGCATAAGGCCGTAATAAGGCGACCTGATGTAGCCAAAATTCCTTGCATTCACAATAATTTTGACATGCCTGTCTTTCTTAGCAAGGTCTTTTAATTTCTCGACAGTCCTGTCTTTTGATGCATTGTCAATGAATATATGCTCATATTCATAGCTAAGCTTTGACATGACTTTTTTTACCTGAGAATAGACATCATTCACATTGTGCTCTTCATTATAAGTAGGTGTAAGGATTGAGATAAGTTTCATGTTGGCACCTTATGCTTTTTCGGATCAATAAATAGGAAATTGGTTTCCTTTGTTTCATCTGTAACTTCTGCAATCTTATTAAGCTTTTCAGAGATTGCATAGCATTCATATCCTCGATGGATTAATAATTTGATTATATCATTTGGATGATACCTGAACTTTTGGCTCCATTTTCTAAGCATCTCTAAAAACAGGATTGGCTTATCTCGCTTAAGAGTATTTAATGCTCCTTTCAGGACAGATAATTCTGCACCTTCAACATCGCATTTTATGAAATCAACTTTTTCCTTTATGACATGATCTAAAACCTTGACTTGACATTTTACGACTTTTTTTTCTTTATCTGTGTATAAATCACGCATTGATGCAGCAACTGTTGTAGATGGATAATAGTAAAAATCGAAAGTATCTTCCTTTTCCCCGAGCCCGAAATTGTTGATTTCAATATTCTTGATATTATTTAGCTTAAGATTGTCTTGTAATCTCTTAAAGGTCTGAGGCAGTGGCTCAAATGCGATTATCTTTTTTACAGAAGATGCAAGATGAATGCTGTACCACCCGATATTTGCTCCGATATCAAGAATAGTAAAATCTTTTTTCAGGATTTTCTTCATGAGCTCTATCTCTTCTTTTTCATAGCTCCCGAAATTGATCGCCTCGATAGGAGCTGTCCTTTCATCTCCTTCTTCAATATAGAATCTATATCCTTCTGGGGTTGTAATGAGTACCTTCCCCTCTGACAGTTCGATTGATTTCACATGCTTGCCTTGCAAAAATTTTGAGAGTTCAAACAGAAAATGATATTCTTTATACTGGCCTTTGATGTAATCTTCCTTTGATAAAGCAGCTTCTTTAAATTTCCTGTATCTCTCCTCAAGCATTGCTTTCCACCATCCGTTTGAATCCTGCATCGATAGCCACTTGTGGTTTCCATCCTAGCTTTCTTAGTTTTGTTGTATCAGGGCAATTTCTGGAAACTTTGCTCTTTAGGTATCCTTCTGCAGGTTTTGCATTCACAACGACTTTTAATTTTTTTTCAGGATACATGCTAACCAAAGTATTCGCCAGATCTATTATGCTCGATTCTGCATCATCATTTCCGATATTATATGCAAGAGAATCTCCTTTTATGAGTACTGTAAAAAATCCTGAAATGAAGTCTGTTATGTAGCAAAAAGCCCTTTTGTCCTTACCTTCTGAGTTAAGGATAATATCCTTGTTTTTCACGATGCATGAGACAAAGTCAGCATACACTCTTCCGTCATCCAAAGAAATTCCTGGGCCATATGTGTGAAACGGCCTGACTATCTTTGCTTTGATGCCGTACTGATATTTCCATGATACTAAAAGCGTTTCAGCAGCTCTTTTCCCTTCTGCGTAGCATGATCTGACTACTGCCGGATCCAAAGCTCCAAAATCATCTTCTGATATGGGCTGTTTTTCTGATTTTCCATATACTTCTGAAGAGCTTATGAAGATGAATTCCTTGAAAATCACATTCTTTAGCAGATTGTATGTGCCAATCGCATTGGCCGTGAAAGTTCCTATCGGATCCTTTCCATAATATTTTGGTGATGCCTGGCTTGCTGCATGGATTACATAATCTACTTCAATCTTATTTACAGGGATGCAAACATCCTGAAAAATGAATGATAGGTCATCTCTTTTAAGATATTTTTTGAACCTTTTTTCGG
This sequence comes from archaeon, assembly GCA_043826135.1. Taxonomy (GTDB): domain Archaea; phylum Nanobdellota; class Nanobdellia; order Woesearchaeales; family GW2011-AR15; genus GW2011-AR15. The sequence continues at coordinate 11,760 of JBDRQT010000051.1, forward strand.
TCTTTTCGTGGTTTCTTGCAAGGCCGATTATTTTTGATTTATTCTTGAAGGTATTGTCATTCAGGTAAAGAAGCGTCTCTATTATGTAGCTGGGTATGAAGCCATTTGCTCCTGTCACAAGAAATGTTTTTCCATCTAGCTTTTTCCAGTCGAGGTCTGACGAGCAGATTACTTTTATGTCTTCTGCCATTATTTTGTTCATCATGATTGAATATTAAGACAATATTAATAATGTTTTCCCTGGATTTTTCATTTCTCTCGCAAAAGCTTTAATAAATCAAGGAATTTCATTGCCATTGATGGAAAAACAGGAATTCATAAAGAAATGCAGGCAAATAAGAGAGCAGCTTGCCATAAAATCCAACAAGACGCACTGCTCGCATCTTGGTAGTGCATATTCAATTGTTGATATTCTTGTTTATCTGTTTAATGCTAAAATGAATTTTGATAAAGACAATTATAAATCCGATTCAAGGGATATCTTCGTTCTCAGCAAAGGTCATGCCTCTCTTGCCCTTTATGCAGTTTTGCATGATCTTGGAATAATCTCTGACAAAGAATTTGAAGGATATTATCAGAACGGAAGCTATCTCATCGGCCATGTAAACCATAAGGTTCCGGGTGTTGAATTCTCAACCGGATCACTAGGTCATGGACTTCCTGTGGCTGCAGGTATGGCGCTTGGATATAAGCTTAGCAAAAAACAAAACAGGGTTTTTTGCCTGGTTGGGGATGGTGAATGTGATGAAGGATCTATTTGGGAAACTCTTAGATTCATTAAACTGCAAAATTTGACAAATATAACAGTCATGATTGATTTCAATAAGCTCCAGGGAATTCCTGTCTCTGAAAAGAAGCATGTGCTACTAGAAAAGATGCTTCCTTCTGTTGGCCTAAACATGATGACAATTGATGGCCATGATTTTGACGACATAAAAAAGGCGTTTGATAAAAAGCCGCAATTGATACTTGCTAATACCATAAAAGGAAAAGGCGTATCTTTCATGGAAAATCAGCTTGCTTGGCATTATAAATCAGTTTCTGATGAACAGCTTGCTCAAGTTCTAAAGGAGATAAGGAAATGAAAAAAGCAATGATGTCGGTCCTGATGAAAATTGCAGAGAAAGAAGACCTAGTGATACTTTCCGGTGACCTGGGCTTTAACTTATTTGAAGAATTTGCAGAAAAGTATCCTGACAGGTTCTTCAATATGGGCATTGCTGAGCAGAATATGATTGGTGTTGCTGCAGGTCTTGCAAAGACAGGCAAGAAAGTGTTTGTATATTCAATCATCCCGTTTGTGACGTTCAGGGTTTTGGAACAGATAAGAAATGATTTATGTTATCCTTCATTAAATGTTGTTGTGGCTGGTGTTGGTACAGGATATAGTTATGGGTCATTAGGATTTAGCCATCATGCGATTGAGGATGTTGCAGCACTCAGGGGAATTCCAAATCTGACAATACTATCACCGGCAGATGTAGGTGAACTAAAAAGTTTATTGAAAGAATCTTTTTCTCTGAGTGGCCCTGCCTATATAAGACTCGGGAAAAGTGAACAGGAGATGACAAGAAACAACTTGAAAATTGGAGACCTGAACATAATCAAGAACGGTAAAGATGTGATAATTCTTAGCCATGGTGATATACTTGAAGAGGTTTTGAAAGCTGATAAATTGCTTAAGGAAAAAGGAGTAAATGCAACAATTGTCAGTGTTCCGACATTGAAGCCTGTAGGTGATAAACTAAAGAGATTGTGTTCTATGTACAAAAAGATTGTAGTTGTTGAAGAAGTGAACAGGATTGGCGGACTTGGTGATATTGTATATTCTTTGAATCTTGGAATTCCCATTACACATATAGCTGTTGATGATAGATTCACATCTGTAGCAGGAGATCAGGTATATCTTAGGAAGTTGAATGGGCTGGATGCGGGGAGTATTGTCTCTCAAATAACTAGGTAAGATAATTCTCAAAACACTTAAATATAAGAATCATATTGCACTTTTTAATAATTGGGGGGGAGAAGAATGAAATTAAATTTGTTTTTTGTTTTAATGCTGACATTAATCTATGCTGCAGATGCAGTAGTAGTATCTGATGATTTTACAAGGGATGACAACCAAAATATCAGCGAAGGGTATTTTGGAGATATAAGCTGGTTTGAGGTGCCTGAAAATCATGAAGGTTCAATTCCATATACAGGCATGAGTGGTGTATACATAGAAAATAACTCATTAATAATTCAGGGAATGAGTAGTTGTGGAATGGTTACTGTTGTTGGAGATTTTAGTAATGCAGGCAGTCTGCAAACATATGATGATGGAAATATAAGTTTTTACTGGACGAATTGGGCAGTTGGTGGTGATAATAGATGGTTTAACAGTGTTATATTTGGGGAAAATTTATCTAAAAAACAGACTATTGATTGGCCATGCGAAGGAGTAACAAATTATTGGGATATAAATGCAGAAGACAGTCTTTCAAAATTTGGAACAAGACTTAGTGTTGATGATACTCTACCAGAAAATATAATTGGAATCGGATGTACCCCTGTTAATGTACTCCTTGATGGTTCTCGTGACGGAGTTTTACACTATTATACCTTATCTTTCGATACAAATAATGATCTTTACAAAGTGTGGATTGATGAATCTTATATAGGTGAATTCAGTTTTTGTTATGGCACAGCAGAAAAGATAAATTCGGTGGGTATTACTGTTCACAACAATAAGGCTTCCTCAACAACACCATACAGCAAACTAGATAATCTTGTAATAAATATTAATGAAGAAGAGATCGTAGAACCAGAAGTAAATCCCTTACTGGAAAAATACGCACCTGTTTTTTATTTATATCCTTCGGAAACCTATGAGCCAAGGCCTATTGAGAGCATGCTCATTAATGCAAATCTTATGAAAAGCACTTTGGTTAAGGCAAAGCCGCTCACAAAAGAGGATATCAGTGATTTAGAAGACTCAAGAGCGCATTATCTTGATTTGACTGATGTTGACATGACTGACGAAGATGATCTTCCGCCGCCAGCAGATTTTTCAGAGGATCCAAAAATATACGGAAGATATTATGTAGATGATAACGATTACAAGCATCTTCAATATTTTATTTTCTATCCATTCCAAGATTGGTATGTGTTAGAACATGAAGGAGACTGGCAGATGATGCAGGTTACCCTGAATGACATCAATGAGACTGAAAGCATAACATATTCATTCAACGATTTCAATTATGCGATATATTCGCCAGATTTTTCTGGTGTTGAGTTTGTAGATGAAACTCATCCTGTTGTTTATGTTGGAAGAGGCAGTCACAATAATTTTGCGAATGATGGATCAATATCTTTGTTTGGATACTGGCCAATTGAACTGGCCTGGGTCAATAATTTTATGAATGAATTCAAGAAATTGGATAGGATAAGTAAAGAGGGAAATGTGTACAGTCCTGAAGATTTTTCGCTTCCAAAACAGCATTTATATGAAGTTGAGCAGATATCAACAAATACACCCTGGATAAATTATGAAGGCCAGTGGGGAGAAAAGACATTAGCTCTCATTCATAACGCTCCAAGAGGCCCTAAATGGAGTCAATTCTACAGAAGATGGAGAAGTCCGGAAGACTGGACATACTCACCAGATTTACCTTTCATCAGTGCTTTCCTCTACAGCCCACTAGATATGACAATATTTGATGAAAACAACAATCTAGTGGAATATGATTTTTTTACCGGGTCTGATGAAGAGCCTGAAGCAGTGGTTAGTTCTGGTCTAAGGAATTATACGCTTAAGCTCGATGCAACTGATGATGGACAGTTTACACTGAAAGTGTTCTATTATGATAATGTTACAGATGGCGGCATTATGGTGAAATACTCAAACATCTCAAATAATGCAAATACAAACGCGATTCTGGATGTCAGCAAAGAGTCCTATTTTATCTTGTATGTTGATATTGATGGAGATGGCACATATGAGCTCCATTATCTACCTGATGAATTCCTATTGTATAGAAATTTTGAATACGCGCTTCCTGATATGGATAATGATGGCATCATTGACTTGTTTGACAATTGTATAGAGAACAAGAATGAAAATCAGGCAGACTTCAATAACAATGGATTAGGTGACGCATGTGACAATCCTGTATATTATAAGGAACTTGCATGGAATCTGGTAAAAGATGCTCAAAAAGACAAGCCAAAGGATAGGCTTTTGAATCTCGCCAAGCAGGAGATAAAAGCCAGCCTGAAAAATAAGCTTTGGACAGATGATTTTACTCCGAGCTGCCCTGTGGTATTTGTGTATGAACTTATAGCTACAAAATACCTAAAAGGTTATCCTGAGATCCAGGAAAAACTTGCTCTTGCGGACAGGCTAATCATTGAGATGAAACTAACTAGAAAGCCAAATAGCAGAGTACAAAAATTATATGATAAAGGGACTATTGCTTACAATGAAGCAAAATATGCCCAAGCCATAATGTACTACATGCAAGCGGGATGGGGTGTATAATTTATATTTATGTGATTTTTATTATTATTAATGAATTCAATATCAATAGTTATTCCAGCCTATAATGAAGAAAATAGAATTGAAGCAACTCTTAAGAAAATCTCGACATATTTTGACAAAAAAAAGTTGAAATATGAAATTGTTGTTGTCGATGATGGCTCTACTGACTCTACTGTAAAAACAGTAGCTCAACAAAATCTAAAAAATTTGAGGATAATTCAAAATAATGAGAACAAGGGAAAAGGCTACACTATAAAAAAAGGATTTCTTGCTAGCAGAATGGATTATGTATTATTCAGCGACGCTGACTTAAGCACACCTATCAAAGAGTTTGAAGTTTTTATGAATTATGTGTCTGATTATGATATTATTATCGGATCTAGAAAGAAGGCTAACTCTGTTCTAATAGTCAAACAGCCATTTTATCGAGTGTTTGCTGGAAACATATTTCCTATTTTAGTAAATTTTCTTATTATGAACGATTTTAATGATACTCAATGTGGATTTAAATTGTTCAATAGAAAAAAATGTTTAGTGTTATTCAATAAACAAAGGTTAGATGGTTTTGGTTTTGATGTTGAGATATTATACTTAGCAAAAAAAAGAAAACTCAAAATAAAGGAATTGGGTGTCAAATGGCAAAATGACACTAATACAAAAGTACAACTGGTGAAACATTCTCTACTTATGCTTATTGATCTAATAAAAATTAGAATAAATGATTTATTAGGTAGATATTGACTATTTTCTACAAATCCCAATAAAACTTAGCCCATATGGAAATTTAATACCTTTTTGAACAGACCATGACTCGATATTAAGAAGCTCATATAATAAACCATCGAGAAACTTTAAATTATATTGCTTATCTACAGCAGGAGGTGAATTTTTTTTAAGTAGTCTGATTAAAGCAATAAAAGGGAATAATGTTGAATTCCAATAATAGAATTCACTTAAATTGAATAGAGATAACTTTTTTTTCAAGATATTTTTACTATACCTTCTATGATGACCTAGTGCCTTGTCATGGCTACTAAATATTGATTGAAACGCAGGTACTGAAAAAATAAGAATACCTCCTTTTTTCAATACTCTATATGACTCTTGAAATGCTTTACTATCCTCTTCAATATGCTCAAAAACATCGAATGACAGAACAACATCAAAAAATTCATCTTTATAGGGAATATCACAAGCACTGGCCTTTTTTTTCTCCGTATATTGTTTTTTTGATATCAATGATAATGCTTTTGAATCAATATCAATGATATATGTGTCTCCAAATTTATTAATCGTCTTAAGATCGCTTCCAGTTCCACAACCTATGTTTAATATTTTTATCTTACTTTTCCTAACCATTTTAGTGAGAAGTCTAGAGATTAAAAGTTCTTTGGCTCGAAACCAAAACGAATTCTGTTTTTGACCAATTTGGTAGTCTTTATAATCCATTTACAAAATAAAAACTGCAATCTTTTTTAATCTACTTGTTTTTTTATGTCAATAATGAAGAAAAATATAAAAATTGTCTTTTTTCTATTAATCTGTATTCTTGTAATATCTTCAATAAAAAATTATAACAATCATTTAAGTTACACATTAACGAGCGGTGATATGCATATATACACTGCAGCACAACAAAAACTGATTGACAAAGAATTGTATGAAAATGATATATATTTTAAGGTAATATATGATAATTATCCAAATGTTGCAAATTGGTTGTTAGCAAATCTGACAATATTTTTCAGAAACATTGAATTATCTTACCTAGTAGTCAATTATATACTTTTTATTATTTTTTGGATTGGATGCTATATTTTAGGCAGCTATGTTTTCAAGAAAAGTGAAATTGGAATTATTTTTGCAATTATTTGCTCTTATGGTGTGAAAGTACATTATTCAGACGCATGGGGAATTGTGCTAGGTATAGTTTCAACAAAAGATTTTGTAACCGCATTCATTCCTTATATTTTGTACCTGTATTTTAGGTACATAAATAATCCTCTAATTTTAAGTGCTATCTTTTTTCTGACAGGCCTTTTATCAAATATTCACCCAATCACAGGTTTAGCTTGTTTTGCAGTTATAATTTTTGCCTATTTTCTCCAAAAAATGAACATCAAGACGATAGTTTCTATAATAATTTACACTATTGTATTTGTAATTGGTGCATTACCTCTTTTACTGAAAGGACTTACAATCTCTACAATAATTCCACCGTTAGAAATTCTTTATTTTAGAATCGGTGGGCAATATATGTTTTTTCCATTTTTGTTTTTTTCTGTCCTATTAATTCCATGTATACTTTCGTTTATATATTTCCAGATGAAAAATAACAAAAATATCACCTTAAACACACTTTTGATCTCGAGCATAATATTTTTTGTATTTTCAGTGATATCTTCCTTTATGAGCCCCTTTTTTGCTCCTTTCCAATTTGTAAGATCTTTAAAATTGATTATTCCTTTCTTATATCTTCCTTCTGCCTTTGTGATATATACACTTTGGAGAAAAAAACAAGTTTATAGGATAATAGCAATTGTACTTATTTTAGTTCTTATGATTCCGCCAAATTATGTGATGACAATAATAACACCTACTGCCATGAAAATGAATATTGATTTTAGAGGAACCCAAAATAATATTCTGCAGCAAAGAATGTCAGATTTGACAAGAATATATAGTGTCGATTCTCTATTTCAAGTTAGCAATTGGATTGACCAAAATACACCTAATTCTGCAATATTATTGATCAACCCATACATTGCATCTGTGTTCAGACCACTATCAAAAAGAAGTATAGTCCTATCCTACAAGGATGGAGGAAATTTGATATTGGCAAGGAATTCAAAATTACTAGATTGGTATGAAGATATAAAAATTGGAACTGAGGTTTACTTAACAAATGATACAGTTAAGTATATTGATTATGCAGTTAAACATAATGCAGACTACATCATCATCGAACGCAACCATAATAACCTGAACCTGCCTATAGTATTCTCAAGTGAAGATTTTATTGTTTATGATGTTAACCAATTCCTGAATCAATCACAGATTGTTGCCGCCCAATCTTAAACCAATAAAAGAAAGTATTCTCAAACTAGTCCACAAACCTATATTTCAGAAGAGTCCATAATGCTTCTATGCCATCATTCCATTTGATCTTTTTCCCTTCTTTAATGCTTCTTGGAAAATAAGATATTGGAACTTCATGAATCTTGTATCCTCTCTTCAGCACCTTTGCCGTAATTTCTGGGCAAAATTCAAATCTCTTGCATCTTAAATGGATCTTTTTTAAGACATCCGCGCTAAAGACCTTGTATCCTGTAGGCTCGTCAGTTATATGCGCATTTGGATAAAGAATGTTTGTCGCGAATGTCAGACCTACTCCACCGACAAAATATGAAAATCTTGTAAATTTTGGATCTTTATTATTAAGCCTCCTGGAACCATACACTACTTTGGCTTTTCCTTCTAATATCGGCTTGATCAGTATTTCATAGTCTTTAGGGTCATACTCGAGATCCGCATCCTGCGTTATTATTATATCTCCAGAGGCTTCCTTTATCCCAGTTCTCATAGCTCCTCCCTTCCCGATATTGTGCTTATGAAAAATGCATCTTATTCCTTTTATTTTCTGTAAAATATCTCTTGTATTATCAGTGGATCCATCGTCAACTGCTATTATCTCCATTGTCACACCTAAATGTGATAGATCAACATCTTTTATATGAGAAATTATCTTGGATATGGTTTTCTCTTCATTATAGACAGGAATAACCACTGAAAGTGTCTTCATCCAGCCAGAAAAAACACTCTAACTTAATAAGATTTCTACAAACGGCGCAGCACAATCTTTTTATAGTTTTGAAAAATAAGCAGTGTTGGGGGAGGATATAGTCATTATTACAGGAGCAATATTGAGAATGAAGACCGTATTAATCAACCCACCAATCACTTCTCAGGAAAGATATGGCTCGATTGTAAAGGATGGTGGAGGAAGGCAGGCTCCTCTCGGTATCTGCTTTGTTGCTGCAGTCCTCAGGAAAAACAATTTTCCAGTTTCTGTAATTGATGCAGAAGGTGAAAATCTAACCTATAAAGATATTATGGAAAGGCTAAGGAATGAGAACGCAGATATTGTGGGCATAACTTCAACCACAGTTGCATTTCATAGGTCATTAGAGCTTGCCAAATCCATAAGGAAATTTGACAAGAACATAACGATAATAATCGGGGGATCCCATGTATCTGCAATGCCAGAGATGACAATGAAGTATGACTGCTTTGATATTGGAGCTTATGGCGAGGCGGAATACACTTTTCTTGAGCTTGCCCAGAAAGTATCCAATAATGATGATTGGAAAAACATCGATGGTATAGTCTATAATGATAATGGAAAAATCGTAAAAACACTCCCAAGGCCTCTTATTGCAGATCTTGATGAGCTTCCATATCCTGCTATTGATTTGCTCTCAAACTTGGATTTATATAATCCACCTCCAATGAATTATCTGAATAAGCCTGTACTTAGTGTCGTTACAAGCAGGGGATGCCCGAACCAGTGCATTTTCTGTGACCATAGTGTTTTTGGCAACAAGTATAGGTATCACAGCGCAAAAAGAATAGTTGAGGAGATAAAGCACTTAATAAAAGAATACGGCGCAAAGGAAATTTCAATAGTCGATGATAATTTCACTGTCAATAAAAACAGAGTCTATGAATTCTGCGATTTGATGATTAAAAATAGGGTAAAGATACCTTGGAATGCCAGAATCAGTGCCAATACAGTTTCCAAAGATATGCTTAAAAAAATGAGAGAAGCTGGCTGTTGGTATCTTGAGATTGGAATAGAGACAGGCAGCCCTAAGGTCTTAAAAGACATTAAAAAAGGGACAACTCATGATAAGATAAGCGAGATGGTAAAGTATGCTGATGAATTGGGATATCATGTCAAAGGATTCTTTATGATCGGCCATCCCACAGATACTGAAAAAAGCATCAGGCAAACAATCGACTATGCAAAAAGCATACCACTGACAGATATTGTCACGACCATCTTCACACCTTTTTACAATACCCAGGCATATGAAGAGGCAAAGACACATGGAAGGTTCCTATACAAGCAGGATTGGACAAAACTCAGTACATGGGAAGTAGTATTTGTGCCAAAGGGACTAACAAAAAAGAAGCTTCAATATTATTGGAAACAGATGTATAGGGAATTTTATTTCAGGCCAATTACTTTATGGCGCCATTTGAAGCAGATCAGAAACTGGACTGCTGTTAAAAGATATCTGAGAGGAGCAAAAGTTGCAGTAAAATTGCTTTTTTGAACATGGATAAACGATTAACCGCACTTTATTTGTTGATAACTGTTTTATTGCTGGTTCAGTCATTTTCACATATATTCATAGATGAAGGTGAGTTTGTAGCGACAGGATATTATATGGCAAGTGGAGAGATCCCGCATAAGGATTTTGTCCAGTTTCACAATATGTTCTATTTTGTTTTCTATCTTCCCTTTTTTCTATTGTCCAAAGGCCCATTCATCCATATACTAATCAGGCTGATTTCTGCCATATTCACCATGATTTGTGCGTATATGGTTTTTAGTATATCAAAAAAGAACAGGCTGGGAAATCCTCATATAAGCGCATTAATATTTTTGGTTGGATATACAGGGATGCCAATTTCTTTCCTTAGAAATGAATATTTCGCAATGGTGACTTTGCTCGCTTTTTTTTACTTTGAAAATCAAATGATAAAAGGATTTGTTTTAGCGCTTTTTGGTGCCAGCAGTATCATGGCAATAATTCCAGCGGGACTTCTTTTTGGGTATTTGATTTTGTCAAGACAAAAAAATAATTCCTCTTCATATATCAAAGGTGCACTTCTTGCAACTCTATTTTTTTGCATTTTTATGGCTTTCACTTCATTTGATAGGCTCTACAACAATCTTTTCGAGCTTTCGGTAATGCTCGGACCTCAAATAACACGACCTTGGCATGAAGTAGTTTTTTTCTCAGTATTCTTTGCTGCACCATATCTTTTTTTTGGTGGGATAAATCTGATAAAAAACTGGAAGAAAAATATTTCGAAGGAAGTAGTGCTGCTGTTAATTGGAATATTCGGATCTATTCTGGTGGTTTCATTAATATCTAACGGCATTGTAAAGGCAAAGCTTCCCAGCTACTTGCCTGCGATAGCAATACTTGCACCATATTGCACAAAGCTAAGCAAGAAAATTTTAGTTGCGATTGGATTATTGACTATTCTTGTATACACCCCTTCATTTAACGGTATTATGTACATAAAGAACCAATATCAGCTCAATAATTGCATAAAGAATGATACCATAGTCCAAAAAATAAATGACAATGCTTTTATTATCTTTAGGGAAAGAAACTCATATTATTGGTATAATTTGAAGAACTTTGCTCAGGGCAATATGAGCCTGAACTTAAGAGAGATTCCTAATCCAATAACACTCTGTGGATATTCAATGGAAAAAACTGATTTTATATGCAGTTCATCAAAATACAATGAGCTATTTGCTTACTGTAATTCAGCTCCACCTAAAAACATGATTTATCTAATTAGAGATTTTGTTTTTAGGATAACAAAAATAAAATTATCGATTGTCTGAGATTTACTACTACTATCCAATAATTCTTGGTCATAACCTTTTCAATGTAGTTATAGAATAGAATTGTTTAAATAGAGGGAAAAACTTAAACAAAAATGAGTATGAATTTTGCAGAGATAAGAAAATATTTGCACAGAACCTTTTTCATAGCAAAAATGGTGTTTCTCACTACTAAACTCTGGGGATGGAAGACCTGGATCAAATTCTGGATACTCAGGACAGAAGATACCATTACCATAAAAGGCATACATTACAAGATAAAAAATGATAATTTTGTAGATTTAGTGGCGAATCTGGCAGTTGTATTTGAAGTTCTTATGTACGACGACTACGGAAAATGCGAAATAAAGAAAGATGACACTGTCATTGATATTGGGGGGCATATCGGAAGCTTTGCATTATATGCCGCAAGCAAGGCAAAAAAAGTTTATGCCTTTGAGCCATTTGAAGAAAGCTATAATATGCTTCAGACCAACATAAAGATAAACAATGCGATAAATGTCATTGCCTTCAATACAGCAGTCGGGAGCGAGAACAGAGAAACTACACTGTATCTTGACAAGAACAGGGGTGAGAATTCCTTATACAAAAAAACAGGTGAGCCAGTAAGTATAAAGATGGTTGATCTAAAGACAATATTTGAAAATAACAATCTCAAATATTGCAATGTCCTGAAGATGGACTGTGAGGGAGGGGAATATGCCATACTGTTTTCATCAGAGCAAGAGCTTAAAAAAATAGACAGAATCATTATGGAATATCATCTGCCTGAACATTTTGGGCTGCAGGAAAAATATTCTTTCAAAAGGCTTGTTCAATATCTGAAAAACAATGATTTCAGTGTTGAAATTGATGAGAAAAAGTTCTATCAGGGTATTCTTTACGCAAAAAAACACTAATAATTCATCGAAAACTTCATAAACTTCCACTAGTTACACTAGTAGAAATGAAAAAGATAGTGTGGCTAAATAAGTCTAACGGCCAGCTCTGCGTCACGATACCAAAGAATTCCGGAATCAAGGACGGAGATATTGTTGACATCAAAAAAGAGAATATCAGAAAGATTGTTTATTCATTTGTCACAGCAGACCTTTTCCACTATGGCCATTTGCAGCTTCTTTTGAAAGCCAACTCGCTTGGAGATTTCCATATTTGCGGTGTCCTGACAAACAAAGCCATTATCGGATACAAAAATGCGCCTGTTGCGAATTTTAATGAAAGAAAATCTATTGTTGAAGCTCTGCAGTGTGTCGACATGGTTATGAGCCAGGAGGATATTGACCCAACCAATAACCTAAAGAAAATCCATGAGCAATTTCCAAATGCTTTGCTAACACTGGTCCATGGCTCTGATTGGAAAACGATTCCGGGCAGCGATTTTATAAAAAAAATAAACGGAACTGTTGTAACACCTGCATTCTATGAACGGCTCTCAACTGAAAAGATAATCAAAAGGATTACAAAATGAAAGCTATAATAATCGCAGCAGGCCCATGCAAAAGGCTCAGGCCACTGACAGTAGATTTGCCAAAATGCATGCTCCTGATAAATGGAAAACCAATACTCCAGAATACTATTGAGCTCTTTCAAAAAAACAAGATAACTGATATCTCAGTGATCAGAGGCTATAAAAAAGAAAAGATCAATTTTCCCGGCATAACTTACTTTGAAAATCCTGATTTCTGGAACAATAACATTCTTCATTCCCTTATGTTTGCTAGGCCTAAGATAGAAGAAGCAATAAAAAATAATGAAGAATTGATAATTTCATATTCAGATATTCTGTATAATGAAGTGCCATTGTCTGCATTGATATCTTCAAAAAATGCAATATCTGCTGTGGTTGATACTAAATGGAGAGAATATTACCAAGGAAGGACCGATCATCCTGCGAGTGAAGCTGAAAATGTCTTATTTGATGATAAACTCAGGATTGAAAAGATCGGAAAGCATATAATTACCGATGGAGCAGATCCAGACAGGCAAGGTGAATTCATCGGGCTCTGGAAATTTTCACCAAAAGGCGCTTTGATCTTTTTAAGCCACTTTGATAGGCTGAACAGCACCCTTAAAAAAACAGATTCCTATCAAAATGCAAAAGAGTGGCAAAAGAGCTATATAACTGATATTTTTCAGGAGATGATCGACAGAAGAGAAGAGATTCATTGCACGCTGATAAAGAAGAATTGGGCTGAATTTGATACAGTCCAAGATTATAATAGATTAAATGAAATTGGGAGGAAAAAATGAAAAATATATTCATTGCAATAATTCTTGCACTATTACTATTTGGATGTACATCGCTTGAGCCGGAAAAGCAAAAGGAACTAAAAGTCCTGAAGATGGGGCTTATTCCTGCAGATGATGCGGACGAGATGCTCAGGGACTATGAGCCTGTTAGAGCTTATCTTTCTGAATCACTGGGAATTCCTGTAGAGATCCAGGTAACTTCTGATTACACTGCAGCAATTGAGGCAATGAGAGCAAAACATATTGATATGGCATGGTTTGGTCCATTTTCATATATCATTGCAGCGAATGTCGCAGGAGCTGAAGCAATAGTCAATGGTGTAACAGCTAGTACAGGAAGCGCAACATACAAATCTATAATAGTTGCAAATGCAAAGAGCAACATAAAATCTTTATCTGATCTTAAAGGCAAGAGTTTTGCATTTGTTGATCCTGCATCAACCTCAGGAAATCTGATACCCAGAAAGATGCTTATTGAAAATGGCATCGACCCTGACAAAGATTTTGCCACAAGTTTTTTTGCCGGAACCCATAATTCAGTTGAATATGCTGTCGCAAACGGAAAAATTGATGCCGGCGCCGATAGCGACAATTCTTATAAAAGAATGGTCGAGGCAGGCGAGATTGATCCGAAAGTCAACATAGTCATTTTCGAATCAGAGCCTATTCCAGGTTCTCCAATTGCTGTAAGAGGGGATCTACCTGCAGAACTAAAAGCAAAAATCCAGAATGCATTAGTTAACATGGATGAGCAGACGATCCATAAAGTGGATGGTTGGGGAGGTATTTCCAAATACCAGAAAGTCACTGACTCTGATTATGATGTTATAAGAGAGACTGCTAAAGTGCTCGGAATGGATGTGGAAAATCCAGAGGCTGCCAAATAAGTAATTTTTCCATTTTATTGAATAATCAGGTGAATTGATGATAAAGATAAAAAAACTAACCCACACTTACAGAAACAGGGATGATGAAGCTGTAAAAAACATAAATCTCCACATAAAAAAAGGAGAAAATGTTGTGATCATCGGTTCAAGCGGTTCAGGAAAATCAACTCTGATGAAATGCATAAATAGGCTGATTGAACCGACTTCCGGAGTAATTATAATCGGTGGAGAAAACATTACTTCCAGCACTCCAAAACAGGCAGAAAAGATACGCGGAAGAATAGGAATGATCTTCCAGAATTTTAACCTAGTTGAGCGTGAGACTGTCCTGGAAAATGTCTTAAATGGCTGTCTTAGGCATAATAACCAGTTTGACTCAATTCTTGGCAGGTTTTCAAAGCAGTCACATGCTATTGCGATGGAGAATATCCTGATTGTCGGTTTGAATGGGTTTGAAGATGAAAGGGTAAACAGCCTAAGCGGCGGACAAAAGCAGCGCGTTGCGATCGCAAGGGCACTTTCCCAAAAACCGGATGTGATTTTAGCAGATGAGCCAGTCTCAAATCTTGACCCAAAACTAATGAAAGAGATACTTGATCTTCTGAAAAAGATATGCGATGAAAAAAGAATAACGCTAGTTGCGAGCCTTCATTTTCTTGACCTTGCAAAAAAATATGGAAAAAGGATCATTGGTATGAGGGATGGCAGGATTGTTTTTGACGGTACGCCTGATAATCTGACAGAAAAAGATATTGTAGACATTTATGGCAAGACAAAAGACTGGTATCTGTACGGAAAAACCGGATTTTAAAGATGAAAAAACCTCACAAATCAAAATATACTGGGTTATTCATTGGAATAATGATTGTTTTGGTGTATTACTGGGCACTGACGGGCACAGATGCAAGTCCAATTACTTTTGCCAAGGGTATTCCCTATATGGTTGATTTTGTTCATAGAATGTTTCCTCCGGATTTCACAAATTTCGGGAAATTTCTGCTCAAAGCAGTTGAGACACTGCAGATGGCAATTGTTGGTTCCACCTTAGGAGCATTAATTGCTTTGCCGCTATCATTTTTATCAGCAAGAAATATTATGCCGAATAAGATAATATATCACAGTGTCAGGACAATTTTCGACATTTGCAGGGGTATTAACGAAATAATCTGGGGTCTTATTTTTGTATCGATGGTTGGGCTTGGCCCGTTCCCGGGTGTTCTGGCGCTTGCTGTCCATGTAACAGGGGCGCTCGGAAGATATTTCTCAGAAGCAATAGAAACCGTTGACCCTGAAGTTATCAGAGCAATAATTTCTACCGGCGCTTCTAAAATTCAGGTTATTACTAGAGGTATATTTCCTCAGGTAAAGCCCCTCTTCATTAATTATATGCTTTACTATCTTGAAAACAATTTTAGAGCAGCGACAGTACTTGGGCTGGTCGGTGCCGGAGGGATTGGTATGGAACTCATAACCAGCATGAGACTGTTTAGAAACAAGGAAGTCTTGACTATACTAATCATTATGGTAGCTATGGTCATATCAATTGATAGGCTGAGCGCATATATCAGAAAAAAGGTTGTCAGAATTGAGAATATGGAGTAAAGCAGTAGAATTATATATAAAATCATCTTAATATCCATCATGAAAGCAATTATACTTGCAGCAGGGAAGGCAACGAGGCTTCTTCCTCTGACTAAAGAAAATCCTCAAAGCTTGTTATTAGTCGGAAGAAAAACAATTCTTGAACATCAAATAGATGCATTAAGGAACGCTGGGATTAAAGAGATCATTATTGTGACAGGCTACCTGTCAAAAAAAATTGAAGAGTTCTGCAAACATAAAGATGTCATTATCCAATTCAATCCATTCTATGAAGTATCTGGTATGGTACATTCATTGTGGGTTGCAAGAGAGTATATATCAGGAGATATGATTCTCCTTTATTCTGATCTACTGTTCGATACTGAAATTGTTAGTGGCTTAAGCAGACAGAAAGGTGATATCTGCCTCGCAATAAAGAAAAATGGCATCAGAGAAGAGGCAGAACAGGTCTTTGAATCAGGCGGCTTCATTAAAAAGATTGGAAAGTCTATGGCTGATGCCAATGGAGAATTCGTCGGATTATCAAAATTTTCTATTGGCGGCTCAAAAAAACTTATCTTGGAGATGAATAACATCTCAAAAATGAACCTATATTCATCCTTCATTAATATTCTTGGCAGGATCATTGAAAGTGATGGGAAGATTTTATCTTATGAAATCGGAATTTCGCATTTTGTCGACATAGATTTTCCTGTTGACCTAACTAAGGCAAGGAAGATATTTGGATAAGAATAAGAATATAGATTTTTATTAGCAATATTTAAATTAACTTTGTAATTCTCTTCAATAATGGCATATATAATCACAGGGGGAGCTGGATTTATTGGCAGCCACCTGGCTGAGAAACTATCTCAAGATAGCAAAGTAATTGTGATTGATGACCTGTCAACCGGTAAAGAAGAAAACTTATCAGCATTTAGGGATAGAATCTCATTTGTAAAGTGTGACATAACCGAGCCTGGAGAGATGGAGAAGGTTGTGTCAAGTGGAGATATCATTTATCATGAAGCAGCTCTTGCTTCAGTTTCAAGGTCAATTGATGATCCATTCTCCTCAAATAAAGTGAATGTTGAAGGGACACTGTCTGTGCTTCTTGCAGCAAGGAATAAGAAGGCAAAGAGAGTTATATTTGCATCCAGCAGCTCTGTTTATGGTGATAGTGAAAAACTGCCAAAAATCGAAGATATGCCATATAATCCGAAAAGCCCGTACGCTGCAACAAAGATGACTGCTGAAATCTACATGCAGCTTTTCTGGAAGATATATGGCGTTGAGACTGTGTGCCTCAGATACTTTAATGTGTTTGGACCGAGGCAAGACCCGAATTCAGAGTATTCTGCGGTCATCCCAAAATTCATTAAACTGATGAAGCAGGGAAAAAGGCCTATTATTTATGGAGACGGAAGTCAAACAAGAGATTTTACTTATATTGAAAATGTTGTTGCTGCAAATCTGCTTGCAGAAAAATCAGATGCTGCAAAAGGCGAAATTATTAATATTGCATGCAGTGACAGAATCTCACTTCTTGAACTGGTCAGAGAAATAAATGTCCAGCTAAAGACCGATATTAAGCCAATTTTTAAGCCTGCAAGGATTGGAGATGTGAAACACTCCCAGGCAGGAATAGAAAAAGCCAAAAAAATTCTTGGATATGCACAAAAGATAAGTTTTTCTGTTGGACTAAATAAAACAATTTCAGGGATTAAATGAAAGAAAAAGTCTGTGTCATAGGGCTTGGGTATGTAGGACTGCCGCTTGCCTGCCTATGTGCCAAAAAAGGTTTTGATGTTTTGGGTTATGACCTTAAAAAAGATATTGTTGACAAAACTAATAAAGGAATTTGCCATATAAAAGACAAAAATCTTAAAAAAGCATTGAAAGATGCCAAAGGACTTAGGGCCACTATTGACCCAAAGGAACTTGCTCAGTGCACCACCTATATTGTCTGTGTCCCTACTCCTGTAAATGACCAAAAAACACCTGATATGTCTCCACTGGAAGGTGCATCAAAACTCATTTCTACTTATCTAAAAAAAGCCGATTTGGTTATTATTGAATCTACTGTGTTTCCTGGAACCTGTGAAGAGATTGTAAAGCCTATTCTTGAAAAGACAGGCCTTGTTGCAGGAAAGGATTTTCATCTGGCTCATTGCCCGGAAAGAGTCAATCCTGGTGATGTGTTCTGGACAACTGAAAACATTCCTAGAGTTGTTGGAGCTATGTCTGCTCAAGGAACTGAAAGAGCAGCAAAATTCTATCAAAAACTGCTAGGTGGACCTATATATGATGTTAGTAATATTAAAAATGCCCTTAGGCCAAAGATTGTGCCAATTGATGGCAGCTACAAGCTAAATACTGTGCCACTAGGAACTATCACTAAAATGAATTCAATCAAGGATGCTGAAGCTGTCAAAGCGATGGAAAACACTGTCCGCGATGTTAACATCGCGTTTGTGAATGAGCTTGCTAAGATCAGCGATGTCCTAAACCTTGATGTTGTAGATATTATTGAAGGAATGGCAACCAAGCCATTTGGAAAAGGACCTTTTTATCCCGGCATAGGTGTCGGAGGGCATTGCATTGCAGTGGATCCTGAATGGCTGAAGGCTGCATCCATCAAAGCTGGATTTTTCCCGAAACTGATACAGATATCTAGAGACACTAATAACAGCATGCCTGAATATGCGATCTCCATTGTTGAAAAAAACATGAATAAAAAAAGCAAAGTAGCTGTGTTAGGTGTGACATACAAGGGAAATATTGATGACCCCAGGGAATCTCCTTATTATGAAATTAAAAAAATATTAATAAATAAAAAATTAATTTTTGATGTCTATGACCCTTGGTATGAAAAGGAAAACACTGTTTCTTCTATTGAAAAATGTCTATCAGAAAAAGACATTCTTCTATTGGTGACTGACCACGGCATTTTCAAGGAAAAACTAACTGCGGGGTATTTGAAATCAACTGGTATAAAAGTTGTGGTTGATGGAAGGAACTGCCTTGATGCTGACAAGATAAAGGCTGCAGGAATTAAATACAAAGGAATAGGAAGATGAGCTATGATACGCATCTGACCAGTAAAAAAGCTGCTATGTCTTATGAGAAGGGGCTTACGGATAAAAAGCATTACTATCTTGATCTGATGCATTCTGAAGAAAGCAGGATTCTTAGGCAGGAAATTGAACAGCTCAAAATAAAGAAATGTTTGGACTTTGCCTGCGGTACAGGCAGGATAACAGAAATCATTGATGAACTGTGCACTGATCCAAGAGCTATTGATATCAGCAAAGAAGCAATAACGATTGCTAAGACTAAATGCACTAAGACTAAATTTTATTGCGGGAATTATTTACAAAAAGCATTCCCCATGCAAGATCTTGATGCAATAACCTCTTTTAGGTTTCTGTTGAACACTCCTCACAGAGAGGATGCAATCAAAATTTTCTCGAAGAGCATTAAAAAGGGAGGATATCTAATATTTGATATCCATAGAAATCTGACCAGCTTCAGAGGTGCCATTGTCCAACTGAAGCATCTCTTTGGAAAAGACCAAAACAAAAATACACTTTCCCATTACGCGGTTAATAATATGCTTAAAAAGAATGGATTTAAGATAAGAGATTATTATGGGATAGGTGTTCTTCCTCATGTTGGTAATTTCACAATTTTTCCAAAAAAGATCAATACTAAACTAGAGCAGTTCATAACAAAAAATAACCTTCTAAGACTTCTTTGTTTTGATGTTGTGTACATAGCAGAAAAAGTCAGCTGAACAGTGATGAAACTTGTTTAAGAGATTTTTCAATATCATATTTCCTGCACAGAATCTTACTGGCTTCTCTTGATTTTATTGCAATAATAGTTGGATTTGCCAAAAAGTCCTCTATTCGCTTTATAATATTTTGTGAGGTGGGCTCAGATATCAAAATCTCTGGGAAACTTGCGAATTCCTCTCTTATCCAGCCTGCATCAGAAAGGATCATCGGAACTTTTAGTTTCAAAGCCTCAAGAATAGTTGTACTATGATATTCTATCTCCGGAAGACCAACGAATAATTTTGATGATCTTATGACTGTTGGAAGGCTCGCCTTCAGAATTTTAACTTGTTTTTTATGGTGAAGTTCAATCTGTTTGTTTGGCACAATGTAGATAAGGCTAATGTTGGGGTGAATTCTAGCTAGAGACTCCTTGACCAGAGAAAATAGCTTATAATCTGTTTTATAGAATAAAATAGCATTGTTTATCTTTAATTTTTTTGCATCACTTATATCTGCTCCCTCATTGATCACAACAATTTTGTCAGAAAATTTCTTATATTTTGAGACAAGCGATTTTTTAGCATAGTCTGTTGGCACAACAATCTTATCTGATAAAGAGAGAGACAAATAATCTGTCAGTAACCTGTAAGCCTTCCTTATTGGAAATATTCCCTTTTTGTGCTTCTGCATTAATTCTGTATGTGCTGTTCCTCCACGAAGGCCTGATAGATTATAAATCACTTTAGTTCTGAAAAGTTTCGAGTAGATTACTCCACCTAAAGCAGAAAGCCCTGTCCCGAATATTATTTTTTCTCCAGGAATTTTGATCAATTCAAAAAAAGTCCTAAGATGATATTCAAATAATGCATTTGTGATACATTTTATATGCCTCACATTATGTTTTGAGCATTGCCTGGACAAAATCAAGTAGTCAGGATTCATCCTGATTAACTGCTTTACAAAGGTCATTCTTCCTCCAGGATTTGGATAATCTCTGGCCAATATGATCAACGTCATTTTTATTCAAGAACACCTACTTATTATTTAAGTTTGCTTAAATACTTGAATTTCCACAATTTTAAATAAATACGAAGTTTTTGTAGATATTATGAAAGTGACTGTTTGCGCAAGAAAATATCCCTCTCCTGGTGGTCGCGTTTCTCTTCTGGTCTCCTTACTAGAGAATTTTCCATCCATAAAAATAGTCTCCTATGAAAATATATCTGGGAGGTTTAGAAAACTTCGATATAATATCAAATGCTGGAAATTCCTAAGAGCAGAAAATCCGGATATAGTTGTAGGGATGGGCCTTGCTAATGAGCTTTCCATGCTCTATGCACGATTATTCAGGAAAAAAGGTTATTATAACCTATCCGGCCTTAGATTCAATGGATATAATTTTATATCGATAAATGTGCTCTCTGAACTAATTTCTATCTTGTTATGCAGCAGGTTAATTGTTCCTTCAGATGCTGCCAAAGAGAGGATTCAGAAATATTTGCCAATATTTAGGAAAAAGGTTTTAGTCATACCTGAAGGCGTCAGGCCAATCAAGAACAAGGCACATATTGGGACAAATATCGGATTCACAAGAATTTCTTATTCTGACTTCGAACGGGTCTACGGACAGATAGCTGGCAATTATTCGAAATTTGACAGTGCTACCTTATTTTTCATCAAGCCAGAAAAAATTGAGATAATCAAATATGGAAAATTGCGAACCTATGAAAAAAGCAGCATGAAAGAACTACTGCCCTTGCTTGACTGCTTGTTTATATTGCCATCATCAAACCATGATTATCATTCTTCAAGTATGCTGGAAGCGTTGGAGGCAAATGTCCCTTTTTTTATAACAGAGGTCAAATTTCTGGAGAGAGATGTCAAACCTCATTTTTTCATGAAAAATGATAATATAAAAACAATAATCTCAAAATACGCTGATTTTAGAAAAAATAGAAAAATATATGTGGCAAAATATCAAAAGCTAAGGAAAAGAATATTGTCTAAATATTCATATGACAAGACTATTAAAACCTGGAAAAATCTGCTAGGTTTTTAAACAGAAAGCTTATTACCATATTGTGAACTACACAAAGCAAGTTGCAAAAGGGACTGCTGCCTTATTTGTATCATCAGTTCTAACTGCCTTACTTGGGTATTTTTTCAGAGTGTATCTTGCTAGAACCTTTTCTCCTTATGAATATGGGCTTTTTTTCTCTGTTTTTGCCCTTGTCACAACAATCGTACCATTCAAGGATTTTGGACTCGCTGTTACTATAATGAGATATATTCCTGAATTCATTGTGAAAAAGCAGCACTCAAAAATCAAGGATAGCCTATTCTTCTTGTTTGTTTTCCAGACAGTGATATATGGAATAGGCCTGATAGTGGTTGTGCTGCTCAGCAAATATCTCGCAACCAATTTTTTCCATGACGATTCTGCAAGATTGCTGCTAATTGTGCTGGCAATTGCTTTCATGTTTTCCACGTTTCATTCTATTTTCAATTCTACTAATATCGGGTTCGAGCAGATAGGTACATATGCATTCTTCCAGGTCGCATTCTCGGCTGTAGTTATCATTGCCCTTCACTTGCTAAATGTACCCAGCCTAAACATTGCAAACGCTGCGTGGGCTTACCTTATATCATATTTTTTGACATCCTTTGCGCAGATTTTCATCTTCGTAAAAACTGTCCCGAATTTTTTTAGAAAGCCGAAACTTAACAAAAATCTGATAAAAGAATTGTTTGGCTTCTCCAAATTCTATTTTTTTGCATCAACTGCGAAGAATTTTTTCTTCAATAACGGAACACATATCCTTACCTATCTATCAGGGATGGAAAGCGTTGCATATTTCAATGTGGCCATGCCGACTGCCAACTTCATAAGATTTATTTTCAAACCATTTTCCATAATGATGCTAAGAGTGTCTTCTGAAGTGAACACCATAAATAAGAAATTGATCCAAAAGCCTCTGAATGCTGTCTTCAGATATTTTTTTGTGATGTTTTTTCCTGTTGTAATCTTTACATATTTTGTATCTGACAGAGTCATAGTGCTTCTTTATGGAGAGAAATATGCAGCTGCCGCTTTCAGTTTCGTCGTGCTTGTTGCCGGAAATATGATTGTATCCATGATAGATGTAAATTCTAACATCATGCTTGGGATGAAAAAACCTAAAGAGAGTATGATTGTATCGCTAATTATGCTCTTTGTTAACGCAGTTCTCTGTTTCATACTGATTCCAAGATTGTCATATCTTGGTGCCTCGATTGCTTTTACCATAGCTTCCATGATTGGACTAATCTATTCACTTTTTGCGATAGAGATAATCTCAAGTTTTATCTCAGGTATATTGGACTACATAAAAATAACACTTGGGGGAATGCTGCTTTTTTTCTTCATGAAAAGATTGATGATTCCAAGCTTGAATTATTTCCAGATAGCCGGCCTTATAGTTTTTTCAGGAATTGTCTATCTGGGTTACATCTTTGCTCTTAGAATTGTGACCATGAAAGAGATTGAAGACAACTTAAGAAAGATTTTTTAAATAGAGATCATTATATTTTTTTCCAATAGAATCTAGTGAAAGTTCTCTTGCGAGTTTAAGTGAATTATTTTTGTAAACATTTGCTTTTGATAATACTCCATTGATCGAAACTGAAAGTGTTTCTATTTTCTGAACCAATATCCCATTTCCATCAATAATATCTTTGTTGCCACCAATATTTGATGCGACAATCGGAATCCCAAAAGAGCAAGCTTCTATCAGAAATCTTGAGTATGGCTCAAAAAAATCAGGGACATGCACTGCTGCATCCGCAATTGAATAATAATCCACCAATCGGTTGTTCTCAACAAATCCAACAAATATAACTTTTTTTTCGAGTTTTAGCTCTTTTACCAATTGGTTTAATTTATCGTAGTAGTCTCTTTTTTCACCAATCACCAGGAAAGTTGCATTAACATCCCTCATCGCATTTATTGTATGCTGCACTCCTTTTGCCTTTGCCAGCCTTCCGACATAAATAATTACTTTACCTTTAATTCCAAGCCTTTTTTTCAAATCAGTCTGTTCTTTTTTCTTAATCTCTACCGGGTTATGGATAATTTCTATCTTTTTCCTAGGTATACCTATATTTTCAAGCAGTGGCACCATTGCACTGCTGACTGCTGCAAATGAATCAACATATTTGTAAGAAAACTTCAGCATATTCATGAAATATAAACTATATAGATAATAGAATAATCCTTTGACAGATCCCCAATTTGAAGTTGCGCACCTTAGTCTCTTGAGAACTTGGCAATTAATGCATGTTCTTCCATTATAGTCAATTGAATTCTGCGTAAAGCACCCGAATATTGGGCCGTTCGCTGTTGCAACTATTCTTTTTCTGAATCTTAGTTTATAGTAAACTGCTGAGAGAGGTATTGACTCCCAATTGAGAAGATGAATGATATCCGGATCAATTTTTCTGATATGTTTAGATGAAAGCCTTGCCATCTGGATATACATATAGTCCATATTTGACAATTTAGGGAATGAGTTAAGCGTTGATATCTTTAGAACATGGATTTTTATCCCGTCTATTACAATTTCTTTATTCTTATCAGAAAAGGTAATAACATCAACTTTGTTACCTTGATTCTTGACAGACTTTGCTATATAGAATCCTGATAATTGTCCGCCGCCAACAACTTCCGGATAGAAGCGCCTGGAAATGAAAACAACGTTCATGGAGATTGATTATTTTACCTAAGTTAAAAAATTTATGCATACCAAAATCTTTTTAATAAAGAGTCTGATTTAAAGTATAATGTCGAAAGATAAATATTTCTCCTTATTGATAATAATAGGGCTCTTGTTCTCAATATTTACAATCTTTATGGTAAGTAAAGTTAAATACCTTGGAAATTCTGAAGATGCGGGTTATGTCCTTATAGGTAAAAGTATTTCAGAAGGGATAGGACTAACATCAAGGACGGTGTTGTTTTATTTTGATAGATATGCTCAGGTTACGCATCCAGATGATACAGCCCCTCCTTTGTATCCCATTATACTTGC
This sequence comes from archaeon, assembly GCA_043826135.1. Lineage (GTDB taxonomy): Archaea > Nanobdellota > Nanobdellia > Woesearchaeales > GW2011-AR15 > GW2011-AR15. The sequence goes on from JBDRQT010000051.1 coordinate 36,503, forward strand.
GGTCCTTTTTCGATTTTTTGGAATAAACGTCGTGCTGGCAAAAAGCATCCCTATATTATTCAGCTGCCTTCTGCTTCCGGTTTTCATTTATCTTCTGGCCAGGAAGATTACAAATTCGAATATTGCCTTCCTATCAGCCTTGATTGTTATGTTTAGTCCAATATCTTATGCAAACAGCACCCATACTGAAGTTGAGGCGATGTTTGCTAGTTTTGTGGTTCTGGCTCTATATATGTTCATCAAGGGAATGGAAAAACCAATATTCTACCTCTGGATGGGCGGATTTTGCGGCCTGGCTTTTTTAACCAAATATACTGGTATAGTGTTATTTGCTTCTTTGATTATATCTTACATCCTATTGTACTTTTTAAAGAAAGTGAAATTCACAAATTACTTTATTTTTGGAATATTAATCGGGATGGTAGTCATCTCTCCACTTCTAGTAAGGAACTATGTGTTATTTGGCAAACCAATGTATTCTGTAAACGAAAAAGTTGGTGTGCTCAATGATAATTTCATATCAAAAACATTTTATTGGGATGAAAAACTTCCGAGCTTTATTGAGTATTTTTTAACAAAAGGCATGTGGGATTTTGAGCTGCTTGCAATGCGGACAATTAGAATGGGGATAATCCTACTTCCGCTGCATCTTTGCGCGCTCTTTGGTTTTTATTTCTTGGGAACAAAGAAGATTATTCCGTTAATCGTGTATTATTTGATATTTTGCCTTTTCCACATAATAGCTGTCGCTGCTTTTTACGATTACTTCATCTCAATAATAAGTCTTGCAATCATACCTAGTGTATATTTTCTAGTGACTATTGTGCCAAAAGGTTTGAAGTTAAACAAAAAATATTTCGAGAAGGCAGCATATTTTTTCATTTTCATCTTATTTGTGTTCACAGCATCAAAATTTTTTATCAATGTGAATATTCAAAATCTAAGGATTGGTGAAAGGGGCTTTCCGTTTGCAGATACTATTGCAACTGATTCTATCATGAATGCAGGTATCTGGGCGAAAGAAAACCTCGCCCCTGATAACATTGTAATGGTCAAGAAACCGAGAGGTTTCACATTCTATTCTGATCTGCCGTCAATTTATTTAGTTCCTGATAGTATGGAAAAAGTATTTGAAATAGCAAAATACTACAAAGCAAATTACATCCAATGCGATGCACTCGATAGAGAAGAATTCTCTTTGATATATAAGAACGAGAGGTTTTCATTATGCACAATAAACTGGGACAAGGTCAAATAAATTTCAGATTGGTAATTGCGCTGCTTTGTATACTTATTATTGCAACATTTTTGACAATCTGGTATGTTGGAATGGACGGCTGCACATCTATCTATAGCAGCAACCCAAATTTGAGTTGGGAAAGGATATATTATATATGCCATCTGTAAAATGAGACTAACAAGATTTTATAAAAAATATGTAAAGGGGCAGCTCGTCCACAAGCTGCTGACCTATAGCTACCTTTTTTTGTTTGAGGGATTGGCTAGGGTAGTTGGGAGAAATAATGCAAAAAATTTCTTGAGACATTCATCAAAACTGGCATTTATGCCTATGAGACTGAAGCTTAAAAATGGTCTTGTAATCAATCATTTTCTGGAGAGTTATGGTCTACTTATCGAACTTATATATATGGATGAATATGAAATTGAAAATATTCCAGATGGCATCATAATTGATGTTGGCGCAAATATTGGGTTATTTTCACTATTATGCGCAAAAGGAAAAAAAGTATATGCGTTTGAGCCTGAGAAAAAAAATTTTAAGATGCTTATAACAAATATTAAAGAAAATAAACTTGTAGATGTATTTCCTTCAAAGATAGCCTTATCAAAGTCAAAAGGCAGAACTAGACTATTCATTCATGGATCTGCTACCCATTCATTATATAGGCAAAACAAAGATGATACATTTGAAAATGTTGAGACAGCAACCCTGGATAGTATCTTTCTTCCTCAACTGGTTGAGCGGATATCATTATTAAAAATTGACGTTGAAGGCGCTGAACTGGATGTTTTGGAAGGATGTAAGCAGTTATTGAAAAAAACTGATAATATAATCCTGGAGAAAGTATCTTCAATTCCTGAAGATAAGATTCTTAAGCTTCTAGCGGGTTTTAAACTGGTCAAAAAAAAGGGGGCACTGTATTTTTTCTCTCGCTAAGGTTTTATATGAAGAATACCTACTCAGTAGTACTCCCAAAACAGTAAGATTTATAAAGGACCTCTTTTTCTTATGCCATGGACGGCCATAGTGGCGGGGTTCCACCTGTTCCCATTCCGAACACAGAAGTTAAAACCGCTCACGTGTCTGGCAGTACTATACTTTGTATGGGAAACCCGATTCGCTGTCCGCCTTTTTTTCCAAAGATATTTTAAATAAATTAAGAATACTTCTTTGAAGGTGACTCTCATGAAAAATGAAAAAGTTGATACTGCTTTACATATAATTAAAGGCGCTGCTCAAAAAGTTCTTGGAACCAAACTTACAACAACTGTATTTGGTGAGGGGAATATCGGGCGATTAACTGTTGAATTTGACAGGAAACCAACTGATGATGAGATTTCTGAGATTGAACATCTGTCAAATGCAAAAGTCAAAGAAAACATCCCTGTAAATGTCATCGAGATGGATAGAGAAAAAGCTGAAAAGAAATATGGAAAGATAATGTATGACAAATTTGAAGTACCAAAACATATCACAAAGCTCTCGGTACTAGTGATTGATAACTGGAATATAAATTGCTGCAATGGAAAGCATGTAAAGACTAGTGGTGAAGTTGGAAAAATCAAATTCAGAAAATTTGAGTTTAGAAATTCTAAAAAAGAACTTGAAATTGGATTTGAAATTACTGAGAAGGTTAAACTAGATAAGAACATCGAAAAAAGGTTGACCCTCATAAAAGAAGTTGGGATAGAGATTGTCGATGAAGATGAATTAATAGAACTTTTGAAATCAAAAGAAGAATTTATCGCCTATGATGGATTTGAGCCAAGCGGAGTTATCCATATAGCGCAGGGACTAATGAGGACTATTAATGTCAACAAAATGATACAGGCAGGTGCTCATTTCAAGATGCTCGTCGCTGACTGGCATGCATGGGCAAACAATAAGATGGGCGGCGATCTTGAAAAGATACAGACTGTAGGTAAATATTTCATTGAGGTATGGAAAGCATGCGGCATGGATTTGGATCATATTGAGTTCGTATGGGCAAATGACGCGGTGTCTGATCCTGAATACTGGAAAATCGTAATGCAGATTGCAATAAATTCAACAATCAAAAGAATTGTTAGATGCGGAACTATCCTTGGAAGAACAGAGAGTGAGATGAGGCAGTCTTCACAGATATTTGCCCCAGTAATGCAGGCAGCAGACATATTTTATCTGAAGGCTGATGTGTGCCAACTTGGCCTGGATCAGAGAAAAGTGAATATACTTGCTCGTGAGCTAGGTCCAAAGCTTGGTTTCTGGAAACCAGTAATTGTCAGCCATGGTATGCTACTCGGACTCAAGCAACCTATATCTAATGAACTTGACCCTGAAAAAAGGACAATTGCGCTTAAGATGAGCAAATCAAAACCTGACACAGCTGTATTCATGACTGATTCAGAGGAAGATATCTATAGAAAAATAAAAAATGCATGGTGTCCTGAAAAAGAAGCCAAAGAGAACCCCATACTTGAATGGTGTAAGAAGATAGTTTTTGAAAAATATGACTCATTTGAGATAAAAAGGCCTGAAAAATTTGGTGGTAATGTCACTTATAATAGCTATGCGGATCTAGAGAAAGCATTCATCGATGGAAAGGTGCATCCTCTTGATTTGAAGCAATCAACTGCATTCTATATAAACGAACTAATAAAACCTGTCAGGGAACACTTTGAAAAAGATCCAAAAGCAAAGAAACTAAAAGAGCAGGTTGAAAGTTTCCAGGTGACAAGATAACTTTATTAAGAAATTATCTTTAGCAGTGATGATGCGCATAAAGAACCTTCAGAAAGAACTGAAAAAACGCGATATTAATTTAGCTCTTTTTTTTTCTTTGGATGAAAAACCAGATATCAATCTCATGTATTTCACTGGATACAGCGGAATTGGAATTCTTGCTATCACAAAAACAAAAAGCTTTCTTTTGGTACCAGATATGGAATATGAAAAAGCATTGAAGACAAAAATTAATGTCATAAAAGCTGAAAAAAAGAAACGATTATTTGATACACTCAAGAATAAATTTTCCAGACTGAAACTAAAGAGAATTGGAATTGATAATACAAAAGTAACAATTTCTGTATATAAGGCAATTAAAAAATATTTGAAAGCAAAAACAAGAGATATATCAGAGATTTGTGATAACATCAGAAAAATTAAGGATGATACTGAACTAAAAAATATTAGAACTGCCTGCCTTGTTACTGATAAAGTTTATTCTAGTATTTTGAAGAATTTTGATTTTAAATCTGAACGAGAATTGAAAGAGTTCATAGAAAGAGAGATCAGATTACAGGGTTGTGACCTAGCATTCTCACCAATAGTTGCGTCCGGAAAAAATACAAGCATCGCTCATTATGAATCTGCTGGTAAAATAAAAAAAGGATTTTTGATGCTTGATTTCGGAGCTAGATATAATGGCTATTGTGCTGATATGACTAGAATGATATATGTTGGAAAACCTAGCAAAAATGAACTTGACGATTATGACCTTGTGCTTTCCACACTATTTGTTATAGAAAATTCAATTAAAAAAAATAAAAAATTCTCAACTTTCTATATCAAATCCTTGGAACTGCTTGGCAGTAAATCAACATATTTTACGCATGCGCTTGGACATGGTCTTGGACTTGAGATACATGAAATGCCTTCATTATACTCAAAAGATAAAAATATAGTTGATGATAATATTGTGTTTACTATTGAACCTGGAATTTATTTTGCAGGAAAATATGGGATAAGAGTTGAGGATACCATGGTCTTTAAAAACAATCAGCTAGAGATTCTAACAAAATCTGGCAAGGAATTAGTAATAATTGGTTAATTCTATTTGTAATATCCCCATAAGCTTTATTAATATGTTTTCCATCCATAAAACTGATGGAAAGCAGTAATACGGCGAAAGAAAGCCCAAATGTTCTGTTCTCTTACTCCGCAAACATAAGCGAGCTTGAAGAGGAGAATAAACTTCTGCGTGAGACAGTTAATCACTTGAAAAACGAACTTGATAGGTTCAGGACTCCTCCTTTGATGTTGTGCGAAGTCAGAGATATGATCGATGACAATGCAATAATTAAAGTTCCAAATGGTAACCAGTTCTTTGTTTGTGTATCTGAAAGCTGTGATGATTTGAGACCTGGTGATAATGTGCTGGTTGACCAGAAAAATTTGAATATAATTAAGAAAATTTCAAAAAGCAAATTGTTTAATGTTGAAAGATTCATAATAATTGAGAAACCGACCCTGACCTTCAATTCTATTGGAGGGCTAAGTAAGCAGATACAGGAAATCAAAGAAGTTGTTGAGCTTCCGCTAAAAAAACCTCACTTATTCAAAACACTCGGAATTGTCCCTCCAAAAGGTATTCTGTTGTATGGACCTCCCGGCACTGGCAAAACTATACTTGCAAAAGCTGTTGCGAATGCAACTGACAGCACCTTCATTCAGGTTGTCGGCTCTGAACTAGTGCAAAAATTCATTGGTGAGGGAGCCAAACTTGTTAAAGAGATTTTCGAGCTGGCGAGAGAAAAAGCACCTTCAATAGTATTTATAGATGAATTAGATGCCCTCGCTGCCAAGAGAATTGACATTGGCACTTCTGGTGAAAGAGAAGTCCAAAGAACATTCATGCAGCTCCTTGCAGAAATAGACGGATTTCAGCCGCTGGATAATGTCAAAATTATCGGATGCACCAATAGAAGGGATATACTCGATACTGCAGTTCTTAGACCAGGAAGGCTCGACAGGCTCGTTCAGGTTCCTATCCCAGATAGAGATGGCATAAAGGAAATTTTTAAGATTCATAGCATAAATATGCCTCTTGAAGATATCAGTTATGAAAAATTATACACCTTAATGGATGGTTTCTCTGGAGCTGAGGTTAGGGCAGTCTGCACTGAGGCTGGTTATTTTGCGATAAGGGATGATAGGCAAAGAGTGAGTGAAAGCGATTTAGTCAGAGCTGTTGAAAAAGTTAAGGAAGAGGAATCAATGGAAGGCTCTGACTATATACATATGTTCGGGTAAGCATACCTTTTTATAAAATGCTCATTATTCTGCTTTTGTGCATGTGATGATTAAGTGAACACCCACTGACGAAAGTATGACGTAAGGAAAGTAACTGCTGAACATGCACACTTATAATATCTCAAAATCTACACATATTCTGAATTTCCCGGGAGAATACTGGCCACACTTCACCACATTTAATATCTTATATTTGATCTTAAACTTTTTGCACGCTAATTCGACCTTTTGATTTACTAAACTTAACTCTGTCTCATGCTCAAAATCATACAAATTGATGATGGTACCTTTTGTCGCTACATTAAACGCGATATCCAAAAATGTATCTGCATCTTTGGGAAGAGGCATCACTATCCTGTCAAATTTTTCGTTAAGTGTTGGAACTACATTTCTTACGTCTCCGCATATCAATTCTACGTTCTTAATCTTGTTCAGTTTAAGATTTTCCTGCCCATATTTGTGCGCAATCACATTTTTTTCTATCCCTATAATCTTTTTTGCAAGTGTGTTCTTTGATATGGTGCTAGGGTATGGTGCGCAACCTGAAAACATGACTAAAATATTTTCATTTGGCTTAATCTCTTTGAAAATACGCTTCCTTTCAGTTGATAATCTAGGAGAGAAATAGACCTTTTCCACGTCAAGCTTAAGAATCACACCATTCTCTTTGTACAATGCTTCTCGTGTGTCAATTCCTGCAATGCACTCATATTTCTGTGTCCTGAATTCTCCTTCATGGATACCTGTTTTTTTTAGGATTGTCTTGATGGATTTATGTGAATGCAGTAGTGCCTCCCCGATGCTTTTTTGATATTTTAATAACTCTTCTTTTATATCCACCAAAATAATGTCTCCTATTATATCATAGGATTTTGGGAGGTTTTCAAACAATATCTTTGGAATTGCATCCTTCAATTTGTCTTGATAATTAGATGACAGGACCAAAGGCAAGACTTTTCTGCTATATCTACCAAGATTATCCAGTTGTTTATCTTTTTTTTTAATTGGATAATATATTGATGCTGCATCACTTACCGGAATCCGTGATTTATCATAGAGTAAATTGGAAATTAATTGTGCCTTAACTGAGTTTGCCTGCTTTAATGGTACTTTTAGCACATACATACTTTATGAAAGTCTGGTTTAATTTAAATAATTGACTAGAAAAAATCCCCCAATCCTTTCTGGGCAGTTTTAATGTTTAATTCTTCCAATACTTTTTCGACTCTTTCTTTTGAGAAATCATGCTTTTCTACTAATAATTCATATATCTTATTATTGTCAATATCTCCCCAATTTAAATTATAATCATCGACTACTGGCATCTTGTAGATAGTATCAAATACTTCTTTCCAGGTATATGTGAAAGTCTCGTCCCATTTCGCCTCAAGAAATAGTCTATCAAAATCCTTTCCATATTTTTTCACTAAATCATGTGCTTTTTTTGGACCAATTCCTTTAATCCCACCAATATTAAAATCAGTGCCGCATAGCATTCCCACAACTATAAGCTGTTCCCTGTCAATGGAAAGATGATTGAGGTTATCTACCAGATCAATCACTTCAGGTTCCACTACCTGGAAAGATGATTTTCCAGTCCTTTTTTTTCTTCCAGTGATGGAGAGATTTTTTATGAGCTTTGGCGCTCCGAAAAGCAGCCCGTCTGTATCCTGGCTCACAAGCCCATAGAACTCTTGTTTCCTCACCATATGCGCTGCCTGTGCCTCTCCTTCTGAAGGTGCCTGGATAATAGGAAGCCCGAGCGCAGATATCAATTCCTTTGCTTCTTGTATCTGCAAACTTGTGAGAGTCGATGTCCTTGAAGCATATTTTTTCATCAGCTCAATATCTCCGTCTGCAGCTGCCTGATCATATTTTATTTTGGCAGTTTCCTTTGCCTCCTTTCGTCTTTCTCTTTCCTTCTTTTTAAGGTCAGGAGCAATCCCATCAAATACAAATGCGAGCCTGATCCCATTTTTCATAAGATTTGTTGTCCTGAAAAATAGCCCAGATAAATGGCTTGTAATATTACCATGGCTGTCAGTCAGAAGACTGCCATCCTGCTGCCTTATTGTAGATAAAAATTGGTATAATATATTAAATGAATCAACAACTACTTTTTTTCCAGTAAGATCTTGTATCTTTATTTCCTTTGCTTCAAGTATTGGTCCAAGCTGTGTCCCCATTTTATATCCTTAGCACAGTAACTGTACTAAATGTAGTAACAAGCTGTTCTTCTGCTTTCTTTGTCAGATCTCCTGTTGTAATATATAATGTTGGCATTTTTTTAACCTGTGACTGCACATATATGCTGCTAAGGTCTTTGTCATTGCTTTTTTTCTTGTCACGTGCCTTGCAGAAGTATTTCATTGCGCCGACTGGTGTTGGAATATTAATTATCATCTCTATGTCTGATTTTTTTCGGATTATTTGGGTTTCCAATATCACGATTCCTTTGTCTTTGAATATTTTTTGAATTCTGGAATAAAAATCATCTTCAATATTGATGAATTCTTTGCTTTTTTCTTCCTGACCTATTTTCTCCTGTATTTCTTTTGGTCTTTCCTTTGGTTTCTCTGAGATTTTTGGAATTGGCTTTTCTTCTTCCTTTATTTTCTCAATAGGTGGGATTGCTATTTCTGGGATAGCTATCTCTCTTTGGATGGATTTGTCTGGTGTTTTCCCAGTTATAATCTGCCTAATGATAGGTTCAGACTCTTCATTGGTGAATAAATGCCATTTCCAGAATACTTCCTTAGATTCTCCTATCTGAACTTCCAAAGGCTTTGCAAAATCTCTTATGTTTCTAAGAGCTACTCTTAGCAGCGGATCACAATCAATATCCCTTATGATCTTATTTTCTTTCAGAACATCATATGCTTTTTTATCTTTCTCATTGAGGTATTGATATAACTTCTCAAGCTTTGGTTCTTGTCCCACTACATAATAAACAGGTGTTCCTCCAATCTTTGCATGGCTCATCCTGACAGCTTTTGAGTCAACAAGTGTACTAAGGACTGCGCCTGTAATGAAAGTATCCCCCCCAACAATCTTTACTACATCTCTAGGTATTAATGGACCGTTTTCCTTGACAATTGAGAGAACTTGGTCTTTATCTATCATTCATTTTATACTTAGAATGAAATCTTATAAAGATTACTATTAAGGTCTAATCCATTTGCATTCCCAGTAAGAAACATCATCCTCATCGTCAACAACTCCCAAAAGTAGTCTCTTTTTTGTTGAATGTGCAACTCTGTTTTTTGCTGCAAATTCATACCATGTGAGGGAAGAACTCTCATGAACAGGATAAACTACCCATTTTGCATGATCTTCACCAGGCTTAACTCCTCTGTCATAAACTCTGAAATCTGCACCGAACTTAAGAGCTGTCTTCACTATATATCCTCTCTCCCGAAGATCTTTGTACACTGCAAACCTCATAAGGAAATTTGGTTGAAGTTTGGTTGATTTTTTCAGCAAATCATCATAGGTTATCATATGACTACGTCTGTCGAAGATTTCAATTCTTTCTTTTCCTGCTAAATATAACCCTTCAATAAGTGAAAGCTGCAGTTTCCCATTATCTTTCAATATGCCATATCTGCTTGTATTAAAGAGCTCAGCTGCAATTGGAGAATTCTCACTTACTATAATATCGTTAAAAAATAGTGCCTTTATCATGTCTTTTTTCTTGGTTTCCTTTTTTTCTGTTTCCTTTGGCATACCTTATTGGATTTTTGTTCTGTATAAAAACAATTTTATTTTCTATATTGAAAATAATTAATCATATATACTGAAGGCATTTGCCATAATGTATGGAGATAGTTTTCCTTGGAACTAGTTGTATGGTCCCGACTAAAGACAGGAATCATCAGGGAATTTTTGTATTTTACAAAAATACAGGGATATTGGTTGATTGTGGTGAAGGTATTCAGAGACAGCTTAAAATCGCAGATATTAAGCCGACTAGGATAGATAAAATATTTATCACACATTGGCATGGCGACCATGTTTTGGGCCTTCCTGGATTGTTGCAGACCCTAAATTCAGCTGGATATGATAAGAAGCTTGAGATATATGGCCCTATCGGAACCAAAAAGAATTTTGAGCATATGTTCAAGGCTTTTGGTTTCTATATTGGTTTTGAGCATGAGATTATTGAAATCGAAACGTCAATATCTACATTTAGGGATGTTATAGTAGAAAGTCTTCCTCTTGAACATAGTATCGTGTGTCTTGGATATTCCATAAAAGAGATTGATAGAAGAAGGATTAGGCCAGCTGTGATAAAAAAGCTTGGTATTCCTGATGGCCCGCTGCTAGGAGAGATTCAAGATAACAAAAGCATAAATTGGAAAGGAAAAATTATTACTCCAGAAGATGCTAGTTATGTTGTAAAAGGAAAGAAAATTGCTATTGTTTTAGATACTATTGTCTGTAATAACGCAATAAAGCTAGCAAATGATGCTGATTTGCTCATATCAGAAGCATCCTATGCTTCTGATTTAGAGAACAAGGCAGAAGATTACAAGCATCTGACAGCCGGACAGGCAGCACATATTGCACATGACGCGAATGTTAAGAAACTTATCCTTACACACCTCTCACAGCGGTACAAATCACCTGTAGATATTCTGAATGATGCGAAAGATATATTCAGTAATGTTTTGGTTGCATATGATTTTATGAAGCTCAAGATCTGAGACAAAGTTCTATATCTTGTTTTTTTAAAGTTTTTCTGCCAGCATGCGCTGCTAAAATACTTGCTTTTTTTGTTGTTTCCTCGATTTTTTTAGTTAATAACATTTGCAAAGAGTTCTTTGCTGACTCTGAAATCCTAAGATCACCTATCTTCTTAAGTGATGTTTCCATCGCGAGAATTGGGAGTTTTTCCTTCATAATGATTTTTGTAATAGGTGACTATAAAAAATTTTTGGTAAAATTGATAAATTAGAAATAATAATTATAAAAGATAATATGTCAACAAAAAGTAAAGGAACAAATGCTGAAAGAGACTTAGTGAAGATGTTTTGGTCAGCTGGATGGGCTGCTATCAGGAGTGCTGGCTCTGGATCAATGCACTATCCTTCACCGGATATTTTAGCTGGTAATAAGATCAGAAGGCTTGCAATAGAGGCGAAGGCTACTAAAGACGATAAGAAATACTTTCACAAAGATGATTTGAGGGATCTAATCAATTTTTCATCATATTTTGGCGCAGAACCATGGGTTGCAATTAAATTCAGCAAGCAGGAATGGATATTTGTATCTCCCAATGATATCAGAGAAACTGGGGAAGGTTTTGTATTTTCAAGATCAGAAGTTAAGGGTGTCTCATTTGAAGAGCTTATCTCATCCATGAATTGAAGAATTTTATTTCATTAGTTAGATTGTTTGGGGAGAAAATGCCATGCTCAGTGATAAAAGAATCTATTTTTTCAGGGGGAATATACTCATATACACTGCTTGAAGTATAAGGTTCTCTATCATATTTTAAATTAAGCAATTCATTGGACTTTTCATCTTTATCATATTTCCAGGAATGTGCACATACATATACAGGAACACCTGATTTTTTGCAGATATCTGCTGCTGAATTGCTTCCTGTTTTGACAATCGCGCCTCCGTTTTTAGTTATAGCATCTGCGCCAATAAAGCACACATCTGAATTATCACATGCTTCTTTTAATGCCATGTCCGGATATAATTTTATATTAAGTTTATTCTCATATACTTTTAAGAAACTATTGCCGAATCCAAAGGGGTGATGAACTAGTAAATTTATGGTAAAATCATTGTTTTTTGCAGCGCATAGCGCCAGATCTGTTAAATGGTTGTTCATAGAATGAAGAAAAACATGATTGTTTCTTCTGATTTTTTTTGCTCCATTTACTGCCAGCTGCTTATTAATAAGCGTCAAGTTGGATAATATTTCTTTTCTCCTGGATTTTCCCTCTTCTTTTATATTTAGGGATGTAAGATTTTGTAGAAAAAAAGAAATTGCATTTTGGAGCACTATATTTGATTTAGAGAAGTAATCTTTTGTCATAAATAACTTCTCAAACGCGTTCTCTTCTTGTGATGTACTAAACAGGACTTGAACTGCTGATTTTGCATATATATCTTGATTGTAGTAATTCAAATGTTCCCTGTCCAAAAACAATTCCATTTTATTTTAGCTTTTTTTTCAGTTCTTCTTCCGTTTTCTCAATTTTCTTCTCTTCTTTTTCAATCTTTATCTCTTCTTTCAAAACCGCAGTTACAAGCTTTTCGATGTTCGCATCAACTCTTGCAATCCTTCTTTCCATTAGCACGAGTATCCTTAAACTATACACAATTGCTGCAAGCGTTCCTATTATGATTGAAAGTATAATTTGTTCCCCAGCTGTAAGCACCATTTTGACACCTCTTTTTGCTTATAACTCCTCTATCTTAAATTAGATATATAAACCTTTTGATTAAACATTAGAGAAAAAGGTAATAATAATATTTAATTCAATTAGCTGAAGACATCATTGATTTTGCAAAATATGGAGAATTCATCCAAATAGCGAGATCATAGCTTGGATGGACTTCTTTATCATCTGTAAGCATAATGGTTACTTGATTGTCATCGACAACACAAAATCGTGCTTTAGAATTCTTTGTATTTTTAATAGTCGCGTACTCAGAAAGTATATTTTCTGCTTCTTTTGTCTTATCTGATAGTGGTGCTGCTATTGTAACCATGACTCCTCTTTCATTAGCTTTTTTTATTTGCCTCAATAGGGATTTTGATTTTCTCATAAGGCCTTCTTCAGAAGTCGATATATGTACCTTTTCTTTTGCTATTTTTAATTGATATTCTAAATGATCATAGATATTATCTCTTCCCTTTATACTACCTGTTAGTTCACTTGGATCCTGAGTCTCTATTCCTTGAGTATGAAGTAAATTTAGTTCACCAAGTATTTCACTTTCTTTAAGCTCATCAAGCAGTTTTTGATCCTCTTCTGCTTCCAATTTTACTCTTTTTTTTACCCTTTCAATAACTTCGGGGGGTGGCACTGCAATATATTTTATTGGTTTGCCCAGTTTCATAATCACAAACCCTTTTTTTTCTAGGCTCTCTAAAACATCATAACTTCTGCTTCTTGGAACATTTGCAATATCTGAAAGTTCTCCGGCTGTTGAGACCCCTCTTGAGAGAAGAGATACCCACACCTTGCTTTCATATGAATTTAATCCAAAATCTTTAAGTTTTGACAAGAGTTTTTTTTCAATGATCATG
>JBDRQT010000052.1:0-29861 GCA_043826135.1 archaeon
TGCAGAAGGTTTCAACACAAAAATCAATGTCCTAAAAAGAAGAGCATTTGGTTTTAGGGATTTAGAATATTTTACCCTGAAAATCTACCAAAATTCACTAAGGAGGTTATCCTAAATTGGGAGATGAGCCTATTTTATTAGTAATTCTGCCTTAATTAAGTTTATAGAAAATACTAACTATTTATCTATTAGAGTTTTATTCTTTTTCGTACTCATTGTAAGTCCCATATTTGCTTTTGTTCGATGTATTAAAAAATGGAATATCAAAGACATTATTTACAGACTTACAGACCTTCTATCAATATTTATTGGTGTATCCTACTTGATTAATATTAAATGGTTAGTATTCCTAATCAATTTTACTGGTCAATTTGCAACAATTTTACTAATTGTAATGTTAATTGTTATAGTATATAGTTTCAAAAAATATTCACCTATCTATCTATCTAAAGTTTCAGAAATTATTAAGGAAATAGAAATTGACTTACCTTGATTGCCATGTATCACGGTTGTGTGTTGATATTCAAGTACAACGAATTATTTGTTCTGGTCGCAAGCGAGAGTTTTGACTCTTATTATACAATCAAACTAAAATAACTTTCTCAGAAGAGTCTGATTAAACATATCTAATTACGAAACGGAGCATTGAAGTTCAATAAATACGAAAATTTTTTATGTATTAGCTTATTAATGATTTTATGTTTAAAAAGATAAGAGAATATAATTTAAAGGATAGAATTCAAAACATAGAAAATCTCATTTATCTCGCATTAATATCGGCAGGATTTGGTATATGGTTATTTATTCCAATAGTACCTCTATGGGTTAAATTATTATTAACAGCCATTCTTGGATTATCATTAGGAAATTTATTAATCTGTATAATAATTATTTCAATATTTGTTGGTGATCACTACGAAACAAAAATTGTGAAATTATATGAAAAATATAGGAAGATTGTAAATAATATTACCATACTTCTAACGGTTGTTGTACTTGTTATTATTGCAAGTAAAATTATGAGTATTAATTTATTTTATTCAGTCGGCACCATTTTTTTATCACTTGTTGGAAGTTATCTATGGGAGAAAATAAAGAAAAAAGTGTCTTGAGAAACATTGAAAATATCTCTTCATACTGAGTATTTTTGTCGATTCAAAATCTTGAACTTTTTGTTTAGGTTTTTTCTTTGTGAACATCCTCCACAACCCCCTGGACATCCTCATGTGAGGTATTTAAACAACATGGCTATCTTATCTTTGAGGTGATGCCGCATGAGAAGACCAAAAGATATTATCAGAGAGATCGAAGAGGACCTGAGTTACGATATTTTCGAAGCTATCAGGACCCTGAATATCCCTGAATCATATGCCTAGAAGATGCTCAAGCTCTTTTAATAGCCTGTCTTCAAACTCATAGACTTTTTCTCCTTCTTTTTTTTCCTGCGACATGGCTGACATGAGTGTCTTTATCATTCTTTTCTCTTTCTCTTCATCCCAGATGCCAATCTGGCCAATGTGCTCGTTTATGAGTTTCTCTTCTATATCTTCCACTGAGGAGCTTTCCACTTTTATCTCTTCATATTCCTTGCTTGAGAGTTTTGCTGTGTTTCTCATGATGAAATATGCACCTTTCTCATAGAACCTCTCATATATCTTCCTGAAATCAAGGTCAGATGTTTTCCCTGCAAACAGTGTTCCTGAAACCCTTATCAGGACAATTGCATCTTTTATGTCCTTGCCCTGTTCGATGATGTCGCTCGCTGCTGACTCAGGAGTCTTATTATCAGCATCCACATCTATGCAGACAACTTTTTTCATCTCAAGATCTATCCTTCTGACCTCTCCATCATCATAGATGTAGAACCCGCCTGATTTCAGATCACCCAGTTCATGGAAATTGTTCGGGAAGAGTGGCCCTGGATAGATGACATTCTTATAGCCCGGCAAATAGAGCTTCTCAACAATATGCACATGGCCGCCTGCATAATAGTCAAAGCCTTTCGGAAGAAGTGATATGGGAGAGCTCTCCATCTGCGCCATGGCCGAAGGCTTGAGCTCTGTTATGGATGTATGGAACATGAATATCTTGAAGCCCTGCTCTTTCTCAAGATGAGAAGTGTCAAGCTCTTCGTAGTATGAGCGTTCAAGCATCCCTCTTCTTCCGAGCATCCCTGTGATCTTTGCTCCAGTCTTTTTGTCTACTGTGAATTTTAGCCTGAGCTTATTTCCAACAACAGAACCTTTCGTGACATTGATGCAGAGGCCTGCTTCCTCAAGCACATCAAGCATTGTCTTTCCTGACGGAGAGAAGTCATGGCTTCCTGCAATGAGATATATCTGGATTCCCTTATCAGTGAGCCTTTTGAATATCTTTGCAACTTCTTTTAGCAGGTCTATACCAGGCAGGGCTGTATTGAAAAGATCGCCGGCAATAAGTATGAAATCGACTTTCTCTGCCTCAGAAATCGCAATTGCCCTGAAGAATGCCTGAGTGTTGAGATCCTTTAGTTTCTCGTCCCGCCAGGCTCCGATATGGCAGTCTGCTATGTGGGAGAATTTCATATCCGTAAAAAATGGAACTATATATTTAAAGCTGTTTGTGATGGCTGTTATCATCAAATTATATTTAATTTATCGTACTCATCTTGCAGTGATTTTTGGCAAACTATTTAAAGGAGAAGTCCATAGTTTTAACTATATTTATCGGTGGTGGTGGGGAGTGAAACAAAAAGCATTACTTTTGGGACTATTTTTATTAGTGATCAATATCGCATTTGCAGAGATTTCTGTGACTGATTTTAATGATGGCATAACACCTCTTGTCGGAATAACATATTATAACTCCACCCTGGCACTCAATGTCACCACCAATGGCCTTGCCAACTGCACCTACAATATATCGTCTTCTGACGGCGGAAATAGTATGCTCGGAAGCCTGGGAACAAACACAACAAACCACACATCTCTGCTGAATATTGTTCCAAACCTGAATCCCGGCTATACATATAATATCGGCGTCCTTTGCTACAATGCAACAAACATATCAGATTATAACATAAGTTCAAGGACAGTGCTTAGGGATCCGGTCTGCAAAGAGACTGTGAACACAACATGGATTCTAGGACATGACCTTGACTGCGATCTGATCGACGGAGAATTTGCAGTTGCGCTAGGCGCCAGCGGCGCATCTCTCAACTGCGACGGACATTTTCTTAGCGGAAATCTGTCGGGATATGGAGTCTATGCATCGACAGTTTCAGGACTGACTATCAAGGGATGCACCATCAATTATTTTGCTGACGGGATATATCTTAGCAGCGTAACAGGATCTACTGTCCAGAACAACACTATGAGCCATTCAGACGGTGAAGATGCCAGCCCGGAGTACGCGCTTGTATATCTCACATCATCAGTCAGCAATACTGTCAAGGAAAACAGGTTAAGGAACAGCTCAAAATACGGAGTGTTCATAGAATTATCAAGCAGCAACATAGTATCGAGCAATAATTTCACAGGCATATATGATTCAGTCGGGATTGTCGGCCTTAGTGGGAATTCAGATTCCAATATCGTCAGGCATAATACGATAAGCATATGGAACAGTTCTGCTATCGGCATCTATCTGATATATGATACGACAAACTCACTGGTCTATAACAACACCATATCAGTCACAGCAGGCAGCAGCGTGAACGGGATATATCTCTATACAGACGATAGCAGCATGCTTCCGAACAATAACAATATCTCAGGAAATACTTTGACCGGCATGTACACAGGCGTGCTTGCTTCAGCACCTACAAATATCACAGGACTTGAGATAAGCCAGAATAGCATCTATGCTACAACGTTTGATGTGAAGCTTGTGAATGTCTCAAGTCCAGCTGTCACAAGGAACTCGTTTTACGCAGCAAATTCAGGATATAAAGTTTCAATTTTAGGGCAAATGGATCTCTCAGTTAATGGGGAAGGGAATTTCTGGAACAGGACAACCTGTCCTGCATTTGTGGCAGGCACTGACACAAATAATGTAGCTATCACTGACAATTATCCATTTGATGCATCTGACAAGTCAAGCTTTGCATGCGACTGCAATGATAATGTTGCAGGAACACTTGTGCTTTACAGGAATGTAACATGCTCATCTGCATCAGATAACGGTCTTAATGTCACATCAGGAAGCATTGATTGCAGCGGTTTCACTGTAAAAAATTCAGCATCTAGCCCCACAGGAGCCGGAATTCTTGTCTCGAATGATTCTGTGACAATATCAGACTGCGATATCTTCGGATTCAAGTCAGGCATAGAGAGCAATGCGACAGTTGGCCTTATGCTTCTGAATAATACAATACGAAATTCATCTCTATCCGGCATTGAATTCTACATGGTCAATGATACGCTTGTCAGCGGGAACAGCATTTATTATCAGCCCTACGGCCTATGGCTCAAGAATACAACAAACGTGACAGTATATCAAAACAATATCTATGATTTCTCTGTTTTCGGGTTCACAGAAACCCTGAGCAGTTCCCTTACTGTCTCAAACAATTACTGGGGACATTCATCATGCCCTCTATTCAGTTATATGATTGACACTGACAGCGTAACTCTTGATTTGACACCTGTAAGTACAATGGGTGATTTTTCATCTACTGTCAACTGTAGCCTGCAGGCAAATTCAGCAGTGTTTAACAGCATGACACTATATCTTCCGAACGGAAGCAGCACAAGAAATCCTGTCCTAGGATATTCATATTATTATGATGCTGATAATGATTATCAGGCACTAAGTTCATTATCATACAGCATCAATGGTTATGACATCTCTCCCTGGAAAATATATAATTATTATTATGTCGGAGACCAGGATATCATAATGGATGTGAATATCACTCCTGCAAACTACAGGATGACAAGCTTTAACCTGTCAACTTCTGGCTTTGATATATATTCATTTGATGTCATCAATACATCAGGAGCAAACGGAAGCAGAGGAGTATACAGGATAAATATCAGCAACTATGCAGTCAATATGAGCGACCCTTATGCCAACGGAACATATGGCCCGAAGATACTTAATCTTAACCTGATGGTCTATGACAACATGGGCGCTGCAAGGATACTCTGGCTTCAGGCGCTCTATAATTTCACTCCGTCTGATGAGTATTCATATCTTGCAGGAGAGACAACTGACTGGACTGCAATTGATGATTTTACAAATGTCTCTAACCTTAAATTCCAGGCATTTTCAAGCGGAATAAACATTTCCATGTTTGAGTTCCTTGAGTCTGTCAATCTTGTAGATGTGGATTTCGTCCATGCACTTAGAAGCCTTGGAGATTATTTTGGTATGGGAGAAGATTCTTCCAGCATTGATTCAACTGTTATGGCCCCGCTCAACAAAACCACAAATATAACTTATTATGGTCTTACAACAACCCTGAATTCAACAGAGCTCGGGGCAAAGATGACGATTGATAGTTCTGCATGTCCGGCAAGCATATGCAATAATTTCAGCTATGATAATGATTCTAAGACACTCAGTTTCTTAGTTGAGCATTGGACAAATTATTCTCTTGACAGAACGGCTCCGACAATAACTGCCAGCGGACCATCAGCAGACCAGTCAAGAGACAAAACTGCAGTACAATTATATGCAACCACAAATGAGGCAGCAACCTGCAAATATGATACATCGGATGCTGCTTATGACAGCATGGCATACAGCATGAATGGGGCAGGAACAACGCATACGGTCTATGAGACTGTAAGTTCCGGGAATACTTATACCTTCTATGTAAGATGCAAAGACGGTGTCGAGAATAAGATGGGCACCAGCACGATAATAAGTTTCTCTGTCCTCACCACAAGTTCAGGTGGTGGCGGTGGTGGCGGAGGCAGCGTTGCTTCTTGCGCTGAATGGTCAGATTGCATAAATGATATCCAGACACAGGTATGCAGAAGCGGAAACACAAATACAACATATACAAAGCCCTGCGATTCTTCATCATCTGGCGTTACTAAACAGAACAATTCACAGTCAGGATCAAAAAACCAAACTTCTGTGGTTGAAGGAACAATAATACCTGGAAGCAAAAATCCAAAATCCAATGCAGACGCCAAGACAGGAGATAAACCTCTCCCAAAGGATGTGACAGTGCCATTTACACTGGCAGGACTGATTGTTCTGGCTGTAATTATCTTCGGGCTATTCTTGATCTTTAAAAAAAGGAAAAAAGATCCAGAGACTCCTGCTGATAAACCAAAACACAGAAAAAAAACGACTTAAGATAAAGAAATTCCAACAAAACTCTGCGGAGTTTTTTTCTTATTTATTTTTGAAAATTCCTCAAATAATGGTATTTTTACTGGCAACGCAAATCTCGTGAAATTTGATGTTATTATTGCTTCTCCTTTGTCAAGAGCTGCAATTGCTCTTGAATCACTTGATAAATCCTGGGATGCGGAATCAATTATCGCCTGCCTTTCAGGCTGCATCTCGATACCCATTATAATCTTGGTATTCATGTTTGCAAGTATCTCTCTAGGAATTAGAGATGGCAACTGCGTTATTGCAGTCAGGCCTATCCTGAATTTTCTTCCCTCCCGCGCAATGGTTGAGAAAATATTTGTCCCTTTCTCCAGTATCTCTTTTCCAATTACTCTCGGCGCTTCCTCAAGAAAGACTGATATTACAGGCTTGTCAGTCAGTTCACCTGTTGATTTATAATACTTATATCTGTTAAATATTTCAGTTGTGATAAGGCTTCCTATGAGTATCTCGACATTTCCAGTAAATCCTGATGTGTCAACCACAACAACTTTTCCTTTTTCAAGGTCATTGCAGATGTCAGTAATGGTGGTCTGGCCTGAAATACTATCAAAAACACCACTACAGACAAGCTTATTTTCTACTTTGTTAATATTTAGTAGTGATGCAATCCTCCTCTTCACCACAGCAAGAGTCCCTTCCATGAATTTTCCGGGAATCTCTTTTTCATTCATCACTGCATCAATCCAGTTTTCACCAAAAGCTTTATGATAAGTGCCTATTGCCTCTCTTTGGGCATCACTCCAATCTGTAGCCCCATTAAAGTGGCTGGGCCTGATATTTTTAAGATTGATTTTAAGAGATCTCTGTCCTGACGGAGCATTCTTTGGAGTGTAGTATGATAAATTTGAGCCAGGATGATCCTTTAGTCCGAATTTATGCCTGCCATAATATTCATCGTGAGGGTCAAGGACAAGTATTCCAGCATAATTATTGGCAAGGCTGCTCCAGAGCATCACAGATGCCAGATTTGATTTTCCTCTGCCTGTTGTTGCTGCAATAAGGATATGATGGCTAAAGACCTTATCTCCCGGAAGATGGATATCCACATCCAGCATCTTTGAGCCTGACCTGAGTTTTCCGACATACAAAGGATTCTCAGGTGTCGTGATGAAACTTAGATCTTCTTTTTCCACTTCTCGGACATACGAAAAAAAATCCGGCAGTGATTTTGTTGAATGTGCATTATTTTTTGATATTGTGACCAGGTTTTTAAGCATCGCAAGATTATAGTTTCTTATTTTCTCATCCATGAACATCATGTCTGAATCCTCTTCAAGCTTCATACCCGAGACAAGTTCAAGGTTTGACGCAGATAATTGAGAACCGAAAAGAAGGTCATATGCCTGCAAAAGGAATTTTGAGTCTTTATTTTCAGCTATAAGAAGTTCTCCCAGTTCAATTTCTTCTCCATGCTTTTGCCTTGCGATTATCTCTCCGAATTTCCCTGAGATTATGATTCCTTTTTCCATCATGTTTTTGAATATTATCGCATTTATATTGTTAGCTAATAGATTCTCATCTTCCAAAGTCCATGATGCATCAGCCCGAGCAGCAGGTAATTATTATCCGGCGATAATGCAAGTACATCAGCAACATTATATCTCACCTGATTGAATGATGTTGGCAGGCCTTTGTTTAATGATTGCCATGATTTGCCTGCATTCCTGCTGATATAAACTCCTTTGTTGCTGCTCAAAAAAAGAATGTTACTGTTTTTTGGATATACTATGATATTGTAGAATTCGCTCCTGTTATCAAGTCCATTCATTATATTAAACCAACTTTCTCCGCCGTCAATTGACTTTAGTACCAGTCCACAGAATTCATTCCTATAGCAGAAGCCTTTGTTCTGACCGTTTTTTGTAGTTGCATATAATATACTTGAATTTGTAATATCAATGGCAATTGTGAAAGGCCACTGTTCTGTTGGGATACCATTATTGATTTTTGACCATGTGCTTCCTTTATCTGTAGATTTGACAATGCCATTATATGTTCCACCATAAAGTAACTTCGGATTACTCGGATCTTGTGCCAATGAAAACATTCCATCATTTCCAATTCCTAGGCTTGAATCTTCCCAATCTTTCCCTGCATTGTTGCTGACAAAAAAGCCGCTTGGGAAATTTCCCATATATATCCTGTTTTTGTTCTCGCTATCAAATAGCATTGAGCTGAAAAAATATCTTCTCCTGTCCCAGATATCCCAAAATCCTGGAGAATAAGTAGGCTCTTGTGAAACCCATTTTTTCTTTATCCTGTCGAGTTTATATATGCCATATCCTGACGTACCTGCATATACTTGGCTATTAATTACCTTGATTATCGTAACTTTCTTGCTGGCAAGGCCACTATTCATATCTTTCCAGTTTTTTCCTTTGTCAACTGAGACATAGATGCCTTCATCACTGGAGACAAAGACCTCATCGGAATTGCCCGGATTTATTTCAACGGATGTTATATGCTTGCCTTTCATTGTATCAAAATTTCCATTAGCAAACATGTTATAGTCCATTCCGTCGTGCGAGACAAACATGCCTTTCCCATAGACACCCAGCAGAATATTTCTTGTATCTTTTGGGTCTATATCAAAAAAATAATATCCCTGGCTTATCGGATCTTCAACTTTAATGCTTGGTGTCAGAAAATTTTTATCATTCCAATTCTTGCCAGAATCATCGCTTCTAAACAATCCTCCGGGATATGACGATGCATATATCCTGCTGGAATTGCCTGGATCGACTGCTATCTGTATCTTATATATATTTGCTTTAGGCTTGTTGCTTCTTGATTTATCCCATAATATGGATCCATTGCCCTGGACGATTCCGGAATAGACACCGCTTCCCTGTGTTGATGCGTAGATATAATTCTCCCTGATTTTCACTGAAGTCATGCTTATGCTTCCTAGACCACTATTTTCCTGCCTCCAATTCTCTCCTGCATCATTGCTCACCCATACTCCTCCCATCATGTCTGCAACATAGAGGTTTCTTGGATTATTAGCATCAATATCAATTCCTCTTGCCTCGCTAATTGTCTTTAAAATCAGTTTCCAGGTTTTACCCTTGTCAGTGCTTTTATAGGCCCCGCAGCTTCCTGAATCCAGATTCCTGAATCCTGAAAGAAATTGAATTATTTTTAGTGGCATCATATATTCAGGCAGCTTGCCGCATAGAGCTGTTGCATACAAAATATTGTTGTCAGAAGGGTCAATATCAACATCATAAAAGCCAATTCTTGGTAGTCCATTATTCTTATCATCAAGCTGCGCCCATGTTTTCCCTGAATCATAGCTAGTGTAGACACCATGGACATGGGTAGAGACATAGATCCTATTTTTTTCCTTCGGGTCAATTTCAATTTCAATCACAGATCTTGGGAGGCCTTTTCCAATATCAACTGCTTTTTTGTTCTTGATTCTGAAAAGCCCTCCTGTTTGTGCCATAGGCGGCTTGAAGGCTGCAGCATATATTATGTCAGCGTCATTAGGGTCAATCGCGACAGCTGAAGTCATCATATATCCAATACCAAAATCGTAATAGATGTCCCATGTTCTTCCTGCGTCTGTAGACCTATGGATTAGTGGAAGTGTTCTGTCACATGCATATACGATATCCGGATTTTTTTCATCTATTACAATGCATGTAGGTGAGAATGTATTATTTTCATCTAAAAGTGCCCAGTCTTTTCCTCCGTTTATTGTCTTATATGTGCCTCCTCCCCATGTCCCTGCATATACAGTGGATTTGTTCTTTGGATCAATCTGCAGTTGAGACTGCCCCCATATTGTTGTAAATGTCAAGTCATTATTCAGAATGTGCCATATTTTTCCTTTATCTTCACTTGCATAAATAGTGCCTTCTTTTCCGGTTATACCGGCATAAAGTTTTTCATCATCATTCGGGTCAGAGACAAGTGATGTTATTCCGCTTGAAGTCATGTTGAAAAGCAAAGTCCAATCATTTGCAGGCTCTGAATATTTCATTATCCTTGACTCATTTTCAAAACTTTTTGGTGAACTGGCTGCATAAATTTCATCATCATGATAGAGAATCGTATAGCTGTAGTCCGGAGACTTTTCTAAGCATTGCCATGATCCATCTTCTTTTTTATAGGACACACAAATGCCTTTATTTGAAGAAATAGTGGTTAAATTCCCCTCCTCAATACTTACTACTTTTGCTGATGTGAACTTCGGGCTGGTCTCTTCAGTTGAAAGGTCATAAGTATCTATCTTTGAAAGGCTCATAAATTCATTCATTATCCATGCATATTTCCCTTCATATTTCACTTCATCTGAAAAAAGGTATCTTGCATCCAGTGGAATCTGATACCAATTAGTTCCCCCATCTACAGTCAGATAAGGTATCTGTCCGACATTTGATGAGATTATAATATTTGAAGGATCATTTTGGCTGATGGCAACAATAGAAGGAGATAATGCACGAATACCATTATCAGCTTTTTCCCAGTGTTCAAAATCACCTGTCTTGAAAATCCCAAAATTATACATCCCTGTTCCATAAAACATATTGGTATTTGTGCCAAATGCGAGATCACTCAGCCTGAACATATTTGATCTGATATTGTCAACATTAGATATATTAAATAATTCCGTTCGCTGATTTTCATATCTTATAAGGCCCTGGTCTATAAGAGAGAAGAAATATGTCTCATTCATCTTCAATATGTCATTCAAGCCGTTTGTCATGAATGATGCATTTATCTTGTTCCAGGTCTCCCCGAAATCATATGATTCAAGGATGAGCTCTGAAATATTGAGTCTTGGTTCCAGGTGATATTTGTGCCTCATGGCAAGAAGAACATGGCCATCATAATCTTTGGTGATACTACTTAAGATAATATCTTTTTTAATGGGAAGATTGACTATACACCAATCCTTTCCAAGATTATATGACTTCAACAATATGCTTTGAGAAAATTCTCCGCTTCCTCCTGCGTCTGGTTCAGTGGATTCAAAGAATGTTTCGCTCTCGCCACCTGCATCAAAGTAAACACTGGCTAGAATATCTTTTCCATTTACTGCAAGGTTTCTAATCCGATAATAGATTTGGAAAGGAAAATCAATAGGTTCTGAAAAATTGAATAAGTTATTTTTTGGAGATATGTATCTCCAGGTTTTCTCTCTCGTATCATATATCAGAATCTTTGGAGGCTCAGGATATTCCGAATCCAGGGATATATATAATTTTCCATTATCATACAAAAGGGCGCTGCAGTCTTTGAATTTATCCGAGAGTATGGTTATTGCATCATCATTTAAATCAGAAATCCCATCAGGCCCGCATGCATAGATTCCGTCAGCTAATGCAATCTTCCTGAAATTAGATGTGTTTGGGATGATTTTCCATGTTTTGGCAGAGTCCTCACTCTTGTAGATTCCCCTTACAGTCACTGCGTACATCTTGGATGAATTGGTTTCATCTATTACCAGCTGGAATATCTTCCCTCCTCCTGGCGACAGGACTTCCTGCCATTTCTGAGAACTTACAGAAGATAAAGTTATCAGTACAATGAAAATCAGTAATGCACCACGCATTAATGGTTAAAAGAATTCTTTACTTAAAAAAATATAGAAAAAAAGAAGAAAATTACTTCCTTCCTCTAGCCATCTTTGCCCTTGAAACGTCTCCGTTCCTGTCGACAAAGTATAGATATCCTTTCTCTTTCCTGACGCCGGCTCTGGCAACTTTCTCTGCCTTTGCTTTGCCTTTGGTTCTTCCGCCTCTGGACATCTTTGCTCTTGAGACGTCTCCTTGCTTATCAACAAAGTACAAGTAGCCGTCTTCCTTCTTAACTCCAACTTTTGTGACTTTTTCAGCCATTTTTAGTTCCTCCTAATGTTTAAATGGGAGACTATGATTGTAAACTTATCTCCCCCACATTAGTTTTAGAGGAGAATAAGTATTTAAATTTTACTAATTTAAGACGGAACAAGGCATAGGTCTCCTCTAATAAAAACCTTTAAATACTAACATTATAATCCTACGGCTAGCCAATTGGCAAAAATAATTGGAGGTAGAGAAAAATGACAGGTTATGAAGACGATTGGAAAGATGATGATAGTTGGGATGATGAAGACAAAGATGGCGATGATGATGATGATGATGTTGATAAGGACGATTTTGATGACGATACAGATAAGGATGAGTTTGCTGATTCCGAAGAACTAGAGTAATTTTTTTTATAATTCTTCTATCTTTATTAGTTCGTTTATCTCGTTTTCTGTCATTGAGCATCCGTTAAGCTTAACTGCCCACAATATGCCTTCAAAAAGTGTTTTCATTGGTTCAGAGATATTCAGATAAAAATCCTTGAAGAACCCGTTTTCATATGCAATCACCGCAAGCTCCACACTTCTGATCACTTTTACATCATTAACACTCCTCTTGAATATCTCCAGGTTCTGAGAATCGATCTCTACTTTCTCATGAAGTTTCTTTTCCATCCTTTCCTTGACAAAAGAAGGATTCTCCAGAAGCATTCTTGTATAGAATTCATCAATCACAACAATGTTTGCACCAAGCAGCTGAGCCGCAACAATTGTCTCAATCTCAGCATACTGAAGATTTTTTATATATTGGCCATGCGCCTTGAACAGGCTGTTTGATAGCTTGAGCAGTTTAACTGTGGAATTCCTAAGCTTAGGATTCTTATAGACTTTAATGACTCCTTCCTGCTTTAGCTTTAGTATCTGGAGTGCTTCAAATTTGAAGCGTCTGCTAGACATTGGCCTTTCAATCGCTTCCCTGTAAACAGATTCAGTTATATAGAATTCTCCGTTAAATTTGTCTTTGAGTTTTTTGAGCAGCCATAACATATTGTTCAAGGCAAGTGTTATTATGGGACCTGTGTCAAAAACCAACGCTTTCATTTGAATAAGCTCCTTGCTAGCTCCAACTTTGATTTTACATCAGTCTTTTGCTCAAAAGAATCAACTATCCTTGTCTGGCTGACATATTCCATAAGATCCCAAATAGAGATGCCAAGTGATTCAGCCACCTGGCCGAGCGAAATCCCATGCTCATACATCTTTGATGCTTTTTTTATCTGCGCCCTCTCTAGGACTTCCTGGATATAGAATTTTGTCTTTTCATCCTTTTCTGAAATTTCTTTGATGATTCCTTTTATCTCTTTATCATAATCATTCATTTTGCCTTTTTCAAGATAAGTTATGCTACTAGCGATATGTCTGAGTAAAATAGGCATGACTTCTTTAGCGTCCTGCAGTTTAGAAATGGAATATATCACAACTGCAAGAGTGATAGATGTGGAGTCCTGGAAGATAGTGGCATTGTGGATGACTTGATCGCTTAGATCTCTGAGCTTATAGAGTTCCTCTTTCTTTATTATGGCGATAGTTGCCCTTAAAACATTCAGAGTGTCTTTTTTCACCAAGGGATTCATATGATTTTCAATGCTTATTTCGTATTTAAATGTTCCCTTAAAGATTATATAATAGTATTACTATTAATATGCAATAAAGATAAAATGAAAATCCTAAAACTCCACAAACCCAATCGCAGCAGAGCTGCGGGATATTTGCGGAGTTTTTCACTTCGTGACCGGATTTTCAAATATTTTTTTTTCACAGCAGAGCTGTGGGGTATTGAACCCACAAAAATAATAAACTCATAAAAGATAACGCAATTCCAGGAGTAAGTATTTACAGGAAACTTTCACAATGAAAAAACAGAGCAAACACTATTTGTTAATTATACTGACCTTAGCACTTATCCTGAGGTTATATCATCTGACATATCCTTATCTGGACCATCATAGCTGGAGGCAGACACAGACTGCGACAATCGCAAGAAATTTCTATTTGCATGGATTTAATATCATCAAGCCGGAAATAGATTATCTCGGAAATGAGCCGAGTGTAGCTGAGCTCGAATTTCAGATTACACCCTACTTGACTAGTATCCTCTACATTTTTCTTGGAGTACATGACTGGGTTGGAAGGATTGTGCCCATAATTTTTTCATTGTTATCCATTTATGTATATTATCTATTGATTAAATTGTATTATGGCGAGAAGCTTGCCACTTTGTCCAGCTTTGTTTTTGCAATTCTCCCAATTAATATTTTTTTCTCCAGAGTTCAGATGCCGGAATCAGGCATGCTGTTTTTTTCAATTGCAGGTCTTTATTATTTTTCTATGTATGTAAGGCAGACCACACTATCAAACTATCTGTTCGCTTTGTTTTTTGTCTCGATGTCATTCCTTTCCAAGATACCAAACCTTTTTCTTTTGGTTCCGCTTGCATATATTGCGCTTAGTAAAGAAAAGATTAACTTGAAAAGAAAACAACCTGTGAAAAATCTCAAACTAATCTTGTTTTTCGCGCTTGCTCTTGGAATCACGGTTCTTTATTATGGATACATGCACTTTTCAGCTGATACAAGCCTTATACCATATGAAGGAATCATAGGCAAGCTCAGTGCATTGCTTGATGTAACTCTATATCAGGTTCTTTTGTTTAGATTAAATTCTGTTGTCTTTACTCCTCTTGGTCTCATTTTATTCGCAACTGGTTTAATATTATGGAGATCAAAAAATAAATTATTCTTGGTGTGGCTCATCTCACTCTTTTTTTATCTGGCCGCAACTCCAATATTTAATAAGATTCATTCGTACTACCAGCTCCCGATCGTACCCGTCGGAGCATTTTACATTGCGTATTCACTTAAAATAATATCCGATGCAAACAGATATATTGGAATTATTTCAGGAGTCATTCTTGTTGTTATGTCACTGCAATATGTAATGCCATTGTATAATTTGTATGCGTATTCAGCATATGATGCAGGTCAGGTGGTGAAATCAATAGATTCAGGAAATTCATTGATAATCGCAGTGCCTTTCAGACGAGATATGATGCAGGAGCTTTTTTATTATTCAGGAAGAAAAGGATGGTTAGCTTGGCCAGAAACACTATCGCCTCAGTTGATTGATGAATATAAAAATAAGGGAGCAGAATATGTTGTCATGACTGACCAAAAACCAATAAGTTATGAGCTTAATAAATATTTTGAGAATAACACAAAATATATTGGCAAGAATTATCTCATCATCAAGATATAACTATCTAATTATTGGGCTGATTTTTTTTTCTGCAGCGCAATTCCGATAAGATTATGCCCCATTTCATTTGGATGAGCTAGAGTTCAAGAAATAATACTGAGAAGACAATAGAGTAAATCAGTATCAATGCTATCTTCACGTAATTTATTTTAGCCATATCTTCAGTACTCTTGCAAAATATGAAAATCCGTTTCCAAATAGTTTAAATTTACTTATGCCGCAGCTTCTTTCTGTCCAGTTCACGGGTATTTCTGCCACATTGTATTTTTTTTTGATACCTTTTAGCACTATTTCAAGCCCCACGTCAAAACCATTCGATGACAAATTCAATTTTTTTATCTTGTCTAACCTGAATCCCTTGTATAGGCTCGTAAAATCTTTTAATTCTCTCCGGCCAAATAACAGTCCTGCCACAGAATTGCAAAGCCTGTTTGCCATAAACTTCAGTTTTGGGTATCCTTTTATAACAGACACTTTGGTGAATCTTGAAGTCTGGACTATATCAACACCTTGCAATAGTTTTGAGTATATTTCGGGGATATGTGAAAAATCCTCGTTTGAAAAATCTGCCATGCAGATAATTGCATATCTCGATTTCGCTTTCATAAGACCATTGCGCAAAGCTGACCCAATGCCTTTGTTGTTTCCATCAATTATCTGTATAGGAAGCTTGGAGTCCCTTATTTTTTGGTTCGTACCATCTGTACTGTCATCGATTACAAGCACATCTGCTTTGAGGTGGTGCATTTCAATGACATAAAAAAGTTCTTTCAATGATTTTGCGATAGTTTTCTCTTCGTTGAGTGTTGGAATGATAATTGTTAAGTCTTTCACAGTGCATCTAAACACGAATGCTGATTTAAACATTCCGCTGTAATCTGAATTTGCCAGCGATAGATTTAAAAACAGTATTAAATAATCATATATGTATGCTCAGCAAGTATTCGAAAATCCTTTCCAATGCACCTGAGGGAATGAATTTCAGGACAGAGCATGGAGAAATCCAAAGCCTGAAAGATCTGAGAGCAGAGCTATATCTCAAAGGTAGCAAATTCTTCTCAGAATATGTGAAGGAGGAAAATCACTTTGCTAGTTGGGTTCAAAATGCGTTTGAAGATTATGAGCTTGCACGAGCACTGAGACAGACCACTAATTTCGGATCTTTCCTGAAAGTTCTGGACGACAGGATAAATTACTTAGAGTTATGGATCACCCATAATAAAGAAATAGAGGAAGTAACAAGTCTTATGGTCTCAGACTATCCTTTCCAGACTAATTACGAGCCCCAGCACCATAAATTTGAGAGTGCAGATGATTTTGACCTGACAGGTGCTTCTGAAATCCTTTCTAGAAATGTACATATAGAGGATGCTCTGGAAAAGGAGATAAGGATGCTGAAAGAATTGAATGACAAATATAGTGAGCACAGCAATGCACCCAGCTTTTTTGATTCTATAAACCCATTCAAGAGAAAGTAATATAATCAAATATCTTTTCTGCTTTTTAATGTACGAACTTAAGAAAATCCCCACAGATTTCTATGTAGAAGAGGTTCCGGAATTCGAATTAAGGGATTCTGGAGAATTCAGCATATATCTGCTTGAAAAAGAGAGTGCAAATACTGAAGAGGTGGTGCGCCTCATCTCTAATAGATTCAAGCTGCCTAGAAAATTCTTTGGCTATGCCGGCAACAAAGATAAGCATGCAGTCACAAAACAATATATATCTGTCAAGGGAAAGATTCCGGATTACTCAGAAAATAATTTTAAATTATCTTTTTTCGGTTATTCCAGCAAGGCAGTATCAGTTGGCAACTTAATAGGAAATAAATTCAGGATAGTTGCGCGAGGTATTTCTGAGCCGCCGCATCCTGAAACAGAATTTATAAATTATTTTGATGACCAGAGGTTTGGCAGGAACAATCTTGAGATAGGTATTGCACTTATCAAAAAGGATTTTAAATCTGCTGGGCTACTATGTGATCTTCCAGAGGTCAAAGAAAGGCTGAGCAAAGTTCCAGGTGACTTTGTCAATGCACTGAGACTAGTTCCATTTAAGATCCTTAGCATTTATATCCATTCAGTCCAGAGCTATATCTTCAACGAGATTGTGGCAGAAATTTGTCAGGAGAATGATTGCTGCGAGGTAGCATATGAAAAAGGTGTTTTTGCATTTCCGAAAGCAAAGATAGCAAATTTGATAATCCCTTTAATATCTTTTGATACAGAGCTCTCAGGAAAGATTGGACAGACTGCACAAAAGGTTCTGGATAGGCTTGGCATTAGCAAGAGAGATTTTGTGATAAGGCAGATTCCAGGAATAACTCCATTAGGAGGTGAGAGGGAACTTGTTGCAGATATTAAGCATCTGAAGATTGGGATAATGGAAAAGGATGACCTGGGGCCACTACGTAAAATCCAATTGGAGTTTGAATTGGGGAAAGGAAGCTATGCAACAGTTGCAGTTAGGAGAATGTTTGCACACAATTAATAAATATTGATTCAGCGTATCCTATTCAAGAATTTTCTCGACAACACCTGTCACACTCTCAATTGTTGGATAAGCATCGACATCCACTAGGATTTTCTGATTTTTATAATAGTTAATCAGCGGCTCTGTCTGATCTTTGTAGATAAGCAGCCTTTTTTTGACAACATCCGGTTTTTCATCATCCCTCTGAATAAGTGGGCCTTTGCATTTATCACAGATGCCTTCTGTCTTTGGCTTATTATGCAGAATGTTATAAGGAGTACCGCAGCTCTTGCACGTTCTCCTTCCGGAAATCCTTTTGATGATCACATCTTCATTAAGCTCGAAATTTATTACCTTATCCAGTTTGACAATGGAATCCAGGAATTCTGCCTGGTTTATTGTTCTTGGATAGCCATCAAGGATATAGCCTTTTATGCAATCCTTTTTTTTAAGCCGGTCTTCAACCATGGCATTTGTTACCTCATCAGGAACAAGCAGGCCTTTTGACATATATTCTGATGCCTTTTTCCCAAGATGTGTTGAGTTTTTCAGGTTTTCCCTGAATATGTCTCCAGTAGATATATGAGGTATCCTAAATTTTTCAGATATTATCTTTGCCTGGGTTCCTTTTCCTGCTCCCGGAGGGCCTAAGAATACAAGTTTCATTTTATCACCCGAAATAACTCATATCTTCTTTGATATCAGTCTCTTTCTCCCACAGGTTTTTCAGTCTTGAGAGGTGTTTGGCAAGATCATCTTTCATATCAGTCCATCCCTGTAGGGAATCAGTTATGAATTTTGCATTGTCGGCATTAGCATTTGAGATGTTGACAAGCTCAGAATATCTAATAAGTCTAAGCAGCCTCTTGAACAGTAGATATGCATCCGCTCTTGCATTATCACTGATGTATTTTGCTTCGTACATATCCTTGAGTATGGTGTCCGGTTGGATTATACCTTCCATGATTGAAGCATAGTGCTCCAATTTTTCCTGCATCTTCAGCCTAATTTTTAGGAGAAGGGCTGTTTCCTCAGTTATTTCCTCAATCTGAAACTCTTTATTGATCTCTTCATAATCAGGAAGAGTAAGTTTTGTTTTTAGTGCCTGATATTTTTCTTTTATTGCCATAACCGGTGTGATAAGTCAAGGATATTAAAAAGTATCGGTACATGTGTTATCAAATATAAATGAGCTTAATTTGTTCCGAAACCCTTTTATACTTGATAAATTGTAATATGCACTAAAAAAGGGGTATTAAATGTCTTTGAATGAAGATGAGCTGAAGAAGGAGATAGATTCCTTTGCACAAAGATATACAGATGATTCTGTCAGGACTGAGGAATTTACCCAGTTTAAAAGTGAAATTACCAACAGCCAATTCTCAGTATATGAAAAAGCATGCAATTTCTGTTCAAAGATACTCACAATCAAAGCAGATAAGGCAAAGAAAGAACCTTTAGAAGAAGCAATTGATACTTGTCATTTAAACACTACACCTGATGGGGTAGCTGCATTTGCGATCCTTTTTCCGATCGCACTGATCCTTGTCGGGTCAGGTCTGTCTTATCTGATTACAACATTCCTTATGAAAGGAGAAGGCACACTGTTTTTTGTCTTTACTTTTATTATCGGCGGAATGCTGCTTATTGTTCCTCTTACGACTCTGCCTATGATGTTTGCAAACAATTGGCGTCTCAAGGCCAGCAACCAGATGGTGATGTCAGTATTCTATGTCGTGTCATATATGAGACACACATCCAACCTTGAACTCGCGGTCAAATTCACGTCTGAGCATATATCACCACCCTTATCTATGGATTTCAAGAAGATGATCTGGGATGTTGAGGCACAGAAGTTTGATTCGATAAAGGATTCTATGGAGCATTACCTGACAAAGTGGAAAAAATACAATCCTGAATTTGTCGAGTGTATGCATCTTATCGAATCATCTTTGTATGTGACCACAGAAAAAAAGCGGATCGAGACACTAGAAAAGGCTCTTTCACTTGTTTTAGAATCCACCTACGAGAAGATGCTTCATTATGCACAGAACCTGAAGAGCCCGATAACAGCACTCAATATGCTGGGAGTCATACTGCCTATACTGGGCTTGGTCATACTTCCTTTGGTAGTAAGCTTCATGGAGGGTGTCCAGTGGTATCATATTAGTGTACTATACAATATATTCCTGCCTATTGGTGTATGGTACATGGGGAAAAATATCTTATCAACCAGGCCGTCCGGATATGGTCAGGCAGATATTACTGAGATGAACCCAGAGCTGAAGAAACAGATGATGGCAAACATAAAAATCGGGAAAAAAGAATATATTGTTGAGCCAAAATGGATTGCCCTTGCCATAATCATGGTATTTCTGCTGATAGGAAATATTCCCATCATTATGCATCAGATCCTTTTATGGAAAGGAGAGACATTTGACATAATTGTTAATGAAAATTCAGCGATTGTCATGTCAACTGATCCTGAGGCGATAAAGGCTGGAAAATTTACTCTGATGGGATATAAAGAAAAGAAGGGAGTTTCAGTTGGACCCTATGGCCTGGGCTCGACTCTTCTAAGCCTTGCCATACCTCTTGGGATAGTGCTTGGCATGAGCTATTATTATACAACAAAAACAAAGAAATTGATGGAAATCAGGAACAAGACAAAGGAACTTGAGAGCGAATTTGCATCTGCCCTTTTTCAGCTTGGAAACAGGGTCGCAGACGGACTTCCACCTGAACTTGCATTTAACAAGGTCTCAGAAATCATGGAAAACACAATGTCAGGAAAATTTTTTGATATGGTCACGACAAATATTGGTATAGGTATGGGAGTGGAAGACGCAATTTTTGATTCCAGGCATGGCGCAATAAATAAATTCCCTTCCTCTTTGATTGAAAGTTCCATGAAAGTTTTTATTGAAAGCGCAAAAAAAGGTCCGGATGTGGCGGCAGAATCCCTGATAAATATCTCAACATATATCAAGGAGATGCATAGGGTCGATGAAAGGCTGCAGGACCTGATGGCCGAAACAACATCTTCCATGCAGTCCCAGATAAACTTCCTGACGCCTTTGATTTCAGGAATAGTGATTGGCTTAACTTCAATGATTACTACGATCCTTGGCCAGCTGACAAATCAGATGGGGACTTTCACTCAGGATTCTGGCATTGCAGGCGGAGCATCTGGCGGCTCTATCCTCGAATTATTCCAGGACAGCATCCCGACATATTATTTCCAGCTGGTAGTCGGAATCTATGTGATAGAGATAACTTATATACTGACCCAGATGCTAAATACACTAATAAATGGATATGATCCCCTTAATGAAAAGTATCTCATGAGTCTCTATATAAAAAAAAGCGGGACAATGTATTGTATGATAGGGTTTGTGATAATACTCCTATTCAACATCATAGCAGCAAGCGTCATATCAGGACTGAATGTTGTAGGCTAGGCCCATGAATATCCTTATTATATTGTTTTTTATCTTTCTCTATCTTCAGATTGCTCACTTCATCAGTTTCAGGGTTCTTAAGACCAGGACTCTTAAATCTAGGAAATGGGATCTGAACATCTGCTGCGGAAAGACTGATGGTGGAGGGATAAATGCTGACATAAAGAAACACAAAGATGTCCCAAATTTTGTACTGGTCAAAGATATTTACAGATTGCCATTCACGGATAATCAGTTTGATCATGTTCTTTGTTCGCACACAATCGAACATGTGGAAAACCCGGAAAAATTCTTTCATGAACTAAAGAGAGTAGGGAAACATGTTTTGATTGTGATACCTCCGATGTGGGATGTAGGAGCCTGCATGCTTAATTTTCTGGAGCATAGGTGGATTTTTCTGAGCTTCAGGAAAAACCATACAAAATTGCCAAAATTTATTCCAATGCCATTTGCCAAAGAAGTGCAGGGATTATTCGGGCAGAGAATTAACGGATAATCAAGAAGTGTTTCTCTTTGTTCAATATCACTTAAGGATAACTTAAAAAATAAAACGCCCCGGACCAGACTCGAACTGGTGACCTGCTGATTAACAGTCAGCCGCTCTACCTGTTGCTCCATCCTTTAAAGATGTCTAAGCTACCGAGGCTTCAATAAAAAGTTTAAGGTCTGGTAAGTTTGTAATTAGAGGACTTGTGAGTGATTTATAAAACTTTCTGTATTTCTCAGGTATATAAAAACAGACTGCATAACCACCTTTTCTGTATGCAGAAATCTTGTTATTCAGATTATTGATTTTTTCAGCACTAGGATGCTTCCATTCGGTTGCCTCAATAATAATATTTTTATACCTAAAATCAGGGAAATATGCTTTATTTTCTAAGTTCATATATGGTTCATACTCAAAATCAGGCATATATCCAAAAAGATAATCACCAACTTCTTTTTCAAGGAGATTCCTAACCTTTATGCCGTTTTCAAGCAAAAGATAAGATTTGCTTATCTTTTTGAACCTTTCATATTGCCAAACATAATACTTTTTTGGTTCATTTTCTCTCATATGCTTATGCCATAATTTCATTCTTTTGGAAGTGGCAGTTCTTAATCTTTCAATTGTCAAACCAAAGGTTCGCATTTTTATTTTTTTAGAGATTAATTCATTGCCACCTTTTATTTGCCCCCAATTGGAAGGCAAAGTGGAACTATATCCCATCTTTGAAAGAGGTATATTCAAGAATTTGCAGAGTTTTGAAGCATATGTATCTGATAAATTTCTTTTTTCATGTTTTATAGCAGAAATTGAACCTTTTGGTATGCAAATTAATTTCGATAGCTTTTTTTCGGATCCTGCTTTTTTAATAGCATCAGACACTAGCCTTCTTTGTTTTTCTTTTTTAAATTTGTAAAACATTTTTATCACTCTATTGCATATTGGAGGAAACAATGTTTTATATTTGTAACATTAATAAGCTAAAGAGGCGGTTCCTTAAAAAGTTTTCTGACAGGTTCTCTCTATAATCAAAACATTTAATAATTTTGACTGTTCAGGATAATTTGAGGTGCAATTATGAAAAATAGTCTAAAGAAGTTTTTTCTGTTAGGACTCACTGTTGCTGCAGCTGCTGTCGCTATCAAGGAAGCTCCAAAAATTAAGAAAGCAATAAATGAGCTCATCAGGAAAAAAAAGCTTTCAAAGGAAGACGGAACTGTCCTTCATGCTGATATTGTCAGAGTCCTGGAAAAGAAATCGGCAAAAAAAAGTAAGAAGTAATTTAGCTCTGAACTTCTATTCTTATGCTGAAAAGACGGTGCCAAAACACGAAAAAACACAAAGGTGTTTTTTGTGCCCCAAAAATTGCAGTGCGATTTTTTAGGGCTAAGGACTTTAGTCCATATGCTGGAAAATTACAATGTGATTTTCGGCATCCTGAAAATGCTATTGCATTTTCATGAGATACGGCACCGTCTTTTGGCATGCTAAAAATCCCGTCTAGAGAAAAGCGCCGTAGAAACCCTGCACTTCAGTGGGGGGAGTAGGGGTCTTTCTAGGGATTTTTATCATTTTGTTAGCAAGATTTATATAGTTAATTTCCTAAAAAAATTGCATGGACCTAAGTTATCTGCCAGGGCTTCTGATTATCCTTATTCTAGGGGTTTCATTATGGGTTTTTTTCAGAAATTTGAAGATATCTGCAGTTCTTCTTCTTTTGCTCGGGTTCCTTCTAAGCAAACTGAACATTTATGGAATTGTTTTCACTATCCCGATTGAGGTGCTAGCATTTGCAAGTGCTTTCGCACTCATTGCTGTGGTATTT
Organism: archaeon; assembly: GCA_043826135.1. Classification (GTDB taxonomy): domain Archaea; phylum Nanobdellota; class Nanobdellia; order Woesearchaeales; family GW2011-AR15; genus GW2011-AR15. The sequence continues at coordinate 23,694 of JBDRQT010000052.1, forward strand.
GAATCCTTTTCCAATGTTGCACATGCAGATATCGACACATATGCAGAGCATGCATTCAAGACAACAGTAATATTGTTAATTTTAAATACACTTTTTTTGAGCCTGGTGATAAATTTAATTTTTCATACAGGTATAATGCTATCATTAATACTTTCAGTAATTCTGTCAGGAATTGATTTTTTGCACCAGGAGAAAAGCAAGGTATCTGAATTATTGAGACATGAATCTGTTTTTACTTCTCCTGCTGTGCTTCTGCTGCCATTCCTCTTCCTTGCGTTGCTGCAGCTTGATTCATCGCAATTCTTCGATTTGTTTGCATATTTATCACCCTTCCTGCAGAAAATAATAATAGGCATAGGGTCTGGTGTTTTCTTTGGACTCCTTATTTTTAATTTCATAAAAAAAATAAACTCCGAAACTCTCGCAATAATTCTGCTGGTACCAAGCGCAATTCTTACATATGTAGTGTCTGAACATCTCGCAGGAAGCGGGATACTTGCTGTTGCTGTTCTCGGTATTTTTTTCGGAAAAGTAAGAATTCATCTCAAAGCTGAACTGAAAAGCAGATCAAGAGTATTTTCAAGTTTCATGGAAATTATGGTATTTATCCCTCTTGGCTATCTGATATCCGGGCTGAGTGCACTGCTTGTTCTCAAGGCTCTGTTGATATACCTTATTGCAGTCATTTTAAGATTTGTCGGGCTCTCCTTGTCTAACTTAAACGAACATCTTCCAAGGAATGATCTTCTTTATCTTTTATTTGGCGGCTCAAAAGGTATTAGTTTAGGAGCTGTTGCCCTGATGCTCTCTTTCACATTATCGGATGACCTTATCAACCTGATACTTCTATTTGTGATATTCAGTACAGTATCATCGGGTATATCCACATTTCTATATCAGAAAAAAAATTATTTGTGATAATAATATGCATATCCCATCACAAATAGTCCCCATACCAGAACCATTATCACCACAAATGTAATGACTGGAGGAACTCCAAGCAGGGTAAGCGCAATCGCGATTAGTGCATAAACAATAGCATGGAGTGCTGAGCCCTTCAAAAGAACATGGGTTTTACTGTGCTTCTGTTTCATAGAATTTATTCTTGAACTGAAGTTTAAATATTTTTCTCTATTTCTGGAATTCCGGAGTTGGAGTCAGTTGCGCCTCAAAAAAGAAATAGGCCTTATCATCCAATACAGTTCCAACTCTAGTTACGTCAGGAGCTTTCATCACAAAGAATGTGCCAAGTGGCATCCTCTCTTGGAGGGAATAAAACCATTTTCCAAAATTTGGCTTTCCGACCCTTTTATGACACTGTGCTAAGAGTGATTCATATCGCGATAGTTTCTCAGGTTCCTGCATATCTGTCGAAAGTTGGAATACGTATAGTATCCTGCCATAATCTTTTGATAGATAGAATCTGCAGGATAAGCCGGAGTTTTCGTGCTGCCAGAGATTTTCGAGAGATTCTGTTAGTGCTAGGTTCAATTTTGTTGTAGACTTGTAAGATTCTCCCAGTTTATCTGATAGAGATTGCTCTAGGCTAGAAATAATTAATTTTATTGCATCACCTAAAGGTTCATCAGTCGGTTTGTACTCTTTAGGCTCGATATAAAGAGTATCCTGATAAATTGGTTTATCTTGAAAGTCTTGCAAAAGCGCAGACAAATCAACATGCGTTGACAGAACAACTGCCATTCGCCTCTGTAAGTATGTTATATATTAAAAGATATTCTTTAATTTAATGTATGTTGCATAACCTTTAAATATAGTGCTATCAAATTGCATTCGAGGGTGATACTATTGAAGATTCTTCCTTCCAACAGGACAAAGAATATTACTTATGCAATCAGGGACGTCGTAGTAGAGGCAAAGAAGCTTGAAAAACTAGGAAAAAAAGTGATTTATCTCAATATTGGAGATCCATTGGTTTATGATTTCAAGACTCCACAGCACATGATTGATGCAGTGGAAAATTCTTGGAATAAATCTTCGAGCTATGCTGATTCTATGGGTCTTCTTGAAGCCCGCCAGGCCATTGCAAGAGACGCAGGAAGATCAAAAATACAATGCACAGAAGATGATGTTGTGCTGACATCAGGCGGGTCTGAAGGGATTTCTATGGCCCTCGGCGCCATCATGAATGCTGGAGACAATGTCCTTACACCTAAACCAGGTTATCCGCTATATAATGCAGTGATCAACTATCTGGAAGGCAAAGAGAATGAATATGAGCTTGATGAAGATAATGGATGGCAGCCTGATATCGATGATATGAGATCCAAATTAAATGAGAAAACAAAAGCAATTGTCCTTATAAATCCAAACAATCCGACAGGAGGGTTATACACAAAATCAATGCTTCAAAAAGTGGTTGATCTTGTAGGAGAGCATGATCTGCCGATATTTTCTGATGAGACATATGACAAGATCATATTTGATGATGATTTTGAATTTAATGCAGTTGCAGCTCTCTCAAAAGATGTGCCTGTTGTGACATTCAATACTCTGTCAAAGAATTATCTTTGTCCAGGATGGAGGGTCGGCTGGACAATATTTTCAGGAGACAGAGAAAAGATTGGAGAATATGATGAAGCAGTCAAACAACTCGCGCGCGCAAGGCTGTCGATTTCGCATCCTATGCAGTATGCTGTGAAAGCAGCACTAGATGGCCCAAAAGATCATCTGAAAGAGACGGTATTTAAGTTGAAGCAGAGACGAGATATCACCTATAAGAGACTGAATGAAATCGACGGGATCAGTTGCGCAAAGCCAAGAGGAGCTTTCTATGCGTTCCCGAAGATAGACTTGCCTATAAAATCAGACAAGGAATTCATCCTCAATCTTCTTAGAGAAGAAGGAGTCCTATTTGTGCATGGCTCAGGATTCGGACAAAAGGATGGCACAAACCATTTCAGGGTCGTGTTTGCAGCATCTGAGCACGCACTCGGTGAGGCATATGATAAGCTTGAGAATTATGTCAAGAAGCATTACTAGTTTTGTGTCAGCACCTATTTAAACAAAAAATCATCTGGCTTTCTTATGCTTAAATACTATAAAGAATCAATAGATTTCGGTTCAGTTGAGAGTGAAGTGTCTATTGTTACGCTTTGGACAAAGAAAGACATTGTCAATAAATATATGAATAATTATCGATATATAGGGCAGCTTTATTCCGGAAATGTGGGGATATCTGGCATAATTAGAAACTGTTTGTATGATAAAAAGATAAGGCATATTGTTGTTTTTGGAGCAGATCTTAGCAGGAGTGGAGAATCTCTTTTGAATCTTTCTTTGAAAGGCACTGAAAATCATAAAATCATTGATAGTGACGTGATGATTGAGCCGGAGATACCTGTTGCAAAGATTGAGGATTTCAGGAAGAATGTAATGATTCATGACAAAAGAGATTTGCTAATTGATGAGTTAAATGAATTCATTGAAAAATTAAATAAAGCAAAATTAGGCACTTATGGGGAGCCGGAAGTATTTCCAGCGCATAAAATAACAGAACTGAGTACATTCCCTTCTGACAACACTGGTTTTATAGTCAAAGATGATTACATATCAGGTGCATGGCTAAAGATTCTTAGTAATGTTATGAGATTTGGCATCGAAAAGCCTTCTTCTTATCATGAAAGACAGAAAGAAATACTTAATCTGACAACTGTTATATACAAGGAAGATCCAAATGAGCCAAAGCTTAGCGATTACCTAAGGTTTAATGAAGAGGAATTGAAGTCTTATTATGAGCAGATTATCTCAGCAAAAAAAATTGATAATATTGAATATACATATGGGATCAGACTCAGGGATTATGATCACATTGATCAGATAAAAAATATTATTGATAAATTAAGGAATGATATGAATTCCAGAAGAGCTATTGCTATTACATGGGATGTGCTTAAGGATGCATCTGGAGAATTGTCGCCTTGCCTGATACTGATCCAGGCGATTGTGCAAAAAGGCAGGCTTTTTCTTACAAGTTATTTCAGAAGTAATGACATGTTTGAGGCATGGCCAAAAAATGCGTTTGCACTCAGAAAATTACAGTTCATTATTTCAGGAGAATTAGGAATACTTCCTGGATACCTGACAATAATCTCTAGTAGTGCGCATATTTATGAACGAAATTTTGACGATGCAAAACTCATTTTGCAGGAGAATAGGATAAAAAACAATATTCATGATGCGAGAGGAAACATTATTATTCATATTAAAGATGGATTGATACTTGTGCAGCACCAAGGCAGCGATGGAGACGTCCTAAGCGAATATAATGGGAAAAATGCCAAAGAGCTATTTAATAAATTGGTTGCAGATAATGTGCTCTCGGAAATCTCTCACGCACTTGATATCGGTGCCGAGCTTCAGAAAGCAGAGATTGCTGCGCAAAAACGAATTGAATATAGACAGGACAATCGACTTAATTTTGTGTAAGCATGTCTCGACTGATGCAGCTTGATTTTGCATAATCTTACAGGGTTGCAGACCAAAAGTTAGATATTAAAATCAAACAGAAAAGCATCTGTCCTTGAGCTCAGCATATGCATATTCCATAAGAATTTTGAGATTCTCAATATCCTCAATATTATATCTAACAAGCCTGTCTAGTGCTTTCTTATCATTATATCTTTTATAGAGATGCCATAGTTTTACAGCGTCTCTCCCGTCCATATTAGCCAGATCGCCTTCTCTATTTATCCCGAATTCCTTCTCGATCTTTTTAAGGCCTCCGGAATATCCAAGTGACTTAAGGACAAATCTTAAGTCGGCATGGAGCTGATTGAATTTAATTCCAGGAAATTTAGTTTTGAGGAAAGGGAGGTCAAAAAGTGCTCCGTTGAAAGTCACAAGGAAAGAATATTTTTTGATCTCATCTTCAAACTCCTGCATATTCTGTCCATTGATGAATACCTTTGATTTATTCCCATCAAACAAACCGATGGTGGTTATGTCATCCGAATATTTGGATAGCCCAGTTGTCTCGATATCCAGGAAACAGCAGCTGTCCTTGAAATCATCATAAGCTCTCCAATGGTGTTTGAACAGCAGCTTGCTAGAGAAGAATTCAAAATTTTTTGCCTGGTAATGTTCTTTTGACAAATGAATGAATTTTTTTATCAGGTCTTTGTGCGGAACATCTAGTTTTTTCTCTTCAAATTCATCCCAGCTTGTAACATTATTTCTCCAAAGATCTTGTTCTGTTTTTTCATTGACATATGGGATGTGGAGAAATGTATTCGTCAGCATCTGTTTATTAAAAAGACACACCTTTAAGAATTTGATGATTTAGTTATATACAATGATTCCAGGAATTTCATTTCTTGCTTGGCTATCATGATTGTGCATGAAGTAATGCGAATTCCACCCGAATATTTTCCAGGATAAGAATTAAGACACCGAAGTAAATTATTTCCTCTTTCTATTGTTTCTGTATATGCAGATATAAGCCATCCTAGGCCGCCGCATTCATCACAGAGATCTTTTAGATAGACTGACAAATTCTCTTCAGTCAACTCGGAAGGGTCAGAAAAGTCTTCTGTTATACAGTTTTCTAAGCTATCCCTTACAGTATACATTGAATCATAATCTTCCGCATACAGCAAATTTGTGGTATCTCTGACGTCCTTATGGATCGAAAATGAACCAATCCAAACTGCAATTTCAATCAATATCGAAGGAAACCGGAACAAAAGACTTTTTGATCGATGCAAAATTTCAGAATATGCAGTGTCCTGCACTGAGTCCTCGTGATACAAGATTTTCACAAATTCAGGGAAATAGTCATTCATTTCTGACAGATAACCTATTAGTATATTAAAACCAATACTATCTCTCTGGAAAATATCTCTTGAGACAGGGCAAACAATTGCAAGCATGCACAAAAAGGCAACATCAGGCAAAATTTTAGATAAGTTTATATTCTCTGTTTTCTCTTCTGCCTTATATGGGCCAGCAGGAGGTATATGATTTTCTCAAGAAGCATAAAGACACTTGGTGGTCCTCTAAGGAAATTGCAGGCAAGATGGTGGCATCCCTAGGCTCAGTGACGACTACATTAAACAAGCTTAGGAAAAGGCATGATATCAAATATAAAATGTCGAAGGAAAAGACAAATATGTATCTGTATAAATTCAAGGACTGATTTTTTCCGAAACA
>JBDRQT010000053.1:0-92213 GCA_043826135.1 archaeon
TGCTTGGATGATTTTGTCGTCTTTTATAATGAAGACAGGTTACATCAAGGTATTGGATACCTTACTCCAAAAGAAAAACTATTAAAATTTGTGCAAACAATTTGATTTAGGTCAGTTTTTAAAATAAAAATCCCAACCGCCCCAAGGGGACGGGGTATTCACTGGAAAATGCTTTTGCATTTTCGGTGCACAGAAAATCCAAGGGATTTTCTTGTGTTTAGTGTTATGATACCCTTAAGAGGTGTTATTAGATTTTGAAACCCAATCGCCTCAAGAAGCGGGGTATCATAACAAATGAAAAATCATCATTAGCAAATTATTACCTTTTCAGATGAAAAAATGATATTAAAAAAAGTCTAAAAGCAATAATAATGAAGTAATCTTAACATTCAAACAGAAGCATGTGCACCTTGTCTAGCAGCAACACTATAAAAATGTATATCCTCACCATACGCTGCTCTCGTCGCAGAAATTAGTTTTTGAGTAAGATATTGTTTTCCCTCCTGCTCATGCATATTAATTGGTCGTATAATTCCTTTTTTCCTCATAGTCCTGATACCCTTTCTAAAATATTTGACAATTTCCCTTTTTGTAAATCCATCATTTTCATTAGGTGTAAATGCATCAGCCATTGCGTTGTATATTCTATATCTGTTAGTTGCCAGATCTGCAAAATGTTTACTGCCTTCTTGAATTTCAGACGGAGGAGAGTATTTAGATCCCTTTTGAGCAAATGTATAAAGTTTAGCTCCTCCTTCATGTACAATTTCTTCAAGTACATTCTCATTAATCATATTCGTTACAGCACGATATAGCTTTCGTTCCATATTAACAGGAGAATAAGTTCTTTCGCTCTCGAGAATGAAAGCTGTTACAAGAGTATTGTAAAGATCCACATCTTTTTCAGTTAGCTCACGCTCAAATATAGCTCCATGCCTTGTCTTAAAGTCATGTTTCCTTGTCATTATAGTGAATATTGAATTATCTAAGTATTTAAATTTTTCTATTTTTACCATCTTATAGTAGTTACATATTATATTTACTCCATCATTTCCTGCACACAATCCTTTAATATAACATTCACTTTCCACATGTTTATGAACACAACACCAAGGTTCAATATATTTTTCTTTTTTGAATAGATTTCCATCCATTCTTTTCTACAATCAAAGGTGATATGAAATGAAACACGACATGACAAACGAGGATAAAGGCGCATCACGCGCTGGTTGCCTTTTCAGGCGCTGAAGAATGTATTATCAAACTTGCAAGGGAACGGTTGGCCCGTAGGCATCTTGATATTTTAAGCTATTTGAGCTATCTGGAAGAACGCACAACTGCCACTGCACTTGTAAACAGGCTCTCCGTCCATCTGGATTGCTCTAAATCTGCATTGTGGAATTCTATCAGGGAACTTAGAAAATGTTCGCTCATTGTCTGCGGAAACTCATCAACTAAAGGTACTGCTATCAAACTAACTGAATACGGTTACCTAGTGGCAAATTCAATAAGAGGAGAAAAAAATGAGCACTGATTGCATAGACACCATAATCTCTGAATTTGAAAAAATTAGAAAAAAACATGATAAGGATATATATTTAGAAGGCGGACGCGCAAGGCTTTATGAAAAAATCTCGAAAAATCTGGCGAGTGGACAACCATTAATTTGGATGCTCCCTTCATTTCCTTTTAAATCCCAGAATCCTGAACACACTTTTGGCAAGCTTCCTGATGGTGGAGAAGAAATTGCACTTAAAGTATTGCATGGATTCTGCGAAAAGATATCAGGATATTATGAGCATGGAGCAAAGATAATATTAGCATCTGATGGGAGACTATATGCTGACCTTGTTGGCATCGCTGATGAAGATGTGTTTAACTACCGCAGCAAACTCTTAGAATTATATAAAAATATTGTAGAAAGTGACAGAAAAATTCCTTATCTTAGTTGGTATAGTCTAGATGATGCATTCCCCTCTGTCAATTCAGCAAAAGATAAAAGAAGAGCTTTGGTTGAGGCATATCCGCAAGAGATTGAAACCATAATGGAACGTGTGCATTCCGATGTGCATTATAACAGACTCTATGTCGGTTTCAAAAACCTTATGATAGGAGAACTTAGCATTGAAAAAAATAGGTCAAAGAAATCTATTGAAAAAGAAGCAAGCGAGATTGCAAAAAAAATGCTTATTCGGAATTTTGCGAATGCCTGTCTGCTAAAAGATAGATTTCCAAAAGCTATTAGGCTATCGGTCAAACATCATGATACTAGTTCAGGTATATATGGAGTAAATCTTTTACCTAATCACCATGATATTGGGACTCCATGGCTAAATGTTTTAGTAAAAAGTGGAGAAGAAGAATTTACTTACATGAAAAGAAAAGACGCTGAGGATAGAAGGTATATCATACAGGAAAATAACGGCGTAGCATGGTTTTATACAAAACTATAAATATCATCGTAAATTAACAGAGGAAATGAAAGTGGAAGACATAGTAAAGAAGCTCCATCCGCTTGAGAGGAAAGCACTTCCCCACATCAAAAACGGGATCTTGATAGAAGATATTGCAAAAAACTCAGGTCTTCAGGAAGTTGAAGCTATGCGGGCTGTTCAGTGGCTTGAAAATAAAGGAGCAGTAACAATATCGACATTAGAAAAAGAAATGCTCACACTTGGAGCAAACGGAACTGATTATAATAAAAAAGGTTTGCCAGAGAAAAGGTTTCTTAAAGAGATAAAAGATAAGTCTCAAAAAATAAGCGAACTTGAAAAAAAACTTTCAAAGGATGAGATAAATATCTGCATAGGGCTTTTGCGCAAGCAAAGTGCAATTGAAGTCAGAAAGGAAAATGAACTTATTTTCTCAATAACTGAACATGGAAAGAAATTGTTGTCACATAAATCTCCTGAGGAATCTTTCATTGAGGGAGATTTCCCAAAAGATGCAAAGAACTTATCTGATAAAGATAAAATTGTCGCGAGCGAACTTCTTAAGAGAAAAGATATTCTAAAAAAAGAAACAAAAACTGTAAGGACTATCTCGCTTACTAAACTTGGGGCAGAACTTGCAGCACTCAAATTATCTGGTGACGTTGTGGATAAATTAACCGGCAAAATGCTGAAAGATGGTTCTTGGAAAGGAAAAGAATTCCGAAGCTTTGATGTTGAGATTAATGTACCTGCTATCCATGGAGGTAGAAGGCACTTTACAAACCAGGCTGTTGAATACATAAAGAGCATCTGGCTTGATCTTGGATTTAAAGAAATGACAGGCACCATGATACATACAAGTTTCTGGGATCTTGACACTCTATTCGTCCCTCAAGACCATCCTGCAAGAGAAATGCAGGATACGTTTTATGTCAAGACTCCTGCTAAAGGGGCTTTGCCAAACAAAGATTTTGTTTCCAGAATAAAAAATACTCATGAGAACGGATGGACTACAGGCAGCCTCGGATGGCAGACCGAGTGGAGTGAAGAGAAAGCTAAAGAAAATATTCTAAGGACCCACACTACAGTTCTCTCAGCACAGACAATATCAAAACTGAAGAAAGAGAATCTGCCGGCCAAATTTTTTGCAGTCGGAAAATGTTTCAGGAATGAGACTCTTGACTGGAAGCATTTGTTTGAATTTTACCAAGTAGAGGGGATAGTTGTTGATGAGGATGCCAATTTTTCAAACCTGCTGGGATATTTGAAAGAATTTTTCAGGAAGATGGGCTATCCTGATGTCAGGATCAGGCCAGGCCACTTTCCTTATACAGAGCCAAGCGCAGAAGTCGATGTCTGGCACCCTGTAAGAAAAGAATGGGTTGAACTAGGAGGCTCAGGAATATTCAGGCCTGAAGTCACAAAGCCTTTACTTGGTTTCCCTGTACCTGTACTGGCATGGGGCTTAGGGCTAGACAGACTGGTAAAAGACAATTGGAAAATAGCAGATATAAGGGATTTGTATAAGAATGATATTAAACAGTTAAGGGAATTAAATGTTTGGATGAAATAGGTGAGAAAAATGACATTAAAAGAAGATGAGAGTGAATGGTTCAAAAAGCTAGATGAAAGAACTGCTTTGCTTAAGAGAGAAGGACATTCTCCTCAACGGATAATAGGCAATAGCGGAGGAGTATACAATGCTGCTTTAGAATACAGCAGGATTATTGGTAGTAGTATTCGCAGTGAATTTAAAAGCGGGATTTTACATCATTTAGGAGATATAGATAGTCATATGCGAAGTATCCGAGATGGCAAACCTGAAAAGATTGATTCTGTAAGACATGAAGTAGAGGAAATAAAAAGATTAAGGGGCGAAGAGGGTAATAATCTCTCTTTTTTTCAATAATTATCAAAAATGCCGACAGTAAACATCAACAGAAAAGTAATGGAAAAGATCATCGGGAAGAAATTAACTACTGAGCAGCTCAAAGACAGGATTTCTATGCTCGGCACTGATTTAGAGAGTATCACTGATGACGAAATAATCGTTGAGATTTTCCCAAACAGACCAGATATGCTTTCTGAACAGGGTTTTGGGAGAGCTTTAAGTTCGTTTCTTGGAGTAAAAACAGGTCTAAGAAATTATGATATCAAAAAATCAGATGAGAAAGTGTACGTCGCAAAAGGTATGGAGAAAGTCAGGCCTTTCACTGTATGTGCAATTGCAAAAAATCTTGAGCTTGATGATGAAAAAATAAGGGAGCTCATTCAAGTGCAGGAAAAGCTCCATATCACTTTCTGCAGAAAAAGAAAAAAGGCAGCCATAGGTATGTATCCGCTCGAAAAGATAAAAACACCAATCCATTTCACCGCAAAAAAACCAGAAGAGATTGTTTTCAGGCCGCTGGAATGGCACAAAGAGATAAACGCTAATCAGATACTGGAAAATCATCCTACCGGGATTGAATACAGACATCTTGTCAAAGGACTAAGCAAATATGCCATTTTCCATGATGCTAATGATGAGATCCTAAGTTTCACACCAATAATAAATTCCCACAAGACCGGAAAAATCACTGACAGCACAAAAGAAGCATTTATTGAAGTCAGCGGTTTTGATCTGAATGTCTGCAGCTATGTATTGAACATTTTGGTTGCAGCTATCACTGATATGGGTGCTGATATCTATTCTATGGAAGTCGTATATCCTGATAAAAAAATTGTAACTCCAAATTTTACACCGAAAAAAATGCATCTGGATCTTTCGTTTATCAACAAATGGCTTGGCCTAGATTTGAAACAAAAGGAAGTTAAGTTGCTGCTTGAGAAGATGGGATACGGATATGAAAAAGGAACTGTCCTCATTCCTGCATATAGACCTGATATCCTTCATATGGTTGATCTTGCAGAGGATATTGCAATATCTTATGGCTATGAGAATTTCAAGCCAGAGATCCCAAGCAAGGCAACTGTCGGCGGTGAAGATGAATTTGAAAAATTAAAGAAAAAAGTCTCGCATATCCTAGCTGGTCTTGGTATGCTTGAGACTAGCTCATATCATCTTTCAAATGAGAAAGTCCAGTTTACCAAGATGAGAACAAAAGCAAATGATAGCGTTAAACTAGCAAATTCACTATCAGAGGATTTTGACCTTATGAGATACAGTTTGCTTGCTGGGCTTATGCAGATACTGTCAGAAAACACACATAATGAATATCCCCAGAATCTGTTTGAGATAGGCTCTGTATTTAAGCTTGGAAAAACCGAGACAGGGGTTGTTGAGCCAAGAAAACTTGCTGGCATTATATGTGAAAGCGAATGCAATTACACAAAAATAAGACAGGTTGTAGATTACCTTCTTAAAAATCTTGACATAAAATATGAGATAAAGGAAAGCAATCATGAATCGTTTATCACTGGACGTGCAGGCGATATTGTAATAGATGGAAAAAAGATTGGGTCCCTCGGTGAGCTCCACCCTCAAGTATTGTCTAATTTCGGAGTTGAGATGCCTGCTTCTGGATTTGAGATTGATATGGATCCTATTTTTAATGCTGTTTTAAAGAAAATCTAATTTCTCCGATAGCTTACCTACCCTTAAAATATTCCTTTGCAGAATTCTCTATTATGAATCTCGCGGCAAGATACATTTCTAATTGCTGGCCATGATAAATGTCGGTGTTTGGCACCCATCTTCCATTTTTAATCAACTTGGATGGCCCCGGTCTTGAATGAGGATAATTATGGTCAAGATACATAACAAATTCAACAAAACAGTCTGGGGTTGGAGCCTTCCCTGCTCTTGAGATTTTTAGTGGTATCTCTCTTGTTCCGTACTTACTGAATTCTGAAAATATCAGGAAAGCTTCTAATTTTTTAATTGATTCATCATTTGATTCCGCAAGAAGCTTATATATTAGATCAGGAACACTTGCATATGCCCCAGTGTCTGCAAATACAACATGCTTCCCATTAAATACTTTTAATTCCCTTAAATAGGATAGTATCTGCGCATAGGTATTTGTTCCTGGTGAAACATAGTTTTGCTCTATTACTCTTCTCAGTTGCTGCAAAGATACAGGACCAATTAGATTGGGATTTCCTACAATAGTTTTATTTGCATAAATATACTTAATATCTATTTGTTGCCATCTTTCATTATCACTATATATTTGTACAGCTCGTATTGCATTTCCAAGCGGTTCTGCTCCAGTACAAAGTACTGCGATTGTACCTGGCTCACCTTTAAACATCTGAAGAACATCGATTGCAGACTGAATTAACTGAGTCTTATAAGGCAAGTACAATTTCAAATCTGGAATTTCCCCTATCAAGGGATTATCCATCCTAAGAAATCTTTTTGGTCTAAGTCCGGCCATGACCACCAATTCTTCTAAGGGGATATTATTAATCTCTACGAAATTTGAGACCATGCATTGCGCCTATTTCGCTACTGGTATTGCTGATTTTAGATAGTTGAATTCAGGGAGCCCATATTTTTTTACCATTTCTTCTGCATACATCACCACACCGGAGAACCTTTCCCTGAAAACACTTAGTATGGGTTCGGGTGTATCCACTCTGATTACAGCAGGCAGATAAGCCAAATCATCGAGTACTGCCCTGACTATCCCCGCAGCAGGATAATTACCATCAGGCGCAAATATACCGGAAATCTGTTTCATAGTATCTCTTGTCGCTGCCAGATCATCAAGAATCAGCACAATGCCACCTATAATACTGAGTAAATATTTTTTAGACATCATATGATATTTAGGGTCATCGACATTCCATATTCTGGAAGTTGGAAATTTTTCGCTCAGGTAAGATAGCCATTTGAATCTTGGCTTTTTGCTGTATTCCGAGGTTGTCTCTCTTTCAACTACATCCTTCAGCATTTTTTGGCCTCTTCCTCTTGTGCTCTCGCCGGTAACGCTAAGCCTCGACCTGTCCTGTATAGATGACCATCTGGAAGCCCTCTCTCCAATATATAGGATATTAGTGATACCGCAATCCTTTAGTAGCGTGTAAAGCAAATCTATCACCATATTTGCAGCTGTCTCATTTTTGGTATTTGGAATATTCCCCCCATTAACGGATTCCATCCAGGTGAAATTGACTTTATGGTGACCAGGATCATGCGTGATCAAACTAGGCAGATCATATGCTGCGCTGGTCTCTTCTTCCTGCAACTGGCTGATTCCCACCTGAGTCTCTATCATCATATCAAGATTGGATCCTCTTTCAATTTGATATATCTTATCAGCTTTTCCCTGCGGCGACAAGGCAGTCTTGAATGTGAAACCAAACCCTAAACTTTTTTCGTCCCCTACATCAATTAAGTACCCATTATCTATCTCGAAAAGGCCGCGCTTGCGCAACTTAAGGAACAATCTTCCGTCTTTTTCAATCATATAGTTAGAACCACCATTGAATTCGCTGACTTCAGTATACTGCGCATTCAATGTGACATGCCACTTCTGGCCGCTTCGTACATCAATAAAATCTCTTTCACCGTATCTTCTCAGCATTTCATCCAATGTTTGAGATTCTGCAAGCTCTGTTAGTGTCGGATTAAGCGTCATATTATCCCCCCGAATGGATGATGATGGTTTTTTTATTTATATATTTTTCCAAATGTCATCACTTCAAAATGGAAATGCTTAAATATGTGATATCCTAATACGAATAAATGGTATATTGTTATTCTGTGAGGTTATTCAAATGGCAGGTGAGATAAATTTTTGTCATCGTTCTTTAACAGATGTTGTTGCTGATTGTTATGATGTCGCTCTTCAGATAGCAAAAAGGGCTGATGAGACGGGTTCCAAAGAAATTAACTTGTTTTATTTAAGGAATGGTGGGACCTTCCCTGGAGAGACAGTATTCTTGATCCTTACGGAAATTCTAGGATATAATGTCAAAACATATACACCTCAATACGAAAAATATGGAGAAGGCAGAGTTGGCAAGAAGGCTATGTTAAACAAAGCAACTGCACTCACTATCGAGCAAAAGAAAGAAGTGGTTAATGGCATCAATAAGGGAAATTTGACTGTCATCCTTGATGAACTAATTGATCAAGGAACAACAATGCACCAAGCATTTGAAGATATCTCTGTGTATGATAAAGAAGTCGGATTGACCTACGACCAGAATATGCTTTCCACAATGCTATTTGGCGCAGTCCTCAATAGAAAGACTCCTTATAGGTTTGGTGTGAGAAGGGATCATCCACTGAAAAAAAGGATATTGCAGATGCACTCATCGTTTGATGCACCTCCAAGTTGGCTTACCTTTCCATGGGAGACAGAATCATCGCACTATGATTCAAACTTAGATAAAATGATTTATCATTCTGGAGGCAATCTGGAACCACTTAGAGAGTATATAAGACCATTGATAAGTCACTTCAAACGCTAAATTATACCTTCTTTCTTTCTCTCTTCTTCCTTGGCTCTTCTTCTGTATTCCCCATATTTATCTTCAGGCGAATACTTTGGAGGCTTGTTTTCAATCGCTGCGCCGCCGCATTCACAATCTTTCTCCATTGTGTATTTTCCGCAAGTCTGGCATTTAAGAATGTGTTTCATACTCTTTTAAATTCACCATGACCATGGTGCTTTTTCATGAATTCAAGGACAGATTCTGTTGCATTTTTTAGAATCGGCTCTGCTTCTTTATAATCAGGGGCTTCAACCGACATCCCGTACTTTCCGCCGCCAAGATATTTGACATCAATTCTTTCTCCTGCAAGCGACAGTGCTTCCTTGACAATATCAACACCATTTCCATCATAAGTTGATAATTCCATAATTCCTGCGATGACAACATTTTTTACCTTGAATCTCTGAAGCACAAGTTCAGTCATCTCATCTGCAAGCTTTTTATCAAGGATTTTTCCTAGGTCAAACTCACCTGCCACAACATCTTCAAATGCATGAAACAAGTAGGCATAGTCGCTTAGAGATTTCATAACCTGATTATAGAGCGCGAGTGGCTGCATATTGTTTTGCTTTGCTACATAATCAATTACTGCCTCTGCCTTCTGCTCCATCTTAACTTCATTGACTTTAAGCTTTCTTTCTCTTTCATTGACTCTTCTAAGGGAAAGATCAACCTGTCCCCTTTCTTTGTTGACCCTAAGGACTTTGCAAGCAATCTTCTTGTCTTCCTTTACATAGTCCCTGATATTCCTTATCCTACCTGCTGCAATTTCAGAGATATGAATCATTCCTGAAATCCCGTAATCATCAAGCTTTGCAAAAACTGTAGAATACTGGATATTTGTGACTGTGCACATAACTACTTCTGATTCCTCAGGAAGCCCGGTTTTCTTATAGTACATTACTCAAGTACCTCAAGAACTCTTGCTTTAACTCGTATTTTTCCGCCTGTAGGTTCAGCAACTGTTTTGCCGCATACAAGGCATTTTATCTCCATTGCTGCCTTTCCGAAGACAACCTGTTCGTTCTTGCACTTAGAGCATCTGATTTTAATAAATTTTGAAGTTGGTTCTGCCATGACAATTACCTCCTAATCGAGATAGAAAAAGGGATGATTTATAAATATATTGATGGGAAAATTAGGAAAATGTGCTCGACTTCAAAATAATTCAGAAATTAGAATGCCCAAAAAATGCTGAAAGGTGGCTACTCCAAAACCTTTGGCTGAAGCATTGAGGGTTATTGACTGGGCAAAACAAGGAAATACACTTCACCCCAGTAATTTTTGAGGCGGGATCTTGCGATCCACAAGAAGCGCTGCATATTTACCTACTCCATCACTTGATATATTGTAGTGCTTCATAATTCTAGCTCCTGCCTGTTCCAATACCTGCCTTGTCTGATCTCTGCCCAAATAATTTGATAGATGACATACTATTTCGGTTTTGTCAAACCCAAGCGTGGGTATCGTATCTTTTTTCCCCCTATAAAGCCAGTGAGACCGTTCAATCTCACTCCTTTTATTATTGTGCAGTTGCAGACCAATATACTCGCTGTGCGTTGTTTCAATTTCTGGCTCAGGGTACAGAACAAATCTGTTGCCTTTTTTTCTCAATTTATGTTTTCCATCAACCCTAACTGGAAATCCGCTCTGCCATAATTGCAAAACCTGGTCTTTAACATCAGGTTCTGAATCAAACTTAATACTAAAATCAGCAGGCGGCATGTTTTGAAATTTTAGATACGCAGATGAAGGTTTATCATACCTGTCATATCTATCTTCATCTATATGTGCGCGTACATAAAGGTTGGATGATGGATTTGGCCAGATATCTGGATTTGCGTCTAACTGGCTTGCCCTTTGGATTATATCAACAACTCGCATCCGGGCCAGATATTCAGAATTCCGCTGATCTGCTTGATTCATAAGCGCAAGTTCATCCATAAGAAGGACTGTGCAGATCTGTATATCCAAATCTGAATTTGTAATGGTTAACAACTGGTAATATCCATCTTCTTCAAAATGTGTTCTTCCAACCCTTTGTCCTGATTTATTTTTTTTATCTGCCAATAGTGATTTTCCTACATTTGGCTCTCCAAGCAATCTGAAGCTATCAATCAACCTCACCAAATCATGACGCTCTAGGTAGGGCTCTTTTCCCTGAGCACTTTCCACCCACTCAAGAGCTGGTGCAAATGCATCGTCCATCTGCGCTGCCCTCATTATGTTCATCGCAGCAGTATATGTCTCAGCATCTACTGCATCAGGATTAGCAAAAAATTGTTCCATGGATGCAATGATGCTTCCCATAGATCTTCTTCCTTTTGCTTTTTCAAGCATTCTTCTTGCTAGCGGCGAATTTTCAAAGATATTTGCAATTTGCTTGGCTCTGTAAGATAATAGCTCCTCCAGTGCCAGTGCGAAGAACGGGTGATCTCCAGTCTCCTTCAATATATATTGCCGAATTTCAGTCTCATTAAATCCATAGGACAATAGAGGTCCAACCACTTCCCTGTCCAGATTGTTCTTGAGTCTATCAAAAAATTCTAAATCAGTTTCATTTGATAATTTGTTTGATTCCCTTAGCTTATCTTCCAAAAATTCTCTTGCTTCTCCTGCCTTTAAGTTACCTTGATTTCCAAAAAGATGCACCTGAGAGTCAAGAAAATCATGCATTAATTTTAGTTCATAATGGCTCATAATATTTTGGTATGAGTCAAGTCCAAGAGGAATAATAGTTTCAACTGCAACATTGACAAAGGCTTCTGGATTGAACATGTCTGTGCATAGGGTTGCACTCAGACCTGCTTCATGCTGGCTGAAATCCTCAAATCCTTTGACATATCCTATAACTTCTGTCCCTTCATCTGTATGTGTCTTTACTTTCCGATACATTAATTCTTCTTCCATATCCACTTCTGCAAAACCTGAACCGGAATTGATTGAACCAATTAATTGTTCTTCTGTCATACCGAGCATATTAGCAGTGCCTGATAACATTTTTCTTCCAAGATTAGTATATTGCATCACTCCTTCCAATATGGTTTCAAGAGGTTGTTTCACTATTGGCTTTAACTGCTTTGGATCGCATCCGGCAAGTCTGAGCAGAGCTGTTCCATTTACACCATAACTTTCTTGGAATGTCTCAACAATGCCTTGTCCTGATACTCCATTCTGAAGAAGTGCTACATATTGGCTTCTGAGCTGCATCTGATGATTTGTATACGCTGACCAGAACCTTGGATCTGCAGCATGCTTAATAATAATGGGAGCAATGATATCCTCCACCTGCCTAGATGTCATGAATGGCATCTTGAAGGTATTATCATCCCATAGGCCAGTTGGCCTAACAATATGCATTTGATCCAAATAATCAAACCTATCTTGATGTTGGTATCTATTACTTCTGCTCTCTTCTGCTGCTCGATTGCTTTCAGTTGGAAATAATAGATAAATCATACCTTTTCCATGGGATAAAGGTTCAATATATATCTTAATTGCATCACCTTCAGAGGATATGTCTTTGATTACTCCCAATCTGTCTTTTGGAGGTATGATTGATCCTAACTCCTGCAATTCTTCTAGGCTAGTATTCCCATATGGGAATTCTTCGCAAAATACCAGGTCACCTAATTGAGGTTCTTGTTGAAATGGAATAAATGGATTGGCTTCCCTAAATCCTCTTTTAGCAAGCTGCAGATATCTTTTCAAGGATTCTGCACTGTCAACTAAGATTGGTTTATCAAACATTCTTCGAGATAGTTGTGCTTCAGAAAAGATATCATGCCCTACAGAGAATTGAATATAGATGTGACCTGGATATGATTGTTGATGATAGATATTACCCACACCGGGTCCTCCATCGATGAATGCATATTCTAAATCTTCATATCCAAATCTCTCAGAGGGCATAGGATAAGGAATCGCTTCAATAAATTTTAATATCGAATCTAAATCCTTAACTATATTTAAGGCTACATTGTAATAAATATGACCATCTCCTTGAGCCACTAGCGCCTCGTGCGCTGAAGATAGTTGGTTGGAAGTTCTATCTGTTTGCCCTCCTGCAGCAACCAGCAAATTTTTTCCTCTGCTACTGATTCTACCCATACCCGTCCTCTCCAGCACTTCTCATTATTTGTCCTATACTAAGAACATTATCAAGCGCAGCGTGCATAAGCATCCCCATCCATTTAAGTCTATGAGGAATGTTGAGGTACGGAAGGCTCTGTGCATCCTTCTTTAGGATTGGGGACCTTATCTCCTGCGCAGCCCTATATGTAGCAAGCAAATACGCCAGTTCCTCTGCATCTGCAAGCGTGTGTAATACATCTGTATCATTAAGTATATTATACTTGGCGACCAGAACCTCTGCCACGTCCCTTGCACCTTCAACTATCTGCACTTCTGGAATCCTTAATAAAAACTGATATCTCTGGGCCAGGACATCGTCCAATGAATCATCATAACTATGTGGACCATACGCAAGCGTTATGAAATTGTGAGAATCGAATGGTCCAGCCTCTTCAAGTAGACTTGCCGAGTTCAGATTATAAGGACTTTTTTTTGCAGCTTCGATCAAATAATAGTGAAATTCCTTTTCGCCATAAATATGAATGTCTTCGCCTAATCCATGCATCGCCCCTTCAAGAACACTCAAATCAATGCTTTCATGAAAGCGAGCTTTTCTTGTAATCTTATCTCGCTCATGATAATTATCATCATCTAATCTGAACAACGCTCTAAGCAGTGTAATCTGTGCAAGATATTTTTCACCGGATTTGCTCATCGACCGATAATACATCTTTAAGGCTTTTTGAACAGTTTTATCCTCAACATAACTATGATTGCATAGTATCTTTGCAACATGGTCAATTGGTTCCAGATTGAATCTTAATGCCGGTAAATTCTCCTGCGGCACAGTATCCATTGCTTCTAATGCTTTTCTAAGATCATCAAACATTTTTGCCTACCTCAAATACATTTCCAACACTATGATACCAATCATCAAATGGTTTGCCGCATACAGAAATCTGTTCTACCCCTTGTTCAAAATCCCTTGTTACAGTATCGGGCAGCGGTGGCTGAAATCTTGGGATGTCTACCCCCAGATCCCTGATCCCAGATATCGGAAAGTACTGCAATCTCGGATAACCGAGCATATCATAATAAAATGGCCCTCTTAATGGCTCGCAGGCAAAATAGTTGATAGCTTCTCCTGCAAGCACAGCTCCTGCAAGCGCAGTAGTCAAAACCTGTGATCCTTCCACCTCAGGATCTGTGCAATGCCTATGCTCCTGCCTGATTGCACTAAGATAGGCAAGCTCAAGAAAATCATTCTGGAACAGCATCGAGGATGTCATTCCAGGGACATATGCATTTACATTTAATGTGAATGGTGTACAGCCGGCAAGAAGCATCGATAATTGCTTCCTTTGTGAGAGATTGATTATTCTCATCTGGTTGTCAAAGCCATCTGCTGCACAAATCAGCAGATCAACATCAGGAAGCCTCGAACTTTCAGATATCCTTCTCTTGCTACCAATATACAAAGTCCCATTATTTCTTGCATTGTAATAATCTGCCATTGCTAAGCTTTTCAGTCTGCCAAGATAATTGGCAAATTGCGGTGCTCTGGATGTATTTGTGAATTCTGCAGTGTCATCATCAAACATATATATCTTCTCAAACCCTAATCCATCAGTGGCCTCAAGAAAACTTACACCAACAGCTCCAACTCCAACTAGTCCGATTGTTTTATTACGAGGATCAAAATCACGCCAATCAAAATCATTGACATAAGAAGTTCTTTTTCTGGACCATAGATTCCAGGTTATAATGTCTTTTTGCGGATTACCCAGTTCTAGTAGATTAGAAATTATCTCTCCAAGACCAATAGTAGCCTGAGCAATGCTCATAATTCTGCTTGATCTCTGTCCCTCAAATTGTGGCATCAGGTGCTCATTAAGAATTTTTCCGCCATGATATGACGCGATTCTGATTTCATGCTCATTTCCGGCACTCAGGGATACATTAGGCTTGCTTTCTGAATGCATGTAGACCCATTGAGACAGCATCATTCTCTTTTCCTTGCTTGAATTTCCTGCATGGAAAAATACTGGCGAAGCATGCATAACTATCTCCTTTAGTGCATCCGACTTCACCCCAGGATAGAATCCTTTGATAGAAACATCCGGGTTTAGTGAATGCAAAATTTGCTCTATCTGTGACGGAGTTTGGCCAGAATCTATTGCTCTTCCCATAAATGCATCATTACCCTGCGTGACCTCATCGCCAGCATGCACTATCCTGCCAATCTCCAAACAGGCTGCAAATAAGGATGCATATCTAAGTGGCAATCCTTGACCTAAATTCACAAGCAGGGCTGCATCAAGGATTCCCTGTTCCCATCCTGGGATATATGTCTGTTTGAATGTTCGTCTTTGCATTTCTATTTACCGTTCTTTAGTTTCAATACTTGACTGTATGATGGAGATAAACTTGCAAGAGCTGTTTGTACTGCAGATAGCTGCGCATCATAGTTACCACCTGGTTGGATTTGTGTGGCTAATAAATCATAAACAAATCTAATTGATCTTGCATCCGCACTATCTTCTGCAAATCTTAAATAATCACCAATCAAGTTCAACAGCTCGGTTGCTGTCAACGGCATGTTTTGGTTAAGGTCTGGCAGCAGATTCGGGGTATTAAATCCTGAACTTGGCTGCGGATAATATACTGCCAGCGCATTGACCAAAGTTTGCACACTTGGTCTTGCCGGCAGGGCATATTCAATCGGTTTTACATATATCTCTATTTCCTTCTGCATTTTCTGATAGTCTATCTTAGCTCTACAGGGAATATCCTCCACATGAAGAACGAGTCCATCTTCAGGAGTTAGGAGATGGTATGTATTCCTTCCATTGAAGGATTCCTTTTGACATACACCCACGCCTATCCATGGAGACGCGCCTTCATTAAATATTAGGAAAAGACTATATCCTACTTCGACTTTAAAGACAATCTCACGCTTTGATCCAACTATTGCAGCATCCTTTTTTCTGAGCGCGGCCTGCAAATGTTCCTCGGACCCTGCCATGGCAAATTCATCAGTAACATCTCTCCACCCATAATGAGTTTGATAATTCATGTTCCATCTAGTGATTTTCTCGAAATCAGTCAAATCTCCGTCTAATCCTGAACTAGGAACTAAGAAACCCTGCGGATGATAATGAAAGATGCCTCCCAAATTCAATTGCTGCTTTCTTGTGCTATTTGTACTTTTGATTTTTTGGTAGACTTCATCTGTCGCTGGTTGTGTCCGAATAACCCTACCGGGTGATACTTGCTGGCCAAACATAACTGCATCCTGAACCACATTTGTTTCCCTTCCGAACAAAGGCATCATCGCAAGCTCGCATCCAGTAATATCTGGATGATCTTGCATAATTGCTCTCCATGTCTGGATCTTTTCATACACCAATGTAGGTAAATACCAATCAAGATGTATTTCAGGAAGAAATTCTTTTTTTGGAGTTGGATTAAAATGAGCGCTTATGGCGTCTGCCAAATCCTTTTCATCTACCTTCTGTGCTCCCATTCTATGCAGCCTCCATTATCGGATACATGTTGGTCGGCAGCAGATTCTTTTCCATCACTTCTGCATAAGTTATCCATGACATCTGCGACATTGGTCTTTTATAAGATTCCCCGTTGCTATGTTGTCTTATTGAAGCATTCGTGAGTCCATTCTGCAGAGTATTCACCCCATACATAATTGTCCTGATAACGCTTTGCTGCCAGGATTCACCTGGCAATCTATCATATTTTCCAGGTCCGCAAAATGTCCTGTAATCCCCTTTTTTTGACGTGAAATTAAAGTACTCAAAATCACCATTAACGTGCACTTCACTAACCTTCATCCCCTCACTTTCTTGATGAATTAATACTCCAATTTCAGGCGGATTGTAGAAAGGATACCATTTATGTGTATGTCCTGCTCTGATATCATGCATAGCAAAAGGCAGTGGCTTCAGATAAACGAATAATCCTTCGCCTCCAACATACCTGACACCGGAACCCATATAATCTATTTCAGGCTCTTGCTTTAAAGCCATCATGCCGCTTGCTCTGCAATAACCCGCGAATTCATCAATCCTTTTTTTATCCATTTGCCTGACAAACTGCCCAAATATTTCTTGAGTCCTGCTTGCTGATACCAATCTCATCTCCCTATCCAAGTCAATTTGGTTTTCAAGTTTCAGCAGTCTGCTGCCTCCATTAAATGATATGCTGATGTCTCCTATATGAGTTCTATCTGAAAGTCTATAAGTGTTTTCATGTCCGCATAGCAGAAAGTGTTGCTCAAAATCAAATTTAACTGTATCTTTATCCAAACCAAACGATTTTCTCACAGCTCTCATAATTTGCTGATTTGTGATTTCATTTGACTTCTCGATTGGAGTTTCAGATACAAGTGAGAAGATCTCCTTTCTTCTGATTTCGAGCAATTCGGATCTCGAGTAATCATTTATCCTTGGGTCTGATTGATCAAGTGCAGGAATGATATCCGTCAGACATAAGAAATAGGGGATTCCGTTTCCACCTAATGATCCCTTGGATAAAAAAGTTTCATATACACTGCTTAGAGATTCCTCCAAAAATTGTTTTATATCTTGTGATCTGACAGTCTCTTCAAGACCTAACACATCACGCATGGTGCCTTGATAAGCAAGGCCATATGTTCCCCTTCTTATCGGAGAGTCTGTTGTCATAACCTCTAGAACAGCATCATTTGAATTTTGATTGAGATAATAAATATGATTATCTAGAACAATTCCACTATGCTCCAACGCATTTTCCAATAAATAAAAATTAAACACTGGAGGCATTGTGCTATGCAAGACCACCTGCTGGGGGCTGTACTCTAACACTTGTCACTTTCACAGGTGTTGAAATTCCGGAGATTGTGAGCATTCTATCCTCAAACAAAGTTTTAAATGCTTGACTATCGCGTAGTACACCTGTACTATAGATAGCTTTTTCTCCATTCTCTCCAGCTGCTGAAAGAAAGTCTCTAACTACAGAAAGTGAAAGTCTCTCAGGAAAATGAGTTTCATCTCTTAAGTACGCGTAAAAATCTGCTTCCGATGCTGGGACTTCCTCTTCACTAAAAACAACTCTAGTTGTTCGTCCACTAATTTCCACTGTCACAACATATGGAAGAGATTGAGCCGGTTGAGGGAGTACAACTTTATAATCAGCTTTCCTTTCCTCTTCTGCAATGGTTTCTATTCTCTTTTCAATTTGTCCCATATAATCCCGGACACAAGCATCAATTGATTCAAAACCGGCATAAGCATGCACATATCTTCGTTGCTCTGATGTTTGTTCATGAGCTTTTTCAAGGTGCTCATGCATACTCAGGGCATCTGCAATTTTGTCTGCATTAAGTCTGTAATTTTTTGATAGTTCTCTCAAAGCATGTTCTAACATGCTTGGCTCAATTGTATCTACTTTAGGAAGAGCACTAGCTGCCTTTTCAGTTCTAATAACAAATATCTCAATCTGCTCTGCAGACGCTGCAAGCTGCTCAAGATAACTAGTTTCAGGTTGCATTACTGCAGAATCGTAAACTCCAGCATACGTACCAAAATCTGATTTTCCCCTTCCTTCCCTGTAATCACTTACTCGTACTTGAATACCCTCTACAATTAGGGCA
Organism: archaeon; assembly: GCA_043826135.1. Taxonomy (GTDB): domain Archaea; phylum Nanobdellota; class Nanobdellia; order Woesearchaeales; family GW2011-AR15; genus GW2011-AR15. The sequence goes on from JBDRQT010000053.1 coordinate 18,604, forward strand.
TCCGGCACTCCACTAATAAATATTACCTTGCCGCTCTCAAGGTGTGCAGCTGCATCTCCTTGGCCTCCCCTATTGCCAGCTAGTGTTGCAATTATATTATCTGAACCTGTCATATTGAATCTCCCCCTCAGTTTTAGAGATAGAGACAGTATTTAATATTTAAATGTTATGGAAAAGTAGTAACAAACTAGTTTAACTGTTTTTCTGCGAGCTCAATATCCTTATCAATAATAGTGACCCTACCTGCATGAGCCGCATATTTGGCCGCAAGCCTGCCAATCTTTTCAGCATATTCTTCAAGATAGTCTACCATGGCAACCTTTGCATCCTGAGAAACCCTTTCAGCTCCGAAACCTTCCATCATCCTTCCTACTGGTTCGTAAGGTATTATATTCTTTCGTTTCATTTTAAAAGTTGAGTGAAACGTCACTACGTTTCAACTCAAGATAAAAAAACCCCTAGTCTTTGTGCTGATAAGGTTAATTGCACTTCTGCTTTATATATTTTTTGATTGTATGGGCAATAGTTTTTTATAGGTTTCATCCTTATTGATGCATGGGTGATTTGAATTAATGCAATAGTTATTGTTGGCAGCCAATTTGGTGATGAAGGGAAAGGCAAAATTACTGATATTCTTGCAGAAAAAGCTGACTGCGTCGTTAGATATCAGGGCGGAAATAATGCCGGCCATACTGTTGTTGTTGGAGACAATACTTTCAAGCTGCATCTGATTCCATCCGGAGTGATCCATGGAAAAAAATGCATGATTGCATCAGGAGTTGTTCTTGATCCAGAAGTATTACTGCTTGAGATTGAAAACTTCGAAAAAACAGGAAATAAAATAGATCTTATGATTGACCCCCTGACCTCTATAATCATGCCTTATCACAAAGTCATGGACGGGATATCTGAAGCATCACTAAAAGACAGCATCGGCACAACCAAGAAAGGTATCGGACCTGCCTATGAAGATCATTATGGAAGAAGAGGAATAAGATTTATTGACCTCTTTGATAAGGCTGTTTTCAGAAAAAAGCTTCACGACAATTTCGAACTCAAGAAGAAGATTGCCAAAAATGTGTATAATCAAGATTTTCCACTTGATGAAGAAACAATATTTTGTCAGTATACTGCTTATGCAGATAAACTAGAAAAATATCTTGGCGATGTCTCGAAATTAGTCTATGAGGCAAAGGATAAGAAAATCATATTCGAGAGTGCTCAGGGCACGTTCCTTGATGTCAGTTTTGGGACATATCCCTTTGTTACATCATCACACCCGATATCAGGTGGTGTTTTTACAGGTGTGGGCTTGCCTCCGCAGAAACTGGACGTTGTGGGGATTGTTAAGGCATATACAACAAGGGTTGGTAGCGGCCCTTTCCTGACTGAGCTGAGAGACAAAACCGGGGTGAAGATACAGAAGATTGGAATGGAGGTCGGAACAACTACAGGCAGGCCCAGAAGGTGCGGCTGGCTTGATCTTGTTATGCTAAAATATGCACATAGGCTAAATGGATTTACAAGCCTTGCCATAACCAAACTTGATGTGCTGTCCGGATTTAATAAAATTAAGGTTGCTGTAAAATATATGTTAAATGGAAAAAATGTTGATTATCCTTTAACTGTTGAGCAGCTAGAAAGATGTACGCCTGTATACGAAGAGTTTGAAGGATTCACTATCAGCCAAGATACTGCTGATTACAGATCTTTAGATCCAAATGCAAAAAAATATTTGGAGTTCATTGAGAAATATCTTGGAGTACCAATATCGATTGTATCGGTTGGGCCTAAGAGAGATGAAACTTTGATAAAAGAATTGGCTGATAATGAAAGTGTCCAGAAAACAATATAAAGAATGCTCATATACTTCTGAAAGGTGTTTTCATGGGACTAATGTCAATTTCTCCAATCGATGGTCGCTATAGAATGAAGCTTGGCAATTTATCGGAATATTTCTCAGAATACGCCCTTATTAAAAAAAGAGTTTATGTCGAACTAATGTATTTAAAGCAGCTTGGCAAAGGCGATTACCTCTTTGTCTACGAAAAATTTGATGAGAAAGAAGCACAAAAAATAAAAGAGATAGAAGAAAAGACTTGTCATGACCTAAAGGCTGTTGAATATTACATAAAAAACAAAGTGCCTGATAATGTGAAAGAATTCGTCCATTATGGCCTGACATCAGAAGATATTAATAATCTTTCTTATGGGTTGTTAATTCAAGAGTTCTTAAAAGAAATCCTTCACAAGAAATTGGCGAGCCTGCTGGATACGTTGAGGAGTAAAAGCGTCGAGCATAAAAATATCCCGATGCTTGCCAAGACCCATGGCCAACCTGCCTCCCCTACGACAGTTGGCAAGGAATTTCTCGTATTTAAATCAAGACTTGAGAAACAAATTGAGAAATTAAGGAAGCTGAAATTGACTGGAAAATTGAACGGAGCAGTAGGAAATTACAATGCACTTGTGTTTGCAGAGCCGGAACGTGACTGGATCAAATTCAGCAAAGAATTCATAACTAAGCTAAGTCTCCAGCCAAACCTTTTTACAACTCAGATAGAACCAAAGGACACTTTGGTTGAGCTGTTCCAATGCATTAAAAGAATAAACAACATCATCCTGGATCTTGACAGGGATATGTGGCTTTATATAAGCTATGGATATTTTCGATTGAATAAGATTGAAGGTGAGGTAGGAAGTTCGACGATGCCGCACAAGATCAACCCAATTGATTTTGAGAATTCAGAAGGTAACATTAAAATTGCAAACGCTCTTTTTACTGCATTTGAAGATTTGCAGGTATCTAGGCTCCAAAGAGACTTGTCTGATAGTACAATGATGAGAAATATCGGCGTTGCTTTTTCTCACAGTATGCTGGCATATGATTCAACGCTTAAAGGGCTCAGCAAATCTGAACCAAATATTGAAGCAATAGAAAAAGATCTGAACGAGCATCCAGAAGTATTGACTGAAGCAATCCAGACTTTTCTAAGGAAATCTGGACAAAAAGATGCGTATGAAAAGTTGAAATCAATTTCAAGGGGCGAGAATATTACGCTTGACCAATTAAGAAATTTTATAAAAAATCTGGATATAGAAGGCAAAGATAAACTGCTATCACTTGAACCAAAAGATTATATCGGTCTGGCGAATAAATTGAGTTCACTAGAAGACTAACTATGCAACATTTACATCATGGCTTTTGCTTTCCCGAACACCAGCCTGCGTGATCTGGATGAATTCTCCTCTTCCTTTCAGATCCTTAATAGTCCTTGCGCCGCAGTAGCTCATTCCGCTCCTGAATCCTCCTACAAGTTGGTTTATGATATCTATTACACTCCCCCTGTAAGGAACTGTTGCTTCAACTCCCTCTGGAACAAAATCACTTATATCTGAATCAGATTTGGATTTTGCATCCCTGCCAAGTTTTGCGCCAAAAGATGCCATGCCCCTGACTACTTTGTATTTTCCTCCATTCTTCAGAATTGGAGTGCCTGGGCTCTCATCAGTCCCTGCAAGCAGACTGCCAAGCATAACTGACGATGCGCCGGCTGCGATAGCCTTAGTGATATCACCCGACTGCTTGATGCCGCCATCAGCAATTATCGGAATTCCATATTTCGCGCCTTCTTTTGCGCAGGATAGTATTGCAGATAGCTGCGGATATCCAGCTCCTGTAACTATCCTTGTTGTGCAGATTGATCCTGGCCCTACTCCAACCTTTACACAATCTGCGCCGGCTTTTATCAAATCCCTTGTGCCATCAGCTGTTGCAACATTTCCTGCCATGACTTCAGTCTTAGGGAAACTGCTCTTCAATCTTTTCAGCACTTCTATCTCAATATCTGAATGGCCGTGGGCAATATCAATAACGAGCAGATCAGCGCCAGCTTTGATGAGTGCTTTTGCCCTGTCAAGAGCATCTTCCTTTACTCCGATTGCTGCCCCAACCCTTAGGCTATGCTTAGAATCAAGCGTAGAATTCGGGAATCGTGTCTTATTGTGGATATCCCGACCGGTCACAAGCCCGGCTACAGTCCAGTCATCATTGATTAGCGGCAATTTCTCAATTTTATGCTTCATCATTATCTGTTTTGCCTTCTCAATCTGAATTCGGTTTTTAGCCACAATAAGTCTTTTTTTGGGAGTCATCAGCTTATATATCGGAATATTTTCAGAAGGGTCAAACCAATAATCTCTTGAGGTTAATATTCCGATAAGACGTTTAGAGTCATCAAGCACCAATAGACTTGTTACATCATGCTTTTTCATTATTTCTTTGGCTTCTGCAAGGGTTTTTTCCGGAGTTGTCCAAAGAGGATTTTCAATGATTGCATTTCTATGTCGTTTTACTTTTTCGACCTCTTTTACCTGCTGCATAGTTGTATTGAACCTATGAATAATCCCTATGCCGCCAAGATCTGCAAGAGCAATAGCCATGTCAGCCTCAGTCACAGTATCCATGTTAGAGCTGACAATGGGAATTTTAAGTTTGATATTCTTGGTCAAGAAAGTCTCAGTAGAAACGTCTTTCCTGCTTTTTATGGGTGACCTTTGCGGAATAAGAAGTACATCATCATAACTAAGCCCAAGTTCCATAAAATACCATAGAAGATGATTATTTTTGTGGTTTATATAGCTATTTATTTACCTTACCGACCAAATCTTCGATTATATCAACCACAAGATCTGTTATTTGACCTAAAAATGAGGGTGATTCTTTTTCATCCCACGTATAATCTACTCTTCCATTATAGCTGTAGTGTGACATTTTTTCCCTCCCCTCACAGGCAACCGAACAATGTGCCGCAAGTAATGCATTTATGGCAAAAATAATCCTCCATTGCTTTGCAGTCAGATGACTTGCATTTCGGACATATCGGCAGTGACATTTGTTTGATGCTCATTTTAATCTCTCTTTATTTAAGATAAAGTACATGCGCGCAATATATTAAACTTGCACAAGAATAAGTATTATAATAATTATTATAAGTATAATAAGTATTTTAAGGAATCATTAATTGAGCCAATGCAGCACCAAATCCATTGTAAAAGATTATCCAAAAAATAAAATTCAGTATTCTTCTCGGAATCTGTTCTAATGCCTTGCCAGTGCCCACAAATAGGAATTCAAATAAAAATTGCACTGTGTAGCGAATTATCAAGAAAACAATACCTACAAAAACAATGGAATATTTACTAAAATAATGCACAAATAATGCCATTACTGTGAGTAACAATTGTGAAAAGATTATTCGCAGACCGACCCGAGTAGACATTGCAATGCTAATCCATGACGAACTCACCACAATAATTGCCTCCTTCGGACCATAGACATAACCGCACATGGTGGTACCGAGCGATATTATTTCTAATGGCAATTTTATTCCTGTCCAGGATTTAAAATTTAGGACAATAAAATTAAGTATAATAAAAAATGCCACAAAAAACCATCGTTTAAACAACAAAAAAAAAGCAAACAAAATAATCAACGAGAGATTAATCTTGAAACGAGTATTATGAAGATAGGATTTACTTACCTTATCATGTCTTCTTTTTTTCATACATAAATGTAAGAATAAGTCTATATAAAAATATATTCAATATCACAAAAACCTTTCTTCAAGTTGATTATACAAAAACAGATAACTACCTATTACTTCAAGCAGATACTTATTTTCAAGCGATTCCGGCAAAGTCAGGCTGCCAAGTTTCTCAATATTTGTCCAAATTCTTTCTGAAAATTCTCCACTCGCGGCTCCGCCAGCTAATTGTGTTAGATTTAATTCAACTAATCGTTTTTCTGTACTTTGTTTTTTGTTCCAATAGGGCTTACTCTCCCTATAGGAAAACCCATATTCCCTGGATAAATCATACAAATTAAGTGCAACTTCGGTTAGCAGCATATTTTCCTTGGAAGAGGAAGGCATTTTGGTTTTGTCCATTCGTCGCAGATATTTTTCAAATTGTCTTATTACTCCCTGCTTGAGACCTTGCATTGCGCACGATGCGTACCAAAGATCTTCAACTTCACTGCCCCCATGCTCATAAATATAATTCATGGAGACAAAATCTCTGACAAATCCTACACTTCTGGCATCCCACTCATATACAAAATCCTCAGCTGTTAGTGAAAGCACACTATTATTATAATCAACTTCAGTTGAATATAATTCATTAAACCACTCTTGGTTGATTCTATTTCCCTGGTTAAATAAGGCTGTTTTGGTCAAAATAGCCTGGATCTGCTGATAATATTCTGTTTCTATTGATCGAGCACTTGCAGCATTCCACTCATTGCGCAGCGATCTTGTACTAATATCAGTAACTAACATCTGCAACTGATGGATAGCAACATCTACATCAACCCGCCTATTAGTGTAGTCAGGACCTTCATCCTGAGCTGTCCTAAATAAATAGGAAATCATTCTCGACGATAAATGCAGCGCCAGATTGATTACCTTAGCTTTCATAAATTCATATTCTTGTTCAACCATGAATATCGGCGTATTCGGGAATCTTTCGTTTCGATGAATCCACATCGGCCTTTCGAGGTGACAGCTTGATTTTTCCTTGAATACCCTTCCAATATCCAGTGCATAAAATACACTACGTATATTCCTTGAGAACTGTTGGAATGACCGTGGTGAGATTTCGTATCCCCTTTCCACTGAATTCACGATTTTGGCAATGCCTTCTTTTGATTTTTGGGCCCAAAGGGGTAATTCCTTTCCTTCAAGAATTTCTAGTAGTGTTCTTATCCCCTCCGTTTCCAGAACGTACATTGCGAAATTATCTGGGTGAACATCATGTGTGAGGCTAGGCGCTTCAGCAATTGCTCTTGCAACTTCACCCTCCTCACCAAAAAGTGTTGAGTTAAGTAGTGTTTCCATTTTCCTTACAGACTTGCTTTCCCTAGCTGGCTTTATTCGATCATAATTTCTTAGGAATCTATTAGAGAAGTCATATGCCTTTCTTGGTCCGATTGAAGAAGGAAGCAAACTTGATGCTTCGGCAGCCATTCTTCCCATCGCATATTCATCCATGGCAGTTAAAAAAACTTGAGCTAGCATTTCAGTTTTTTTATCTTTGTGATCTAAAACACAGGAAGTAATTACTTTCGTCATTGGTATGACAGGATATTTTTCAGATGTTGTCGTAAAATATCCATGCCAGAAGTCTTCGAGTGGTTCTTTGACTCCTAATATATATTTAATTGCTGTATACTGCGGTATGGGAAATGTCTGCAATGAATGCATTAGATAATGCAAATGAAGTGAAAATATTCTTTCTACATTTCTTCTTGTGTAAGGTGTATAATTTACGAAAGTGGATTCAGGATCTGGCAATTTAAGAGTTGTCATAAATTGATGTTGCCCCCTCATAAGCTTAGTTACTCTAGAATTTTGCTCTCTTTCTTCCTTATTTCTTAATTGTTTAGACCACGTATGAGGCCAGATTTGCCAAACTCTTTTTTTTGGTTTATTTATGTATTCCACTCTACCAAAGCTAAAAAGCGATGCAGTGGCTGCATAGTTTACATCCGAAAGTAGTGTGTCTTCACCATGCTGTCTTAGCAGACCACACAATGAATTGTATTCCCTTTTCAAATTAAAATTCTCAGGGAGTTTGATGGGTAATGGTTGCGACATCTTTTCCATCAATTGAATCATGCTTCCAATTTCTTCAGTATTGGCTTCATCGGTCGATATCCAACCAATCAATTCTTTGAGCAAAGATGGTTTGTCCATAAAATGTGGATCAAATCGATATTGAATCAAATTAGATTTCAATTCCTGAGAAAGAGTCAACAATTGTTCAGGTAAGAATGTTTCCAGATAATATGAAAAAAGAATATTTGGATCATGATTGATCACCTTAATCTGTGGCAGGTAGCAGTCAAGTAGTTCATTATAATTTATCGCATCAACAAACTGTGAAAACATTGCTGCCCTTCCTATCCCAACAAGCAGCATCTCGACCCTATCTACTAGAGTAAATCCACGTGAATCAAGATTATCTCGGAGAGATTTATCTTTAAGCAAAGATTTAACCTGATTCTTCAAAATAGGTCGATTCAATCCTTTGGCCATTTTTTCAGCAGTTTGCATCTTTGTATAAAGTTGCTATTTATAACTTTTACTACTTTTTAGTTAGTATTGACTAATAAGTATTATAAGTATTTTCCGTAAATTATATAAAGTAAATAATAATTTAGCATTGAAAATGATAAGAAAGGTATCGAAGGTTGGCCAAAGTTCACTGGTTGTATCACTACCCTTCGAATGGGTAAGGCATTACAAAATCAAGAAGGGCGATGATATTAATCTCACCCCCAAAGGCAAATCACTAATCATTTCAACTTCAAATGAAAGTGACGGAGATGATATTACAATCAATCTGGATAATAAGAATACTGGCCTATTATGGAGATATTTCATGGGTGCATATGCAAGAGGATTCAAGACAATCAAAGTGGTATTTTCTCAGGAAAATATCGTTGTGACCGATAAGATCTTTAGGAAAAGGGGTTATAAAACAATCAATCCAATGGAACTTGTAAATGAATCTGTCAAAACAATGATTGGAATGGAGATTGTTGAACAAAGAGCCGGAACATGCACGATAAAACAGCTTGCGAATATCAGCGAGGACGAATTCAATGCAACTCTTAGAAGAATGTTCCTAATTGTAAAAGGGATGCTTGAAGATATTTTGAAAACGCCAGAGGATAAAATGATACTTCTGACAAACAATTTGCTTCTTGTGGATGAGACGATCAACAAATTTACACTATTTTGCAACAGGATAATAGCTAAAAAAGACCTCTCTAACACAACCAATGTGGAACTGTATTATTCTATAGTGAACGGTATCGAGAGAATTGGAGACGAAGTAAAAGATATTCCAAAACTCTTACTTAAAAATGATCAAAGATGTACTGCTATCGTACAGTCACTGACTGATCTTTTTACGGATTTCTATAAAAATTTTTATGAATATGACGACAAATTGGCAGACAAAGTACTCCAGAAATCAATTGATATCAAGAGGTCATCTGACAAGCTAGTTGAATCAAGTTCTGAAGATTGGCTAAGTCTGTTCGCGGGCAAGATAAGAAATATTACTGGACTTATCAGGTATCATACAGAAGAAATGATTCAATTGCACTTATCAAAATAAATTATCTAACTCATTAATTTTGCATCTAGGTCATGTCCTGTATACCCTGGTCGCGGAGAACTTTCGATCCAATCAAGACTAAATAACTGATAGACCTCTCTGACTTCTTCGACCGGAATTCGGTCACCATTTTTTGGATACAACCTAACATGCATCAGAGAAGTAATGTTTCCATTTCTAGTAAAGGGAGGGCAAAAGGACACAACCGCCAGTCCAGGGGGTCCACCCAAATTATAAAAGGTCTGTCTTGGAAGTGATGCTTCTCCTATATCAATCGATTCTTTCCTGCTCCAAACATTCATACTTAAACCATATAAATTAGCCAATGTCGGAAGCATTGTATTCAAAACTTGATTGAATATAGCCATTGCTAAATCAACCTTGTAGGATGCGACAACCATTTCCCCATCAAAATTAAGTGCAAGTATATAAATCTTACCACTTAAAAGTAACTAACTGTATATAATTTTATATACTATTAGCCAAAAAAAGTTTTATAGCAAAGATTAAATATAATAACTGAATAGTAGTAGTAATATGTCACAAGAAGGATTTCAAATTGAAGCAAGAGCAGCCATTCTTGCTGCAAATGCAGGAGCTGAAATAATTGCTGAATATGCTCCTATTCTTTCACAACCTGATATAAAGCGAGATTTGGCTGAACAAAAACCAGACGGTTCATGGAGAACAATTGCTGATATCGAGAGCGAAGAAGCTATACTCAGCATTCTGCATGAAAGATTTCCTCATTCAACAAAAATCGGAGAAGAATCCAATCCTATATATGGAGATGATGGAGATATATGGTATATCGATCCATGTGATGGAACAAATGCACTACTTGGCGGTGTTCCATACGTTGCTGTGTGTATTGCTCTTGAAAGAAAGGGACGAAGAGTTCTTGAAATTATTAATACTCCACTGATTGAGCAGGGAAGAAGCTATCGTGCGATTATTGATGAGAAGCCAACGATGTTTGATGGTTCACACATACATGCTCTTCCTATAAGTGTACCCAATAGCCTTGATGAAATAACAATCATACCTCATTTTCCAAGAACTCGGACAAGGGATCATGAGATTTTAAGCAATTTAGCAAATGGTAGAATCATTCATAGTACAACCTGGAAAGCTGGACATGCCTATCATGTTGCAGAAGTAGCTCACGGGTTCCCAAATGTATATTTATTTGAGACTCCAAGCAATCTTCCTCCATGGGAAGCAATAGGAAATTTGCTACTTTCATGTATGGGTGGTGTCTATACAAGCTACCAATTTGACACTGGTAGCCCAAAATTCACAATTGTAACGACCTCACAAGAGGTTTATCATAAACTTGAAAGTGAACTTCGAAAAGCCAATTTTGGGTATGGTCATACTCCAAGGAGATGATATTTAAATCATTTTTTTGTACTCATCATAGGTGTTATTTAACCAGGTGATATATCCACTGGTCAGATTCTCTTATACCTAAGAAATAACGCTGTCTTTACACAACCCCAGATGCTAAATCAATTTTATATACTTCAGATAGGGGGGATCCTGCAAACGAGTCCCATTCTTAATAAGTTCAGTTATTGTCATTGTATCGCCATCTTGTGCAAAAGTCAACGGTTCAAAGGTATACCTTCTTACTGCAAGTTATCCATTTCTTTGAAATCAACTTTTAGTGTAAGGTCATTTTTTTAGAACAAATCCTAATTCAGCAATTGTATATCCAGATTCCTAAGATTCATAAAATTAAAGTTATACTTAAATACAATACTTACTATCGTCGGTACGCTACTAATTCAATATTGTAAGAACCTCCTACTAATAGGGCAAACTCACAGAGGAAAGTCCCTGAAAAATTGAAAATAAAAAAAATCACTGGCAATCGAAGCAAGGCCAGTTGTTCATGTTGAAACTGATGTCCTGCGAGACACTATCAGTTCCATCAGATATAGTCACTGTGACTTTCTTCTGGCCGCCTTTCTCGCCGTATTTGACTGTTTTTTCGCTAGCGTCCATGAAGCCGGAATAGCTTACTTCAAGTGAATCCCCATCTACATCATAAGCTTCCACATTAATTGTTATTGTAACTTCGTCACCTGGTTTCTTTAGGACAACTTCTCCTGGAGTAAGGGTAATCGACTTAATTTCAGGAGCTGTATTTTTCTTTGATAGTTCGACAAGAACCTCATTGACCACTTCATTTTTTCCGTCTGATGCACGTACTGACACTTCATACTCACCTGCATCTCCTGCCTCTGTCTGCCATTTCCCTTCTGCGTCAAATGGCTCTGAATATGAGAAACTTACTATATCTCCGTCTGGATCAGTTCCTTCTGCTTTTATTTCAACCAAATCCCCCTCAGTTGCGATTATCTTTGCAGGCGAGAGCATATTCACAACAGGCATCCTATTATAAGGATTTACAACAATAGTCACATCCTTAGTTACTATCTCTTTTCCATCATCTGCCCTGATAGTCACTTTGTATGTGCCAGCATCATCAAATGTTGTCTGATATGTTTTGGAATCAATCCATCCAGAATATATGACAACAACCTCGTCGCCGTCAGAATCGCTTATCTGAGGGTTTAGTCTTATCAGATCTCCTTCAACAAACTCAAGCTTGTCAGGCATAGCAATCACTGGTGCTTTGTTTTTAACAAGCACATCTATTGTCATCTGCTTTGTCACAAATGAGTCTTTTCCATCAGTGGCTGATACTATAACTGAATAAAATCCGGCGTCTCCTGCAACTGTCTGCCAAACTCCATCTGCATCAAATGGCTCTGTATAACCCATTTTTACAGGATCACCATCTGGATCATTCACAAATGGTTTTAGATCAATCAAGTCGCCTTCATATGCAACTATGTCTGCCGTTTTCCCGGTTGATTCTTCCTTTACAAGCTCAACTGTATTTTCTGGTTCCTCAACTAATTCAGTAGGTTCCTGGGCTTCTTCAGATGATTCTTCAGGATTTACAGCCTCAACAGGTGCACTATTTTCTTCCGGCACACCAGGGCTAATATCAACATTTATTCCTTCAGGCGGACTAACCGCATCACCTGTTGGCTCATATGGCCTGTACGGTGTGCAGGCTGCAATCATCATTATCAAGACAGAAAATAGCAAGACTATTTTTTTATTCATCAAAACCCCTCCCATTATAAAGTAATAATTATTTGTTACTCTTCCTAAATGTTAACTAGTATTTATACTTTACGGAAAGAATTAAATACTCCTCTACAAAAAGATATTTGATGAGAAAATTACTTTTTATTTTCGTAATTTTAATATTGATTTCATTCCCGGTCCCGGCAAAAGAACAAGCTGAAGATATATTCTATGCTGATACTCTTCTCCTTGATTTGAAGATGTCATCGTATTTTACATTAACTGGAAATTCTAACAAAATAGACTATGCAAAAGCAATAATGTATTTTTTCCCTGAAGAATCAACAACTCAGGAGGTGATATCTCTTGAGACTGTACCCAACGCAGAAACAAATATAGATTATCTTGAGTATTATTGGAACAATCCGATTGCAAAAAGATATGACTACAGCCTTGACTCGAATGTAAGAACTCATAACAGATTCACAAAAATCAGCAGCAAAATCAGATTTCCGCTCAGCGGCCTGGATAATGATGCAACTTATTATCTGCAAAAAACTAATAAAATTGACATAAATGATGAAATAATCAAGAAGGCATCTGAACTTGCAGAAGGTGAAGATGACCTAAGCGTGATAGTGTTCAAGCTTGCATCCTGGACCAAGGAAAATGTCAATTACAGTATAACAACTGCGACAGCTGATGCCAGCCAGAAAGCTTCATGGGTTCTTCAGAACAGATATGGTGTCTGCGACGAACTTACCAACCTTTTCATATCATTTTGCAGAAGCCTGGGTATTCCTGCCAGATTTGTTTCAGGTGTATCTTACACAAATTCACAATTGTTTTCAAGCGAATGGGGTCTTCATGGTTGGGCTGAAGTCTATTTTCCAGGCTATGGCTGGATACCTTATGATCCGACATACGGACAATACGGATATATCGATGCAGGCCATATAAAACTCAAGGATTCCCTTGATTCAGATAAATCATCCACCAAATTCGAATGGCAAGGAGATACCAATCTTGATACCGGAACAATGGACCTCCAGGTTGATGTTCTTGAATATGGCAAAAGGCTACCAAATTATGCAGACATAAGTCTTAGTTCGTTTGCAAAACAGGTTGGACCGGGAAGTTACAATATACTTAGTGCAGAATTTGAGAACAAGAATTCATATTATATTGCATTTGAGGCAACGCTCACATCAACAAAAGAAGTCTCAAAAATAAGTCCAAATACAAAGTATCTGATAATGCCTCCTAACTCAAAAAAAACAGTGCATTGGCTGGTCAAGGTGGATGGCAGTCTCAAAAAAAGTTATGTCTACACATTTCCTTTTGATATATCTACGTCACTTGGAGGAGATGAAAAAAGCTCATTTACTGCTGCAGATAATAAAGTAATTTACAGCTTAAAACAGATGACAACTATCCTTAGTAATCTGGAAGAGCAAGAAAAAAAGACTTATTCCGGCAGCTTGGATTTTCAGTGCAACTTTCCAAAAGCAGTCTATATCAATGACACCTTTGAAATTTTCTGCAATTTTGAAAACAAAGGAAATATCTTTTTGAAAAGCCTAAATGTGTGTATCTCAGGCTGCAGATCCATAGATATTGGCATCTCTCAAAATAAAAATATTACTTTTACTGAGAAATTATCTGACAAGGGAGATCAGGAACTCATCATCACTGTCAAAAATAAAGACGTGTCTGGCCTAAAAAAATTGGGTATTATTGTTGAGGATTATCCTAAGATTACTATCCAAAATATTGTTGTCCCAGATCCACTCAAGTATCAAGATTTTGAAATTGATTTTGATGTACTTAAAGAATCACTGAGTAATCCGAAAGACGCAAAGATAAATGTTATTTTTAACGGTAGGGCAACTGAATGGAATCTGGCGGAGATTGATGCCACTCAGAAATACACTGTATCTCTGGATCCGACCAGCCTGGCTGCCAGCAATAATAGGTTAGCCATCCAAGTAATATATCATGACAGGAACAATAAGATATACGAGGAAATCTATGAAAAAGACCTTGAGATAGAGAATCTTAATCTTTTTCAAAGATTCATACTTTGGATAAGCGGAGTGGAAAGATATTTCGAAAATTTGCTGCCATCATCATAAACATTAAATAGTCTAGGTGTTTCATTTTAACTGATGTTTATCAACAATATTAATCCTGATATTGCAACAATTGGGCCGTTCTCCATCAGATTCTATGGGATTGTCTATGCTGCTGGATTTCTCCTGATTAATTATCTGCTCGTCAAACTTGCTGAAAACAAAAAAATAAAGAATCTGACAAAAGACAGGGCCGAGAATATCACAATGCTAGCGATTGTCTTCGGAATTATCGGCGCCAGGCTGTTTCATGTGATAACTGATTTCCAGCTATATAGATATGATTTAATTGGGATATTTGAAGTCTGGAAAGGCGGCCTTGGCTATCACGGAGGCATCCTTTTTGGAGGAGCTGCAATCTATTTTTACTGCAAAAAGTATAAAATCAATATCTTAGAGATCCTGGACAATATTTCAATTCCACTAGCGTTAATAACCACTTTCGGGAGATTAGCAAATTATGTCAATAGCGAAATGTACGGTGCTCCTACTAATCTTCCATGGTGCGTCATCTATCAGCGGATCGATGATATATGCAGGCATCCCACTCAGATCTATCAGGCAATCTCCATGCTCATATTATTTTTACTTTTGGTTTTCATAAGCAGGCAAAAATACAGCAAAAAAAACGGCGTACTATTCTGGTCATTCATAACCTTATATGGATCTTTAAGGTTCATCACTGATTTCTTTAGGTTTGATTACCACATTTTTTTCCTTGGCCTGAGCCTGAGCCATCTTCTAAATTTACTTATGGTCATAATTGGAATTTATTGTCTATCAAAATTAAAGGTGAGAAAATGATAAAATTTTTTGCAGGCAATTGGAAGATGAATAAAAATAAGGAAGAAGCTGCAACTTATATGAGGAAATTTAAGCAGCTTGTCCAAGATACCAAATCCGAGATTGTTATTGCTCCTCCATTTACATTGCTTGAGACAGTGTCCGACGCATGTAAGGGATCAAAGATCAAAGTGGCAGCACAAAATATCTACTTTGAGAGTGATGGTGCTTATACAGGAGAAATATCCTCAGACATGGTCAAAGATTTTGCAGAATACGTTATCATTGGACATTCTGAGAGGCGAAAATATTTTGCTGAAACTGATGAAATGATAAACAAAAAAATTAAGGCAGCACTCTTAGCCGGCCTTAAAGTAATATTCTGTTTAGGAGAAAATCTAACCCAGCGAGAAAAGGGGGATGCAAAAAAAGTTGTCGAGCACCAACTTCTCGGTGGACTGAAAGACCTAAATGAACTAAATGACATTATTATCGCATACGAACCTGTGTGGGCCATTGGGACAGGAAAGAATGCGACTCCTGAACAAGCTGAAGAAATCCACGCCTTTATCAAGCTTCAAATTTCAAAATTTTACGGGAAATCTATGGCAAATGGAGTAAAGATAATTTATGGCGGCTCAGTGAACCCTGAAAATTCTAAGGCTATCCTTAAGATGAAAAATATTGACGGATGCCTTCCTGGCGGTGCAAGTCTTGATCCGGTAAAATTCAGCCAGATTATTCATTCTGTTTAGCATTAATAAAGGATATGCATTTCCGTGCATATCTTTTCGTAAGAGCGCAATGGAGCACGGATTAAAAAAAGATAAATGAGGGTAAAAAACACGATAATATTTGTGGTCGCCTGTATTGATTCTTAGCTCCCTATGCAGCGACATGGTTCAATTTATAATCAAAAAAATAATTGCAGGAAAAAATATCTTACTTCACAGTCACGCTAATCTGCTGTGTCGGTGCATATAGTGAGGGATGTCCTGAGTCGCATTTATCATCAGTATTATCATTAGCATTCAGACACACATTGACATTGAAGGTGTAGGTGCCGCTTTTGATGCCTCGTGGAGGCCTTATCGGAACCTCAATCACTGTATCATCATTGTTCTCAAGCTCAATTGTCGCGAAGTCAGTGAAGGTCCAATCTTTTAAAGTGACTGAATTGATTGTCTGGTCATCCAAGGTCAGGCCCCGTCTGAAAGTCACATGCAATTTGAACTCCTTTGTCTGTCCATAGATATTGTTTATCACAACACCAAATGAAGTTGTCTTCAGTGTCTCTGCATCCCCCTTAGTCTTTGGGATGCATACCCTATCCCCACGCTGCACACAATTCTCTCTTTCGACCTCAAAGTAGTCGGGTAGACCCATCTTGGTAATTTCCCCTGAAGCCTTGAAGATGCTTGCAGCAAATATTAGGCCAAGTGAAAGAAGAATAATACCTAGTATTATTCCAACCAGGTAGTTTATTGCAAGTTCCATTCCTTTCTTGTTCATTTTACGATTTCATACTCCTTTATCAGCAGGAACATGAACAGCATCAGGATGATTGCTCCTCCAAAAAGGAATGATATCCCTCTGATGAACATCTCTCCGGACCCTGCTAAAAGTATGTAGAAACCATACGCCATAATAGCCAGTCCCATCCACAAAAATTTATCCAAAACAAGTTTGAGAATCTCAAATTCTTCTGCTTGGGTTAGTCTTTTCTTCATTTTGAGCACCTCAAAATTGAGACTACGAACACTAGTGAGTTTGTTTTCATTTTACTCCACCTCTATATCAAGATACAGAATTTTTTCCACATTGGATCCGGAGCATGCTCCTTTTACTGAAACTTCATACCTGTAGGTTGTTGTCAGCGCAGCGTTCTTTGGAGTTACTTCTATCGGAACAATTGTCTTTTCTTTTGCCTTGACATTTTGTGGGCTAAACGTGACAAGTTTTATGTCTGAACATCTATTTCCTGTTGATTCTCCAAGCACCTGGCATTTTGTCCCTTTTTCTCCGATATCAATAGAAAGATCAACATCGCAGTCTAACCTGTTATTCAGAACCAATAGGTTTTTCTCGAGAGAATTCCTCTTAATCGCCATTGTTGTAAATTCAAGGCATGCGGGGTCTTGACATTTTTGCATTAGTTGACTTTTCCGATCTTCTCCAATACCAGCAAGGCTCTTATCCAGCTGGACCGTTGCTCCGCCAAAAGTCTTATTGATAAACGTCAACCCAAGGCTAAGCATTGTCACCGCCAAAATCAAAACCACTATAGAATTTATCGAAAGGTCCAAAGACGCTTTTTTCATTATTCCACCTCTTTTAAGCATTATTAAATCACCATGTTTTGGAGTTTTTAAACTTTTCTAATAGGAAACTTTAAGAATGACAACCAATACCTCAGTTTTTTAATGGATAAAATCCGAGCTAAACTCAAGAAAATATTCACTCTCAAGCGTGTTCTGTTCGTTACTATTTTCTTCATTGCCTGCCTCGCCTGGTTCAAATATATTGCAGGAATCATACTAGTGGTGATATTTACACCAATTACAATAATGATCATCAGATACAGCAGATTCATACCTCATGTGACAGCTGACAATAACCTCGCTTTTGCATGCCTCATGGGCTTTCTTTTTGGACCTGTCATCAGTGTTCTTTATGCACTTATAGTTGGTATGATCTCATTAGTGGTTAATAGCCATGTAAAAATACCAAGCCTTGCCAGCCTTATGTTAGCTGCCGTTGGAAGCGTCTTTTGTACACTTCTTGGAGCACAATTCCATATGTCTTTTAGTACCTCTTTCATGATTGTTGCAGTTGTGAGAACCTTTGTGGCTTTGCCTATATTTAATCTGCTCGGAGTCAGTCCAATCGAGAACATAAGTCACCAGACATCGCAAATGCTGTGCAATCTTATTATATATCTTCCATTGCTTAGTCTACTCTATAAAATCATCGCGCCTTTTGTGTAAGAAAATCAGCAACCTTCCTGAATGCAATCGCCCGATGAGATATCTTGTTTTTTTCATCCCTGCTGATGCCGGAGATCGGTTTGCCGTCTAACATTAGTATACGCTCATATGGTAGGACATCCTTATCCTTATCGTACACCTGAGAAGCTGCAATGCATTTTAGTGACCCGGAAAATGTTGTGACTATTCCTTGGTCGCAGTATGAGACTACAGTCCTGAATTCAGCGTTCCTGTCTTCCCCATCCAGAAGTTTCAGAAGTCCTTTGTAACCTAGCAACTCAAATATCAATTTGGGGTGATTGCCTGGAAAATTCGGAAAAGCTGAGAAAAAAACACCAGTATCATCGACAATTACAGGCTTATTATACTTCTCATTATACATTTTAGCATTGAATTCTGCTGTCTCCAATAAGTCCATCTCCTTGGTCTCGATCTTCTCGTCAGCAATCTGCTTAATCTCAATTCCATATTCTGAAAATACTGCTCTTGCCTCTTCAACTTTGTGTTTATTTGACGTAACTATGAAAAGTTCCATGACCAGATGCAAATCAACGCGATATTTAAGGTTTAGGTTGCATCCAAAGCCGCAAAACACAACAATATAAAAGCTGCACCAGTTTCCAAATTGATATGAATTTCCAAAACCTTCAAAATATTGAAACTGCAGATAAATATCTTGACATGGCTTTTGCTAAAGCTTCTAAAAAAAGTGCTGAACTCAGGAAGAACTTTACAGGAGACAGACTAAAGAAATCCAAGGATATAGAGACTGAAAAACTAGACATTATAAATAATGTGCTGTGCGACCAGCTGACAAAAATATTAGATTCGTTTCCAAGCATAAATCAGTTGGATGATTTTTATCAAGAACTGATTAAGATAACACTTGATTATGTCTATCTCAAAAAATCGCTTGGCTCTATCAAATGGGCCGTCGACAGGACAGATAATCTTTTTAGGATATACAGAGGAAAAATTGCCAATACTGCTGACATAAAAAAAATAAATTCATACAGACAGGAATTCTATGGTCGAGTATCCAGCGTGATGAAACAGATAAAGAAATTTTTGGAATATGTTGAACATGCACGAAAAGTCATGAAAGATTACCCAAGCATCAAAACTTCAATGCCATCTGTATGCATATTTGGTTTTCCAAATGCGGGCAAAAGTACTCTTCTTAAAAAACTCACTGGCGCAAATCCAGAAATAAAAGCGTATCACTTCACAACAAAACAACTGAATCTTGGGTATATTGACCTCAAGACAAGAAAAATCCAGGTCATCGATACTCCAGGTACTTTAAACAGGCAAAAGATGAATCTCATAGAGATGCAGGCATATCTTGCAGTCAAGCATCTTGCAAGCATGATAGTGTATGTCTTTGATCCAAGCCTTGAGATACCCCTAAAAGACCAGGAAAAACTGCTCAAGAACCTGAAATCAGAATTTAAGACTGAAATTGTGCTTTACCTGAGCAAGACTGACGTCGCTGACGCAGATATAATTAAGGAGATCAAAGAAAAACATCCGACGATAATGTCACTGGATGATTTGAAAGAATATATCATTAAAAACACAGTAATAAAGAAATCAGAAACAAATAAATTAGAAAATTAAAGCTTCTTTACTGCTACTGTTGTAGTCATTGGCAGTTTGTTGTTTGCTCTTCTGAATGCTTTTCTTGCGAGATCTATTCCATTTTCATTCACATAAGCAGACATTACAATCTGGCCAACCTTCAATTGAGCTGAATTTCCGACTGGTTTTCCAAAAGAATGTGCCATACCTGATGAGAACCTATCTGCTCCTGCTCCTGAAGCAAGTGCATGCTCTCTGACGACATGGTGCGGATATACTCTCACCTGAAGCCTAAATCCAACTTTTCCAAGCACTTTTTCAAGTGTTCTGTTCGCAGTTGTCCTTGCGGCTTCTATACCATTATCCCTGGCTTGAACATGTTCTTTTGAGCATAAATCTACTCTGTATTTGAAATCGGATGTAAGATTACCTACGTTAAACTTTACAATCTTGCAAACAGGTGCCCCTCTGACAAATGATTTTTTCCTGTATTTTGATTTCCTGGTATTAGGCCTTTCTATATTTCTGCAGGTACACCCTTTTCTGATTTTTGCCATATGACCTGAAGAAAAACTAGTGATTTAAAAAGCTTTTGATACTAAAATACTTACAGAGCAAAAACCTTTTAAACCCCAACCTTTCCCAAAAAACAGGGGTGATTTGTTGAATAGCAAAATTGCACTTGCAGTGATATTCGTATTTTTTTTCAACGATGCTTTTGCTGTAAATCTCTATTATGGGAATTATAATGAAAACATTCTCTCAGATTATATTGATATCCCTATTGTTGCTGTCACAATAGATGAGACTACTGGAATTATCGGCCAGTGCAGGATAGGCATCATAAATGAAGGCGAAGACGGCCTTATATTTGATGAGAGAACTCCGCTTGACGATAGCGCCATGAGAGCTGCCTTGGATGCCTACTCTTTTGCGCAAGGATATACAGGCAAAAGGCTTACCTATTTTATTTCATATGATCTAAACACCCGATCGGTGTCGGGAAGCAGCACAGGAGCATCAATCGCATCGGGCATGATAGCTCTCGCCATGAACAAATCATATAATCAGGATTATATTATCAGCGGAGCTGTATCTCCTGCCGGTGATATGCTTGAAACAGGAGGGCTTCCAATCAAGATTCTTGCAGTTGCATCAACGACGCCTAAGATGATAATGCCAGAGCAAGATGAGTATATATATGAAAAAAGAGAAATAGATGGAAAAGAATTCATATATGCAAGAAAATTTAACCTAACTGGATATGCTGCAATTGCTGGAGTGAGTCTCATAAAAACAGAAAACCTCCTGAATATGCTGCCGATTATCCTTAATGCAAAGGTTTAAATGATATTATATAATCCTAAAGTGCTTAATAAGGTGGGGTAAATTGAGCTGGACAAAAATTGCTGATTCAAGTGAACTGATTGTCTTTGAAAATGATCTTAGTAGCCATAAATTCAAGATCGAAGCCCGAAGGATAGATAATGGTTGGGAGGTTTTCAAGACTAAGATAGAAGGTACAAAATCAAACCTTATATCAGAACACCTACTCGAGAATAAGCATGATGCTCTGCTGCTTATTGATAAGCTGAAGGAAGACAAATCAGAGGAGCCTGAGAAGAAAACCGCACCCATCCTTTCTCTAAAAAGAGTATACAAGGAAGAATTTACTGAAAAATGGTTCTTTACCCTGGACAAGGATAATTTCAAGAATTTCGTGTTCATCAAGTATGACAATTATATCAGGGCTGATGTCGTGATGCACGAAAGCTATGCACTCAAGGAAAAAGCAATCATAAGCCAGATAGAAGAAAAGCTTGGCCTAAAAGAATTCGGAGAAGCTACGCTCTATGAGATTTATTATTTCAAGAGATACAACAAGACTGCTGAAAAAAAGCTAAATTTCCCTGAGATGAACTTCATGGATATGGAATTTGATTTTTCAGACGAAGAATATTACTAATGATCAAACAATTCCCCTTTTATCCCTAACTCTGCTATTTTTTCACTAAATCTTTTAATACGATTCATTCTAATTTCATAAGTATTCTCTTTGGTGCTCCATTTGTTGCCAAGCTTATCTCCAATGGTTCTGACAATACCATATTCTTGTTCATGGCTATCCATATATGCCCCGGGGGCAAGATAGGGCTGCCTATATGACCTCACCAGATCAATCACATCCTTGTTCCTTTCCATAAATTCAAGAGTTTTACTAAACTCCTCTTCATCTTCACCCGGAAATCCAATGATTATGTAGACGACAACCATAATTCCTGCTGCTTTGCAGTCCTTGAGATTCTGCTCGATAATTTTTATAGAAGCCGGTTTTTTCATTTTTCTTAGGACAAAATCAGATCCAGTCTCTACACCAAATTCAAGCCTGTAGCATCCTGCTTTTTTCATCTTATTAAATAGTGCAGCAGTCATATTGAGACTTGCAAGAACCTGGCCTGACCACCTAAGACGCACATTTGATCTATCAGTCAAGTCGCAGAATATTTCCAGCTCTTGTACATTCCCGTTTATGAGAGAATCAGTTAATGTGACAGTATCAATGCCATATGTGTCGAAGAGATATTTGAATTCTTCAAACCTTTTTTTGCCGCTTTTAATTCTGTATTTGCCGTTGATGCTTCTGACCTGGCAAAAAACGCAGTTTGCAATGCAGCCCCTTGACCATTCGAGCTGTATATTTTTTGGGAGTCTATATTTAGCAAGATCGAATTCCAGATAATCAGGAAAATAAATACCATCAAGGTTGCTCTGCTGAACCCTTGGTTTATGCTCAATCTCTCCAGTGCTATCCCAGTAAATAATTCCCTCTATCCCCTTAATGGACTCATTTTTCAACACTTTTCTGATCAATTCCAGTGTTGTTGGTTCTCCATCTCCAAGGATGAAGCATATATCTTTGATTCCAAGCAGGTCCTTTGTAAAAATGTTTCTGGTCTCCTTGTTTTGGGCAGCGCCGCCACCTATCAATATCAAAGCAGAACTTTTTTTCCTAATCCTTTTTATCAGTTCAATAGTAAAAAACTCTCTTGGATTATGTGCACTGAACCCAACAATCTTAGGATTATGTCTTAGTATATCTTCTGTATATTCATCAAGAAAAGGATTAATATTTACAAGCTCTCTGATTCCTTTTAGACCAATCCAATATTCCTGCGTGTCCATACCAAATAAGAATCTTAATGATTTGTTCAAGCGATGATACAGATCAATATTAATATCCAATATTGTTGATTTTATGCCGCTATCCCGCAGGAAAGAGCTAAGGGTCGCAATACCGAGTGGAGGAATATCCACATTCCAGGGAGGGGGATTTACAAGCAGAATGTCAATGTCTTTATTTTGAAATAGATTATATTCCATTAACAAATGCATGATGAGAGTTTTCTTAAATGTTATCTTATACCTTGACAATAACAGAGAGTTCGTCAATCTTCACAAAATCAAGCATATTTTTTTTCTTAAGCTTTTCAAGATATCTGTAGAATGTGGCTTTTGAGCAAAGATTTTCAGTGTCAACAATCTGTTCTTTTATATCTGATGCAGACATATTCTTTTTTTCAGCCAGGCTGAGTATTCTTGACACTATTACGTTTTTTCTGTTTTTATTGATTTTTCTTAAGATTGAGTGATTAGCATTTGCCTTTGGTTGGACATTTTTTAGGGTTTCTTTGACAATCTTTGTTATAATCTCGCTATCCAGACCAGTACTATCATTTGAAAAAAGCTTCTCCTTTAGTATAATATTTTCCTGCTGAAGCTTTTTATGGTCCTGCTTGATAGAATGAAGTTCAGAAGTCAGCTTTTCCATATCTTCCTTTATCTTGGAAAATGCTGCATGAATCGCAGTCCTATCAATATCACCCCCGACTGTCATCCGGTTTAGATAGAATATCTGCTATATAAATCTTTTCAAAAACTGAGACAAAAATGAAACAGGCTCACACAATATTGAGACAGATTTGAGACTCAAAAAAGACATATTTTCCACAGGAAATAAAGGGGTGTCTCAATCACATTTTTGAGACGAGAAGATATTGAAATGAGACAAAAAAAGGCTAAAATTGATACTCATGGAAACGAGGATAGAAGTTCCAGATGTTTCCACAGGAAATTATATATAGATTATACTTATACCTAATTAGGGTGATATTATGGAGGATTGCATTTTTTGTAAGATAATTGATGGACAAATACCTTGTTCCAAAGTATATGAGGATTCAAATGTCCTATGCTTTTTGGACAACGGACCTGTTAACAAAGGCCATCTTCTGGTTGTCCCAAAGCAGCATGCTGAATCAATACTAGATGAATCTGATGAGAATCTCGCTCATTGTATGGTTGCCATAAAGAAAGTTGCGGGTGCACTAATGAAAGCTATGAAGGCTGAAGGATTTAATGTAATAAATAATGCAAAACCTGCCGCTGGCCAGGTCATTTTTCATACACATTTCCACATAATACCTAGATTTGCAAATGACGGCCATAGACACTGGCCTCAAAGTAAATACAGCAGTGCTGAAGAAATGGATGATATAAAATTAAGAATAATTAAGAGTATTGGGTGACCAAATCGAGGATATAAGATTGGAGGAATTTAGGAACGATATGCATTATCTAGTTAGCCTAACAAATCATATTGACGACCAATATTCCAAAAACAACAATGATACTTATCATTATCTCAAAAGACTGAGAAAGATAGTTGAAAGATTTAATGAAAAATATCAATACGTGCACGTTGCAGTCCAAAAAACCGATCTGAAGATCTCAGTCAAACTATATATCAGAAAAGACAGCATCGAAAAAATTCATTCTGATATAACGAATATTAAAAAAAATATTTTTGATCCGAAATTAAATCCGGCCGAGGTCAACTTTGCATATAATCCTAACAGAAACATGGTTGAATTAATTCCTTCTCCTGACTCGCTTCTCGATAATTCCTCCCCAGAATTCAGACTGCTCTCAAAATACGCTTTGCTATCATCCAATTCTGATATCAGCATCAAGGAAGAATGTGACAGCCTGTTCTCATTTGAGACAGACCCGAATCTGGGCAGCGAAGGAATTGTCTATACACCAAGAAATTTTCCAGGAGATAATGTGTATTAAAGATAGTTTTATAAAATAAACGGATTTCTCCTCTATTGCCGAGCATTTGCGGGTGTAGCTTAGCCTGGTTATAGCGCTGGACTCATATATGCTTATGAGTGATGAGCCGTTTGGCGATGATATTCATAAGGCGCTAAGAAATCCAGAAGTCACGATTTCAAATATCGTCACCCGCACTTATTTATTGGTTGGTGCAAATTGTTTGCTAATCCTAGGATAGAATGGCGAAATAGTATTAATATGACGAGAAGAGATTCAAGATTGCAGTATGAAAAAAATATTCATAAAAACCTACGGCTGCTCCTTTAATCAGTCTGATTCTGAAATCATGGCAGGGCTGCTTGAACATTCTGGTAGATACATGATAGTAATAAACGAGAAAAAAGCAGATCTGGTGATAATAAACAGCTGCACCGTGAAGACCAAAGCTGAATCAAAATTCTGGAAAGATATCAGAGACATCAAAAAACCAAAGATTCTTGCCGGATGTGTGCCGCAGGCTGATCCGTTCAACACAAAACTTAGTGATTTTTCAGTTATAGGGACCAACAGTCTGACCTCTATAGTCGATGTAGCGGATGAGACGCTTGCGGGAAATGCTGTAAAACTCCTGAAAAAATCAGCATCGGGAAGGCTAAATATCCCCAAGATAAGGAGAAATGCCATTGTTGAAATAGTACCTATTAATGAAGGCTGCCTGGGAAGCTGCGATTTTTGCAAAACAATCTTTGCACGGGGTCACCTAAAGAGTTACCAAATAGACGACATCGTAAAACATATAAGAAACGCCCTAAATGACGGCGCAAAAGAGATCTGGCTGACCAGCCAGGATACTGCTTGCTATGGCTATGACATAAAAACAAACATCGTGGAACTGCTAAAAAGGATACTTGAGATGAAAAGGGATTTTAAGGTAAGGCTTGGTATGGGCAACCCTGATTACATGACTGATTATCTGCCTGAATTGATTGAAATCTTTAATGATAAGAGAATGTTTAAGTTCTTGCATATTCCTGTGCAAAGCGGATCAGATAACGTGCTAAAAGCGATGAAACGAAATTATACTGTAGCCAAATTCAAAAGAATTGTGAGTGCATTTAGAAAAAAGCATCCTGAAATCACAATATCTACAGACTTAATTGTAGGTTATCCTTGCGAGACTGATGCAGATTTTGAGAAAAGTATGTCTCTCATAAAATCAATCGAGCCTGATGTGCTTAATTTGTCCAGATTCTGGGCAAGGCCTGGAACTCTTGCTGCGAAAAAAAAGCAGCTTCGGACTGAAATAGTCAAAGAAAGAGGAATAAAAGCAACAAAAATCTGGATTGATACCGCAAAAAATAACAATGCCGGATGGGAGGGTTGGACAGGCGAGATATTGATAGATGAAATCGGAAAAAATAAGAGCTTTGTAGGAAGAAATTATGCATATAAGCCTGTGATTGTAAAAGGAGACTTTAGAATCGGTGATACAGTTAGAGTTAAAATCAATAATGCTACAAAAGATGATTTGAGAGGGGAAATAATAAATACTAACTAATTTTAACCTTTAGCTATGCCAACAATCTCATCAATCGTCGACCTTGTCCTTAAAAAATATTCTTCTGAGATACCCAAGCTAAAAGAAAGCCTTTCATCAAACCTTGAATTCAGGTTATTCTTTAATATTGATTTGTCAAAACCCTTCAAAGAAGCAAAAAAGGAATTCTTAAAAAATTATATCAATGACATCTTGACACTAAGCCTTGGCAACATCAGCCTGGCGGCAAAAAAAGCAAATATACACAGAAGGCATTTCCACAGGATTATAATTGAGCTTGAGGTCGACCCTGAGTTCCATAAAAGAGAGATGCTTAAGCCCGATGAATATATGAAAACATATGTGCAAAATATTCTTGAGGAGACACTCGCGAGTTTTAGAGAAGAATCAAAAAATAGCAAAGTATATTCAAATCTTGATGATATCTCTGTAGTTATTGCCCAAAACATTGATAGCCTTTCTTATGACGATGCCCTTGAAATTTTTGAAAAGGAATACATACAAAGAGCACTAAAAGATAATGGATATGATATTCATAGAACTGCGCAAGCTATAGGGATGAATGAAAGGACGCTTTACAGAAAGATAAATAAATTGCGGATTACCGGTGTATAATCAAAGTCTGATTTATATATAAACTATTTCTGCTAGTAGAGATGATATACCGATTTGAATCTGATTCCAGAGAAAACGCCCCCGGGATGCTCGAAAGACTGCTTAGTTTGCTGCGTGACCATGAAATTGATTCAATAGACTCTAGCAGACAAACATATCTTCAGTACATTGCGTATCTTGATGCATTTGGCCTTAATTTCAATACACTTTCAGTGAAATCCTTAGATCAAAGTCATACTTCCATTTGCGAAATACCCTCTGTGGGTACATTTGAATTGTCAGGAGAATCCTATGATCTATTTCATAGATTCAAGAAAACACTGAATGGTGATGAGCTTGAGATAGATACAAGCCATGAATTCGAAAGGCCACTTGAAAGCCGAAGATATTGGAGCGGATGGAAAAAAGGTGGACATGCATTAAGATATAGACAGTTATATGGTTGGGTCTGCAATGCTGTTTTGCCGATACTTGGCGAATTTAAAGATTTAGACAAGATAATCATAGCTGACATATTTGCAGGTGATGGAGAGTTCATAGAAGTACTCGTAAGAGCAATAGCGCAAGCTACTCAAATCAGAAATGTGGAATTCCATGTTGTAGATAATAATAGAGCTGCATTAACAATTGCGAGGTCAAGAAGTGACAGCGTACATTCATATCTTCCAGAAGCCTCGTATTTTGTTCATAACAGCAATTGCGTCAGAAATCCTCTGCCATTCAGGCAAAATCCGCATATTGTGACTGCCATGGGCGCACTTACACAGGAAGTCTGTTCCAGAAAAAATGCAGAAAACTCTGCATTCGATGTGTCTTCGCATCAAGATAAGAGTAGTTTTTTTATTGCAGCTGCAGGTGCTGCAGAAATACAGCTTAGTCGTGCTTACTTCGAGAGTATCGGTTATGGAATGCACAATATGAGCATCCCTGCTTTGGTTAAGATGGGAATGAAACCCGATCAACTCTATATTATGCAAAAATGACATTTTTGTCACACTAATATACTTTTAATCACAATTTTATTTATAAATTAAAGTGCGCAACTTTCGCCTATAATAATTAAAGGTGAAAAATCATGGCAAAAACTGAAAAAAAAGAGACTAAAAAAGATGAAAATCAGGATAAAACCACTATCGATGCTCTTGATGTGAGCAAACTCAATCTGCCAAAGGAAGCAAAAGAGAAACTCGAGAAGATAAAAGGAGAACTTGAAAAATTCAAAAAAGAAGTCGTCGAAAAATTTGATAAATATATCATGGGAATTACTCTGCTTCCGCCAAGAATGCCATTTCCACAGATGCAGGGAGGTATGGGAATGCCCCCTGGAATGGGAATGCCATCGATGCCAACAATGGGTATGGGTTCGCCAATGGCACCTGGCCAGATTCAGCAACCAAATAAAGATGAAATCTCTATCATGGTACTCGTTGATGATAACGACAGCCAGAAGATGAGTAAATATGAACTTAAAGCAAAACTTTCCCAGATAATCGCAAAAATTGGAACTGACATAAACCCAAATATTGTTGCTGAAACCATTATCCTAAGCGAACTCTGGCAAAGCTGTTATGATGGCAAGTATGACCTCACTGCAAGAGTTGCGACAGGAGCCCCGGTATATGATACAGGAATGCTTGCGGCTGTGAAGATCAGCGAAATACATAAACAGATGGTCCTAAAGAAATTTGAAAAATACATAGTGACATATGTCCTGGCAGGAAGCCTAGTCCAGGGCAAAGCCAAGCCTGATTCTGACATAGACGTATTTGTTGTCATTGACGACACTGATGTCAAGAAGATGACCAGGATAGAACTCAAAGATAAGCTGAGAGCAATAATAATCGGTATGGGTCTTGAAGCAGGAGAGATGACCGGAATCAGGAACAAGCTCAATATCCAGGTATATATCCTTACTGATTTCTGGGAGAATATCAAGGAAGCAAATCCAATAATATTTACATTCCTCAGAGATGGAATCCCCTTCTATGACAGAGGAATATTCATGCCATGGAAACAGCTGCTGCAGATGGGACGGATTAAGCCAAGCCAGGAAGCAATTGATTTATTCATCACGTCAGGAGACCAGATGATCTCCAGGGTCAAATTCAAGCTAAATACAGTCGGTATGGAAGATACTTTCTATGCAATACTTACTCCGAGCCAGGCGGCTATCATGATGTATGGAATAGCTCCTCCGACTCCAAAAGAGACACCTGATCTCATGAGAGAGATATTTGTCAAGAAGGAAAAGCTTCTTGAGAATGAGTATGTTGATATTCTGGAAGCTAACATAAAGCTCAGGAAAGACCTGGAGCACGGAACAAAGAAAGAGCTTACAGGAAAAGAGATAGACAAACTTCTTGAAGATTCTGATAGATACCTGAAAAGGATTAAAAAATTGTTCAAGCAGATAGAGAAAGTCAAGGAAGAAGAAAACATAGTGCACCTCTACGACACTTCTGTCACAATGCTTAGGGATGTCCTTAGGCTTGAAGGTGTTGAATCTGTCAAAGAAGAAGAGCTTGTAAAAGTCTGCGAAAATAACCTTGTCAACAGCGGAAAGATGCCTCAGAAGTATGTGAGGATGATCAAAGAGACGCTTAAAGCCAAGAAGGATTATGACGCTGGCAGCCTGACAAAAACAGATATATCAAATGTCCAGAAAGATAGCTCTGAACTACACAGGTTCCTTGTTGAATATATACAGAGGAAACGCGGCAAAGAGATGGAAAGGACAAAAATCAGGGTAAAGTACGGGAAACTTTATGGTGAAGTGATTCTTCTTGGAAAGCATGCATATGTCATCCATGACCTGGACAGTGAAGAAAAACAGATTTCAAAGGCAGCAATATCTGAAGACGGTGCGCTTGTTGATATGAAAGAGAGCTCACACGAAGAGCTTGAGAAAGCGCTGACCGAAGAAGCGCTCCCAAACCGTGCTTACATAAAGCAGCCAATCTTTGAGAATCTGAGAGAGATTTTTGGAAAGGATGTTGAAATAATGGTAAGCCAATAAGAATTTTTTTATAATATTTTTTGCAGAGGGGGTAATTTATTTTTTATGTCAGATAAAATTAATTTTGACTCAATCGAAGAATGCTTGGCAGAATCACAGCAGTATTCTATCGAGAGATTGCTTGAAATTCTTGTGAGTGAGGAAAAACCAAAGGCGTATATTATTTCTGAGAACAAACCGCTGCAGATTGAGGACCTTGATAACAGTGAAATTATTGTTGAAAAAAATTTAGATATCAAGCTCCTGCTTTATGAACTCTCTGACGGAAGTTACTTGGTCTACAAAAAGAAGGATGATTCAGAAGAAGGAGAGGAAAAGAATGCAAAGGGAACTTATGCCACAGAATCAGGCAAGGATTATGAATTATTTGTCCCAACTGGGGTGACTGTAAGAAGGGTGCCTCAGAATGTGCTTGGAAATGGCGTCCTTGGTAGGGCATTCATCCATTCAAATTACATTGAGATATTAGATTCTTTAATGGGAAATGAATACACAGAAGTCCTAACTCATGAAGTCTATCACATTCTATTTCCTGAAAAAAAAGAGATGGAGATCCGGCAGATGACAATGTATACTCTGGGGAATGCTACGGTTTATCATTGAATTAATGTTTGAAACTACATCTTATCCTTGGACTACTAAGCATTGCGAAATAGTCCTTAGTATTTTCCCTCAAGGATTTTGATAAAAGCCTTGGCATGATGACAAGATAAATATCAAACAAATTAGTAGATTGTTTCTTTTAGAAATTCTAATAAAGTTGTAATTTTTCAAACCTATTTATTACAATTATATTATCAACGTTATTCTTTGCATCGCCATCTTCAATAATCTTAAATACTAGAAGGTTCTTTAAATATTCAAACAAGGATTTTAAGCATGGTAGAATACTATATCACGGTTGCAGGTGAATCCATAAATTATGAAGGCCTTTTCACTATGAAAGACCTCTTTAGGATCATTGATAAATACTACAGGACCAAAGGTTTTGATAAGAAGATTGTTTTTGACGAGGAATACACGACTGATAAGGGCAAATACTTCCATCTCAAAACTCATTATTATAAAAAGGTGGATGCGTATATTAGGTTAACGACAAGACTTTGGATTTACGTAAATGACTATGTTGTTGTTGAAAAAGAAGTAGAAGGCAACAAAATCAAGACAGGCCAAGGGAAAATATCTATAACCTTTGATGCATCTCTCCAGACAAATTATTTTGGTATTTATCCAGATACAGTACTTTTTTATTTTTTATTCAGGCTTCTTTATGAGAAGATATTTGCCGGTGGAAAGATCAAGTACTGGGACCAAGTATCAAAGCACGTAATCAATGAACTAAAAACTGAAATAAGCAGCTATCTCAACCTGAACAAGTTTTTGTACGAGAGATGAACTACAAAATTGTTTTGGATTTTCTCACAAACACAAATTATATAAACCAGTATACTTATTTATATACTGAATATGAACACAGATCTGGCAGATTATAGTTTGTACAATTTTCACAGAACCATAAAATTTAGAGGTATCTTTGATTTTGATGGTTTTTACAAATTTATGGTCAAATGGATTAAAGATCATGATTTTGACTTCTACGAAACAAAGGTATGGGATTATCCGCCGTATAGGATTCATAAGCTAATGGGAAGGAAAAAAGTGAGTTTTTATTGCATGTTCTTGCTTCTGCCAGAAATCTGGGTTTGGGAAGCAAAACCAGTGGAGATCATAAAAAATGGAAGTACCCTGCATCTTACAGAAGGCCGCATGAAAGTTGTTATAAATGGGGGATATATACTGGATTATGACGGAGATTTCGAAAAGGGTCCTGGTATGAAAAAAGTTGAGAAGTTTTTAATCGACAAATTAATGTATCATGAGAATCTTCTAAAATATTTTGATTACTTTGATTATTACCTCCATGATTATGTAACTGATGTCAAAAAATATCTGGAAATGGAAACAGCAAGTAACGCCTACTAGCTTGCAATATTATTATAGGTAACCCAATAAAAATGATGCGCGATGAGATTCAACATGTTGCGCTTGGAATGAGCGTAAACTATTCCGGACTTTTCAGATATGTTGACCTTATGGCCATGATTGACACATTCTTCAAAAAGAAAGGTTACAGGAAACACATCATTAGCCATAATGAGGCTGTGAAAGATAAATTCAGAAATGTTTCAATGCGTCTAAGACCATTTAAGCAGATCAAAGGCAACAAACTGGAGATACAAATGTGGCTAAATATTACTGAGATGGAGGATATTTCAAAAAAGATGGATAACTTAAATGTGAATATGAACAAGGGCAAGGTGAGTATAGTAATTGACTGCTTTGTCCTTACGGATGTTCGAGGAAAATGGGAAGCTCGCGCAGAATACACATTTATCAGGACCATATTTGATAAACTTCTGTTCCGTTCTAAATCTAAAGACCTTGAAGGTATGGTAAAAAGTGACAGTGTTGAACTCAAAGATGAGCTTCAGAGCTTTTTAAATCTTAACAAGTTCCTTTTCTGATAAGTATTTAAACTGAAATATATTTAATAATTAAAGGTGATAAAATGGCAGATTCCGGAAATATGATGCAAGTTCTGAAAAAATTCCCTGAAATGATAAATGAAGCAACTGAACTGGTTGATGATACTACAATAAACAAAGAATTCATTGAAAATATTATTATTACGGGGATGGGCGGCTCAGGCTATACAGGTGATTTGCTGAAGGTATACCTACAGGATTTGCCAATCCAGCTGCATGTTGTGAAGGATTATGTTCTGCCTCCATATGCGACTCGAAAAAGCCTTGTATTTGTCATTTCCTACTCAGGAAATACCGAAGAGACAATATCCGCTTACCGGACAGCAGTAAGAAGGGGATGCAAGGTTGTCTCTGTGTCATCCGGCGGCAAGCTTTTTGATCTTGCCAAGCTCAATAAAAATTATCATATTGAAGTTCCAAAGAATATCCAACCCAGACTTTCGACGCCTTACCTTTTCATATCAATTCTCAAAGTCTTGCAACAGGCAGGAATTGTTGATGAACAAGATAGAATTATCAAGGATTGTGTAAATTATCTTGAAACCAATCAAAACACTATTGAACAAAAATCAAAGGAACTTGCAAAGAAACTGAAAGGGTATGTCCCAATCATCTATTCTTCTCAAAAAATGTTCTGCATCGCTGAAAAATGGAAAACTGATATAAACGAAAATGCAAAAGTTCATGCATTCTACAATACTTTCTCTGAATTCAACCATAATGAAATATGCGCCTACGAGCATTCCCAGGCTCTGTTTCATGTCATAATCATCAGCGACATACAGGACCATGAAAGGATCAAGAAGAGGATTCAAGTCTTTAAAAAAGTAGTCAAAAAATACAAGGTTGATGTTACTGAAATTGCGCTAGGCCAGGACAGCATGCTCACTAGGCTATTCTCAGCAATACTTATGGGGTTATATCTGGGGTATTTCCTTGCATTAGAGTACAAGATAGATCCGACACCAGTGGAGATTATTGAAAATCTGAAAAAAGAACTTGGTAAATGATATTTATAAGGTAAAGTTCATCGTATCTCAATAAAGGTTATATATGCCCAGTGCATCCTTTTCAATATGACTGTAGAAGTTTCTGTAATACTGCCATGCAGGGATGAAGAACTTACGCTGGAGAAATGCATTAGGCAGATTAAGGCGGTATTTAAGAACGAGAATATTTCAGGGGAGATAATTGTTTCTGACTCTTCAGGGGATAGGAGTCCTCAGATTGCACGAGAGAATAATGTAATTCTTGTCAAACATGATGAAAAAGGCTATGGCAATGCAATACTTAAAGGGATTGAAAAATCCAGCGGTAAATTAATAGTAATAGGTGACGCAGATGCCACTTATGATTTTTCTGAGATGCCCTTGCTTCTCCGAAAACTGAAAAATTGTGATTTGGTTGTTGGGACCAGAATGCGTGGCAGAATAGACAAAGGGGCAATGCCACTACATCACAGATGGTTTGGAAATCCTATCCTCTCATTTATTTTGAACACATTTTTTCATACAAATCTGTCTGACACTCACTCTGGATTTAGAGCGATCAGAAAAAATAAACTAAAAAAATTGGACCTGAAATCATCCGGAATGGAATTTGCCTCAGAAATGATAATAAAAGCTGCCAAATCAAACCTCAAAATATCCGAAGTTCCCATATCTTATCATGTTAGACATGGTTCATCCAAATTAAGGAGTATAAGTGATGGTTGGAGGCATTTAAGATTTATGCTTATGCTTACACCCACGTACCTATTTTTTGTTCCTGGATTATTATTAATGTTAACAGGATTAACACTGATGGGACTAACCCAATTGCATTTTTTTCCGAGATTTGAACTGGTCGGTATGTCCCTAAGCATAATTGGTTTTCAGGTGGTTACTTTAGGGCTGTTTTCAAAGATTTATTCAATCCATACAGGATTTGAAAAGGATGACTGGTTCATTGATTTTCTTGCAAAGAAGATTACACTGGAAAGAGGTATTCTAATTGCAGGATTGATGATACTTACCGGAATCATCGGATTTTTGCCACCATTTCGAAGCATTGTTTCAGAAATCGCACTTATCACCTTGATAATTCTGGGAATACAATTTTTTTTCTCTGCATTTTTTACGAGCATCATGCTCGTGGAAAAGATAAAATGAAAAAACTGTTTTTTGCACTGATATTCATCATGATTTATTTGGTGGCAAAACCGCTACTTTTATTTATAGTTCCTGGTATTTTTGTCTGGAAATTATTTCCAAAAAAAGAAAATTCAGAGAAAGCCATATATGTTGCATTCATTTCCATAAGCTTTTGGATAGTTTCATTTTGGATACTTAAAATCCTGCCTATCAGCATGCTTGACTTTTTTAATATTGTAATTGCACTATGTTTTTGTTCACTCTTGATTTGGTATCCAATGATATCATTTAAAAAAAGAGATCTCATTATAATTGGAATATTTTTCATAATAATCATTGCCAGATGTTTGCCTTTTATCATGGGTCATTTTCCCAGCGGAGCTGATACAAGTTTTCATGTGCTTACTACAAAAACCATTGTTACCACGAATGGTTTTCCGGAAAAATATAGCATCATACCACTTCCATTTGGTGGTTATCCGATAGGTTTCCACATTTTCTCTGCTTATATATCTCTGGTCTCAGGAATCCCGGAGTACAAATCAGTGCTGCTTCTCTCAAATTTATCATACGCTCTTCTGTCGCTTGCTGTATTCGTGTTTCTAAGAAGATATTTTTCTGATACCATTTCACTTGCTGGCGCTGCGCTGGTTCCGCTGATCGCAAATAACCCACAATTCTTCATATCATGGGGAGGTAACCCTTTTGTATTCTCTCTTTCAATACTTTTTGTGGGAATTTCGCTTCTTGAGGATAAAAAATTAATTTCGCTCGCAGATAGCCTTGTAATCGGACTAGTATTTTGCGCATCATTTATCGCGCATCTTACTCCGGCCTATGTTTATCTGTATATTTACTTAATCTGGTACATCTATAGTAAGAAATATTTGATTAGATCTTCGCTAAAATCACACCTAGTTCTGGCACTAATCTGCATCTTGCTTCTGATGCCGTTTATACTTTCTTATGAAACAAGAATATCACCTGATGAAATTACATTTAGTGAAGAACGGCAGGACACAAAATTCCTGTCTTGGAAAGGAACCTGGCAAGATTCGGTGTTGACAATCCCAAATTTCATAAATTATCTTTTCGGACCAATATTAATTACATTCTGTCTTTTGGGCCTATTATTTATGTTCACAGGGAAAAAACTATTGTCAAAAATAGTTGTGTATTTCAGCGTTATATTCATCCTGATTCTCAGTTCCAGGTATAAGTTCATACCTATATCGGATGTACTGTTCTCAGAAAGGACTGCGATGATTCTGCTTTTGCCCTTATCAATATTGTTTTGTGAGTTTCTTGCAAATATTACAAACAGAAAATTAACACGTAATTTATTTCCGGATAGCAAACTTGCTATGCCTGTTCTTCTTTCAATTGTTATCGCCTATCTGTTTTTCGTATCAGCAACAAATTATCAGCACTATCTTAGGATATCTGACACCTACAGTATGGTTACACCCGATGATCTTGACGCGTTCTCATGGATCTTGAATAATACTGATAGCACTGATTATTTTATAACAAATTATGGCGATGCTGGTCTTTGGCTGCCAGTTCTGACAGATAGGCCTGCACTTCAGATGCAGCTGCCTCCTATGTATTTAGATGAATTCAATGAATTCCAAGAAAAACAGGTATCGAAATATATCTTCTTCGGCAGTAAAAAAGTATATGAATGCGACCTTAGAATTGAAGATTATAAATCAGATGAATATGAAATTGTTTACTCAAAAAAAGGTGTTACAATATTCAAAATAAAGCAATGATTGCTGTGATAATTCCTTGTCTTAATGAAGAAGGCTCAATAGGTAATGTAATTATATCTGCAAGATATGCGTTGAAAAAGTCAAATCTTAAGAGTAAAATAATTGTTGTGGATGATTTCTCAGATGATGCGTCCCTGACCAAAATTACAGAGGCTGATATAATTATTCCTCTCAAGGAAAGGATGCCTGTAGCTGAGGTAATTAAAGTTGGAATAAATGAAGCAATGAAGCTGAAGCCAGATATAATCATTCATATGGACGCTGACGGACAGCATAATCCAGAAGATATTCCGAAATTAATCAATCCTATTAGTGAAGGAAAAGCAGATATGGTCATAGGAAGCAGGTTTCTTTGCAAAAATAAGATATCGCATCGAGCTGAAAATCTGATATTGACAAGACTAGTGAACATGATCGCAAAAACGCACCTTACTGACACCCAAAGTGGTTTTCGGGCTATAAGATATAATATTCTTCAAAAGATCCCATTAATATCTAAGTTTACGTATACTCAGGAAGAAGTTATCAAAGCAGCAAGATTAGGATGCCGGATAAAAGAAATTCCAATTAAAGTGCTTAGCAGGAAGCATGGCAGGAGCAGAATATCCGGCAATACCTTGAATTATGCAGCAAAAGCCGGCTTTGACTTGATAAGGATAATGCTAAATAATTAAAAGCAGCTCAATTTACTAAAGTATCATGAAGATTGCCATTGTATACGATCTTATTTACCCTTTTTCCATCGGAGGCGCTGAATGGCGTAATTTTTCACTGGCAAAAGAACTTGTGCTAAGGGGACATGAAGTCCATTTGTATGGCACTAGAATGTGGAAGGGAAATAACACAATAAAAATAGCTGATAGATTTTTTGCTCATGGTATATACTCTTATTCAGGCAAATATGGATTTGGAGGGAAACGGAAAGCGCTCGAGCCTCTTATCTATTCATTGCATCTGTTTTTTGAACTGTTGAAAAGGGACTACGATATCATTGATGTTTCTTCATTCCCATATTTTCCTGCTTTAGCATGCAAGGCCGCATCATTTTTTAGTCGAACACCTGTAATAGTGACATGGCACGAAGTTTGGGATACTTATTGGAGAACTTACAACCGAGGAATGATTGGGATAATCGGTCAAATGGTTGAAAAATTTCTTGCGGCCCTATCCAATAAAAATATTGCAGTATCTAAATCAACAAGGCAACGACTTCTTCAATTTCGATGCAAATCCGTTCTAATAGAGAACTGGGTTGATTACAAAGAGATTGAAAAATTCCGTAACGATAAAAAGATTTATGATATGGTTTCGGTAGGACGGCATTTGAAACACAAAAATATTGGAATGATGCTGAGAATTTGCTCTGCTCTCAGTGTGCATAGTCCGAAGTTCAGAGCACTTATCATAGGAGAAGGTCCTGAAACACTTAATCTGCTGCAGATGAAGCATTCTCTAAAACTTGACAATGTTGAGATAATCAGCTTTACAAAAAACAAAAAGAAGCTATACGAATATATATCAAGCGCAAAAATTTTTGTACTTGCTTCTGAACTCGAAGGATTCAGCATCGTATCATTTGAAGCAATGGCTCTTGGCCTGCCTGTTATCACAATTGATGCAGCTAGAAATGGCCTGACAGACTATATAATTGATGGTTACAATGGTTTTGTCTGCCATAAGAACGAGAGCATAATTGCATCAAAGATTGAGCTTCTTCTCAAAGACAAAAAACTCTTGAGCAAAGTGAGCATAAATTCGCAAGATTTTGCAAAAGGATTTGATATAAAATCAAAAGTTGAGTTAATAGAACAAGAATACAAAAAACTTGCAAAATGATATCATTCATAATACCTTATTACAATAGTTACGTAACACTAATAAAGACCTTGGATTCAATTTATTCATGCAAAATAAAAAAATATTTTGAAGTCATAATTGTTGATGATGGATCAACCGATGGCAGTGTTTTAAAAATAAAAAAATTGTACCCTAGGACGATTATTGTCAGGCAGGCACATTCTGGCGGAGCAAAAGCCAGAAACACCGGAATTAAAAGAGCAAAATATGAAAAGCTATTTTTTATGGATAGCGATGTTTCAATTGATGAAGGTTCCTTTAAAAAAATTATTGGTGCTTTGACAGCAAATCATGACATCGCCTTTCCTCAGATAATATATGAAGATGGAATGATAATGTATCCTGCCAAGCTAAGCGAAGAACGTTATCCTGGTATTAGCGCATGCTTTGCCATCAATAAATCTTCTCTGGCTAAACTTGATGGGCTGTTTGACGAATATTATAATACTTATCTAGAAGATTATGATTTTTTCGCAAGATGCAAACTCGCTGGTCTTACTGCTGAATATGTAAAATATGCTGTTGCAGTTCATTTGCTAAAATCCGAAAGAGATTTCACCTCCAGATTTTATCTTGAATTCAAAAACCTTGTGTACGGTTATATCAAATTCTCTAAATATCCGGAAAAGTTATATAATCCTTTTACACCATTCAATATATTTAAGGCATCAATCTGTTCTCTGTTCAATTTCGCATGGTTTAACTGGCAAGGATATCCAAGAACCTCATCTATTGGCAAATTAAGAGTCATTATTCTTAGAAAAAACAAGATATCAAATAATTGGTTTGCTCTCCAGTCAACTTTTTTCAAAGCTGCAGCAACCTTAATTTCTGACAGGAAAAAAATAATGAGAAAAAAACAAAAATTCAGTCGCTGGTGCCAAGGAATCTGTTGATATCTCCTTCCATAAATGTTTTGTTCCAAAGAATAAAATTAGTGAGGGTCCAGAGCTGCCTTGAATAATACAAATTTGTGAGACTATTTAGTTTTAGTAATTTCGAAGAAATGAATCTTTTATGATTAAGGAGATCAGAGACATACTCCTTCTTAAAATATCTCCTGACTGTCTCCGCCTCTTCTGAAAAAAGCTGTTCTGCATATTCCTTATATCCCCTGTCCATCCAATTGTCTGTCGGCACCAGAAATCTCTGCTTTTTTCTCCTTATGATGTTTTGCGGCAGAATATCTTTTAATGATTCTCTTATGATTGATTTATCTTCCCATCCTTTGATCTTGTATTTCAAGGGGAGTGATGCGGCAAATTCAGCTATCCGATGGTCACAATATGGCACGCGGCCTTCCACTGAGCTTGCCATGGTCATCTTATCATATTTTACAAGCATATTGTCAGGAAGGAATGTAATAATATCGTGATAGCTCATCTTACTCAGTGGTGAGTGGGCATGCATGAACACCTTGTGCATTCTTTTCTCGACGCGCGGCAAATCAATGGCACCCATAATAGAATCATTCACAACTTTCTTTTTTTCGCTCGTGCCAAAAACTGATATAAGGGCATGATAAGATTTTTCCTGCGAATTGTCAGGTGAGATAAAATCCTTAAGTTTCATAAAAAACGGCTCATTTGATTTTTTAGTGGCTTCATACACACATGTTCTGAAAATTTTCGGTAATTTAGAGTAATATTCATGCAATTTCATGAGCTTATATTGTTCATACCCGCAAAATAATTCATCTGCTCCGTCTCCATTTATTAGTACTTTTACATATCTTGATGCTTTTTTTGAAAGAATATAGTTCGGGATAGATGTAGGGTCTGCAATAGGTTCATCCAAATACCAGGTTATTTTTTGCAGATGCTTTATGCTGTCAGGTCCAATAGTAATTTCATGATGCCGGGTCCCAAATTCTTCAGAAATTTGTCTTGCTAAGTCAAACTCATTATTAAATCCTTCATCAAAACCTGCAGTAAATGTATCTATCTCCTGACTATTATCCATCATTCCAACTACAGAACTTGAATCAAGCCCTCCTGAAAGAAGTACTCCGATAGGGACGTCACTGATTGAAACATCCTCTGTTGATTGTTTTAATAACTCTTTAAATCTCTTCACATAAAAATCTCTGTTGTAGTTGGTAATTTCAAAATTCAGTTCCCAATAACGCTTTACATCCAGAATATTGTTTGCAAACCTTAGATAATGACCAGGCAGTAGCTTTAAAATGTTTTTCAGCATTGTTTTTTGCCCAGTACAATATCTATAAGTGAGATAATCATTAAGAGCAGGGTAATTAACATGCTTAATGAGTTCATCATACGCAAGTATTGCTTTTATCTCTGAAGCAAATATAAACACATTGGAATCATGATAATAATACAAAGGTTTTATTCCAAGCCTGTCTCTTGCAATGTAAATTTCTTTAGTGTTCTTATTATAAATGACGAAAGCAAACATTCCAGTAATATGTAATGCGCAGCTGTAGCCATACTCTTCGTAAAGATGCAATACTACTTCTGTATCTGAATCTGTCTGGAATTTATGGCCTTTCTCCTGCAGCCTCTCTCTGAGTTCCTTATAATTATAGACCTCTCCATTAAAGAAAAGAACAAGCGACCCATCCTCGCTTTCCATCGGCTGGTTTCCACCCTCAAGATCAATTATTGATAACCGAGTATAGCCAATCGTCATATTATCATCCTGAAAGACTGCGTCGTGGTCAGGTCCACGATGATGCAACAGCTTTTTCATGCTAATAGCTAAGTTTGCATCACTAAAATTAAACCCAAAAATCCCACACATGATTATTCAAATTGAAAAATTAATTATAAAGTTATGTGTTAAAGAAAGAAAAAATTATATTTTTCTTTTTGTCATTTGTTTCTTTTTGGAAGGCGCAGCTTTCGGCTTTTTGGCAGATTTGGATTTTTTGCCAGGCTTCTTCAGGTCTTTTTCAAGCTTGCTGAGCTCTTTTTCTATGCTCCTGAAATCATCTTTTGATTTCTTGACTCTTGCCTTCTTTGTTGATTTCTTTGGCTTCTTCTTTGACTTTCTTCTTTGTGTAGTCTCTTTCATAGTCACTATTCGAACAGGCTTGATTATGTGAGTCGTCTCTACTACCTGGATTGACTTATTCTTGGTTGAGCCACCAGCGCCCTGCGGTCCCTCCGGAGATGCCACCGGCTCTTTCTGGTCAATATCGCCTTTCTTAATGTGTCCGGTGTATTTCAGAGTGTCCTCTATTATCATCGCTATCATCTTGTTGTCTTTCCAGCCCCTGGACAAAAGGTTCTGCTTTATCTGAGATGGCGCCATGTTCTTTGACAGCGCCCATAATGTGTAGTTCTGTATCTTGTATAGATCAGGCGCTAGCCTCTTCAAATATATCGTGTCTGTATCCTCCTCAAGGTCCGCTATCCCCTTCTGGAACTCAAGCAGGTTCCCTGCTTCCTTCTCCTCAAAACGCTTGATCTCATCAATGTCACTCATCTGATCATGCTCCATGCGTTCCAGCTCTTCCAGGTCTTTCTGCTCTTCTACTGTCAGCTTCTGAAGCTTCTGAAGCTGCATCAGTATCATCACAAGAAAAAATAAGAAAACTAATACCAGAACTAAAAATAGCTCCGGCAGTGGCAGATTTATTCCGAAAATTAACATCTAATCACTCATCCCAATCTGACTTTGATTTCCACTTTTTTTCTTGGCTCCTTGTCAAGAGACAATTTGCTTGTGCCGCCGACACTTACAAGCTTGGTTGCAAGAGGTTCGTATAGGTATCCATAAATCTCTATACCCTTTCTTTTAGGCAGGCAGTATGGGTTTGATACAAAGTCACCTGTGGTGATGCCGCTAACATCAACATCTCTCAAATAGTCAACTATAAGCAGTGGACTGAACAACATTTCAGGATCAATGATATTTAACTCAATGTCAGCCGCAGTTAGCCCAGGTTTATTTATGACATATTTGAGGTTGAGGCAGCTGCCGTCGTCTTCAGGATCTGGAGCAATCTTGATTGCGGGGATATTGACATTAAATGTTATTTCCTTTGTCATAGCAATCCTTCCTTTAACATCAATGGTCATGGCATCGCTTGTCTTTTTGGCATTCTTTACATAGACTGCAGTTTCTAATTCCTGTTTTTCTCCAGACTGCAAGCTGCCAACTTGGAAACTGTTCCTATCTGCTTTCATCCCGCTAGGAAGCTGGACATCTATCGTCATTGCTTCGCTCGTGCTGGTCATCTTATTCTCAACTGTAATACTCAGGTCGAACACACCGAAAATATCTACAGCCTGCATTGAAGTCATATCTATCGTGACCCTTTGACTTGCAGAACAATCTGTTTCAACCGTACCATCGCAGTTTTCGTCGACATCATTTCCGCAGATCTCCTGCATCGCTGGACTTATGTTATCGTTGTTGTCATTGCAGTCTGTTCCGTAGTGGCAAGAATCTGATTTTAGATAGTAACCATCATCATCGCTGTCGACACAGTCCCATAAACTCTCACCGCCGTCAGAAGCTGCACAAAGTTGCACTCCGAAATCACAAATTGCTCCGTCAACGCATGAATCCTGTTTCCCAGCACAGTCAACGCATGCGCATCCTTCCCATGCCTGACAGACACCATTTGGTGGTCCGATGCAACCAGCTTTTACCATATGATCTTCACAAGTGTCATCACAAGTAGCATCTAGGCAAAGAGTTGTGCCTGGTTGACATGAAGGTGCATTCCTTGGCATTAAACATACCCTGCTCACCCAATCACATATAAGACCTGTCTTACAGCTATCTTTGTTAGCATAGCAGTCGTCACAAAGGCAACCCTCTCCAAATTCACATATTCCATTTGGTATTCCGCTACATTCTGTCTTTCCTCCACGTGTTGCACATGTTGCATCACATGTCTTGTCATTGCACATTGTTGTTCCGCTAGTGCAGCCGCAAATCTGGGCACTGTCGCATGCAGCTCCGTTTGTGCAGCTTCCTTGCTTATCAGTGCAGTCTATGCAAGCGCAACCTTCTCCGACTTTGCATACGCCATCTGCAGGACCTACACATCCCATATTAGCTGTATCTGTCTTGCTGCAGTCCTGACTGCAGGTTCCGTCCCTGCAAAGAGTTGTTCCCGGCATGCATGGGCTAAATATCTCCTCGCATTTCTTTGCTGTTGTATTCCATGAACACAAAAAGTTGGTCTTGGACCCATAGCATGTATCAAAATGACAGCTTGCTTCGTTATTGTATTTTGAACAATCCATATTCGCTGGACAGTCCACACAAGTGTCACCGGCATTTGTGAATATCATCGACATGATATCATATGTGCTTGCAGTGTCCACCAAATAATCTGAACAATCAAATAGACATTCTTCGTAGTCACAGTTTATTTTCATTCCCCACAGGCTCTCTCCACAAGCAGTACTAGCTGCACATGACAGTGCACATTTAGGGCTTGACCACTGGAAAGGATTCTTGAGCGGTGTTATTTTTCTTTCTGTCAGATAGATATTGTTCATTGATTTTGATCCTGAATATTCAAGGTCATATGTCAGCATGGCGCTTGATGAGTATATCATGCAATCTACATCATTGTTTGTCCTGCTTTCAAATGTGAGCTGGGTACCAGTTGATGTCATCACATCAGTAGGCTC
The DNA here is from genome assembly GCA_043826135.1 of archaeon. Classification (GTDB taxonomy): domain Archaea; phylum Nanobdellota; class Nanobdellia; order Woesearchaeales; family GW2011-AR15; genus GW2011-AR15. The sequence continues at coordinate 62,613 of JBDRQT010000053.1, forward strand.
AAATCCTATTGTCTTTGCCTTTTGAATACCTCCTGTGACTTTGCCTTTTGCAATATGCTCAGTGCCATCCTGTGAATATGCACATACGTAATAATTGCAGTTTGCTTCCCAGATATAGATTCCATTGTAATCGAAATAGGGTTCATCCACAAGTCCGTCACAGTCATTATCTTTTCCGTCTATTGTGAACTCAGTAGTCTCGGTCTGCACGCATGCGTTGCCGCAGAGTTCTGTCAGATAATTGCATTCAAGACCTGATACGCAGCTATCCTGTTTGTTGCTGCAATCCTTGCATGCGCAGCCTTCTCCAAGTTCGCATATCATATTTTCTGTAATGCATCCCTGGTTTGCAGTATCAGTTACTGCGCAGTTCGCGCTGCATGTATTATCTACACATAATGCTGTTCCTGCTGGGCAGCCGCAAAGTCCATCCACTGAGCATACTGCGCCCTGTGTACAGCCCCTGTTCTGGCCTGTGCAATCTGAGCAGCCGCATCCCTCATCTGCTCCGCAAACTCCATTTGGCGCACCAACACACCCGAGTCCTGTGCATTCTGGACTGCAGGTTCCATCTGCACATTTGCCTGTTCCAGGTGCACAATTTGTAACTTCGCATGAGCAAGTAAGTTTATTGCACTCTCCGCCAGGACAATCTGAATCCTGGTTGCATCCACCGCAATCAAGTTTATTGCAGGTTGCATCATAGCTGCAGCCGCATATCACATCTGTGCATTCATCTTTCCTGACATACTGGACATGGCTTCCTGCATCACTAGAACAATATGTCTCCTGGCAGTTGAACTGAGGATTTTCGCTTACAATGTCGCATGCCTCATCCGAACCAAGTTCTCCGTCACCGCATCTCGAACAATCTTCTCCCAAATACTCAGCACAAAAGTCCAGGTCTGCCTGATCAAGAACAGGATCCTGGTTTGCATTATACTGATCAGGGTTCACACATGAGCCTTCTGTTGCTTTTTCAGCTAGGATACAGCTCTGGATTGCTGCATAGTCATACTCATCCACAGCGCCATTAGTGTTAATATCACATCTTTCGCAGCCTGATTTGCAAGTTGTCTGCGCAACAACATTCCATTCAAAATTTGTACATGTGGCTGTTAGTCCACCTTGCTTCAAACAATAATTATAACCTGCAGGTCTGCAAATCAGATTTTCATCTGCGCAGGCATATGAATCAGAGCAGCATGCGCTGTTTTCCATCTGAGTCCCATCGACATTTGTCATGTATGTTATGCCAAATCTGGTTTTTGTTTCAAGCGGGATTTCACCAATATCATCTCCGCAGCACAGGCCAATATCATCATCAGGAAACCCATCCTGTCCCAATGTGCACTCGTTATTATGATCGATATCGCAATCAAACCACTTCGAAAGTCTCAAATCAACATTATTTATCTTATCACAGGTAGCTGCATTAATATCTGCATCCGCCCATCCACCTTGCTTTCCGTCAAAAGACATGCACACTTCATATTCATTATCTGCACCATCGGCATAGACACCTGAATTCGTCTTGTTATATTGCCCATTACGTTTGACACAGTCTGTTGGGTTTGGCGAGCACTGGGTTATACTGTCATCTGACAGGCAGCTGCTGTCCATGTCCCATTCTGCATAATAAGGAAGGCCTGGATTTAAAACATAATCACTCTGCTGTCCATAATAATCATAAATATTACCGTCAACGCTTGACTCAGGATAGACAGGGCAGTAGAAAAAATTTAGATAAGTCAGGTCCATGTCTCTCTCTACATGGCAATTATATGTATCTTGGTCCAGTGTCTCTTTTATGGTATTTCTGTTCCCATCAATAGTAATCGTGACTCCTGGTTCCGGGCTGACATCAACTGTATCAGGAATTGTGAATGCATGCCTGAAGGTATAATCTTCCTGAGTATGGCTTGCATCTGTCCATGTGTCGCTCTGACCTGTTGAATACGCTACTCTTATAGTAATATCTCCGCAATAATGGCTATTTCCTTGGATTGTAAATGACCTGTTGTTCTCAGCAATACAGGGTTTGCTGACTGCAACCCCATCTAAAGACGCGGGATTATACATACAAACATGACTCGTACACTCCGGACTAGCCTTGAATTTGCTTCCGCATTTATTAGTGCATGCATTTCCGCAGCCATTGCTGCCACATTCCCATGAACCTGGGCAGCTGTTATCACATCCACCCTCTTCACCACCACCACCACCACACTGTGGGCCAAAACAGCTAATGCCACCATGGTCATTATAATAAGTTCCATAAGAGTGAACCTCGTGGTTTACTACATCTGCCGTTGTACCAGGATAAATTGTTCCTACCACTGAAACATTAAAAAATCCCATTGATAACAATAATACTAATACTAAACATACTAAAGAAACTACTTGATTTTTCATCCCACAACCCCTCTTTTAATTTTATAAATGACTTATAAAAAACTCTTTCTACAGAGTTTATAAAGTTTTCGATTGAAACTCTACCATCATTTTGAAACAATCATACCAAGCCCTGCCTTAAAATATCTCAATAATTCTGACATTGACCTGATTTGTAATATTGTTTTCAGGATAAATCCGGGCCGCATGTAAAATTTCAGGTACGCTTTTCTTATATATTTGTCAAGCTGCTCATCTGTCAGGGCGCAATTAATCCTGGGCAGTGATTTCTCATTTTTCTTATCAATTATATATTTTTTCCAATAATCTGCTCCAACTTTTTTTTCGACATCAGCGTACAATCCAGTGCCGGGAAGTATACTTAGCCTGCTGAACTGTGCATAATCTAGCGGAAGAGAAAGCGCAAGTTTGATGGTTTTTTTGATTGTCGCTTCAGTTTCGCCGGGACATCCAAACATAAAATAACCAAAGGCCAGAATTCCCTCTCTCTTTGTCAGATTAATTGCTGATTTTATCTTGGCGATGGTTGTAAATTTCTTAATATTTTTCAGTATCACTTCATCACCAGATTCTATTCCATAGTATATCCGATAGCATCCTGCTGATTTCATCGATCTCAGCATCTCATAATCTATGGTATCAACCCTGGACCTGCAGCTCCAATGAATTTTTAATCTTCTTTTTCTTATTTCACTGCAGATTTCCAGCACCCTTTTTTTGTTCAAAGTAAACAGGGGATCAAAGATATCTATCTCTCTGACGCCATATCTAACATAGCATTCTTCCATCTCATCTACGACATTTATTGCGCTTCTGTACCTTATATCTCCTGTCCTCTGTTCACAGAAATTGCAGCTGAACGTGCAACCTCTGCTGGTTATCATGATTGTGTAGTTCCTGTATTTTGATATGAAAGAATAATACTTATCCATCGGAAGCAGGTTCCTGGCTGGAAACGCCACTTTATCCAAATCCTTGATTTTCTCTCTTTTGGGAGAAATAATCACATGTTCATTTTTTCTATAGCATATTCCTTTTATTCCTGCAAAATCTAGTTTTTTGTCTATTGCATTAACAAGTTCAACTACAGTCTCTTCAGCTTCTCCGATTATCCCAAAATCAATTTCTTTGTTCATCAGTGTCTCTTTGGGATATAATTCAAGATGAGCGCCGCCAACTATGACCTTTGTTTTGATTGTTTTCTTGAAATATCTTATCACATCCAATGTCTCATGGAAGAGATAGGTAGTCAAGGTGAACATAATTATTTCAGGTGAAAATTTATTACACAGCCTCTGCATATCCTCAAGTGAATATCCCGAAGCCATTGCATCCAAAAAAATTAGATCATGCCCTGCTTTTTGAAGTGTGCCTGCCACATATGCCATGCTCATGTTCGGATAGATTCCGTAATTATCAGCGACTGCCTTGATGTTCGGCTGATTTTTGACAGATACTACCCCAAATGAAGGATAAATCAGTGCTATCTTCATGCATAATTAAAATCTATCAGACTTTAATAACATTATGTTGAGTGATTTAGAAAAGAATATAAGAGATAAGATATTATAATCTGTTGTGGGGGTAAATCATTTTGTTGCTGGTTATGGTTCTCTTTATTCTAAAATTGATTCTCCTGATTTTGAGCATGGTGATTTTGCTATCTTAGCAAGCAACAAGGCCTTCACTAAGGGAGATATTACTGTATTTCTTTTCGGCAGGATAACTAATATGACTAGCAGCAGTATCAAATTAATAAATTTCCCGCATCAGGAAGAGTTGATTCTTAGATTATTCAAAGAAGAGGGAACTAAATTCATAACAAGACTAGATGGTTATTTTTTGATCATGATAATTGATAAAAAAGAATTGTATGTCTTTAACAACAGATATTCAAATACCCAATGCTATTTCCTCAGGCAAAATAATTCTTTCATATTATGTGACTCATACAAGCCATTGCTCAGATTTTTGGATAAAAAAGAGATGAACATGGATGTAATATCGCTATTTCTGAATTCAGGTTATTCCTATTCTGATAAAATGCCTTTCAAGGATACTTATAGAATGGTACCTGGCTACTACATGATAATCTCAAAAAATAAATTTGATCAGAAACGATATTCTCAGATGAAATTTAGCAGGCTGCCTGTCAAAGACATCGATGCTGCACTTGATAAATATGAAGAGCTTTGGACCGATGCAATAAGGGATTTCCAGGCATTTAATGGTACAAAAAACCTCGGGAGCGCGCTATCCGGCGGTCTTGATACATCATGGGTAGTTTTCATGGCTGCAATGACTAGCAAAAAACCGCTTCATACTTATACCTGTTACTATCAATATTCATTGTTCAATGAGCTTAAGGAATCATCCTATGTTACAAAAAAGATAAATGGAATCCATCACAAGATACCTGTTACAGAAAATGACCTAGACCTGATCCCAGAGATGATTGATATTGCTGAAGAGCCGGTTCTATCATCATCTTTGTCTCTTTTTAAAATGATCAACACCGCAAGCAGTGATGTTGACACACTGCTCACCGGAGATGGAGGAAATAATATATTTCATCATCTTTATCCTGTAAGTGAGATTCATAGATACATCAAAGATTGGCCTTATCTTCTCAGAAAACTGTTTTTTCTCTTCATTGACGGCCTGGCAAGATTATCTGGAAATGAAAGATTGTGGGAGGCAAGATACCCTTTGCATGCGTTTTCATATCCGGATTTTTATAATAATTTTTACAAGAATTTGACTTGCTACAGGCATTTTGACCCAATGCAAAGGAAAAAACTATTCAGGCCAAATGTCCTAAAAGAATTTGATGAAGCAAATATGGTTGGCCAGATCCCAATCAGGAAAAAAACTTTTAATGATGACCTTGTGAATGCTAGATTCACATGGGGTAATATGCAGTATGTGACAACATTCCATGAAAAATTTGCAAAATCAAAAAACATGAATGTTTTTCCACCATACCAGAATCAGGCTCTGATGGACTTCATTTGTTCTCTGCCCTATGAGCTTCTGTATAAAGGGAACACCTTAAAACGCCTAACGAACCGTGTATATAAAATGTATTTCCACAAGATGGCACTGAAACGGCATTTTCCCTCTTCCTTTGTTGACAAGGTCGGTCAGCCGTTTGACCAACCGTTCCACGGTTGGTTCCAAAGAAGGCCGGTAATTATTGAACTATTGATAGATAGCCTGAAGCGAAGAGGCTGGTATAACAATGCGTATCTGGATGAATTGTATCTACAACATAAAAAACAGAAACTATCCAAAAAGATATTCTGCCAGCTCCATAACCATGCGTACCGGCTCATGGCCCTTCTAGCACTGGAAATCTGGTGCATGGAATACATGGACGGAAAATCTTCAGGAAAAATACCGCTTGAACAATTTTTAAGAAAATGAAAATACCTATTCCTACAACAGAGAAGGTATATTAGAAAATGAAAATCTTATTTATTATTGCTGATCAGAAGAAATTTGAGGGAATCAGCAATATTGACACTTTCTTGTTTTTAGGGATATCCCAGCTTAGTGCTGTACTTGAGAAAGAAGGCCATGAAGTCAAAGTTAGGGACATGCGTATTGCAGGCACAACATTACAAAACACTCTTGATGATATCGAAAAACTTCGACCTAACTTAATTATTCTCTCTTCATTTTTCAGCTCGATTAAAAACCTGGTTTCTATTGGAGACTCAATTAAAGAGAGATACAATATACCGATATCCATAGGAGGAATATATCCAACTCTACCTCCAATCAAAGTTTTGGATTATAACTTGGCAGCACAATTATTCGGAAAAGCAAACTTTTGGGACTTTATAGTTATTGGAGAAGGAGAAATTGTTTATCCAAAACTTCTATCTGCGATTGCCCGAAAAAAAGAATTCTCTGGGATTCAAGGTCTTATGTATAGGGTCGGGAAAAAAATAAGGAAAACAATTGGTTATCCTATCTTTCCGAACCTTGATTATCTGCCGATGAATGCATTCCATCTTTTCAATATTAATAATTATCTGCCTCTTCCAAAACACTACAAAAGAACACCTATACTACCTCTTACAACCAGCAGGGATTGTGCATGGGGAAAATGTGAATTCTGCTTTCAGTCTCCTGTCAAAGGTTTCTACAGAAGACAATCACCAAAGAGAGTAATCATGGAGATAAAGAAGCTTATGAAAGAGTATAATATCAAAGATATACGATTCTGGGATGATGACTTTATCCACAGCCCCGACTGGATTTATGAATTTTGCAGAATGCTTCAAGATGAAAATCTAGGAGTCATTTGGAATTGCCACACCCGAGTAAACCAAGTTACGTTACCTATGCTAGAAATGATGGCTAAAGCCGGCTGCTGGCAAATACTTTATGGGATAGAGTCAGGAAACCAGGAACTCCTGAGAAGCGTATCAAAGGGTATCACATCAAAACAGGCAAAGCAGGCAATTGAATGGACCAAAAAAGCAGGGATTGAAGCAAGAGCGTCCTTTATTCTTGGTCTTCCAGGAGAAACACCGGAAAAAACCGATATCACAATCAGATTTGCAAAATCCCTCGGTGCAGACCTCACCCAGTTTAGCCTGTTCACACCATATCCAGGTACTCTGTCCTATGGCAAGCTAAAAGGATCTAAGATGCTATCTACTGATTTCGCAAAATACAATGAAAACCAAGCTGTTTTCTTGCCAGAGGGATACAATGAAATTAAAGACCTGGAAGACAAATTCAGGTTTGCATATAGATCCACATATTTGGATCCAAAGTTTCTATTGCGAACTATTGGCAGTCTCAGGTCAATTGAAGATATTAAGAGAAATTATAGCGGTCTAAAGGTGATGCTAAAATTGGGAACAAAAAAATAAGAGTTTCATCTGTCCCTGTAGAATTTGAAGACCTTAAAAAAAATGAAAGTATTCAAATCCAGAAAAAAAGATTCCAAAGGGATGAACTGAAAAAAGATATTCCCTATCTCATAGTATTGCTTGTTCTATGCATATATGCTGTTGTACAAAATTACAATATATTAAAACAAGATTCAACAATCTTCTATTATGATATTGCTGATACCTACACTATCAGCAAATCACTGTATGCTCTCTTTGAAAAACATGATTTCAAAGCTTTTGGAGAATATTATCTCAACAGATATTATAAGGATTACCCTCCTTTAATTGTATTTCAACCTTTCCCTATATATTATGTGCTTGGTCTATCTGAGGACAACGCATCGCTTTCAAATATTGTTCATGTCTGCATAATTCTTTTCTCGATATTTTACCTGGGTAAAAAAGTGAGAGACAGGAAAACCGGGCTGCTTTCGGCCCTATTTTTATTTTCTGTCCCATCTTTTCTGCCATTTTCAAGGGTTTACCTGCCGGACATTGCGCTCGTATCTATATTTTCGCTTAGCACAGTAGTCTATTATTACTCTGAATTTTTTTCTAACACAAAATATTCTCTTTTGTTTGGAGCAATATGCGGTCTCGGGATGCTTGCCAAATTTACTTTTTTCATCTATATTATCCCCCTAGTTTTTATCGGCTTCATTTATAGATTCTTCCAATACAAAACTTGTAAAAAAATAAATTCGAGGCAATTCATTTTTAACATCTCAATCTCCATTCTTGCATGCCTTGCAGTGATGAGCATATGGTACCTTCCCCATGGTACCCTCCTGCTAAGTATACAGCAAGGAGAGACCGGATTCGACAATGGACTTAATTTTGCCAAGTATAATCTCCTTGAAAAATTGTTCATCAATCTATTACAATACACCAAATTGCTTTTCTCAGTGAAATTTCTAGGACTCTGTGCTTTCTTTTTTATACCGATATTTTCCTATTCCCTTTTACGGCTGATCAACGGTCCAAATATCAAAACTGACCTTATTGAAATTATCCTGGCTCCTGTTTTCATTATCTTTCCGCTCCTATTATTTTCTTCATCTGCCAGATATGTGTTTCCGCTGCTAATATTGTTTTCAGTGACTAGTGCTGAGCTAATAAATAAAATAATAGATACGATTAGGTGCAATAAGTTTACACACAGGATAATTAATGGAGCACTTTTTATTTTGTTATTTGCGCTTGCTTGTACTCTTCCATTCAAAGGTTCCATAATGAGCACCAACAACCTCTATGAAAAAGGAATTGTTATGCCCAGCGACAATTTCCTTCCAGTCCAGACAATGATATCCGAAATCAATGAGCTCATAATCAACAATAATGTAAGCAGAGCAGTTTTCCTTCATGATTCAATAGCCGCTTCAGCTATCGGAAATAACATCAATACCTCCATCTATAATCCTATCCAGGAACTGACACGTTCGCATATGTGCAGGCTTTCGGCAAAATGCGATGCGGCCCTTCATTCTTCAAAGGTATTCATCTGCAACTCAGATATTGTAATCACCAGCAATATTACAATACCGTTTAGTCTATTGAATCTAGTTGAAGATGCCTTACCGGATAAATTATTGCAATACCAGAAGGTACAGGATAACTTCGAAAATTGCAAAGATAACTTTGAACCGATTTTAAATTACAGCCATGTCATTATCGATGATGGAGAGTCTGCTGATATAGTCGTGCATCTAAATAAGAAGAACTATCTTTTTATATCTAAATAGATTTGATACTTAGGATGAGTATCAAAATATCAAGGGAGCAGCTGATCAGCCTTACTATAGATGATTTCAAATCAAGATATGCGAACACTATGTTTGGCTATTTATGGACTATTATAAACCCGCTTTTTATGCTGATTACACTTTACATAGTATTTAACTATATAATTAATCTTGGCGTACCTGAATATCAACTTTTTCTGCTAATTGGAATCATAAGCTGGAATTATTTTTCAGAATCTACATCGGCAAGCCTGCAAAAAATCGAATCTAGCAGGGATCTTTTGAAAAAACACAAAATTGAACCTATGATTCTGATACTAAGCTCATGCCTTAGCAGTTTAATTTCCTTATTCGTGAGCACAATCATATTCTTGATGATACTAACATATATGGGAAAACCAATAGTATTACTGCACATGCTAAGCATCCTTTATCTATTCATTTTATTCGTCATCTCATTTGGGACTTCTCTTTTAATTTCAAGCATTTACCCTCATTTTAAGGATATTCGTCATATATGGTCTTTTGCACTGCTCGCCGGATTTTGGGCAACACCTGTTGTCTATTCTGAAACCACACTACCTTCCAGCTACATCCGTTTTTACATGCTGAATCCAATCGCCAGAATAATAAGTCATTTGAGAAACCTTTTTCTCCATAACTATATCGATGATCTTTCGCAGGTATTGATTACAGTTAGCTTGTCCTTAATTATCCTATTTGCCACTATATGGCTATATTCCTACGCATCCAAAAATATGGCCGAAAAGCTCTAGAAATCTTTTTAACTCTCTGATATATGCATTACTGTATGCCGGATTATGCACTGCAGATAAAAAACGTCTCAAAACATTTCATAATTCCGCTAGGCGGCAAATTCTGGTTTTTCAGGAAAAGAAAAAAAATTCTTGTCCTGGATAAAATAAACATTGAAATCCCTAAAGGCAGTGTTGTCGGAGTAATAGGAGTCAATGGCTCTGGAAAAACAACTCTTCTGCGGCTGGTCGCAGGCATATTCAAGCCATCTGAGGGGAATCTGACGATTAATGGCTCAGTCCTAAGTCTTCTGGATATCGGATCCGGATTCAATGAAGAACTTTCAGGACTTGAGAATATATTTCTTTATGGAACTCTTTTGGGGATGAAACGAAAGGATATTGATTTCAATCTAAAGGATATTATTGAATTTTCCGGTCTCGGCAGCTTTATCGATGCCAGGATGAAAGACTATTCAAACGGCATGAGACTACGACTTGGCTTCTCGATAATGTCGCACGCTGATGCAGATATATTTTTACTTGATGAAGTAATTGCTGTCGGGGACTTCGAATTCCAAAAAAAATGCGTCCATAAATTGCATGACCTAAAAAAAATCGGCAAGACTATACTTATTGTATCACATGATATTAATCTTCTCAAGGAACTCTGTGACAGTTTAATCCTGATAGATAAAGGTCGGATCATAAAGGTAGGGGAAGCAAAAGAAGTTGGCAGCTACTATAGACAAAAAGATACTGTTCAGATTAAGCATATTTGTGACGCTATTGAAGGGATATCTCATCAGCTTGAGCAACTAGATACTCCACAAAAAAAGAATATTAATAATATACCGATGGACAATCTAGTTCACAAAAAATCAAACTTTAATCATGTTAAAAAATTAAGGTTCAGATTAAATTGGTATATTGAAGAATTGAAAAGGTATGCACGCGAGAATGTAACTTCCTTCTATAAAGGATTTGGTTCTTTCGGCATAAAAGAAAAAAAAGATTTTGTGAAGTTATCAGGCACAATAATATCAGTGCTTCACAGGAAAAAAGTTCTTGATCCTGATTCATATATTTTTGATGATGCGTTGCTGCTCAAGGAATGCCTCATGATACAATATTTTATTTCTGATAATATCGAAGGTACACTCAATATGCTAATGAAATCATACGAAGACATGATTGAACTGACTCATGAGCAGCATACAAAAAGGGGAATAGCAGATGATCTTACAACATTTATCTTTAGCCTCGATACTCAAAGGTTAACTGCAGAGGAAATAAATAGTGCCTTCAATATGTATATTTCATTGATTAATAAATCTAAAATCTATTCCAATGAAATCCTTAATTATTATATCAATGCAATTACAAGATTTTATATCCATGTTTCCAGTTATTTCATACATCAAAGCAAGCTCACAAACTTAGTTGACGAGCTTTCAATATTGGGCTCTAAGAAAATCAACCAGAAGATGATAAAATATAGCCTTCTGATTGATAAGATGGTTGCTCTAAGGAATAAGATTAAACCAAATATCTCTATACAAAATAAGAACATAATTAAAAGTTTGAAACTAATAAATGCAAATATGGAAGATAATTACATTTATCGACAAGGGGAACAAGTCAGTATTGAGTTTAGATTTGGAAGGCAAAATTTGCTTAATATTGCGTTGCTGCTCTCAGTCTATGATGCTAATGAAATGCTTCTATACTGCGCTGGAAAAAAAATATCCGGAAAGACCTCTAACCAAACAGTGTACTTTTCATTTGAGACAAATAATCTCTTTCAAGGCAATTATTTTATTTCAGTGTCAGTCAGATCAAAGGCCACATCCGAAATAACTGAGATAGGAAATATTGGACATACTTTTAAAATTATTAATCAAGAGAATCGGGGTAGTGCAGGAGTTATTAATTTACAGGCGAAATGGAGGTTAACGCATGAGTAGCATACTTGTCACTGGAGGCTGTGGTTTCATAGGAAATTATGTTATAGATCACCTAAAGAAGAGAGGATACAACATAATAGTTGCCGACAATCTCAGCAAAAAAGAAAGCAGGGTACCAAATGATGTAAAGTTTGTCAATATTGACTTAAGGGACCGGATAAAGACTGAAGAATTGTTCAGAAATATTGATATTTGCATAAATATGGCTTCTCTAATCGGAGGAATCGGTTATTTCAACAAATTTCCTGCAACTATCCTGTCTGAAAACAATGAAATATTCACATCAACTTTTCAGGCTGCGGTGAAGAACAAAATCAAGAGGATGATTTACATCTCCAGTTCAATGGTATTTGAATCAGCATCTAATTTTCCGCACAAAGAATCAGACATCGATAAGATACCTCCACCTCTCACTGGATATGGAATGTCCAAACTAATAGGTGAATATTACTGCAGAGCTTTCAGTAAAGAGCATGGTCTAAGGTATACTATTATTAGGCCATTTAATGCCTATGGGATTAATGAATATCCTGGAGATTATGTTGGATACGCACATGTGATTCCAGATTTGATTAAGAAGATTCTTAGCGGTCAATATCCCCTTGAGATCCTGGGAAATGGAAACCAGACACGGTGCTTTACCCATGTTTCTGACATATCAGAAGGGATTGTGATGGCAATGGAGTCTGTTGCTGCAGTAGACCAGGACTTTAATCTTGGCTCTCCAATGGAGACAAGAATAATCGACCTTGCCAAGATGCTTTGGCTTCTCTGTGATAATAAGAAAGAATTCAATGCAAGATTAGTGCCGGCTCCGCCGATTGATATCAAAAGAAGAGTGCCGGATATCAGCAAGGCACAAAAAATCTTGGGATGGACACCCGAGATCAAGCTTCAGGAAGGGTTAAAGGAAGTCGTGGATTGGCATAAATCTATTATGAACCATTGATTTAAGGTAATCACTAATCTTTAATTAAGCATGTATTATCAATAATACTTAAGGATAAGTTTATTATTGATAAGTCGGTTGACAGCGATATTAAATCACATTTAGTATATCAAGTTACATATAAATGCAAACTTGCAAAATGAGAAAACTGACTCCTGCAAAATCCTCACTAACTACTGAAATAGATCAAAATATCAATGAATCAAATCTGAGCAAGATTGCATTAAGCAGGAAAGAATATTCCTCAATAAAAAAGATAGGGTTTGGTGATTATAAGCAAAGAAGGCTCCCTTCTAGGTATTGCAGCAATAATGATGTGTTTCTCTGCGGCCACAATCCTGAGGTCCATAGATGGGGTGTCTCACTTGATGAAAACGATTTTTTCAGACAGACAAAATTTCTTCATAGCCACAGTGAAACCTGCCGTGTTATAGTTGGAATTAGAAGAACCAATTTTCACAGGCTTGAAAAGATTTTCCATTTGATTGCAACTGAAAAAAAAGAACCTCACTTGGAATTTCCCTTGTTCAATATATTGCCGCTCGCAAATATTAAAGAGAGGTTTTTAGGTTATTTTGACATCATCAGGAAGATTGGCCTCACACATAATATCAATTTTGTCATTATAGATAAGGATCTAATAAAAATTCTGGAAAAGAGTGAGATGGCTTTTTTAACTATAGAATATACTCTTTCCAGAATTTTAAAACAACAGATCGCTGCAAAAAAAGATTTTGATAGACTCGTGGACTGTGAAGAATATAAGGAATTTTTTGCAGATATTCATCGTTATGCGGTTGCTCCAAATTCATATCGAAGCCTTCCAGACTTTCTCGGAATTTCCACTTCAATAAATTTAAATTTAATTGAATTAATGAGGAAGAAATCAGTCCCAAAAATACTTTCATATGGGGATCTGAAAAGTAAGTATGCAAATGCAATAAAAAAAAATCGGAATGTTGCTTTATTTTCAAAAAGAGTAGATATTGTGCAAAAATATGGCACAAGGATTGAAAACAACATTCTAAGGTCCATGGGACCAATATGCAAGGATGTGTTTATTGGACCAAAACAGATCCTGTTTGATCTCTCCATAAAATGCAATACTGACTGCGTCTATTGCAGGACGTTCTCTCGTTACCTGGAACCTGAAGAGAGGGGAAATAACAAAAATAATTTTTTTTTCGATAAAACTCTTGATTTGAACATTGCAAAATCAGTCCTTAAAGACGCAAAAGATATGGGTACTGAAACCATAATACTGGTTGGTGGGGGAGAGCCTACGCTCTATCCGCATATTCGGGAATTGATAAATTCAATCAAAGAGAATGGACTTAGGTTCAATATCTCAACAAATGGGATTTTGCTGGACAAATTCTCAGATATCATCGCAGATGAATCCTGCTATAATCTCACAGTCAGCATGAGCTATTCCAGCCAAAAAAGTTTTTCTGCAGTGCGACCAGAAACTAATATAAAATTGATGGATAAAATCAGAAAAAATGTAAAACTGATAGGTGACCTGAAAAAATCAAAAAATCTGAATTCCCCTAATATCACTGTCCTTCATGTGATTAATTCTCTGAACTATCAAGAGATCATACAAATGGCTTATGACGCAGTAGAAATGGGAGCAAATAGCTTATGGTATCAAATGACCCACCTTGAAGAGTTCAGTTACGAGAAGCTGAAATTAAGCAAAAACCAGCTGAAGAAAGTAAAGTTTGACCTGAAGACGGCACAGGAGATATGCAAGAAACACAATATTTTATTTCCTTCATATATTGATTATGAGCTTGACCATTTCACAGAAGCAGGAGACTGGTCAAAAAATGCTCTGCTCCATGTAGGATGCTATGTTGGCTGGCATTTCAGCCATATCAATCTTATCAATAATATCTGCTTTTGCTGCGGATTCTATTATCTTTACGAACTAACGAAGGAAAAAAGATTCAAGGATGCTTGGTACTCTGATTGGTATGCAAGATATAGGAATGATGGATTAATCATGCACAAAGAGAATCCTGTGAATCTGGTTGGAAAACCAATGTATGGAAAATATTGCGAGTCCTGTGATAATCATGACCAAAATAATTTCATGCTCAAGCTCATTCATGACTACAATCTCAGCGAATTTGTTGAAAGATAAGACGCAAGTCTGCGGTATTATTATCCACCCTAAACTAATTCATAAATCACGTGTGATGCGCCCTATAAAAGGTATAGGTATTTAAGATAGAAGAATTTCTTTAATTTATGGGTATTAGTTTGGATAATGTCTGTGTTATTGGGCTAGGAAGAGTTGGACTTCCTCTATCTCTTGCAATAGCTGAAGCAGGATTCAAGGTTTTCGGTCATGATATTGATGAATCTGTTGTCAGTCAAATTAATCAGAAGAAAATGCCTTTCAGAGAAGTAAATGCTGATATATTGCTGAAAAAACACACTAATCTTAATTTTTTCCCGTCCACTGATAGTTCCAGCATGAAAAATTGCGCTTATATAATTATTTGTCTTGGAACTCCTGTTGATGAGCATCTGAATCCCGATTATTCACAAATAAATGCAATTCTGGATTTGCTTAAAAAAAATCTGAGCATAGGACAGACGCTGATTTTCCGAAGCACTGTCGCACCGGGAACCACTGAATTTATCAAAGATAATCTGGAACGATCAACGCAGTTATTATGTGGAAAGGACTTTTTTATGGCTTTCTGCCCTGAAAGAATCGCCGAAGGGAACGCAATTGTTGAGATAAAAGTGGTTCCTCAGATTATTGGTGGGATTACACAAGCATGCAGCAATAAAGCCAAGTCATTTTTTGATAAGATAACTTATGAATGCTTGGTTACTGACGCAAAAAGCGCTGAACTAGCAAAGCTTTTCACAAATATGTATAGATACATCAATTTCGCTATTTCAAATGAATTTGCCATTATTGCATCTGAACATGATAGGCAGATTCATGAAATCACCCATCTTGTCAATCATAATTACAAGAGGGGTGGACTGCCTTATCCTGGATTTACTGCTGGTCCGTGTCTTTACAAAGACGGTTTTTTCATGCTAAATAATATCCCCTTTGCTGAGCTCATAACTTCCAGCTGGAGAATAAATGAAGGGCTTCCAAATTATCTGCTGCAAAAAATTAAGAAAGAATATGGCAGCATCAAAGGCAAAAAAGCAGTCATACTTGGACTCTCCTTCAAAAAGAATCATGATGACACCAGAAATTCTCTTTCGTTCAAATTAAAAAAGTCGCTCATCATGGAACAATGCGAGGTCAAGCTGCATGATCCATTTGTGAAAGGCTATGATCAGGAACTGTCCAAAGTTCTGGAGGGCGCAGAAATCATAATAATAGCAACCAATCATGATATTTACAAATCTTTGTCCAGAAAGAGACTGTCAGAACTTGCAAATAATTGCATAGTGTGCGATATCTGGAATATTACAGGAGAGAGAAAACTGATATATGATCTAAAATGAGAGTTAGGCCCATCAAGAGTTGGATTGTTCTGGGTTTCATGCTTATATGCTGTTTCTTCATTGAGCTGTATGCTTTTTTCTTCAGCAAAATATCAAAAAAAGGTTTATAAGATGCCCATGTCAACTTCAACAGCACATAAAAAGCTCAAGATTCTGATGGTGCATCCTCATGATATCTATTCTACCGTTGAACCGTGGACCATAAGGATAACATCAATAGCGACAGCACTGTCCAGATTGGGACATGATGTCAAGCTGGTTTATTTTCCTCTGGATGAAAAACACAGAGGAATTGTGCGCCCAAAATTTTCCGAATTTGAAACAATACCCTATTTAAGGCGAAGAGTAGATATCCCTATAAATATCCTAAAGATGACAAAATTGGCAATGTGGGCCGATATAATCCATTTTCAAAAATGCTATCCTGAAGCAGCTTTGCCCGCAGTTGTTGCTGCATACCTGACTGGAAAACATCTGCATTATGATTGGGATGACTGGGAATATCAGATCTTTTTCCTTCCTTCACCTTCCGGAAAACCTATACTTAAGACGGAGTCTTTTCTCTTGAAGATATTGGAGGGCACCCTTCCAAAACTGGCTGATACAATATCTGTCGCAAGCAATGAACTTATGGATATGGCGACCAAATTAGGTGTCAAAAAAAACAGGATGATAAAGGTAAATGTATGCGCGGATCTGGAGAGATTTAATCCTGCTAATGAGATAGGAGATGTTTTGCATAGATATGGACTAAGCCAGCCAATTGTTACTTATCTCGGACAGCTTCACGGTGCCCAGTATGCTGAGCTTTTCTTGCACGCTGCAAAAAATTTGTCCACAAAATTTCCAAAAGTGAATTTCCTTATTATTGGAGGTGGTGATGATTTGACCAGGCTTAAAGAGCTAGCAGCCAGGCTTGGTATGAAAAATAAAATCAAGTTTACAGGATTTGTATCTGATAAAGATGTTAACCAATTACTTGCTGCTACAGACATAGCGGTCGCATGCTTCACCGACACAAAACAACAAAGATGCAAATCACCGCTGAAGATTGCTGAGTATATGGCCTCTGGAAAAGCCGTAGTTGCAAGTAATGTAGGAGAAGTACCCTGGATGATTGGAGATGCTGGAATTACTGTAACACCTTCGAGCCACATTGCGCTATCTGAGGGCATCCTGAGGCTGCTAAATAATAAATCTGAAAGACAATTGCTGCAAACAAAAGCAAGGGCACGAGCAGAAAAGATTTTTAACTGGAAGACAGCTGCAAAAAAAATTATAAAAGTCTATGAAAGCGGAACGTAATGATCCCGCAGTTAAGGGACAAGTTTTTAAATTATAATTTATTCAGATGAAACATGAAGATATTCCTGGGAAATCCACCTTGGATAGTCGGCAAACGCAAGGGTGTGAGAGCCGGGAGTAGATGGCCTCATCTAAAGCTGAAAATTGAATCTGATTATTTGCCATATCCTTTTTTCTTGGGTTATGCTAGCTCGCTTCTGAAAAAAAATGGTTTTATTGTAAAAGCCGTTGACGCAGTCGCCCAAGATATTGATTACGTTGAGTTTTATAATCTTATAAAGGAGTTCTCACCCGATCTTATATTCCTTGAGACAAGCACTCCTTCTCTTGAACATGACCTGGAACTCATAAAAATGTTTAAAATATATTCAAGTGCCAAAATAGCAGTTGCTGGACCAGACATGAATGTCCTTAATGAAAAATTTCTTGAATCCAATGAATTTATTGATTATGCCCTGACGGGAGAATATGAATTCACACTTCTTGAACTTGCCAATTCAATCAATGAGCAGAGATCTCTCAAAAACATAAGAGGTCTTGTCTATAGGCAAGATGATAAATGCATAAAAACCGAAAATAGGGAAATTTCAAATATTGATGATTTCCCTTGGCCTGACAGAATTGATCTGCCTGCCTATAAATACAATGATCGGCCCGGCGGGATACCCACGCCATCAGCCCAGATAATTGCAAGCAGAGGCTGCCCGTATCTTTGCTCATTCTGTGCCTGGCCACAGCTTGTCTATGGCGGAAGAAACTACCGAACAAGAGACATAAAGGATGTTGTTGATGAGATGGAAATGCTTAGAGGCAAAGGTTTCAGGTCAATTTATTTTGACGATGATACCTTCAATATCGGCAGGAAAAGAATGCTGGAACTCGCGGCTGAACTAAAAAGCAGAAAATGGAAACTCTCCTGGGCATTCATGGGAAGATCGGATCTTATTGATGAAGAAATTCTGAGTAAGTTTAAAGAAGTCGGTCTTCATGCGGTCAAATATGGTGTGGAATCAGGTGTACAAAAAATAGTGGATAGTTCAGGAAAGGGCTTAAACCTTGCAATTGCAACAAAAAATATGCTTCTTACAAAGAAAATGGGAATAAAGATGCATCTTACTTTTACATTTGGGCTTTCAGGTGAAACTAAACAGACTATTCAAAAAACTGTTGATTATGCCCTCATGATCAATCCAGATTCTGTCCAATTCTCGATAATGACACCCTTCCCAGGCACCAAATTCTATAATGAGCTAAAGTCAAAGAATATGCTTGCTTCAGAAAACTTGAGTGATTATGATGGAAATACAGGCAGCGTCATTAGAACTGAAAAATTATCACCTCAAGATCTCAATCAGGCCCAAAAACAAGCATATGAGAAATGGCATTGGTTCAAGGCTCAACAACATAAGAATAAACGCATGTCATTACCAAGAAGGTTTCTATCATGCCTCATAGATAACGGACCAATATATACTTTGGCACATTCATTCAACTATATCAAAAATACAAAACATAATATCCAAAACAACCAAGAACCTCAATGCGACATTCTCCTGATTAATACTCCTCCCTGGGGGGTCGACAATCCGCCACTAACCTTTGGGTACCTGGAGAGCCTAATCGAAAGCAAAGGTTATTCCTCTGATTTTATTGACCTAAACATAATTATGCATAATTCCAGCAAGACTTACCAATATCTTTGGGAACTTAATAATAAAAATTATTGGATGACAAAAGATTCAGTATTTAATATCATGAGCCAATTTGAAAATATAATAGATGAAACCGTTGGTAGGATTATTAGTCATCCTGCAAAAGCAATAGGGTTTTCAATAGCGTTGGGAAAGCATTTCTTCGCTCTTGAACTGATCAAACGCATAAAACGTAAATCAGATAAAAAAATAATAGTTGGAGGTAGATATTTTGTTGAGTATCCACCGACAAAAGAATTTGCAGAGATAATAGATGTTATCATTTCAGGTGAAGCAGAATCTGTCATCCCAGAAATCCTGGACAGGATTAAGAAGAATAAGCCTCTCACGGACTTGCCAGGAACAATAGAACGGAAAAATGATATGATTGAATATATCCCTGCAGTTAAGAAAACACCCTCTATGGATAATTATCCTTATCCAAAATATCGAAGTTTTGACATGTCCCAGTACAAGTTACCTGTGATATGCGCTGAATGGAGCAGAGGATGCATTGCAAATTGCGTTTTTTGTGCCTATCCTATGCCAGGTATAAATTTCATCCTGAGGAGTCCAGAAAATATTTTTGAAGAGATAAAATATAATTATGAAGTGAACAAGATAAATCATCTGACGCTTGTCGATGCATCGCTGAACTCAAACATCATGCATCTGGAACGGGTGTGCGACCTTTTGATAAACGCTAATTATGACCTGACATGGAGCGGTATGGCAATCCCTAGAAAGGAGATGACCTATCCAATTCTAAAGAAGATGAGACAAGCAGGCTGCATTAGGCTTGAATACGGTGTAGAATCTGGCTCTGACAGAATCATAAAGCTTATGAAAAAACTTCATACTGTAAAAATATCCGAAGATGTGCTAAGGGATACAAAAATGGCAGGCATAAAGCCAGTAATATATCTCATGGTAGGGTTTCCTGGAGAGACAGAAGAAGAATTCAGGCTCACGATGGATTTTATCACGCGTAACAATGAGAATATTGATTATGTCAGAGGAATTTGCGCTCCATTCTTGTCACCGGGCACACATCTTGCCAATCACCCAGAAGAATATAACATAATTTTTCCCTATGGCCAAACTGATTATAGGTGGGAGACAAAAGATGGCAGCACTCTGGACATAAGAGAAGAGCGAGCCAGACGAATGTTCAGACATCTTTCGGACAATAATATATCAAGCGACGGAACTGTCCACACCCTAAATGAGGTCAAATCATTAATATTCCGAAAATAGATTGAAAAAATTGAAATGTCTGTTGCCCTTGTTTGAATTTAACATATTTGTCTTTTTCATAACCAAAGGATTAGATTTTTAAATGCAAAATCATTCAGATATATAATGAAAATTATTCTTGCGAATCCTCCCTGGACCGTCGGCAAGATGAAAGGTAGGAGGGCAGGAACCAGATGGCCGCATCTGAAACTGAGTATTGAACCTGACTCTCTTCCCTACCCATTGTTTCTAGCTTATGCTTCGTCACTTCTCAAAAAAAATGAATTTGATGTAAAATCTGTTGATGCAATCGGTCAGAATATTGGATATGCAGAGTTTCACAAAATAATCAATGAATTTTCACCAGATCTTATCTTTCTTGAAACGAGCGCAGCCTCCTTTGATCGTGACCTTGGGCTATTAAAAGAAATCAAGAAGAACAATGATGTTAAAATCGCCATCACAGGTCCAGATTTGACTATATCTGATGAATCTCTGCTGATAAATTTGGAACCAATTGATTTTATATTGGTTGGTGGATATGAACAAACCTTACTTGTACTGTGCGAGCACATTAGGTCCAAAAAAAAAATTGAAAAAATCAGGGGATTAATTTGCAGAACAAAAAAGGCCCCCAATAATAATCATGGTGCCAGACGTTTAACAAATATTGATAAACTCCCTTGGCCAGATAGGAAAAGCTTTCCTGTTTTCAGGTATCATGAGTGGCAAGGTGGCCTGCCATCTCCTTCAGCCACCATGATTGCCAGCAGAGGATGCCTATATCACAGTTCTTTATGCTATTGGCCACAGCTAGCAGTCGATAAAAACGATTACCGCACTAGAGACATTAAGGATGTCGTCGATGAGATGGAAATGCTCAAAAGCAAAGGTTTCAGGAGCATCTATTTTGACGATGATTCATTCAATAATGGAAAGAAAAGAATGCTCGAACTCGCTGCTGAACTAAAAAGAAGAAACTGGAAACTGCCTTGGGCATTCAGAGAGAGACCTGATTTTGTGGATGAAGAGATCCTTACTAAATTCAAAGAAGTCGGACTCATTGCAGTAAAATATGGTGTAGAATCCCTTGCCAGAAATATCGTCCACAGTTCCGGGACAATACCTGATCCAGAACTCGCTACCAAAAATATGCTCCTCACAAAAAGACTGGGAATCAAGATGCATCTCACCTTCACTTTTGGTCTCCCGGGTGAGACCAAAGAAACTTTACAAAAGTCTATTGATTATGCTCTTTCCATCAATCCTGATTCTGTACAATTCTCCGTCTTAACTCAATTCCACAGCACGAAATTCAATGATAAACTTAAACCGGGAAAAAATTTGACATCTGAGAGTTCTGGTAATAACAGTATAATTGATCAAAGAGATTTAAAGCCAAACTTACTATCGTACAAATACCTTTTGAATGCGCAAAGAGCTGCATATGAAAAATGGCAGTGGTTTAAAGAGCAGGAACAGAAGCACTGCAATATGTCTCCAACTGAATTATTTGCCGACTGCTTAAAAGAGAACGGCCTTGGTTATACACTTAAGCATACACTGGCCTATATTAAAAACAAACGATTGAATTCGCCGCCAAAGAGTCTGATTCAAGACAAGGGATGTGATATTCTGCTGATAAATACTCCTCCCTGGGGACCTGAATCACCTCCTTTAACCTTTGCATATTTGGAAAGTTTCCTCGAAAAATTGCAATATAGAACTGATTTTATGGATCTAAATATTGAAATATTCAATACATTCCCAAAATATCAATATCTATGGAATGTAAACAACAAAAAGTATTGGGACTCAAAAGAATCTGTCAAGAAGATGCTTAGGGTCTTTGATAACCTGATAAACAAATACGTAGATAAGATAGCTAAGCACCCAGCAGGACTGATTGGATTCTCTTTCACTCTTGGAAAACAACTAGTAACCAAGGAGATTATAAAACGAATTCGAAAAAGATGTGACAAGAGAATTGTTGTTGGGGGTAGATACTTTTTTGAATGCCCCCCTACAGAAAAGGACGCAGAACTCATCGATCTTATAATAATGGGAGAAAGCGAATCAGTTATTCCAGAGATAATTGATAAATCAAGGAAACGTCGGCCCCTTATCAACATCCCGGGCACAGTGTTTTTCAAAGACAACAAATGGGTTTCTATCCCGCAAATCAAAAAACAAGCAAACCTGAAGGAGTATCCTTATCCGAAATTCAATAATTTTAATCTTGATCTGTACATAACCAGAGGCTTAATGCACACTGAATGGGGGAGAGGATGCGTCGGAAAATGCGTGATTTGCGTCTATTCTATTCCTGGACTTCATTATAGCATGCGAGAACCAGAGAATATATTTGATGAAATAAAATACAATGCAGAAGTAAATAATATCAACCATGTTTCACTTGTAGATGCTGCTATCAATTGCAATATGAAAAAGCTTGGGCAGGTCTGCGATCTATTGATAGAAAACAACATGAATGTAACATGGTCTGGTCTTGCAATCCCTTGGAAAGAGATGACACCTACTTTTCTTGCTAAAATGAAAAAAGCAGGCTGCAATCGCCTGGAATATGGTTTGGAATCGGGATCTGAAAAGATTGTCAAGATGATGAAGAAAATACCGACTGTTTTAGAAGTTGAAAAAGTTTTGAAAGATACCAAGGAGGCCGGCATTCAGGTCGTGGTCTATATTGTTGTCGGATTCCCTGGAGAAACTCAGCAAGACTTCCAAATGACGCTAGACATGCTCAGAAGATTGAAAGATGTGATAGGGCTTGTAAGAGGAGTTCAGGCATTTCTACTAATCATAGGCACAGAAGTAAATAAGAATTACAGGGAATATGGCATAATATACCCAGAAACAGGGAACAAATATACCATGTGGAAAACCTATGATGGTAACACTCCGGAAATCAGAATTTCTAGAATTAAGGAAGTGTATACCTTGCTAGATGAGCTAGGCATATCGCATGAAGGCAGCATGAATACCCTAAATGAATACAAGGAGATGCTTTTTAAACATGAATAACATTTTTACTGTGAAGGGTAGTGAGATATACTAAAAAATGAAGAAATTTTTAGGATTTTTTTCAAAAAGAGAACGATTTAATGAATCAGCAAGAATCACTGAAATCATCAATAAGAAAAATATAACAACAATTGGGCCATCATATGTTGTGATTGACATAACCAACAGATGTAATCTCAATTGCATAGCCTGCTGGTCTTATTCTCCGCTACTGAATGATTGCAAACCAAAACCTAAGTGGTTCACGCACGAGATTAAGATTGATAAACTTAGGGAAGTAATTAAGGATCTTTCTAAGATGGGAACTGAAAGGATAAGGCTCAGTGGTGGTGGAGACCCATTTATGCATCCCCACATAATGGATATTGCACGTGAGATCAAAAAAAAGAACATCACACTTGAGATTGTCACAAATTTTACATTGGTTGATGAATCAAAGATCCGAGAACTTGTTAATATCGGAATAGATAATCTTACAGTGAGCCTTTGGGCTGCATCTCCGAAGACCTACAAAGCAACACACCCAAATCAAAAGCTTGAAACATTTGATAAGATAAATGCTAGTCTTTTGAAGTTTAATCAGCTTAAAAAAAAATCAAAAACTGTTATTGTGAATGTGATATCTAACCTGAACTACTTTGAAGCTGAAAAAATGGTGGACCATGCGAAAGAGATTGACGCTGATGAGACATATTTCACCTTGGTTGACCCGATAAAAAACGGAACTGAATCTCTCATACTTTCAGATAAGCAAGTGAAGGATCTAAGAGAGATATGGATAAAGGTCATCAGCAATTTTGAAAAGGGGAATTACGGAAAACTTAAGATTGATAATCCTTATAATCTCTTGAGAAGGCTGAAAAATGAAGGATGCAGCAAAGGAGAATACGATGCTCAGGTCGGCAATATCCCATGTACGGTCGGATACACATTCAGCAGGATACTTGCAAACGGAGACGTTTCTCCATGCTGCAAGGCAGTCATGATTCCCTCCGGCAACATTAATGATAATCCTTTCAAAGAGATATGGAACGGACCTAGGCAAAGAAAATTTAGAAAAATTGGTCTTGAGATTTCCAGGCACCCTGCATTCATGGAGAAAGTCGGATGCAGACGATCCTGCGATAATTTCATGGAGAATATCGAGATGAATGATAAGATTAGTTCATATGTAAACAGTCAAAAAGGGTTTAAGTGAATGAAAATTGAAAAAATATGTGCAGTATTGATAATGATGACCCTTTTACCTACCAAATGCTACGCATATATAGATCCCGGAACAGGAGGACTCATTCTTACCAATTTTTGGTCTTTGATAGCCGGGATTTTTGGTGCTATTCTTGGCCTAATAGCTGTAAAGTTTATTGCTCCGCTAAAAAAATTCATAAAAAAAATACTGAAAGGACATGAAAAAAAGTAGGAAAAATACCCAAAGAAAGTTTATTAAGCATATCTCAATCATACTAGGAGTATTAATCATTTGTATCATAGTATTTATTAGTAATTATATGAAGATGGCAAATTTGGAAACCAATCAAAATATGAAGCAAGCACCGTATGATAAAGTGCTGATAATAGGAATAGATGCGATGGATCCTAAAATGTCAGCTACCCTGATGAAACAGGGCATACTTCCAAATTTTAAAAAATTGTCTGAATTAGGGACGTTTGGTGAACTAGCTTCGACATATCCTCCGGAAACTCCGGTTTCTTGGACAACAATAGCCACAGGCAAAAATCCGGGTAAGCATGGGATATTTGACTTCATTGACAGAGATACAAATGATTACATGCCCAGGCTTAGCATCACTAAACAGATTGGAAATCTTTTTGGTAAAAAATATATTTCGAGCATAAAAACGATTCCCTTCTGGGATATCACTAGTAGTGGAGGCATACCGACAAGTGTTTTGAGATGGCCAGTGACTTTTCCTCCAGGCAACATAAAAGGCAATATGCTTTCAGGTTTAGGAACACCGGATATCAAAGGATTTCTTAGCGGTTCCACATTCTATACTACTGACAAAGATGCAAGACCGCCTGAAAAAAGTTCCAACAAGCTGAAGATTGTTGAAAATATTGATGGTTCAATAATAACTTATGTTGAAGGACCGGCCATGCAAAAACAGAACCAACTAGAAAATCTGAAATCCAAAATGCTGATTGAATATGATGGAAATAATACAGTGACCATAGTCGTCGACGATATAAGATATGACATTAAAGAGAATGAATGGAGCAGTTGGATAAGATTTGGTTTTGACAGTGGAATGTTCAGCAAAGTCCATGGTATTGGAAAAGCTTATCTTAAAAGTGTTGACCCTTTTATGATGTATCTGACTGCAATAAACATTGATCCAAGCGATCCTCTTGTTAAGATATCATATCCTACCGCTTATTCAAAAGAACTAACAGATTCTGTCGGTCTGTTCGCTACTTTAGGCATGCCTGAGGAGACAGACGGCTTTGAAGAGGGTTATATTGATACAGATGCATATATGGATTACATTCAATCATTAGAAATTGAGAAGGAATCTATCTTCTGGAAAGAATTCGAAAAATTTAATTCATCAGATAAGGCAGTCTTTGCATTTGTATTTGATGCTTCCGATAGGCTCCAGCATGTAATCCAGACAAAAGATAAAGAGCTTAGCGATCATGCAGAGATTGTTTCATACTATATCCAAAAAGACAAATTGTTGGGCAAAATATTGGATAAAATAGATAATAGCACACTTCTGCTTGTGGTCTCGGATCATGGATTTAGCCACTTTGACCAGGAAGTAGGCCTGAACAATTGGTTGGTTGAAAATGGATTCATGACAACAAACAAGAATTTAAAACAGATAGGAGAAAGCCCTTTATTTAGGGAAGTAGATTGGAGCAAAACAAAAGCATATTCACTTGGATTCACCAGCATCTTTGTTAATGAGAAAGGAAGGGAATCGAAAGGGATTGTAGAAGACAAAAAACAAGTAGTAAATGATATTGTTTCAGATTTGATGAAACTCAAAGATCATAGCGGCAAATCTGTTTTCAATGGAGTTTACAAAAAAGAAGATATCTATCAGGGGGAATATGCTAAAGATGCCCCTGATATTGTTGTTGGGTACAATCCTGGATTCAGGACTGCTTGGCAGTCTGCGATAGGCGGATTTGCACCTGCAGTGATAACTGATAATGATAAAAAATGGAGAGGGGATCACCTGATCGACCCTAAGTTTGTGCCTGGAGTACTTTTCTCAAATGCAAAATTAAAGGAAAATGCATCTGGTGAGGATGTAGCGCCAACAATTCTAGCAGCTATAGGTATAGAACCGCTGTCCGATATGGACGGGAATAGCCTACTGAAATAAAATGAAAATCCTAAAACTCCACGACCCAATCGCAGCAGAGCCGCAGGGTATTTGCGGAGTTTTTCACTTAGTGACCGGATTTTCAAATATTATTTTTTCACAGCAGAGCTGTGGGGTATGGAACCCACAAAAATAATAAAATGTCAAACATCAGAGAAATTGAAAACAAGAGCATATTCATAGTCAGGGAAGCTTATAATAAGTTCAATAATCCAGCATTGTTATGGAGCATGGGGAAAGATTCAACAGTTCTTCTTTGGCTTTGCAGAAAAGCTTTCTTTGGAAAAGTTCCCATGAAAGTAATTCATATCGACACAGGATATAAGTTCAAGGAGATATATGATTTCAGGGACAGATATGCAAAGGAATGGAATATTGATCTTAGCATCGTAAAAAATAATGATGCTGACCGATTAGGTATTGTTCCTGAAAAAGGAAGATTTGAATGCTGCAATTTCCGGAAAACTCAGGCACTTAAAAGTGCTGTCATTGATATGAACCTTGATGCCCTGATTGTAGGTATCAGAAGAGATGAGCATGGGATCCGTGGAAAAGAAAGATATTTTTCTCCAAGAGACTCTTCCTTTGGGTGGAATATCTTCAAACAGAAAGATGAAAAGAGGGTTGGAGATTCACCTTTCATCCCTTTGCAGGACGCAGAGCTTTCAGGATGGAATATATTTGCGACTGACTTCGGCGTTGGCACAGACCATGTGAGGATACATCCCTTGCTGCATTGGACAGAAGAAGATATATGGGAATATATTAAAAAAGAAAACATACCTATTGTGAGCCTCTACTTATCTAAGGATAATAAAAGATATCGAAGCATCGGATGCGAGTGCTGCTGCAATGCAGTTAAATCTAATGCAGGTAAAGTAGATATGATAATTGAGGAATTAAAGACAACAAAGGTAAAAGAACGTGATGGAAGAGACCAGGACAAGGAAGATGAATATAATATGCAAAAACTCAGGAGTTTGGGATATATGTAAAATGAATCAATTCAAGGTTATCTTAATAGTTGCATTTCTTTTCCTTGCACTAGTACTAGTCATAGATATCTCAATTTACATACTGAACAATTATCATCAACCTGGAGAAGTAACTGCCAATTTGGAAAATCAGGCAAATGTCAGCCTTCGTGATAAAGATGTTATTGACAGATTAAAAAGGCTTGGCTACCTGACATAAGTTTCTATTGTAAGGATAGCTGAACTTCAGCTTCTATTTTGGTTTCAGCCCAAAAATCTACCTTCGTATGATTTTGCTGTCTGGATCAGATAATTCAGTATTACTTCATCCTCAGGTTCCAAATTTGGCACAATTTCGTATGATCCGTTTCTTTGCAATATGTAATTTATTATCTTATTATCGTACTCGTATGGATCAGTTGCGAGATTATAAAGCGCTTCAGGCTCTCCTGAGACAGTTATGTATTTCCATGGATAATACCTATAAAAAATTGTTGTCTCCTCTGATTCAAGCGTTCCAATCACCACCTTGCTACTTGTTTCATTTCCGCTGATGTGGCTGTAATAACTTGAACCATCAATATCTTGCACTGGTTCAAGTCCCAATATATCCAGGACTGTGGGGTAAATATCAAGTGAAGGCAACTGTTCATCAATCCTTTTTCTCTGTGATTTTAATCCAGGCACATAAATTATCATTGGCACCCTGAAATTTTCATCATAATAAGGTCCGTGGAAAAAATAATTGCCATGCTCTCCCAGAGACTCACCATGATCAGAAGAAATAATGATGATAGTTGAATTCATCAGATTTAGCTCTATTAATTTTGATACAACCTTTCCAAACTCATTATCGATAAATTTTATCTCTCCATCATACTGCGATATATAAAACTCCGGGTTATTATGAATTAAATCTAAATTAGAGGGGATTACTGCATCAGGTGAAAACTGGCCAGTGACGTTGTAGAAACTATCTTCATAAAATGAATCATTATAAGGAAATACGGGTTTGTACGGTGAGTGAGGTGATATATAATGAACCCATATAAAAAAGCTTTTTTCTTTTTCTTGCTGCAAAGTATCAAGCAAATCTTTTGTGACAAGTCTATCATCTGCAAAATCACCAACATGCAATAAATCAAACCCATCAAGAGCGCCTGTGAAAGTTATGTTATTGTTGACAATGGCTCCTGTAAAATACCCTTTTTCTTTTAGATATTCCTGAAAAAGAGTCAAGTTTTGTTCGATCTTAAAATAAAAAGTGTCATTCAGTCTGGTTAGCTTGGGATATCTTGAACTCATCATTGAAGGCAAAGAAACAAAGGTGACCCCTCCGTTTGTGAAAAAAGAATCAAAGAGAATAGCATTTTCAGAAAAAGCATCAATATTAGGTGAAGTATTTCTTTGATATCCATAAGCTCCGAGATGATCTCTCCTCATTGCATCAAATGTTATCAATAATACATTCATCTTTTTAGTATTACTATCATTTGTTACCTGACTCAATATTGAAAATATCAAACCAAATGATACTGCAATAAAAAACAAAGAATAGAATACTCGCATTCTCAGTTTTTTCATTTTTTTCTTATGAACTGTCCAAAGATCTTATGAAATGCAACGGGAGACATCTTGACTTAGAAAGAATTGAAAAGATTATTTAAACATATAGCGCAAATACAATTAGTGGCTTCATTTAAGTGATTGACATTTATTATTATTCTATTTAAAATAATATTTAATTGTTTAAAAAATTATTTTGGA
>JBDRQT010000054.1:0-2538 GCA_043826135.1 archaeon
GATTGATTCAATTGTCGAATTCGCTATTTCACTTGAATTTACTGCTGATCCGTCCACTATTACTGTGTAGTTGATGAGCTCATCTTGGTTATCTGTGATGTTGAATGCTATTGAAGGATTGTTTGCTGCAATTGTTGAACCATTTGTGGGAGAACTTGTGATGTTTACGACAGGTAATCCTGCGTCAACTTGAATCCATAGAACCGATGAATTTGTTGATGTCCCAATATCATCTTCTGACCTTATGTGGATACTGTGGTTGCCTTCAGCAAGAGTTGCCAGAGTAATAGTGAAGTGAGTGCTATTATCAACCTGGCTTTCATTATTAAGAATGCCATCAACCCATACTGTTATATTCATGATAGAGTCTGCACCATCTGTTGTATTGATAACAATATCTGGAGTTATATCATTGGTCCACGTAAGATTAGCCGGGCTTTCGATGTCTGCTGTCGGAGCAATGCTGTCTACTGTAAAAAATATTGAAGACGAATTGATCATATTGCCTGCGTTATCAGTAGCCTGTGCTTCTACCCTGTGAGGTCCTTCACCAAGGGTCGAAAGTTCAATAGTTGCTTCTGTCGAGTTTAGAGCAGTACTTACATTCATCGACACTCCATCAACAAAAAGGATATAATCCAAAATTTCGTCCAAATTATCTGTCTGATTGATCTTAATAGTAGGTGTGGTTGAAGGGATGAGCGACCCATTGGTTGGAGAGGAAGTTATATTTGAGGTGGGAGCAAGCGTATCTACATTCAAAAGGTATATCCCAGTCGTAGTAGTCTCATTATCTGTGCAGTTGATATACCACGAATGGTTATATCCGTCTTGCAAAGATGCATTCGCCATTATAAATGAGTAAGTGTCATTATTCACTGTCTCATTTCCAAAGCCGATATCATCAACAAAAAGGAGGCATTGGAAGGTAGTCTCATTATCGCCTGTTGCATTGAAATAGAACGAAAGAGTCGTATCATTGATCCTGGTCCAACTTTCATTAGCAGGAAATATCCTGTTATATGATATGACAGTCGAACCAACAAGATATAATGATAAAAACACTGACATAATCAGTAAAAATAACAAAAAATAACCCTTCCTCATTCAATCCACCCCTTTTTTTCAAAACAATAATATGTAGTCTTTTACAAATTTATTGTTAAGTGGTATATAAATTTTGTTATCCTTTCCTCTAACCTAATTCCATGTAGAAATAATACTTAGTATTGTCATAACCCTGCACTCCTCTTTCCGGAACAATCATCTGGAAATCATATTTTTTGAAATTGAATCCCTGGATATTGTCATCAATGAAGGTTGTATAAACTAATGCACTTCCATCATATAGCAGTATCTCCTGGAACGGAGAGGTTATGTCTGGGGTCTGCGCTGTATTATTAACCCATGTAAAAGTATTCTTGCAAGAGCTCTGAGCTATCACTGCTGTTCCAACATAGAAAGCCTTGTGGAGCTTGTAGCTGAATGTTGAATTTATCGAATCAGGACTGCTTGTCGTATGGTTCATCGCTGTCTCTTCATAATATACATGCGTAACATTTGCGCATCTGATATTACTCCATGTAACTGACGCATTCCTGCTAGCAAACACTTCTCCTGTGTAATCTGTGAGCTGCCACTGGTAAATCGAATAATTGCCTCCATCATCCAAAGTCAAGACTCCTGAAACATTACCTGCATACGCTTTCCATTTGAGGTTCTGGGTCTCTGCATTCAGTATCACTGTAGTGAAACTTCCTCCTGATGTATTTAGATACTGAGCAGCAGCCGGAGTCTTAGTCTCGCTCACGTTGTATGTTATGTTTGCTCCATCTGGATCAGCGAATATAGGCTGCATGAGTGATAGCAGCAATACTAATCCAAATAGTATCGACATGAACAAGAGACCATTATTTCTATTCCTATTTCTAAGAGGGGTTCTTAAGGGGACACTTCCCCTTAATTCATTTAATTTAGTTTTATTTCTATTTAGTATACTTATTGCAGGAATCATCGGAGCATCCCCCTCCTGCAGACTGTATATATTGTCTGGTAATTTCTGTCCAGGGCAGTGGCAATCTTTTGATAGGAGTATCCAAGTCCCTTCAAGTAGAGTGCCAGTGATTCAAGGACACTCTTATCACGGCTGGCAAAAATCGAGATAGGTACAGATACAGATGGATGGATAGAGAGAGGCTTATCCAGTTTCTTTCTAGAATTATTGTATGTGCACCATACTGTCCTATCATTCCTGTTTAGAATCACCGCAATCTCGTGATATGATTTTTCCTGGTTTTCCTTAAGATATTTAACGACTATCTCAAGTGTACTTAGTGGGTTAGAAAACGCAGAGAGAGGAATTGTTTCTGATTTTCGCTTAGCAAGAGCTAAAACAACATCTTCAGGGGACAGGTTATACTTACCAAATATGTCTTCAAGAACTGATGCGAGCCTTTCGGCAGCTAAACTACTATCCATACCCCTCTCCTAATGGCCATTGATACTTATCATATCAGAACTGGTTTATATAGTTTATTA
>JBDRQT010000055.1:0-27443 GCA_043826135.1 archaeon
AAAAATCTGAGCAATATACCTGGTATTGCATATAGAAAGATGAACAGTATCATTAAAACAGAAAAGAGGGAATTATCAAAATTGGTAAATTTACCTTTGCCGGACTATTCATTATTACCTCTTAGAAAATACTACTATGAATTAATGGGACAAAATTTTATGCTTTTTGAATTATCAAGAGGCTGCCCGTTCAAATGCAATTATTGTAATCAAATTATGTTTGATTACAAATATCGAGTAAAACCTAACATATATAAGGAATTGGAAACTGCGGTTGAAAAGTTTAATATCCAAAATGGCTATTTTATTGATCTCGAATTTACAGTCAATAGAAAGAATGTTGAGGAAGTTTGTGACTTTTTAATTAATAAAAAATACAAGTTCAAATGGTGTTGTCAAACCCGTGCGGATAGTATTGATATTGGATTGCTTAGAAAGATGAAAAAAGCAGGTTGTACACTGATTCATTTTGGTGTGGAAACAGGCTCACCAAGAATAATGAAAATGATTAATAAGAGGATAACCTTAGAAAAAATTGAAGAGGGAATCAAACTTACTCGTAAAGTTGGTATAGACAGCGCATGTTTCTTCATGATTGGATTCCCAACTGAAACAGATGAAGAAATCCGAATGACAATTGACTTTTCAAAAAAAATCAATCCGACCTATGCTTCATTTCACACTGTATCCTTGTACCCAGGTACCAAATTGTTTGAAACTTTGAACCAAAAGATCCAATTTCCGATATCTGAGGCTTATACCAAAGAAAGAAAGCTCACGGAACAGAAAGCTATTACTAGAAGAGCATTCATTGAATTCTATGTAAGGCCAAGATATATATTATCTAGGCTTAGACATCTCAATTTGGAGTCATACATGAAACAGCTAAAATTATTTATAAGATTTGTATCATAGTACACAATCAGTGCTTCATTATAATAATGTGTCAACCTGACTACTTTGAATCAATAGACTAAGTTAGTGCTTTCAATCACCGTAGATAGTTTTATAAATTTAAGTACAACAAAGTGTATCTGATTGTTTAAACACTATAAAAGGATAGGAAAACGAATAAGATGAAAGGGTACTCTATTGTTATTCCAGTCTACAATGAAGAAGAGATAATAAAGAAGAATACACTGGCGCTTTGCAAATATCTGAATAAATTACAAACGCCTTACGAAATCATTATTGTGAGCAATGGTTCAAATGATAATACGAATGCTCTGGGAATAGGCTTAAGAAGGAAAAATAAGCAAGTAAAGTTCTATTTCATACCTGAAAAAGGTGTCGGGAAAGCCTTTAAATATGGTGTTGGGAAGGCAAAATATTCTTTAATTATTTCAGTGGATATGGATCTATCAATTGATTTGGAATTCATCAATAGATCAGCTAAATTATTGAAAAACTATGATCTTATTATCGGCTCAAAAAAGGATCACCAAAAAAGGCCATTTTACAGAATCTTGATTAGTTCTGCGTATATCTATCTTGTAAAATTACTATTTAATTTTGACTACAAAGATTATTCAATAGCTGCAAAGGCATATAAAAAAGAGATTATAAAAAAAAGTATTAATTACTTGAGCGATGGTACCTCTTATGTCTTTGAGCTAATTTACTACGCAACAAGGGAAAAGAAAAAGATCAGAGAGATTGATGTCTATTGCCTGGATAACAGAAAAAGCAAATTCAATTTGATAATTGAAAGCAAAGAGAGATTAATTGAATTATTATCCTTATATTTGAAAAATCTCAATAGAACCTCCTAAGTTAACTAATTCTTATGATTGAACTCCAGGCTATAATTCTTTAATTCCAAAATGCTTTTATACGTCCACCCATCCACAGCAGCAACCCAATAATCCTGATCAATCTGTAGTGCCGAAAATTGATGCATTCCTTGATTGTTCCACGATTCATTGCCTTTCCTGAGCATGTTCTGCACAAAAGTTTCACCAAACTCCCTTTTGGTTAGATTCATCACTTGAAATGCATTGACTTCAAGACCATATTTTGGAAAATCTTTTTGTGTGAACCTTATGATGGTATTATTGACAATTAAGAATCTCCCAGAGGCTCTTGACATATTATAATTGTCTATATAAAATGGACTTTGCCTATGTTCGTACCATGGACCGTACAAATCCGAAGCATAATATAATCTCATTGTTTTATCTCTTATTGAGGTAAATATCCACCAGGTATTATCAAAATAAATTGGTGTACTGTCCACAAACTCATCTCCTGCAATCAGAGTAGCTTGTTTAGTCCAATTATAAGGGAAATTACTTGCTTTATACAGTTGAATAGAATTTGTAGCTACTGTTTCAGGTACCATAAAAAACTCACCTTGCCATTCAAACACGTGTGGATATGTAAGTTGATATTTCTCCTCCAATACGACTCTATCATAGCTCCAAATTTGGGTATCATTGCTTGTGGCCAGGACAATCACTCCTTTGTCTTTATCCCGATCCATAGCTTCAAAAAATAGGTAGTATGTATTATTGTGCTTCAAAAGGAAGGGATCTGCTACAAAGGAGGCATTTATATCTGTCGGTGTTTTATATGTTAGTACC
Organism: archaeon; assembly: GCA_043826135.1. Classification (GTDB taxonomy): domain Archaea; phylum Nanobdellota; class Nanobdellia; order Woesearchaeales; family GW2011-AR15; genus GW2011-AR15. Next base: position 2,583 of record JBDRQT010000055.1, read on the forward strand.
GGATTATTATAAATTGCCTCATTAGATACATTGAACAAGGAATTCCCAGTGTAAATCCCAATAGAATAGACCCTGACCAATGTGTTATTCAATATATCTTCTCCGCATTTGACTTGAAGACCACTATCTGTAATGTTGCTGCAAATACTGCTACTCTTGTACTTCTGGGCAACAACATAAATGCATTCATCACGCAATCTGGTTTGTAGAAATTTTTCTGAACATCTTGAAAGTTTGCCTGTGTTATTTATGACTCCGATTATACATCTATTTTTTAGGCTTCCTGCAAAATAACATGTGTCCAGGTAGTTATTTTTTATAGCTACATCCATAAAAAGTTGATTTCGTTCACTATTCTGAAACGTAAAGAAAAAGGATACTGCAAATAACATAATAAAACAAAGGATAATCCTATTTTTAGAGACAAATAATAATATGCGATTGAGAAATATAAGGTTCAAGATTTTATAAATTAACTCTTTGTTGAATACGATAATGACAAGTAGAATTATGCCCACAACAGTAAATATGTATCCAAAGATATTCGGAAAAGTGTAACCATAACTCAATTTTACGACATTATTATTTGGTATTACCATCATGAATGATGGAGTCACTTGATATATATCTGATGCACCGCTAACTTTCCAATTAGGGTAGTAGCTTACTTTTATCAAATGGGGTAATCCAACGCAGCTTGTTCTAAAATCAATCTCAGTTTGAGACAAGCTTTCATTGATTGAACAATTCTCGATAATTTCGTTCCCTTTATAACTCTCCAATTCAGAAACATTGGTGATTACTGGAAAAAATTTTAGCGAAATATCTTGGAGATCAATATCTTTTCCATTAATCAATGGCTGATCATACATCTCATTTAGAACCCATAGATAGGTGATTAATTTGAAATTATCATTATCCATAATAATAGGATAGTTTTTTGGGACTGTAACATAATGTGAATCATTAAGTTTAAATCTATAAATTTCAAATTCTTTTACTATTTTTCTTAGCTCAAAATCTGGATCCGAAGCAACTGCAGATTTTGCCTTATCCGAAAAGAGTATCACATCGCCAACATTGAACAATCTGAGCAAGGGTTTTGCCTTCTGGACAGAAAAAGATGAACATCCAAAGGTATCATCCACCCCTTTTTCAGTCTCTGAAATTCGGGAATCCAAATGAAACATAAAAGGTGAATTCGTGCCGGACTGATGATATAATCCTTCCATGATGCTTCTTCCTGATAAGTAAGGAAGTATCTCAAATATACGAGTTGAACCGAATTGTCCGTTTGTGTTAAAATTGCTCTCAAATATGACTCTTGGGTCACCTAATCCACCTTTTAAATATGTGGATATCATATTTAGCTTGAACCAACTCGCTGTTTCATCATGGCCTGTAAATAACTTCTCAAGCCTTCTATCAATATCAATGGATTCTTTAGTCTGAATATGATAGATGGAGATAACTAATATTAGTGTTACAATCAATACTGAGACGAAATGAAAATTGATGAATTTCTTATCTTTCAAGATAGTAAGCATTGTGACTATTCCATAAGCGGAGAGATAAAAACATGTCAATTGTATGAATGGCAAGAATCTTACGCTTACTGATGCAATATGGAAAGCTATGAAGTACAAGATTGCACTAACTATTAATACAATAATGAAAAAATGGAGTCTGTCGTCCTCTCTTATCTCCTTATTGATTAGCGATAGCACTAACAGCACAAGGATTGGGGATAGAAATATACCAAAGATACCAGGGAAAATTGATTCCAGGGTCACTGAAAAAACATTATTGTACGTAGAAGTGTATTCCAAGTTAAGTAACAGGGGGATTAACCAGGCACCCAATAGCAAAAAAGTAACACCAAAAAAGATTAGCATCCTCTTTATTTGAGGAATGGTCCAATGTTTAATGAATAAGTATACAAAGGTTACAAGCACACCCACCATGAGAGCATATAAATGACTCATAGATGTAAAAGAAAGAAGGATTATCCCACAAAGAAGCGCTTTCCTATTTGATGTGCCTATTAACATCCCAAAATAGATGAAAAGCAGTGCAAAGCCTAAGGAATAGGCAAATTCACCACTGATGGTGCTGTGAAGATTGCCGCCCCATATCCTATTCCCACTATTAAATAAGAAAACTAATGAAAAAATAGAGGAGATGATAGGTCCCGGAGAAGGGATCTTCATTCGCTTGAAAAGAAAGTATGAGACGATTGGAAGAAGAAAGGTTCCGAGGAAAAAAATTAATTTGAAGGAAAAAGAAAACGGCAATAAAAGGCTGAGCAATGAGATAAATGCAAAGAGGAAGGGAAAATAATAGGTGAACATCGGAAACCCAGCAAAATGATACATATTCCAAGATTCAAACCTGCCTTGAAGAATGACATTGTTTCTGTAATATTCTGCTGAAAAATAATGGACTACTGAATCACCTAAGTTTGTAGATGCATCTTTGATTATGTTTTGAGGCCTAATGTGATACATCAGAAATAAGTAAATAATTACTAGAATGACAACATTTATTGTCCGAATGAGTTTTGATTGTTTCATATATCTCCACCAAATATCTTCATATATATACTTAACATATCATTATCTCTTTTTGTCAATTCGTGCCATAAATTATAAACTACATCAGCATTATCCGAAAATCATATTATCATGTGCTTTAATGAGAGCAAAGACAGCATGCTGAGCATAGTCTATCCTTTGATTATTGTTTATCAATGAAAACCTAAACCCTCCTAGAGCTCTATTTTTGTTTTTCAAATAATATGTGTTATATTCATTGTATTGCGTTAATAGAATAAATCTAGTTCCTTTCTCAATTGAATCTCTATACCTATTAATATGCTCTTCATCATTTAAACTCACTGCTAACGCATAAGCTTCATTTATTCCCTCCATCAATGTCGAAGTGGAAAAAGTGGGATTTCCAATTGGACCACCGCCCACTTGGTCTTCATATTCGCTTTTCAGCATCTGTTGTTTAGTAATCCTCCAATCATTCATCCTAAACACGAAACTAGATATGTTGCTATCCTTAATCTCATCATAAAGCAATTTGCACGCCTGAGAATGCCAAGAAACCATGATTGTATTCTTATTTGCGTCCCAATATTCACTATAATAATAATACGCCTTATGAACTGAATCAAGATATTTCCTGTCTCCAGTGCGTTTATAAAGCTTAATTAAACTGAGCATTGCTTCTCCCGGATAAAATTCTATACCTGTATCATTACGTGTACCAAAAAAAATCTTGTAGGAGCCATCACTGCGCTGTTGGTATAAAATACCATCCCCGAATCCTTTTAGAATGTCAATGCTGGCATTCTCATTTAATAAGGTGAGAATAATAAATGCACTATTGGCTATGTTTGTATCTCCATTAATGTCAAGATAGGTGAAATTATCTTTTTTTGTTGTGAAATTCAGATAATATGTGATAGTCTTGTCCATGATAGGTCTGATTGTTAGATTGCTTCGAAGCCTGAGTTCAGAGTATGCCCAAAGAGAAAGTAATTTTCGGATGTGATTATTTGATGTTGAATAAGAATCCCTGCTTGGGATGTATTCATATTCCAGTAGACCTTCTTCATCAATGCTTTGTTGATACCATCCTATCACTAAATCGAGACTATGAGTGATGTCCTCATTTGTAAGGTTCGTTAGCAGAAGGTTGTAACGATATAGATCAACAATATTTCCTTGTATATCTGCATTAAACGTAATAGTGTCATAGATATATATCGATGTATTCTTTTTTTTGTAGCAATCATTGTTAAGTTGCGCTTTTTTGCAGAGTTGCAGAAGTGCCGTCGCAGTATCAAATTGTTTCGCAATTTGAACAGATGCCTTAAAAATAGCTCGTTTTTGGCCCTGCTTTAATTCTATAGAATGAATTCCCGGTTCAATGTCTTTTACTGGATTCTTTGTTCTTCTTTTATTATATAAAATATCAAAATCAATATTAAGATTATTGATTTCATTTGCATTGATTTTTTCGCCGAAACGTTCATCATTCAAACAATTGATGATTGAGGTATCTAGTGCGCGTTTGAGATTGCTGTTTGAGCTGCCTTGGCTGCATCTTACGTTGCCCGAAGTATAAAACGTAACAAATATCCAATCGTATTTAAAATCCCTTAGAGTTAGATTTAATTTTCCACTATTAGTTGCAAAATTATGCGCTATAACTGAATATGTGTAGTTGAGTATCTGCAATTGGTCAAAATTATTCAATTCAGTTATGTTGTATTTTAAATCACTAATTTGAGTTTTATCTACAGAATTAGTTGAAAACATATTGTTTCCAAATCTATCAATAAACTGTATTAGAACATATGAAATAACAAGAAAAATAATAAATAAAATTACATAATTAAATAATAAAAAATCTCGTTTCACCTTCTTTTTCACTATTGTACATTACTAATTGGATGTCTCAAAGTCAACTCCATTCTCTGAACCCGGACCATTTCCTGGTTTTCCTGTTCCATCTAGGTCATTCTCAGCACCATTATTCGGTCCTGATCCACCAGGCGCAGTTTGGTCGCCATTGCCCCATCCATTATTTTCTCCATTGGAGCCGTCGTCTGATGATCCATCATCTTGTGAACCATCATCTGATGATCCATCATCTTGTGAACCATCGTCTGATGAACCGTCATCTTGTGAACCATCGTCTGATGAACCGTCATCTGCAGAACCATCGTCTTCGGAATCCCCATCATCTGTAGAACCATCATCTGCAGAACCATCGTCTTCGGAATCCCCATCATCTGTAGAACCATCGTCTTCGGAATCCCCATCATCTGTGGAACCGTCATCTGTGGAACCGTCATCTGTAGAACCGTCATCCGATCCGCAATCCCCACCATCACATTTAACAGTCGCTTTACAAGGATTAGTGACTTCAAAATCCAATAATGCGCAAACATCCTGGCTTTCGTCGGAATTAATTACAGTACCAAGAATTATATTTGATCCCTGAGCAAGCAATTTTATATCATTTTCTTTTTCGAAGCTCTCGAAATCAAAATTGCAGACAAATTTTTGTGATGTCTTATAATCCTCCATTGGATCGCAGTCAATAGAGGGAATATCCCCTGTGTTTTCTCCCAAACAATCTGCTCCAAGAACATCAACGTCACAGAATGTTAATGTAATAGGTGCATCTTCATTACATCGTTGATATTTAACAATACCCTTTCTCTTTGGATCATTTGAAGGTCTCACAACTGTTTCGCAGTTCTTTGCGCCTTGGAAAGTCAGTTTGCAGACATCCCTTTCACTGCAGATAACATTGCCTTGCATACACATATCATTAGATCGATGTACAACTAAGTTTCCGACGGTAGTTGAGACTGGTCTTATTTTATCACCTTCACTTGGAAGGTCATTTCCTACACCTCTGTAACCGACATCTTTTTCTGAGCCAGTATCCTTGTTTTCATATCCCCAGAACATTGGTGTAGCCAAATAGGATGCATCAACATCTGTTGAAACACTGTATACTGTATCTCCCTGACCTGAGATGGTGCATACTATATTTGTCTTTTCAAGTGAGTTTCCTTTCCATTTAAAATCAAGAATTCCATCCTCGCTTACTTGCCAGTCTGCCCAACCGGAAAAAGACGAATAGAGTGCAGTTGCTTTTGTATAATAATTAATGTAACATGCTTTTTTGATGTCTGACAACCCCATTGTTCCAACATCAGGCGCGTCACGTGCTGTTAATTCATAAAACACTTTTGTATAAGATAATCCTTTCCCAACCAATTCATCACAATTTTTTATTTCTCCTCCAAGCTTGCACCTTAGGCAATCCATGCCATCTTCGCATGGCTCTAAAGCAGTAAATTGTGAATCATCCTCATCCCAGTCATCAAGCTGTTCTTCTGCCCTCTGGTTTGGCTCCATATCATATACTATATCCTTTCCAGTCGGATCGGGTGTTTCTGCAAACAACAAAGTGGATTTCATCTGGGGTGTTGCATATACATCTCCGCAATGCTCTGAAGCAGGTACTAGACTATTATAATCTATAGAATAATCAATCCAATCATCTGTCTCATCCCTATATATCTCTTCAATATGTCCTACATTCAAATCTGGGGTATAATCTTCGCAAAAGTTATTCAGTTTCCATCGTGTATCTCCCTCTTGCTCATAACTGCTTTGCCCAGGTTCATTGAATAGACCTATATATCTTTTGTCTGATTCAGGATTTTCAGGCTGGTCTTCATCAATGGGTGCCATTCCGCAAGGATTGTATATATGCTCCATGTAAAAACCTGCTATTTCATCAAATTCATATCTTTGGATGTTTGCTATTGCAGAAAAGTGATTTACTTGTCCACATACGGTATCTTTTGTTAAATCAACGGTTGAAGGTATGTGTTTCCATATTCCCACATCTTCATCATAATAACCAAGTGTTAAATCTCTTTCAGAATCTACTCCATTTTGTTCATATCTTATGCACACTTCAACAGGCTGGTTCATGACAACATGTGGCATATTGTAAACCTTACCACCCGGGATTAAAAGATTATTAGCAGAAAATTCAGGTGTCGACAATTCAGCTTTATCCATTATTTTTATTGGCAGTTCCTTCAATGGTCCGTCTGCACCTTCAAATATAGTTCCTTTAGGGATATTAATTTTCATGTAAACATCATTTGAAACTGCTTGAAGATCTTCTGTTGTCTTTCCCTCACCATCAGTTTTGAGGTCAAGAACTGTTCCTTTGTCAAATGTGTAATCAAATTCTTTAATTTTCCTGCTTTGCCCGTCCCCCTCTAAACTGATATCAAAATTACCATATACATGAATAGTGCCTTCTGTAATATCAACATTTGTATCAGGAATACCCGCCAGAACATTATAGCTTCCTTCAATACTATTGACATCGACACAGGATTCCAATCTGCCATTAATATCATTCTCAAGTCTGGCTTCATTATCTGGACTGGGATATAAAGTATTATACGTAATAGCCTCTCTTATTGTTGTTTTAATACATTCATCCCTTGTCGACTCAACCTGTTGCACCATTTGAGAAAATGATATTACCTCTCCACCCTGAGTGCTCACTATTTTAGGGGCATTCCCAAACATCATCACAGATGCAACCATAACAACTACAAAACCAAGAATGACCCATAACGTAACTTGACCTTTTTTCATGAAAAATCCCTCCACTCTATTTCCGTTGAATTTGGTATTTAAAAACATTGCGTTCAGGTTTTACTAAATAGACGTCATGATATCCAAAGCTTGAACACTTTGCAGCGATTTCGATTTATACATCAACTTGCATCTCCCTGCAAAGGTAACTTACACTAAGTTAGATGTGCGAATACATCGCTTGCCGCGCCATTAGAGTCAACCACTGCAATCCATTCGTTATCTGAAATCTGGTGAGCGTCTATGTGATGCATCCCAATTGAGTTCCAATAATAATTTCCAGGACCAATCACTTCAGTGACAACCCTTTCATGATAAGTGAACTTTGAAAGTTCAGTGATCTCAAAGGCAGTAACACTCATCCCATATCTGGGATAATCCTTTTGGGTGAATCTATAGGGGTGGCCATTCCAGACAACTACCCTGCCTCCTGGTCTTCCATATTTCATGTCCTTTTCGATAATTGGATTCAGTTTATGGCCTGTCCAGGGGCCAAGAGGATTATCTGCATAATATAGGTACAGAGTGTCCCAACCTTGTGCAGAAAACATCCACCATGTATCATTAAAATAAAATATTGAATTATCATTACGGGTCCTATTTAGCAGGATTTTTTCCAGTTTCCAATCAAAAGGAAAATGCTGTGCTTTGTATAATCTGACTGTCTTGTTTTTTTCAGATTCCGGAATCATATAATACTCATTATTCCATTCAAATACTTGAGGGTAGGACAAATGGAAACTCTCTTCCAGAACAACTCCCTCATAATCCCAGTGTACAAGGTCAGTGCTTTCTGCGAGCCCGATTATCCCTTTCGTACGCCCTATCTCAAAAAAGAGATACCATGTATTATTTACTTCAATCATAAACGGATCAGCTAAACCAAATCCTATCTTATTTATATCCAATCCTTTTAATTCAAGGGGACCGTTCAGCACACCGGTAAGATTATAGGGAGAATTGCCATAATATAATGCTAAAGACATGTGCCCATAACCTGCAGTTTTTTTGACTTCATCCGCCTCAGCAAAAGTTTTTGATGAATACTTTTTCAGATATTTATCACACGCTTCTTTGTCATGAACAAACTCACACACAGAATTTGACCTTGTAAGCATACCTATTTTCATCAGATAATCATCTCTGACATTGTCGGTTGACCGAACATGATTCAAGACCAAAATTACAACAAACAGGGCAAGAAGAATGAACTTGATTTTATTTAATAAATTGAGGGCATGATCAAATATGCCTAAATTAACGATCATAGGCAACTTATTCTTATATAACATTATGAGCCAAACAATCCCAATCAAGGTCGCCATTATTCCCATATAATCTGCCAGTGATGTTCCATAAGATAATTCAACATTCTTCTGGTTTGGGATGACAAGCAAGAATGCAGGAGAAGCATAGTATACTTTGCCTGCTCCTTTTACTTTCCAGTTGGGAAAATATGAGACTTTTACAATATGAGGAATTCCGATGCAATCAGTAGTGAATTCAATCCTTTGTTCATAAATGTTAGATGTAACATTGCATTTTTTGCCTGTTTCAATTTTTTTCAGATTGCTTAGTTCATTGACATGATTTATTTCTACTGGATTGAAGTATTCATAGTCTTTTTCTATAATATTAAAATCATTGACTATTGGTTGATCGTAAGAATAATTTAAAAACCAGATAAATGAATCTTGCTTGAAGTGCCCAGTTGATATCCTGACTGGCTTATATTTGGGCACAAATACATACCCATTTGAATGATTCAGGTATTCAAAGATTTTATATTGGTCGAAAGTCGCTAAATACTTGTAGTTAATATCTCTTGAGATGGCTTCTTTTGATTCCTTTGAGGATACCCCAATATATTTTACATTATACAAGTCAAGTTTATCATAAATTCTGAATGAAAGCCCGTTTACGCAGCCGAAGTCTTCAATACATTTATAGCGATCTTGGGATATCAATGATTGCATATAATTGATGAATGGTGCACTTAGAGCAGACTGCAGGAACTTTCCCTGGAGAGTAGGCCTGCCTGAAAAGAGAGGGAGATTTTCAAAAGCTCTCCTGCTGCCAAAATAATAGTCCTGCGTCCCATCTTCAAAAATTGCTCTGCTATCATTCAGACTGCCGTTAAGATAAGAATTGATCTCACTAAAAGTCGGATATAATTCCAATGATTCATAACCTTCAAAACTCCGCTTTATCCTGTCATCTACTTTGGCAACATGGATATGAACCCAAAATAATACCAGAATGAGAAATAGTATCAATAAGAAAGGGCTAATCTTGATTTTTCTGATTCCGCTTGATATGACATAAACTGAAGTAAATATGCAAAAAATCTGAAGCGGCGGCAAAAATCTGATATCAATTATTCCAAGCAGAAAGTATAATTTATAGAGAATGAAGCATATTGCTATACTCCACAGAAAAAACCATGCCCTTTGATCTTTTCTTACTTTTCTGTTCATCCACAGCAACGGAATAATTAGTGCAGAGGGAACAACAAATGGCAGCATAACAATTGGGAAAACTTCCAATATAGAGCCTATTCCCCATTTGTGGGCCATCATTGTTGCATACTGAAGATTTAGGATAAAAGGAATTATCCAGAAGCCCAGAAGTAAGAAAGTAATTCCATATACTTGTAATAGCCTTTTAGCTCGCAGAACAAAAGTGTCTTTAGGAAGCAAAAGAATCAAAGGGCAAATCACTCCAACAATCAGTGTGTATACATGATTGAATCCAGTCAAAAAAAAAGCAATTATGGCAAACTGAAAGTATTTTCCTTCTGCCAAATATGCATAGGCAAAAGCTAAGTAAAGAATCATAGCAGCAAATCCAATGCTGTATCCAATCTCCCCAACTATAGAACTTAATATGTTTCCGCCCCAAGCTGAACTCCCCTCATTAAACAAAAATGGAATGCTAAAAATTGCCATAATGATGGGTGTTGGATCTTTAAACTTGAGAATCTTAATAAAAAAATAGCAAGAAAGCGGAAGTAGAAAAACTCCAAGCATTGTTACTAACTTAAAGGCAATTGTGAGCGGAATAACATATCCTAGAAGTGCTCCGATTATGAATAAAAAAGGAAAATGGAACACAAAAAAAGGGTATCCTGCATAGTTTCCCATATACCATCCGGTGAGTCTTAAATTGGGAAGAATCTGTTCCTTCATGTATTTTATGTGCGCATAATGAGATGCTACATCTCCGCCTGTCATAATAGTGTCAGAAAGAACATACTGTGGTTTGTAATAAGAGAACATAAAGAGATAAATTAACAAAAAAACAATAATATCCCTGATGATTTCTTTTTTCACAATATTTCACTCTTCAGGTTAGGTTTCTGCGCCTCATCCTGTGGATGTATCATAAAAAGGTATTAATTATTGATTGCCCACACTTACATTGCTACTAAAAGAATAGTAAGAATTTCTGCTTTATTAAATTAATGAAAATCCTGAAAGGCGACTATCCCCTACCCTAAAGCCATGAAAATTGAAAATTTTCAGGGTACCGGAAATCTTCGATTTCCCAGTAGGTGGGGATTTACGCCGCCTTTCCGAGACGGATTTTCAGAAAATCAAACAAGAAAGAATTCGCCGCATTCATCTCCAAACATGAATGTTGGAGATTTCTGCTTGTTTGATTTAATTATTTACTAAAGCAGATGAAAAATTTTAGTGTAACAATGAGAGTACTTAGTTGAGGAATTTGAAGGCACAATAAATTATTGGTCAGATTTATTAACTGATACTTTTTTAATAGTTACAATGAAAGTTGCTTTAATTCATTCGAAAATTCACCCAAGAAAATTCAGCGAGAATTTGGCGCCAGTTGATTCTGAAGTTGGGATTTATCCCCCTCTTTCACTTTTGTATGTGCATAAGATAATTAAAGACAGTGGTCATGATGCAATATTGATTGATGCAAATGCTGAAAACCTTTCAAATAAAGATATCCTCAGATCAATCAAGAATTATAAACCTGAATTACTAGCATTCAGCTTTCATACTGCAAATGAGACTCAGGATATGTTTTTGATGATTGAGTTTCTGAAAAAAGCAACTGGTTTGCCTGTTCTTGCAGGTGGCTATAATTTCAATCTTTATCCTGAAGATCACATGATTCATGAAGTATTGGATTTTGGCCTTACAGGTGATGTAACTATAGGGTTGCCAGCTTTCCTAAATGGAGAAAATCTAAAAGATATACCGGGTATGTTCTACCGAAAGAACGAAAAATTGCATAAACCTCGGCCACTTGCGCCCATAACTTACCTCAATAAAATGCCCCTTCCCTCATGGGATGCTGTTAATATCAGCAAGTATTACCAATTTATATCAAAGAGAAAGAACTTTGCTATGATTCTAACTCAAGCAGGATGCCAATATAGGTGCACTTTTTGTTCGAACTGGGAAGTCCCACTGGATATTAGACCATTATCAAGTGTTATGGAAGAGATAGAGGATCTTTACCTTCATCATAATGTGAAAGAAATTGATTTTCTGGATGCTACTTTCACCTTTGATCATAAGAGAATCAAAGAGCTATGCAATTGGCTGATAAAAAAGAATTATGATTTGATATGGGACTGCAGAACAAGAACAGATAGAGTGAATAAGGAAATATTGCAACTTATGGGCAGGGCAGGATGTAGGAGAATTTGTTATGGCATTGAATCTTCCAGCCAAACAATCCTGAGGAATATTAGAAAAGGCACCAATCCAGACACAGTCAGCCAAATAATTAAGGATACAGGGCAAGCACGTATTGAACCATTCGGATTTTTCATGATTGGTAGTACCGGAGAAACTCTCAAAACAATTCAAAACACAATTAATTATGCAAAATCACTTGAGTTAGATTATGCTGTTTTTTCAGTCGGTACTGCCAAGGCAAATACAGATTATTCTCGGGAACTAATGAAACGCACTGGTGAAGATTATTGGAGAAAATTTATCAGGGGAGAGACAAAAGAGATTGTGCTACCTAACCCTTGGTGTGAACTTCCTAATAATTTGCTAAAAAGGGAAGCAAGAAGGGCAATGCTCAATTTTTACCTTAGACCTAATATTATTGTCAGGCATCTTCTAAAAATTAATTCAATTGATCAAATTATGAATTACTCAAGAACACTTGTCAAAATGGTCATACAAAAATGAATAAATTATCTATAATAATTCCTGTATATAACGAGGAAAAAATCATTAAAAAAAATAGTCTAAGGCTGCAGAAATATGTTGAAAATCTAGGATGCGAAATTATTGTGTGTAGTAATGGATCAACTGATAAAACTGTAAGTATACTTAGGAAAATTAAGGGTATCAAGATATTGGCCATAAAAGAAAAAGGTACTGGAATTGCATTCATATCAGCTGTAAAGAAAGCTAGTGCGCCTATCATATTATTGATAGATATAGATCTGACCACTAACATGGAATTTATTAATCAGGCTATAATAAAAATAAAGCACTATGACATCGTTTCTGGTTCAAAAATAATTGGTAGCCAGAACAGAAGTATAATACGTAAATTGCTCGGATATCTTTATTACAACTGGGTGAGGTTACTATTATATATACCGTATACTGATTATGCTTCTGCTGCAAAATGTTATCGAAAAAACGCTATAGAAAAATTCTTACCAAAATTAACCCATGGAACAAGTTATGTGACAGAACTGCTATATTATGCTACCAGAAATAAACTTAGTATTTTAGAAATTCCAGTAAAAGTTACTGATAAAAGAAAAAGTAAATTCAATATTGTGAATGAGAGCTTCAGAATGTTTTTTGGAGTATTACGGATTAGATTCAGCAAACAATAACTAATAGATCTCATAAGGTTTGCTCACTAATTTAACATCAAATACAATCATTTTCTTGCTTTCAATAAACTTCGTCAAATTGATCTTGTCTACTTCGTTTCTGCATAGCGCAATGAACGAGTCTCCGCCGCCAGCACCTGCAAGCCCAGCGCACATGGCACCATTATCCTTCAGTTTTGTGAGAAAATCAGTCATCGAATCAGATTCGATATCCATTTTTGCAAGTATTCCTAGCTCCTTTCTGTATCGCCAGGAATGTTCAAGCGTAGTTATGATCTTGTCAGTATCATTATAAAGAAATGCGTTTTTGCATTCCCTGTTGATCTTGTCATATTCTGCCATGAATTCATCATATTTTTCCTCATTCTTCTCCTTGAATTTTGACAATCCTAAAAGCAGCTCTTTTGTTGATGCGGGCCTGCCAGTAAACGCAACTACAGGAAATAAGTAGCTCGGCCAGTAGAATTCCTCAAATCTTGGCATCTCCTTTGATTTAACGAAAGACAAAAAGTCAGTGGTCTCTTCTATCAGCTGGCTCCTGAAAAACTGTGAGCCGAAACATGCTGCAGATATATCGAATCCGCTGCCTTGACCTGCCTGGCTTTTGAAGTGCGCATATTGAGATATCTTGTAGACAAGGTTCCTGTCTTTAATGCCGTGAAGTCCCAGAATTGCTGCAACTGCAGCAACAGTTGAACTGGCACTGCTTCCGAAACCTACCTTTTTTCCTCTCCCTAATGAAAGCTGAGTATCATTTTCAGTGGTCAGTTTTATATCTTTTATCTTCTGGCCGATGCTTGCCAGATACTCAAAAGAAAATTCGACTGCATTCTTCATGAAATTGATTTTCCGCGACTCTTTCTTGATATTCAGTTTATGTCCTTCCACGACACCGCTAACCATAAGTTCAAAACTTTTCATGTCAAGAATTGTTCTTCCTTCGGAGACTTCCACTGCTTTTGCAGTTGTTCCCCTGTCGACATTCACAACCAGGCAAATATTGCCTGGAACAAGGACTGAGTACGCTCCAAACATCATTATCTTTCCAAATGCTCTTGAGTTCATTCCAAATGCTCTTGAGTTCATTGTAGATGCTCCTCTGTAAGCCTTGCGCCGTCTCCCGACTTACTTATGATTATTTTTTTGACATAGTCTTGCTCAGAAAGTTTTTTAGCTAGTTTATCTTTATCAGATTCTTTGCAGAGTATATGCACATCCTGTCCTGTATTTAATGAAAAATATATTTCCGTCCCGTTAGATCTTTCTGACATCACAAATCGCATCAGCTGCACTGTGGAAGGAAGAAGATAGAGAAGAGCAGGTTTTGATGTCATCATTATTGCGTGCATCTCAAGGGCTTCTTCTTCGGCAAGCTGACCCAGCATCGTGAAATCCCTCTTCTTTAGTGCTTCTCTTGCCCTAATAAGTTTCTGCTCAATGTTTATTATACGTGAATTATAGAAAGGGCTTGAACTGACCAGTTTTTGCCCTTCGGTTGATGAAACATCCTTTTTTTCGCTGCTGCAGATGCAGACAATATCACATATATCCCAGTAAGTCTTTGGAAATAAAGTATATGAAAAGGATTCATCATCCTTATCTCCGGATTTCCATTCCACAAAACCGCCCGGTATGGACCTGCAGGCGCTTCCAGATCCTTTCCTTGCCAGAATCGAGAGCTTTCTCTCGCTAAGGTTAAGTCCAGCTGCCTTTGTCCCAGCAAGAGTTAGTGCTGCAAATCCTGAAGCAGAAGAAGACAACCCTGTAGACGAAGGAAAATTATTTTTGCTGATAACCTTGGCCCTTGTTTTGATATCTGCAACTTTCCTAATCCTGTCCAGATGAAGCGAGACTCTTCCATTGTCCTCTTTTCCATCTATTGTAATATCATCCTTTTTCAGGTTCGCTAAAAACTCTACTGTTGTTTTCGTCTCCATGCCGCTGAGTATCATCGAGATGCTTCCGTTTTCCGGAAGCCGAAGCTTTTCATCTTTCTTTCCCCAGTATTTGACAAATGCAAGATTAGAATTGGCGATTGCGGTTGCTTTCATCTTTTATTACGGTGCAAAACCCAATTTAAATTCTTTGCGATATGATAAACCAAGGAAATAATTATAAACTAATTAGGATATTTATCAGTAAAAATAAAATTGGAAGGTGATAAAATGAAAGATATGATGAAAAAAATCGGTGTTTGGGCTTTTATGGTTGGTATAGTCCTAGCCTTACTTGCAGGTGTTCTTGCATCAAACTTGTCAGTATACATGGGGCTGATCTCAACTGTAATGGTTTTGCTTGGGCTAGTTGTTGGCGCATTAAATATTAGCGACAAGGAAGTTACAGGATTTATAATTGCTGCAGTAGGTCTAGCGACAGGATCAATTGCGATAGCAAATCTGGGAAACCTGCTTGGCGGAGCACTCGGTGGAATGCTTGAGACTGCATTTAGAGTCTTTGGTGTTTTTGTGGCAGGAGTAGTATTTGTGCCAGCACTTAAAGCAGTTTATAAGATATCTAAAGATTAGTTTATTTATTTCTATTTTTATTGAGATTTGATTGAAGATATCTCAAAAGCCAATACTATTATTATTATTAGTTTAACGAATCGGAATAAAAAGCGTCAGAATTACAGATTTCATTTATTGTTCATTATATGCATCTAATATATCGGTAGCTTTTTTAATAAATATATATAGAATCTTGTTCTTTAACAATCAGTTATTCCTCGACAATATTTCCATTCGGTTCCTCTTCCTTGAAAATCTGTGCAGAGAATGAATAAATTTTTGTGCCTTTATTTTTCCATGCATCTTTTGAAAGCCCTGCTTTCTCGCACGTCATTTCAAGCGCTTCTTTCGGTGTCGAGTTATAATCGGTAAAAACCTGCGGCAGCAGAAGCCCTGAATGATAAGTATCTCTGATTATTAGTCCGTGTTTTCCTATCTCTATCTTGTCCAGATATTCTTCAGGCCTACCGACAATCATCAAGTCAGGTTTTGTAAGAACAGACACCTCTACGCATACATCATCAAATTCGCTCTGCGTTATAGCCGGAAATCTAGGATCTTCAAATGCTGCCGCTCTTGCAGCTTCGATGATTCCTCTTTTTAGTGCATAGACTGGCTCAGGGAATCCGATGCATCCTCTGAGCCTTTTATACTTCGTAAGAGTCACAAAAACTCCTTGCAATTCTGAGAACTTGTCAATGTCAATTTTAAGATTTTTTCCAGAAAAATAGGTTAAGATGGCTTCTCTTGCAGATTTTACAAGAGTCTTGCCGTCTGAAAGTTGTATCATTTAACCTTTAGGTCCTTAAGTAATTCAGAATTTCTTTTCTTGAGCCTTGTTATTGCATCTTTGAGTGCCTGCCTTGGCTCTTTATCAATAGTTTCGATGATAAATCTTGGAACTCCTGTCAGCGGATGGCTGATATTATATGCTGCGACATTTACATCCTTATCGTTCCAAAGTTCGTCCCTGATCGCATTTGCAAGAGTATGCCCTTCTCCTTTTATCTCAAATACAAGGCTTTTTTTCTTATCTTCAAGAATATTTACTTCCATGAGCGTCACCTATCGCCATGGAAAGCCAAGTGATTTAAATAATTATTGCCAGAGCAAACATTTTTATATAAATTAGCCATACATCATAAGATGGAAAGATTGCTTCTGCTTTGAACACTTTCATTGGTATACTTCTTAAAGGTGATAAGATGAGTGATTTAAAACAAATACAAAAAAAATGGCAAAAAAGATGGGCTGATGAAAAGATTTTTGAAGCTTCCCCCATAAAAGGGAAAAAGAAATTTTTCGGAACATTTCCATATCCTTATGTGAATTCATATCTTCATCTTGGACATTTCTACACTAGCATGAAGCTTGAGGCATTCTCAAGATATAAAAGGATGGCTGGCTATAACGTGCTCTATGCCCAAGGTTGGCACTGTACAGGCTCTCCGATTGTTTCCACTGCAAGAAGGATAGCTGAAAAAGAACCGAAGCAGACTGAGATACTTAAGATGCAGGGATTCTCAGACAGCCAGATTGAAAAATTTTCTGATCCTCTTGAATGGATAAGATATTTTCCTGACGAAGCAAAAAAAGATTTTTCTGATATGGGCTATTCAATCGACTGGAGAAGATCATTCATCACAACAGACCTTAATCCTCATTATGACAAGTTCATCAGGTGGCAGTTCAGGAAACTAAAAGAAAAGAATTTTGTTGTCAAGGGTAAATTTCCTGTAGTCTGGGATCCTGTTGAGAATGCGCCTGTCGGTGATCATGATAGGATTGAGGGGGAAGGTGAGACACCGCAGGAATATGTCCTTGTAAAACATAAGTTCGGGGATAAATGGCTGGTATCTGCAACCCTCAGGCCTGACACAATGCTCGGTATAACAAATCTGTACATCAATCCTGCCTCCGAGCTTGTTGAAGCAAAGATTGACAACGAAACCTGGATCATTTCAGAAAAGACAGCAAAGGAGCTTGGATTCCAGGATAAGAAAGTCAAAATAATTGGGAAGATAAACGGAAAGGACCTGATTGGAAAAAAAGTTAATGTCTTTGGAGGTAGGGAAGTGCTTATCCTACCTGCAAGTTTTGTGAGTACAGATGTCGGAACAGGAATCGTGCATTCTGTTCCCAGTGATTCATCTGATGATCTTATTGCACTCTGGGATCTCCAGAAAAACCCTGTTACCTGCAAGAACTTCGGTTTAGATATTGAAGAAGTCAAGAATATCAAACCTATTTCAGTGATTGATATTCCAGGTTACAGTAGCATTCCGGCTGAAGAGATAATAAAAAAATACAATATCAAAAACCAAACTGAAAAAGAGAAACTGAAGAGAGCTAAAGAAGAGCTTTACAAAGAAGGATTCTACAAAGGCAAGTTCAACAAGCTCTATTCCAAGAGTTTCAAAAAGGATTATTCTGGAAAATCTGTTGAAAAATATAAAGATGAACTGAAAGATGAATTTGTAGCGACAGAATATGGTGATATCTATTATCAGCTTACAGGCAAGGTCATTGCAAGATCCTTAGGTGAATGCATGGTAAAAATAGTGGATGACCAGTGGTTCATGGCATATGGTAGCGATGTATGGAAAAAGCTCGCCCATAAATGCCTTGATTCCATGAAGCTTTATCCTGAAAAGACAAGAACGCAATTTGAATATGTCCTTGACTGGCTCAGAAACTGGGCATGCACAAGGGAATTTGGCCTGGGCACAAGGCTTCCCTGGGATGAGAAATGGCTGATTGAGTCACTCTCTGACTCAACAATATATATGGCTTACTACACTATCTCCTACAGGGTCAAGGATCTGCCTGCTGAAAAATTAGACGATAATTTCTTTGACTATGTGATGCTGGGAAAAGGAGACAAAACCAAATTGCTTGTTGATATCAAACTTGCAGAAGATCTGAAATCAGAATTTGAATATTGGTATCCTATGGACTATCGAGTTACAGGAAAAGACCTTATCCAGAACCACATGAGCTTTTGCATCTTTAACCATACTGCTATCTTTGGTGAAAAGCACTGGCCGAGAAGCTTTGGCTTAAATGGCCATGTCATGGTAGACGGAGAGAAGATGTCAAAAAGCAGAGGCAACTTCATAATTATTAGGGACGCATTCAAAGAATTTGGAGCAGATGCTGCAAGGTTCACTGCTCTCTCTGCAGGAGAAGGTATAGATGATGCAAATTTTGATAGGGAACTTGCAAGGACAATGAACTTAAAGATTAACGCTATGCTTGAATTTGCAGCAGTAAATTACGGAAAAGGAAAAACTGACATTCTCGCAATTGATGAATGGTTTGAAAAAAAGATAGACTTTATCACAAATGAAACAACAAAATGCTATGAGGAAACCTTGTTCAGGAGTGGTGTACAATATGCCTATTTTGAGATGCAGAATGCTCTGAAATGGTATATGAAGAGATGCATGAATAATCCAAACAGGCAGATGATTAACAAATTTATCGAGACCCAAACCCTATTGCTTGCGCCAGCCATGCCATTTATCTGCGAAGAGATATGGGAATCGATAGGAAAAAAAGGTTTTATAAGCACGGCAGATTGGCCAAAAACCAGGGAAGTTAAGCTAGATAACAGAGAGGATTTTATCAAAACAACTATGGATGACATAAACCAAGTATTGCTGCTCCTTAAGATGAAAACACCAAAGAAGATAAAACTGATTGTGGCTGAGCAGTGGAAGTATGATCTGTTTGCCCTCATAAAAAAGACAATGGGAACAACAAGAGATTTCAAAGTAATAATGGGAGAAGCGATGAAAGATGAGAAATATAAGCCTCACAGCAAGGAAGTCACTTTGATTATCCAAAAGACCCTGAAAAGCGGACTGTCTGATGTACTGAGCCAAAAGGAAGAGTATAGGATTCTGCATGAAAGCATTGGATTTTTAGGGAATGAGTTCAAGACAGAAGTGGTTCTTGAAAATGCAGAAGACTCAAAGGAACAGAAGGCTAGAAATGCCATTCCGGGAAAGGTTGCGATTCTGGTGGAATAAGATGGGAAGAAAAATCAATGTTCAGGAAAAACTTAAGAAATTTTCAGAGCTTTGGACCCCAAAACAGGTTGGAGTGCTGAACGACTGCGAAGTAAGGCTTGTTAAATGCAAGGGTGAATTTCCTTGGCATCACCATGACGATGAAGATGAGATGTTTTATTGCTTGAAAGGTGTGTTTATAGTACGATTCAAAGAAGAGGTCGTAAATCTGAAAAAAGGGGAGATGGTGTTTGTCCCGAGAAAGACAGAGCACCAGACAGCCGCGATTAAGGAAGCCCACATTATATACATTTCAAAAAAAGATGCAGTCAACACCGGAAATGTGAGAAATGAAAAAACAATAAAAAATGCTGAAAAAATATGAATTTTACTAGTTTTATTCTCCTCATACGATATCTTTATAAAGCGCTCTTTTTTCCCTTGAAGAGATGATAATCCCTATTAGATGTTGGAGTTGTGGAAAGCCCATAGGTCATCTTTGGGAAGAGTTTCTCCAGAAAACCAGCAATAAAACCCAGAATGTGAAAGAAACACTGGACTCACTTGGCGTTGAGAGATACTGCTGCAGAGCCCAGTTTTTAGGTCATGTTGACCTCTTAGAGACTGTAGCGGCATTCAAAAAATTCTAGCTAAAGCCAGACTAGCACCTGAGTAGATATATCTTTAAATATTTGTTATCATTTAAAGATAGTATGCAATCGAAGATTCTTTTTCTTGGTACTGCTGGCGATAGTTTTACTGCAGGTAAACAGATGCGTGCATCTGGCGGAATAATCTTTTCATATGAAGATAGCCAGTTTCATATAGAACCCGGGCCTGGATCACTTGTGATGGCAAAAATGACATCCATTAATCTCAGAGAGACTTCGACCTTAATTGTCACTGGCAACGATCTGATAAAAGCAAATGACCTGAATATGTGCATCAGTGCAATGACGCATGAGGGGCTAGACAAAAGAGGAGTCCTGATCTGCCCGTCAGATGTTGCCGCGATGTCTGCTGGAAATATTCCGATTCTAAATCCAAAATATCAAGAATTTTTGGAAAAGACTATTGTAGTGGACAATACAAGAAAAATCGGGATAAATAATATTGATTTTGAGATAATCGAATTGAAAGAGCCAATATCAAAAAATTATGCTTTCAAGATAATAACACCTAAATTCAACCTGAGCTATGTTCCAAATACCGCTTACTCTGCTGAACTTGGAGAAAATTTGAGAGATACAGATATACTTATCCTGAATGTCCCTGAACCAAGAGGATCAGATAGGCGTGATTCACTAAATAGCGAAGATGCAGAAAAGATAATTAAAAAAGCAGACCCTCAGCTTGTCCTTATCACTGGCTTTGGAATTAAGATGCTCCAGGCTGACCCATTATATGAGATAAGAGAAATCCAGAAGAACAGCGGTGTTCAGGCAATTGCGGCAAAAGATGGTATGACAATAAATCCGATGAGCTTTGCATCCACTGTAAGACAGAAAAGTCTCAGACATTTTTAATCAAACACTAAACGTAAAGTATTTAAAAAAAGACTATTTATAGAAAACAATGCTTTTTGCAACGCTTGGTAAACTTGATTTGATAACAGTGCTGATTTTGATGGGCGCTGCTATTCTTCCGCATAAACTTTTGCTCTATGCAGCAATCTATCTGATGATCAAAGGGGCCCTTTTCATATTGATGAGCAGAGACTTTGCGAGCTATATTGATTTGGCAAGCGGAATATATCTTGGCATCCTCTTCTTGGGAATAAGGATACCCGTACTGCATGAGATTGTCCTGTTCTGGCTTATCCAGAAGACAATCATGACATTCATTGCAATCGGAATCCATCTGCTGCTTTTCTATCATCAATACAAGGATGAGTTTCCGGATTTCCTTAGATAAAACGAAAATCCTAAAAAGCCACCAACCAAATCACAGCGTGCTGTGGGATTTTTGCGGATTTTTTCACTTCGTTAATTGATTTTCGAATATTATGTGTTGGAAACTTAAAGTCGCAGCAGTGCTGCGGAGATACCCAACACATAATAAACTATTTATACTATTTGTTCTTTACGCGAAGTATGAAACACGTACTTGGTCTTGACATAGGTGGAACAAATTCAAGAATTGCATTAATTGATGTAAACGAAGGAGTTCCGTCCATAAAAAAACACAAAACTCTACCAACATCTGATATTAAAGATGTGTCTAAATTAATCCTAGGTTTCGAAAAGAATATTCAATCAATCGGAATCGGGTTTGCCGGCCCAATCATGGGAAACAAGGCTAGGCTTACTAATGCAAAACTATCCATTGACGTTCCACAGATTAAAAAGAAAACTGGAGCAAAAAACATTCGTCTGCTCAACGATTTCCAGGCAAATGGCTATGGTCTCAGATATCTCGGGAAAAAAGATATGCTAGTCTTAAATAAAGGTGTAAAGGCAAAAGAGAATAGTGTCGAGATGGTTGTAGGGCCTGGAACAGGTCTTGGAAAAGCGTATATCCTTAATGATAAGGTCTATCCATGTGAAGGTGGGCTGACCACAGTCGGAATTGAAGATATTGATGAGTACGCCCTATTTGATTATATCAAGCGCAAGCTAAATAATGAAGTCTACTATGAAGACATAGTATCAGGAAGAGGCTTGATTGATATATATGATCATCTTGAAATAAAGTCAAACCTTGAACTTAATATGACATTCAGAAAAAAAATCAAAGCAGAACCTGTCAAAAAAGCAACACTAATCGTAAAATTTAGCTCTCAGGACAAGCTCTGCGATATGACTCTCAGGATATTCACTAAATTCTATGCCCGGTTTGTCAGAGACTCAGCACTTAATATTATTAGTTCAAAAGTTTATCTTGTCGGTGGAATCTCCGAAGCCATAATTCCTTATCTCAAAAAATATTTCACCAAAGAATTTTTAAAACATCGGACATACTCTGATCTCCTGCAAAGGGTCAATGTCTATGTTGTGAAAAGGCAGGATATCGGCCTGATTGGCGCTGGCGCAGCAGCAGCAGGATTGGTTTAGATTAAGAGTATGATTCCGTATCCAATAAAGCATCCGATTGTAAGAAATGGCATTGCCGGATAATATTTTCCCTTTTCGCTCTTAAGGAACAAAAGAAATAACGCACCTGTAACAGCTGCTGAAACTATCAGAGTCTGAAAGAATGCATGGCTACTGGAAAGTCCGGATTCTATCAGCAAAGTCATAACGCTTCCAGAAAACAGAAGTGGAAATGCAATGTCTCCTCCACCAAGTATCGCTGTATTAACCTCTCTCTTCTGTATTGGTGTCTCCGCTGAAATTCTCTTATTAGATTTAATTTTTTCATTGGTCTTGATGGGAGTATATTTGGCAGCAGAGTCTTTTTCATAATTTAGCATAAGCCCTGCAAACATTTTATTTTCTGACTGCGCCTGTGCCAAGACAATCATATGCTTGCTTTTCCAGACTGCAATAGCATCATAGATTGATATTGCAATAAGAAGCATTGAAGCCCAAAAAACAGTAAATATCGGTGAAATCATGATAGCAATACCCGCGTATATGAATACTTCAGTGACGTTATGAATTATTGGGTTTGGTCTAAAGACCTTAAAATATGCTAATGCAAGTGATAAAATAATTGCGTAGGTATCTCCAATAATTACAGAAGTGGCTATTGTAAGAGATCCCCAAACAGCTAGGAAAAACCATGCTTTCCAGACTTTAAACAGTCTGTATTTCATCAGGAGAAACAGAAGTCCGGTTCCAATCAATATCATGACAAAGATATATGTAAATGACTCCTCATTCTTCAGTTCAGGCCTGCCTGTTATCGGTTCAGAATAATTCACAACGATTTCTCCAGAATCTGTAGTCACTATGCTTGCGATGCTTTGTTTTAACAGAAACAGGCCTACAACCTGCGCCGTAAAAAAAAGAATGACCAAAAAAATAGTTATCTTTAGATTATGTTTCATCTTTCTATTAATTAACACTAGGTTTTTAATGGTTTTGAATGTCAAGATAAAATTTTAATAGATTTGCTTCCAATACCATGACTACTTTCATAAGAACAAAACACTATTAGAGCTATTATCTCGATAAAACATATAAATATAATATGATTAAAACCATTGAAATCAAATGAAGCCAAAACTCAGCGTGATAATACCTGCACATAATGAAGGAAAATATATCTCAAAAACACTGAAATCCGTCATATCACAGTCTTTCAAGAATTTTGAAATAATTGTAGTGGCTGACAGCTGCACTGATGACACCGTGGAAATAGCAAAAAAGTTCGGATGTAAGATAATAAAAAGCAAAACAAAAAATGTCGGAAAAAATAGAAACATTGGAGCGCATAATGCAGCATCAGATATATATGTCTTCTTGGATGCTGATGTGACGATATCTGGCAATTACCTGCAAGAAGTCTATGACGCTGCCAGAAAAGGATTTGAAAGTGGCAGACCCTATTATTATACGGAAAGCAACAACTTTTTTGTAAGAAATATTTATCTAATAATAAATCTATTAAATATCATAATGTACCCAAATACCTGTTTTGCTACAAAATCATGTTTTGATGGAGTTGGTGGCTATCCTGAATTTTTTAATAACGTACATGAAGATTCTCTTTTTGCCCAAAAAGTTACAAAAAAATATAAAGCAACCGTTGTCAATGCATATGCATTAAATTCATCTCGTAGATTTGATAAAAACGGCGGGTTAAAAGAATATTATAATCAAGTGTGCAATGCTTTGGATTATGTTATTTTTTATAAAATATTCAATAAGAGGACTCGGATATTAAAACCTATAAGATAATTAACTGTGGTCCAGCAAATTTTATAATCTGATATCTATTCTTTAGATAAATGAAGATATTGATAGTGACAGATAATTATCTTCCAAATATTGATGGCGTTGTTGTATCAATTCTAAATTCTTCAAAATATCTTGAAGAAAAAGACCACACCATATGCATTCTAGCCCCAAAATACAAAATATCGGACGCTAATAAAAATATATATTCTAAAGGGATCATGGTACATAGATTCCATTCCGTTCCTCTACCTTCTTATCCTAATTTTAGGATATGCATGCCTAATCTGAGACGCCTTTCAAAAGTTATTGAGTCTTTTGATCCAGATTTAATACATATACATACTCTTCCAGGTCTGCTCGGAATTGCAGGATTATTTTTTGCAAAGCATAAAAAAATTCCTTTAATCACGACATATCATGCCTCATTTCCAGATGTAC
>JBDRQT010000056.1:0-43792 GCA_043826135.1 archaeon
TCTTGGGACCGGGAGAGGTCAGAGGTACTCCAGGGGTAAGGGCTAAATCTTGTAATCCTTGGGGGACCACCAGTGGCGAAGGCGTCTGACTAGAACGGATCCGACGGTAAGGGACGAAACCCTGGGGCGCAAACGGGATTAGATACCCCGGTAGTCCAGGGTGTAAACGCTGCTCGCTTGATGTTAGTCGGGCTCCGAGCCCAACTAGTGTCGGAGATAAGTTGTTAAGCGAGCTGCCTGGGGAGTACGGTCGCAAGACTGAAACTTAAAGGAATTGGCGGGGGAGCACAACAAGGGGTGCGGCGTGCGGTTTAATCCAACTCAACACGGAGAATCTCACCAGAGGCGACGGCAGAATGAAAGTCAGACTGAAGGTCTTACTTAACAAGCCGAGAGGTGGTGCATGGCCGCCGTCAGCTCGTGCTGTGAAGTGTCCTGTTAAGTCAGGCAACGAGCGAGACCTGTGCCTACAATTGCCAGCAACATCTTTAGATGGATTGGGCACATTGTAGGAACTGCCTTGGAAACAAGGAGGAAGGTGCAGGCAACGGTAGGTCTGTATGCCCCGAATCCTCTGGGCTACACGCGCGCAACAATGGCATGGACAATGGGATGCAACTCCGAAAGGAGAAGCTAAACCTCTAAACCATGTCCCAGTTCAGATTGTGGTTTGTAACTCAGCCACATGACGTTGGAATCCCTAGTAATCGGACGTTATCATCGTCTGGTGAATATGTCCCTGCTCCTTGTACACACCGCCCGTCAAGCCAACCGAGCAGGTTCTAAATGAAATCTAACCTTTAGTTAGGTTGAATTTAGGGTCAGTGAGGTGGGCTAAGTCGTCACAAGGTAGCCGTAGGGGAACCTGCGGCTGGATCACCTCCTTTTTATTTTCCATAAAAATTCTTCGGAATTTTTAGGGCACCAAAAATCTATGATTTTTAAGTGCTTATCTTTGAAAATAAAAACTCAAGTCGGGTTCGCGAAAAGGACAAATGCCTTTCATAATCACAGTATGCATCCTTTGATGCATACCTCACAATAAAATGGGCTCACACACCAACTTCATGAAAATCTGTTGGCGTAATTCGTGTGATTGAGCATAGCTCAATTCCACGCGGGTTCATTTTCACAATCAAATGGGCTTGTAGCTCAATGGTAGAGCGCTGCCCTTGCAAGGCAGAGGCTTCGGGTTCAAAGATTTGGATCGTGCAATTAGTCTTGCATGACAGACTGAAAATCCCGACGAGTCCATTTATAATTCACAAATCACAATCATAAATCAATGATAAGGATCCGCAACTGACAATGGCGGGTTTTTGGTAAAGATAGTCATTCATCACGATTATCAATGAAACCATGCATAGGAAAGATATCCCAAAAACTGTTAGGTGGATGACTAGGCTCATGTTGGCGATGAAGGGCGTGGCAAGCTACGAAATGCTCAGGGTAGGCGCACGCAGCCTTTGAACCTGAGATGCCTGAATGTGAATTCACCTTAGAGACCGTAAGGTCGGCAAGACGCAGGGAAGCTAAGCGTACCAGTACCTGCAGGAAAAGAAACCAATTGGGATGCTGCTAGTAACGGCGAGTGAAAACAGCATAAGGCAAACTGATTCTGTGCAGTAATGCACCGGAGATGAAGTGTTTTGGACTGCCTTTTATCCTTTTAAGTGACCCGAGCACATCTGGAAAGATGGACTACAAAGGGTGATAGTCCCGTAGGGGAAATTTGGAAGGATTTTGGCAGTATCCGGAGTACCGTCTACTGGATACTAGGCGGGAAATTGGGGGGCATCAACCTCCAACCTTAAATACAATATGAGTCCGATAGCGTACAAGTACCGCGAGGGAAAGTTGAAAAGTACCCATAACAGGGGGTTAAAAGTGCCTGAAACCTAACAGTGATAGTGAGATAGGGCTCGTAGGAGTTCTATCGTGCGTTTCGAATAACGTGCCAGGGAGTTTATCTATATGGCGAGGATAATTCTGTCAAGGAAGCATCCGCAGCGAAAGCAAAAGCCCGCAGCCTGCGAGGGGCGAGGTGTGAATAGTGCCTTTGAGTCATATGGATATGATCAGAAACCGGATGATCTAACCCAGGACAGGATGAAGCGCCCGTAAAAAGGCGTGGAGGTCCGAAGGGGTTCTGTGAACAAGCGTTCCTCAGATCTTGGGTTAGGGGTGAAAAGCCAATCGAATCCGGTAATAGCTGGTTCCAGTCAAAATTGGCCTTAGTCAAGTCTCGATCGAGGTTGCAATGGAGGTAGAGACACGGATTTAGGATTTAGGGCTCGAAAGGGCTCGGTTCTTTGTCCAACTCCGAATTTCATTGCATCGAAGACATCGGGAGACAGGAAGCCCGGGTTAAACCTGGTTTCCGAGAGGGGAACAACCCAGACTATAGTTAAGGCCCCTAAGTACTAATTAAGTGCGAAAGGCAGAAGGGTGTCATCAGCCTCAGACAGCAAGGAGGTTGTGTTAGAAGCAGCCATCCTATAATAAGTGCGTAACAGCTTACTTGTCAAGGTTGGTGGCCCTGAAAATGGACGGGACTAAATTAGTCGCCGATACTATAGACCTCTGCAAAGAGTGTGTTAGACTGGTATTCTGGTTGGGCAGAAGCATTTCCGAGAGGATTTGTGGACCAATTAGAAAAAAGAATCCTGGCGGTAGTAGGAGCAGAGCAGTGTTAGAATCGCTGCCACCGAAAGGGCAAGGGTTCCTTGACAATGCAAATCAGTCAAGGGGAAATCGGTCCTAACCAAGCGCCTAACAGGTGCAATGGGAAAGGGAAGCAGGTTAATATTCCTGCATTATTCACGTATGTGTGGTAACACGAGTCTTTTTTCTGACTCTTGCGGCTAGATTGACACGTCTTATCTGACGTGCTAATAACACTAGGTTTGGGGAGTATCGTAATGATGAGAACCAAACTAAGGTTAGAGTGGCTTTCTGTATAGAGAGTTCAGTCAATTGCCATGAGACCGTGAAAAGGAAAAGAGAATAAAAATGAATAGCCGTACCAAGAACCGGCACAGGTGCCCCTAGGTGAGAAGCCTAAGGTGTGAGGGATTAATCGACTTTGAGGGAATTCGGCAAATTGGCCCCGTAGCTTCGGTTTAAGGGGTCCCTGCGGTTGTTTTCGCAAGATTGTGACTGCAGGGTTCAATAACTAGGATGATCGGACTGTTTAACAAAAACTTAACGTTCTGCAAGGCCGCAAGGCTGTGAATAGAACGTGACACCTGCCCAGTACTAGTACTTCAAACTCTCTTTCAAGGGAGCTAAGAGCTAGCAAACGGCGGGAGTAACTATAACTCTCTTAAGGTAGCGAAATGCCTTGCCGTTTAATTGACGGCCCGCATGAGTGGTGCAACTAGATCATCGCTGTCCCCAGATCGATTCCCCCGAACACTCTATCTGGTGCAAAGGCCAGAGAAATCCAGTGGGAAGTGAAGACCCCGCGAAACTTTACTGTAGCCTGTTGTTGTGACGTGAGTTTTGATGTGTAGAATAGATGGGAGTTGCTAAAGCGTAGACGCTAGTTTACGTGTAGACAAAAGTGAAATACCATCCTTTAGAGCTTACGCCGCTCACTTCGCAAGAAGGACCGCAATTGGTGGACAGTTTGGCTGGGGTGGCACCCTGTTGAAAAGGTATCAACAGGGCCCTATGGTTGACTCAACCGGGTCAGAAATCCGGTGTAGAGTGCAAGAGCAAAAGTCAGCCTTATTGGATTTACCATTATACTAAATCCAACAACGAAAGTTTGGTCTAGCGAACTCTTGAACCTCCTTGATGGGGGTCAGGAATGACAAAAAAGTTACTCCGGGGATAACAGAGTTGTCGCGCCCAAGAGCTCAAATCGACGGCGCGGCTTGCTACATCGATGTCGGCTCTTCCTATCCTGGCTGTGCAGAAGCAGCCAAGGGTGGGGGTGTTCACCCATTAAAAGGGATCGTGAGCTGGGTTCAGAACGTTGTGAGACAGTTTGTTTAATATCTACTGGATTTGTGGAGATATCTGAGAGGAAGGATCTTTTAGTACGAGAGGAACAAAGATCCGGCGCCTCTGGTCCACCGGTTATCCGATAGGGTAGGCCGGGCAGCTACGCGCCAAGAGATAAGAGCTGAATGCATCTAAGCTTGAAACTCACCTCGAAAAGAGATATCTTGAACTCCTGTAAAAGACAGGTTTGATAGAGTCGGTGTGTAAGAACTAAGGTAACGAGGTTCTCAGCATGCGGCCACTAATCGTTCATAATTTATCTTTCCTATGTGTGGTTTTTTTTTATTTTCTTTTTTTAATACTAAATAATAATTGTTTTTCATATGAGAGGATATTTTCCAACAACATATGAAATTGTTTCTTTTAAGAATTCCTTACGTTTGTATAGTTCAAGGCTAATTTTTATCTACATTAAGTAGTTAACACATGTAAGGACTTATGAGTAATAAATTTATAAATAACTTATTATTACCTTTTGGCATGAAATGGGGGGTACTATTACTGGTATGTATATTGTGTGTTTCAGCAGCACTTGCAGACACAGTTATGGATGCTGCAGTCTTTAAGACAGATGCTACTCACAACCTAACAGGTTTCTCTGCTATTGAGAATTCTACTTATATGTATGCTGATTGCGATGGTGCATCATTTACAATGAATGCAACTTATGATGCTGACTACGTATGGATAAGATTCTTAACAACTCCAGGAGATGATTCGTTTTCAATCAATATTAGTTCTGGAAGTGCCTCGTCAGTTATTGGAAGATTTAATGACACACTCAGGCAAGATTTGCTAGCTACTGCAGTATTTTTTTTGCCAAGCAACGTCACAAGAAGAGGACTACTCACCTTTACAATTGGAGAATGTGACAGCAGACTTCACACATTATATTCAGCTGCTTTGTTTTCTAGGTCTGGAGGATCTTCTGGAAATGATGGTAAAGATACCTCAGGAACAGGTACTGATGGGTCATCTGACAAATCTGGTTCAGGTACATCAACAAATGGAGGAAATGGTTCTGGTACTGGTTCAGGCGAAGATAGCGGAAGCGGGTCAGGAACTGGAGGAGGCACAGGAGGAGACGGAACTGGAGGCGCAGGAGGAGATGGAACTGGAGGTACAGGCACAGATGGAACCGGAGGCACAGGTACAGGCGGAGATGGAACCGGAGGTACAGGCGGAGATGGAACCGGAGGCACAGGTACAGGAGGAGACGGAACCGGAGGCACAGGTACAGGCGGAGATGGAACCGGAGGAAACATTACTCCAAAGAATAGAATAATTGTTGCAACCGGATCTTATATAGATCAAAGCAGCAAAATAGATTGTTAATTTTTATCTCTAATCATATAATAATTCAGAAAATCATTTTATCAACTTGAGCTCTTTCAAATTTTTTATTATTCTTTGGGCGTATTCTTTATACACATAAGATGGAGGATGAGCGTCGTAATATTCTGGCGACAGATTCTGAAAGCATAGCGATATAAAATACACATTATCATGATTCGGTGCATTTTCACAATAATTATTCTTTAGATTGTCCCAAACAATAATTGGTATGTTTTTATGGTTTATTAGGAACTCATCCATCGCAATTTTGTTTCTGTAT
Source organism: archaeon (assembly GCA_043826135.1). Taxonomy (GTDB): domain Archaea; phylum Nanobdellota; class Nanobdellia; order Woesearchaeales; family GW2011-AR15; genus GW2011-AR15. Next base: position 5,627 of record JBDRQT010000056.1, read on the forward strand.
TCACCATATTTCGAAAAATATTTTTGATCTAACTTCCGTAAACATTCGCTGTCTTTATTGCATTGCAGTAGAGCAAAATTGGCTCGAATTATAGAAATGATTCTGTAATGTTTTGATTTCTCCAGAAGATCAAAATGAGCACTGTCTGAAATAGATGGACTAAAATTTGGGATATTTTCAAAATAGAGTTCTTTGTTTTTTTTGAAAAATTGATAATAATCAGATCTTGATAGAAAAGCTCTTCTACCACGCGGAAATTCCTCAAAAATTATGATATCTGGGTCATATTTTTCGATTATTTCATTTGCATATGCAACTTTTTGAGATAGAACATAGGCATGAACACCTGCGTTCCACACTTCATATGTTTTTGCATCGGGCTTATTCAATGCTGTTTCCATCAAGTTTGGGAAGGTATCATTGCTACTAACGCTGCCTCCAAAGGTATTGGAGCTGCCGATAAAAATGATTCTTGTTACATTCTTGGATTTAGAAATATTTCTTTCGATATCCCTAAATCCAAGGCTATTTATATCAATTATTCTAGTAATATACTTTGTTTCATTAATATGTACCTCTGGGTCTTCCAGATGCGAACCCGGCATAAGTTCAAATAATTTTTCTGGGTTTTCGGAGACTTTGAAAACGGGCAAGTCTAATTCCTGATAATATAATGTTGGACCAATAAGGTACAGATCAAGATCACCATATATGACTAGGACCTCAGCGACACATAGAAAAAGAAAAATTAATAATAAGAAACTAATAATCTTTGTTTTATATTTTTGTCTGTTTACCACTAATCATCAAATTCCCTTTGCTGTTTTTGTCTTCTTCAACATCTAAATAATCTAGGTCATTGATTAATATATCAGAACCAGCAAGAAGGAAACTTAGCTCAAGTCCAATAAAAACTATTTTATGAATCTTCTTGTGATCATCTACAAATTTTTCTGGAACAATATCAGACTTATGAGGATCATTCTGATTAAACAAATGTATGAATACAGGCCCATTGCCATCATCGTCTCTCTTACCGGACCTTCCTATAATCGCGCTTTTAGTATTGTATCTCATTTGCGTAAAATGATATTTTTTATGCATTTTTAAAGTTATTTATTTTACTAAAAAAAGAAAAAATTATTTTTTTCCCTTGGTTACAAGCTGAGGCAGACCTGTTCCAACAGGTATAGGCTGATTAATCATTACATTCTCCACAACGCTAGACAACGTATCAACCTCTCCTACCAGTGCTGCATCCATGATGTGTTTGATTGGAGTTTCGAATGAGGCTCTTGCCAAAACAGATGACTTATCACTTACAACTCCATATCGGGTTATTCCTCTCACTTTTCCGCTCATTGACATAGTATCTGCAATCAGCATAATGTGCCTTATATCAACATTCAGTCCCTGGTTTTCAATAACTTTGAACACTTCATTAATTACTGCTTGCCTAGCTGCCTCAATACCTAAAAACTGCTCTATCTCACAGATGTCATTAGTCATGGTCCTCTTTGTGTCAACAAAATCTAATTTAAATACTTCCTTAAGGTTGCTGCCGGATGTCATAATGACAAATTCCACTTCTCTTTTTACAGGAAGTACCTGTATAATCCCTTTGATACCAGATACGTATAGACTTTTGATTTTTTCCTTGAGTTTATAGAGTTCTCCGACATTTTCCTGCTTACCCTTTGTCTTGATGGTAATTGTATCTGCTTGCTGCTTTATTGTGAAACCCTTACAGCTTTTTTCAAGAATCTTTCCGATCTTAAGATCAGTAAGCCCTACTCTTTTGAGTTTATCCCTGTCAACATTTATCTCAATCACACCTTCAGTAATGTCTATAGAGATTGACTTGATGAAATCTTTGAATTCTTGCTGTTTTATCGATTCGGCTATCTCTTTGATATTTTTGCCTTTTGAATATGGGTCTTTAAGGAATATCTCCATCATAGGAGTTGAGATCGATTGTCTCCCGTCAAGAATCTCGATGATCCTTGGCAGACCGACAGTGACGTTGAACTCTGCGACGCCTGCAAAATGGAAGGTATTCAGAGTCATCTGTGTACCAGGTTCTCCTATTGACTGGGCGCTTATCAGCCCGACACACTCTCCTGCTTCAATTTTCGAACTTTCATATTCGTCCTGCACCATAGATAATATTTTTTTTATCTGAGCCTGACTTACTTTTTCAGGCAATGATTCCTTTACCTCATCCAATAGAGATTTTGGGATCTTATCTTGAAAATCTTTAAATGCATCGTCTGCCATTTTAGTTTCCCTCCATGACGGATTCAATAATCCTGTTCACGTTGATTTTTCCACCTTCGGATTTGGATACATCAATATCATCCTCACCATACTTAAATTGGATTATCTTCTTGGAAGCATTCCTGACTGTTCCGTCGTATTCTACTTTTAGATCCTGCATTGCATTTGCAAGTCTTCTATAAAGATAACCGGATTTTGGTGTTCTTAGAGCTGTATCCATAAGGCTATCCCTACCGGTCATTGCCATAAAGAAAAATTCATACGGCCTTAGGCCATGCCTGAACCCTCTATTAATAAAACCTCTCGGAGCAGATCTCAGGTCACCTTTTGCAAAGGAAGACAGGGTTCTATTCTTGTATCCTTTTTCAATTCTTTTTCCTCTCAGAGCCTGCTGGCCTACAACTGCTGCCATTTGAGCAAGATTGATGATATTACCTCTTGCGCCGGATTTGGACATTATGAGTGTATTTTTCGTTTCGTCCAGAGATTTTGATACAACCCTACCAGCGTCGTTTCTTGCTTTATTCAAAGCTTCAAGAATTTTTAGCTCAAGAGTCTCTTCGATACTTCTACCTGGAAAGGCATCCAGTTCTCCTTTGTGAAATATTGCAATCATAGCATCGACTTTTTCGTCTGCATCAGTAAGTATTTTCTGAATTAGCGCCTGGCTTTCCATGCTTAAATCAGTATCTGAAAATGCTGCAGTAAAGCCGTGCATAAGTAGAGTTTTAACTCCAAGCCTGAAAATTTTCCCAAGAATCTTTAGAGTTTCCTCGCTTCCGTATCTTTTCTGCAAATTTCTTATCAAAAGGCCTTTTCCGCTACCCAGATTTGCTGAATCCATGAATCCCTCAGTGAGTTTGCCGTTATGGAATACAACTTTAACGCCGTCCCTTGACTTTCCTATAAAATTGAAATCATTAGGTATCAATACTGAAAAAATATCTCTTCCATGGATTAATTCTTTTTTTGAAAGCTGGGAAAAATCAGTCACTCCGACAGATGCGAGTAATTGAATTGCCTGCCATCTGGGCAGCTCCATCAATTTTGTCAGCATATAATTACCGCCAATAGAATCATGGTTGCATGCAATTATTCCAAGGCCGTATCTTGGACTGATTAGTTGAGTCTGGACTTCCATCAGAATTTCAGCTTCTGCTCTTGCCTCTTCAGTCTGAGGAACATGGAGGTTCATCTCGTCTCCGTCAAAATCAGCATTATATGGAGCACACACAGCAGGGTTGAGCCTAAAAGTAAGACCGGGCATCACCCTAATCTTATGACACATCATGCTCATCCTGTGAAGGCTTGGTTGCCTGTTAAATATTGCAATGTCCCCATCAATAAGATGCCTTTCTATAATGTATCCTTCCTGCAATTCTTCCATAAGCTGCTCGATGGTTTCTTCTGTTATCTTTTTCTTTTTTCCATCAGGCCTGATTATATAGTTAGCACCAGGATACACTTTTGGTCCTTTTTTGATATATTCTTTTAAATATTCAAAATTCCACGAAGTGATCTTTTCAGGTACAGTGAGTTTCATCGCTATCTCAAGTGGCACGCCAACTTCATCGAGATCTATCATTGAGTCAGGGCTAATAACAGTTCTGCTGGAAAAGTTTGTTCTTTTCCCTGCCAGATTATGCCTAATTCTTCCTTCCTTGCTTTTTATTCTTTCAGTAAGAGTTTTCAGTGGCTGTCCACTCCTGTGCCGAGCAGGAGGAAGCTGCGATACATTATTGTCAAAGAAAGTTGTGATGTGATATTGCAATAGATCCCATAAATCTTCAATAATTATTTCAGGAGCTCCTGCATTGATATTTTCAAATAATCTCTGATTTATTCTGACAACGTCTCCAAGCTTATGCGTCAAATCATCCTCGCTCCTTTCACCGGATTCCAGAGTAATGGAAGGTCTCATGGTTACAGGAGGTATTGGCATCAAAGTCAGGATTCCCCACTCTGGCCTCATTGTGTCCGGATTGATTCCGAATAATTCAAGGTCTTCATTTGATATCTTTTCTAGGTTAGTCCTGATTTCAATCGGACTAAGCCTCTTTTCTCCTTCATAAAACGTAGTTGGTTTTTCCAGCCTTAGTTTTTCCAGCTTTGCTTTGCAGTGAGGACATTTTGTTACTGTTTTTAGTTTAAGGATTGTTTCCTTGATTGCTTTCCTTCTTGCTCTCGTATCCTTTGCTTTTTTGCCTTTATCTGATTTTTTCAGTTTCTTAATCTCTTCTTCAGGAACAAGAATCCTTCCGCATTCCTTGCATGTACATCTCATCAGATCAAGTATCAGTTTTGCAAATTTGATATGTATTACGGGTCTGGCAAGTTCGATATAACCAAAGTGGCCAAGACTTTCCTTAAGTTTGAGACCGTCTGTCTTGCATACAAGTCCTGGATCTATTACTCCAAGTCTTATATCCATGAGACCGCCGTCTACAGGATAACCTTCTTTGTCATACAATTCAGGAGTCACTACTTTTGCGACCGACATCTGTTTTATCCTTTTTGGGGACAGAATCCCGAATTTTATGGCTTTAATCTTGTATGATACATAATCTGGAGTTGTCATGTTTTCACCCTCTAGTATTTGTCTTCGACAATCAATTTTGGATATATGCCTAGTGATTTGAGTTCGTCAAGCAGTAATTTGAATGCATAACTCAATTCTACATAGACCATATCTGCACCTTCGCCGTATATCGGCGAAATCAATTTATCTTTCCTTTTGTCATAGTATCCAATTAATCCTGATTTCACGCAGACAGGGACAATGACCTTATCTGAATCAAATCTTTCTTTAAGCAGTAATGATGCACCGTGAGAAACAAAAGTATCTTTCTCCATTTCTCCAAGTCTCAGTCCACCTTCCTTGGCTCTACCTTCAGTAGGTTGCCTTGTCAGAAGCTGGATAGGTCCTCTTGCTCTTGCGTGCACTTTATTTGCAACCATATGTTTGAGTTTGAGATAAAACATATCTCCGACAAAAATCTGCGCCTTAAGCAGTTCGCCAGATTTGCCGTTGTAAAAAGTTTCAGTTCCATCTTCTCTGAATCCAAGCGCTGCAAGCTCTTTTCTTAAATCTTCATGCCTTTCACTTTCAAAGGGAGTACCATCAATATATCTGCCTGCCAGTGCGCCTGTTTTACCGCCGATAAGTTCAATCAAATGAGACATAGTCATCCTTGATGGGATACCGTGTGGATTAAAGATGATATCAGGTACAATGCCAGATGCGGAATAAGGCATATCCGCAGTGTCAACAATAAGACCAACAACACCTTTTTGTCCATGTCTAGAAGTAAATTTATCTCCTATCTCTGGGATTCTTTGGTCCCTGAGCCGTACTTGGACAAGTTTGTTTCCTTCACTGTTTTCTGTTAGGAGAACAAAATCAACTACACCTTTTTCCCCGTGCTTAATAGTTGTGGAACTTTCTCTTCTTGAACTTGTAGTAAGATTATATTCATCAAGACTGCTTAAAAATCTCGGTGGGCTTGTTTTTCCTATGACAACATCTCCTTCAGCAACAACACCTTCTGGATATATTATTCCGTCTCCTTCAAGCAACCTGTAGTCTTTTTCTGTTTTAAAACCTTTTACGTCTTTGTCAGGTACAGAGATCTCGTCAATTAGGCCACCGGAATATCTTAATTCTTCGCTCACAGCTGGCCGGAAGTAAGTTGATCTTGCAAATCCTCTTTCAATTGAAGCCTTGTTCAGCAGAATAGCGTCTTCCATATTATATCCGTCAAAACTCATAATTGCAACCACAACATTCTGGCCTGACGGGTGTTTTTCATACTGGCTTGAATCGCTCATGATAGTTTTGACAAGCGGTATCTGGGGTGTCTGGAGCACATTTACATCCATATCCATCCTTATGAGATAGTTTGCAGCATATAATCCAAGTGACTGTTTCTGGTTCTTGCTTCCTGCATTGAGTCTCGTGGACTGGTTGAAATTACCAAATGGAACCAAACTGGTACATAGACCAAGAATTGCCAAAGGCAATATCTCCATATGAGTATGCTCATTTGTGATTTCATCTTCATAAAAAGCGACCAGCGCATTTTCCTCTTCCATCGCATCCAGATATTCGACAATTCCTTGCTTTATAAGGTCAGTAAAATTGATTTCTCCTTTAGTCACCTGTTCAAGATGCCTGTCAGTCAGAAGAGGTTTTCCATCTTTAACTACAATAAGCGGCCTTATTGCTCTTCCTTTTGATGCCTCCACTGTAATTTGATCCATGTCTTCATCATACAAAATATTTATCGAATGATGTATCTTGCCTTTTCTTCTCTCTTCAAGGAATGATTCAACTAATTTTTTTGGATCATCAATGCTTCCGATATATTTTCCGTTCAAAAAAACTTCGCTCATTTTGTTCACCTGATAAACTTAACTCCTGAGGTTTTAAGTACCTTCAGAAGTTTTTCTTCATCTTCATCTTGAGATATTTGTGTAAGCAAGGCCAGATTTTTTCTGAGGCCAATGTTTGTACCTTCAGGAGTCTCGATGGGACACAGCCTTCCCAAATGTGTGCTGTGGAGGGCTCTGGCATCGAAGTTTTCCTGGCTTGCAGATAAAGGAGATACAACCCTTTGCAGATGGGACAGAGTTTCAAGGTTATTTAGCCTTTGCATCCTTTGCGCTATACCTTTTCTTCCTCCAACCCAATTGCCAGTCGCCATTGAACTGTATATTCTTTGTGTAAGCAGTTTGTCTCTAATTATTACTTTTATAGATGGGAATTTTCCTCTCTTTACGATCCTTTGGAAATTATATAGAAGATCACCAATCAGAACCTTTAGGTTAACTCTGAACAGATCAGCCAGAAGAACACCTGAAAGCTTTAGCCTTTTGTTCATATAATGGTCCTTATCGTCTTCACCAATTTTCCTGTTTTCAACAGCAATGAATTTTTTCAGCAGCTTGCATATATTTTGTGCTTTGACCATCCTGTCTTCAGTAAGGATGCCAAGATGAGGAAGCAGATATTTGTCAAGAATTTCCTTCACTCTCTCAACTCTTATCTCTTTTGCTTGAGTAATGCCTATCTTCTTTGCAATGTAATCCTGTGCATCATCTTCATTTTTTATAGATACAAATTCAAAAAGATTGATATATACCTCATCTTTAAACTCTGTATTAATGAGGTTCATTATCTCTTCATCTTTGATGAGTCCGAGTGCTTTAAGCACAATTACAAGTGGAACTCTTTTGACTCTTGTAAATGTCAGATAGAAAATGTCATCCTTAAGTTTTTCAACCGTGTGAGGAATCTTGTATGCACCATGCTCGCTGAATAGCTTTCCTGTGAACTTTGATGGACCAGTAGTTGTTTCTTCGACCAGCATCTTATTAGGTGCCAGATCTTCAACATTTATCAGTACTTTTTCAGTTCCATTGATGATGAAATATCCTCCAGGGTCATTTGCATCTTCTCCTTTCTCAATAAGTTGCTTTTCTTCCAGTCCATAAAGATGACAATACTTTGATTTTAGCATGATCGGGAAATTTCCAACTTGCGCAGTGAATGATTCTCTCTGGATACCATCAACATGCGCGCTAACTTCTATAAATAAGGGAGCTGCATAAGAAATTTTTCTTAGTCTTGCTTCAATAGGATAGATAGGCCTTTTGGAACCGTCTGCTTCTGTTAATTCTGGTTTTCCAATAGTTATTTTGCCGAACTTAATCTTAAATTCGTCAATGGTATGAGGGATAATTGTTGGCAGGATAGTCCCGTTTTCGTCAACTATCTTCTGGAGTTCGACTTCAATAAAATTATTGAATGACTCAACATCTGAACCAACAACTGAGAATTCACTAAAATATTTTTTGACGAGGATATCTCTTTTGTTCATTTTACAACCCTCCTATAAAAAACTGTGACTTTTGCAGTGGCACTGGGTCTCTCGACCTTTATCACATCACTCGGCGCAATATCAAGATGAGATATTGCAGGATCCTTAATGTTTATCCTGGGCAAATCCTCAACCCTTATTTTGTACTTTTCGAGCAGCTCAGCTGTCTCCTTTTCAGATGCTTTGGAATGCTTCGGAACCAATACGTGATTCAGAATATCTTTGTTCTTTACCTCATCAGATTTAGCGGATTTTTTTTCTTTGGCTATGGTGACCACCTTTGTTTTAGCATAAAAATGGGCCGGACGAGACTTTCTTAGATGATTCCATTGTAACCATCTTTTCGAACTCGCGACCACCTCATTACCTTCAACTGGTTGGAGGTTCGAAAACCACCAGTTTTCGTTAAAAGTGAGGTGCTCTACCAAGCTGAGCTACCGGCCCGTTAGCGACGCCCACGCCGAGATTCGAACTCGGGTCAAACCCGTGACAGGGGTTTATGATAGGCCACTACACTACTTGGGCATTTTTGTCCATAGGTTTTTTACGCTGGCAAAACTGCAATGCCTAAACGAAATTCTTGGCAGTAGCAGAAAAACTCGAGGACATGTGCGTTTGGAAATTTTGGCTGCTTATAAAGCTTACTATTAACATAGACGCTATAATTACTGCAATTTTTCACTAATTAGTAATTATATTTCTATTTTGTTTTCAAAAAGAATTTAAGGTACCCAATATTTGCGAGGAACATGGATTTCAAGGCTGAAATTGCAAAGGAACTATCAAAACTCTCAGGAAAGGAAATTTCTGAAGATATATTGGAGATGCCACCTGACAGCAAACTGGGAGATTATGCTTTTCCGTGTTTCACGCTAGCTAAGGATATGAAAAAAAGCCCAATAGAGATTGCAAAGGATTTTGCAGGGAAATTCAGATGCAAAGGGGTTTCAGAAGTAAAAGTGGTAGGGCCATATATTAACTTCTTCATGAAGAAGGATGAACTTTCTAAGGTTGTACTGACGAAGATATTCAATGAAAAACAGGATTATGGAAAATCAGATGATGGGCATACGATCTTAATTGAATCTCCATCACCAAATACCAACAAACCGCTCCATTTAGGCCATGTCAGGAATATGCTTCTTGGTAACACCTTGACATCTTTGTTCAGGCATCTGGGTTACAAATCTCTGCGTGTAGATGTTGTGAATGACAGGGGAGTCCACATATGCAAATCTATGCTCGCATATCAAAAATACGGCAATAATAAACAACCTGATAAAAAGTCTGACCATTTTGTTGGGGAGTATTATGTGAAATATTCTCAGATGGAAAAAGAAAATCCAGCAGTAAGCGAGGAAATTCAAGATATGCTCAGAAAATGGGAAGATAAAGATGCTGATGTCAGGACTTTGTGGAAAACAATGAATATGTGGGCCAGAAGGGGATTTGATGTCACTTATAAACGATACGGTGTTGAGATGGACAAGGCATATTACGAAAGTGACATATACGAGCAGGGAAGAGATATGGTGCTTGCAGCATTCAAAAAAGGGTTGTTCCAGAAGGACGACAACGGCAATTTATATCTGGAAGATGATGACCTAGGCAAGAAGATAGTTCTCAGAGCAGACGGGACAACTATCTATATGACTCAAGATATTGCACTTGCCAAATTGAGATATGATGATTATAAGATGGATAAGATGGTTTATGTTGTCGGTAGCGAGCAACTGCATCATTTCAAGGTGTTGTTCAAAATATTTGATTTGCTGGGATATAAGTTTGCAAAGGACTGTTATCATCTGGCGTATGGGATGATTTATCTGCCTGAAGGCAAGATGAAAAGCAGGGAGGGAACAGTTGTTGATGCAGATAATCTGGCAGAAGATATGCACGAAACTGCAAAAAAAGAATTGCTTTCAAGGTATCCTGATTTATCAGTCGAAGAACTTGAAAAAAGATCTGAAGAGATAGGAATGGGTGCAATTAAATTTTTCATATTGAAATACGATCCTATGAAGGATTTTGTTTTCAATCCAAAGGATTCAATATCATTTGAAGGCGAAACAGGACCTTATGTACAATATACTCATGCCAGATGCGCAAGTATCCTCAGAAAATTTGATAATGAAATTAAGGCGAATATTGATTTTAGTAAGCTTCAGAATGACGAAGACAAGGCGATAATTTTGCATCTTGAAACCTTTTCTGCAATACTTGAGAAATCAGCAGAGTTCTATAAGCCTAGCCTTATTACAAGATATCTGCTTGATCTCTGCCAGCTTTTCAATGAATATTATCATAAGTATCAGATCTTAAGTGAGGACAAAGAATTGGAACATGCAAGGGTATTACTGGTTTATTGTGTTAAGGAAGTATTGGCAGTGGGGTTAGGATTATTGGGAATTGCAGCACCTGATGTTATGTGAAAATTTTGATGCACATTTATTAATATTCACGATATCTTTAAATACTACTCCTTTTTCCTGTCTCTCAGTTAAAAGGTTCTTAATGGCGAACAAAATACTTGTTCCCCAACCTATGACTGCAAAGTCACATAAAAGCGGAGAAGGTAATGAGAAATGGTAAGCATATTTGATATTGAGCCTAGAAAGCTCATTGATGAGATGGCAAAGGAGCTAGGGAAGATGCCAGAGATGGCTCCTCCTGAATGGGCTTCTTTTGTTAAGACCGGAGTTCACAAAGAAAGGCCGCCTGTTGAAGAGGATTGGTGGTACGTCAGAAGCGCCGCAGTTCTTAGGGCAGTATATAAGCTAGGGCCAATCGGTGTTTCTAAACTTAGGACTAAATACGGAGGAAGAAAGAACAGGGGTTTTAAGCCTGATCAGACAAGAAAAGCATCCGGCAATATCCTAAGAAAGATACTTCAGAAGCTTGAGATTATCGGTTTCATAAAACAGGCTCAAGCCGGTGTCCATAAAGGAAGAGAACTTACAAATAAAGGAAAATCATTTGTTGATAAGATTGCAGCTAAGGAGTTAAAAGGAAAATATAAAAAAGTAGAAAAGCCTTCTAAAGAATCTAAGGAAGTAAAAAAACCTGAAGCTGTCAAAGAAGAAGTAAAGGCTCAGGTTCCTAATGCTTCTGAAGAGAAACCAAAAAAGGCTCCTAAAGCGCCAAAAAAAGCTAAGGAGGTTGCGGAAAATGAGCAGGTATAAGCAACCAGCCAAAAAAGCAAGGTTGGCAAAGGCAGGAGACCAAACTAAATGGGCACCATTCTGGACTGTACCGAAAATTTACGGAAAGACCAGGAAGGTTCATCCTGGTAGGCATACAAAGATTAAAAGAAGCTGGCGAAGGGGCAGCAAACTGAAGGCGTGATTAAAATGGCAAAGATTGAAAGAATTTATAATGTTCCACTAAGGAAGGGCTTCCTAAAAGCTCCAAGATACAGGAAATCAAAAAAAGCAGTCACTACGCTCAGAGAATTCATTATGCATCACATGAAATGCTCAGAAGACCAGGTCAAGATAGGAAAAGTGGTCAATGAAAAGATCTGGGAAAGAGGAATCAAGAATCCTCCGCATCATGTCAAAGTGACAGTTGTCAAAGAGGATGATGGCATTGTTAAGGTTGAGTTATTCGGTTTCAAATTCCAAGAACCTGTAAAAGCAGAATCTAAGGAAGAGAAGAAGGAATCAGGTCCAAAACCAAAAGATAAGATTGTGGATGCTGATCTGGAAAAACCAAAGAAATCAAAGACAGAAAAAACAATTGACGAGGAAGATGAAACTGGCGATAAGCCAAAGCCAAAAAAGGCCAAGGCAGAACCAGTTGAAAAGGAAGTTGAACCAGCTCCAGCAGAGACTGTAAAGCCAGCAAAGGTAAAAACAGAGACCAAAGATGAGAAGACAGAATCCAAACCGAAAAGAACCACAAAATCTTCTGAGAAACCAAAGAAAGTAAAAGTTTAATTTTTTATTGCTTGTTTTTCAATTTTTTTAAGTGCATCTGACACGCAGACAAAAATGTTATTTTCAGTTACATCTGAAGCAATTGGTTTTCCAGCAACAAGAAGCTTCGCACTGACCTCAAATTTTTTTGATTTCTCGCCTCCGATTGGCTTGAGGCTAATTGTCAGGCTTTCATAACCTGTTAGATTATCCGCATATTTTCTTGCATAGTTGCCAATAATCTTCTTTAATACTATTAATTCAGCAGGGTCTCTTTCCCTGAAACCCACAAGAATAATGTTGCCTCCGAGTTCGATTGTCATGCTGTTATTGCAATAACTATGTGAAAGGGATATATAAAATTTGTGATTTGTGGATTGGATGTAATAGTTTATTTTGTGTTACGTTTAAACTTTAAAGTAGTAAAAATTAATAATGTTTATAAATAATAATGAAGTCTGCCAGTTAATATGCCATTTAAACTTATAAAATATAAAAATTCATTTTGTTCAAAATAGGTTCAAGAGAAAATAAAATGCTGCGATGTGGTTATAGATTGAGCAAGAACTATAAGATATATTCATGGTAAATGAAGCAAATTTGAAAAATGACAATAACGGAGTGATGAAAATAAATCTATTATATTTAATCAGAGATATTGAACCCGGAAAAAATACTTTAATTACATTATCCGATGTATTAAGACTTGGAAAAAATGCATTAATTTTTTGTACTGAACCAAAATCTGCGCATTATGGTAAACTTGATGCATTTAATCATGAATTTCTAGAGATTAACAAAGATTTTGCGCATGTATTTGATCCTCAGACAATATTTGATAATAGTGTTCTGGAAAATGCAGTTGATTTGGCAAGGAGAAATTTTGAAACTGCCAGGAAAGCTCATCGTGTCATGGATAGTGAATACGATAAAGCTAGGGAAGCGTACGATAATGCTACAACCGCAAGACAATACTTTAGCCCTGCAAAGCTTTTTACAAGGTTTAAGGCTGTTGATGTTGTTGCTGCTCCAAGAGAGACAGTTGAATACCTTTCATATTGGTTTGGAGAAGGATATGACATAGCACGACAGTATGTGCTAACAGACTTCCTCACCAACATAACTAAACTTCTGGGTGCATTAAAAGAATTCGGAGGTAACCAAAAGCTGGAGGAACAAATAGAGAGGATTCTATCAAAGGCAGGGGACAATGAGCTTGTGAGGGCTGTTATAAGTGCAGAAATTACAGATGCTATTTTAGGAATAGATATTGAACAGCATCGGATGATTTACGAAAGGTGGCTTCTCCAAAGCAAACCAGCACCTACATTTATGGTTCTGGAAGAATCAAATAATGTTGTATGGAGAGCAGAACAAGATAAAATAAATTTGCCGAGGCTTATTGTGGATAGATCTTATCTAAATAGGCCATCCTCTGAACTTGAAATTGATGGAGAAACACTTGAAGATTTATTCAGACGAGAGCAAAAATTATCCCGGGGACCGTATTTTTTTAGAAGTTCTTCTGATAAAATATTGCCTGATTCCTTTTATGGTTTTCTAAGGCCATTAACTGACTACATAAATCCGATATCCAGGTCAAGGATTTCTATGAAACAAGGAGAGATCACTTTTGGCCGGTCCTCAACCCACACATTGCCTTCACGCATGATTCAAATACCGGCAAATATGTTTGGATTCGGGCCGGGTCATCGGGGCAAGGGATATTACAGTTCTGCAGGTTATCTTAAAGCCTTCAGGGAAGAAAAGCAGCAGGATATTGTAAATACGTTTGAAGCAATATGGACTCATCCTTTACGTACAGTCGATGAAATCAACCATCGACTTGATCTTTATTCTGAACTCATATCTGGCGGAACAATGCTCCAGAATATTGATTCTCTTGAGCATGAAATTAATTTTATGATTGAACCGTTTATGCATTTGTCAGGATTATCGAAGCTGATGCATATGCGACTTGTCAAGTCACATCTGGGAACAAGGATATTCGAAACGGAATTTTATAATGATTTCATTGAAGTCTCAAAAATGTTTGTTGAGTCATATGAGCATATCTATTCTCTCATACAAAACATCAAACCTTCTACCAGGGAATTGCAGGCTTTATTGGCGCCAGTTATGGGGATAACAGAAGCATCGCATCCATTGACGCAATCCTATAATTTCATAAAAGTCCTCCTTGAACAAAAACCTAGGTCCTTTGAGGATATATCTGATTATTTTAGAGAACAACTGAAAGAGCTCAAAGCAAAAACAGCATACACTCTAGAAGAATTTGAAGCTCCGAAGATTGGAATTAGTGTCGTGGAAAGGGACTATAGATCAGAAAAATTAGAGCAATTTAACTTTCTTAGAAACAAATATTATTCCCTTTTTCCAGTATCCATGGCGGATAAATTTGTAGAAGAATATTTGAATAATGTGGGAACAAGGCTCGCTGCATTTTCTGCAAAAGCAAAGTATATGATTGAAGCAGGCTGGAAAAGGCCAGAAATCCTGCCTGCAGAACTTGGAATTGTTGAAATTAATCAAGGATATTATCCTTTCACATTGTTGCAGGATTCAGATAGGATTGTGCCAAATAACACCAATCTTGATGGGGTTAATCGGATTGAAATCATCGAAGGAACTAACGTCGGCGGCAAATCAATTTACATAAAAATGGCATTATTCATAGCCTATATGGCGCAGACAGGATCGTTTGTGCCTGCAGATGATGCGCGGATATCTAAAGTCGACAAAATCTATTATCGGAGAAAAGGTACCGGAATTGGAGAGCAAAGCGCCCTGCTCGAAGATCTTGATATTGCAACAGGCGCCATTAATACACTTACAAACTATAATAAATTTCGGCCAGAGCAGGAAGTTAGACAAAAACATGTGCTTATCGGGTTGGATGAGACTTTCACATCAACGAATGACAGTGAAGGAGAATCATTCACTACCGGTCTGCTCCATAAATTTTCGAATTATCCAAATGCTAGAGTGATGATAGCAAGCCACTACCCCTCATTGCATGATTTGCTGAATGATTCAGATGTAAATGGAGTCAGTTTTTCGCATTTTAGGTTTACAAGGACTTCTCAAGGCCTGAAATTCCCACATATAAAATTTCCTGGCATTAATACAGTGCCGGATTATGCACTTGCTGTAGCTGAAGCTCAGGGCTTATCTCCTAAGATCATTGCCTATGCACAAGAACTATTAAGGAAAAAATAATGAAACCAATTGTTGATGATAAAACACGTGAAATTGTTTTCAATGTAGGTGAAGATTCAAAATCGCAATTTATTTCCACGGATGATTTCACAGCTATTTGCCTAAATAGTGATTTACCATATATGTCTCTGGAAAAACTGTCTGAATTCGTTTCAACACCGCTTGACGATGTCCATGCGATAAATATGAGGTTGGATGCATTAGAAGAATTGATTTTGAAAAAAGATCTATTAGGAGCTCAGGGTAAATTTGTAAGTGAGCTTGGCAATATATTTCCAAATTTTTATAACGCTCTTGATGAATATCAGACTGCTGATCCATCAAAACAAAATAAATTGATTGTTGCAACCGATAGGTTAGTTCATTATATCCATAATATGCCTGAATTGAATACAATACCTTCAAGTCTTCATATTGTCTCGTCATCTGCATTGTTAATGCATTTTTCAACAGAATATACAAGACTTATGGAAGAACGCGACAATATTTGGAGCCTTATAAAATATTTAAAAGGAGTAGATGCAAAAATATCAAATCTAATTGATGAAAAGAAGGCAGCATATTTATCGGCGCATGAAGGAGAGAAAAAATCGGAAGAAAAGATAAATGCGATGAAATTCAGTGTCCTTCCAGATGAGCTATCAGACCTCCTTAATCCGAGTTTGCTAGCGATTTATCGTGAAGATGCCCTAGAATTGGATCGGATGATGAGTGAGTTCTCCTATTATATTATTTTAGCTAGCATTAGCAAAGCAAAGAAATGGGTTCGACCGATTATTGAAGAAAGAGAAATGAATTGCCTATGGATTAAGGGAGGTTACTGGCCCCTTACTCCATTGGAAGATTCTAAAACAATTGTCAGAAATGATACACATTTAACCAAGTACAAGCGCGCTGAAATTTTGGAAGGGGTAAATAAGGGCGGCAAAACTATCGATATGAAAAAAGCATTATATATTGCAGTATTAGCACTGTCGGGATGTTTTGTTCCTGCGGGATATGCCAGAGTATCAGTGAGGGATAGAATCGTGTGCCGAGAAAAGGGGACGGGAGATCTATTGTCAGGTTTACAGCAAGATGCAAAGAGCGCAAAGGATACGGATCCTGTAAGTGGGGAACACTGGCTCTCAGCAATGGATGAGACTTTCACATCAACTGAAAAAAAAGGAGGACGAGCATTGACATATGGTGTTGTAAAAAATGCAGTAGATCAGCAGAATAGTCTGTTAATAATCTCAAGTCACTATCCTGATTTAGGCACTGATCTGAAAGGAGATGATAGGGTTAGGTTCAGCAATTTTTCATTTAATAAAACAATAGTGCAACCCAAAAGTGAATTCGGTGAGCCATCTATTGAAATCACCTTTCCTTATATAAAAAGAGATGGAGTACTAAAAGTATTTGAATATGCTATCGCAGTTGCAGAAACAAGAGGCTTTGATGAAGAAGTGCTAACGTATGCCAGAAAAAGACTTGATTACTTGAAATCTCGTTGAAATAATCCTATCTGAGCCATTTAAATATCCACAACCGCCCTGACAACCCACTTATTATCTTTCTTGAAAATCTTCATCTCATTATATGTTGGAGCCTTAATATCTCCTTTAGTAACATAATTGGAGGCCATATCACCCTTCATGGTGCAGTCTAGTGTGATTTGTTTCCCCTTCTTAATCTTCAAATCGATCTTGCTAAATATTATATGTTCTGTATCTAAATAGAATATAAGTTCGTCGAGAAAATCAAAGAGCAGCTTCTCAATAGTGTCAGACTTAAGGCTTAGCTTTATTGTCTTAACATGCTTCACTTGTGATATATCAGTGAGCAGATTGAACATCGCAAGTGCACAATTGGAAAATGCCTCATCCAAGGTTTTCCCGTAGCCCTCAAACATTGTATCAGCAGTGTGGTCAAAATATCTGAATTCGGATCGCTCCCTTGCGCCGGATGCGATCATTTGGGCCACTTCTTCTGCATTTGTGTGAGTGGTGTCAATAACCAGATCATAATTTTTTTTATCTTTAAAATCATAGTTATATAATTTCAGGAATCTATCCCTGTTAGTTTTCTCTCTCTGCATTATTGCGTTAAAAGCATCTGCTGTTTTAGTATATGATTCAGCCTGCCGCTTTTTTGTAATTCTTCTTGCACGCTCTTTTACGTCTGCATCCAAATAAACTTTAAACCCATGCGGAATAAAATGTGCAGACAGCCAAGAATCAATCACAAAATTATCACTCTTCTTTCCCAGATCAATAAGCATTTTGTCAGTCAACCTATCAATTGACAAATCATTTTTTGCCAGCTCACCGAGTTCTACTATTGTAATCCCTTTTTTATTTGCTAGTTTTCTTTGGAAATCTCCAGTGGAATAGTGCTTGTATTTCAGCATCCTAGCAAGAATACTTGCAACTGTACTTTTTCCTGAGCCGGCTGTTCCAGATATGGTTATAATCATCCTTATAAAATGAGAATTCTCTAATTTTTATATTTATGCATCAGTAACCCAAAACAATTAAAAGCAAGATTCCTTTTGGAAAATCTATGCAGCTTTTCAATTTAAAAATATTACAAGATATGCTTCAAAAAAGGCAGCAGGATAAAAATAATCCGAGACATATCATCGTAAACCTATTCCCGATTAAAACAACAGATGAGACAACAATTGGAGATACACAAAAGCTTTTGTCAGTCCTTGATATGCTCATAATTTTTCAGAAAGATAATAATATACCAATATTTACTGTATCGCTTGGAAAAGCAGAATCATTTGATCAGAATATATTAAAAAACCATATTGAGACTATCCTTGCAAAATCCATGGAATCAAAGATTAATGTTACTGTTTTCGGCAAGTGGTATGATCTCAGTGGTCTTCTTGTTGAAGAATTGAAAAGATTAAACAATGAAACAAAAGATTTTGACAGTTATTTTCTAAATATTTGCATCAACTATGATGGCCAGGAAGAGGTTGCAGATGCCTGCAAAATCATGGTGAAGAAAGCGATGCTAGAAAAATTAGATATAGATAAAATAAACAGTGATGTTCTCAAAGAGCATCTCTACAGTTCTTATTTTTTGCCTCCGGATCTAATTGTGGAAACATCAGGAATCTTTAGAGGTACATTCCTGTGGGACACTTGCGGCGCTGTCATTTATCCAATTCTTAAACCTGCCACTGATTTGACTTCGCAGGATATTCAAAAAGCACTGGATTATTGGTCAAATGCAAAAAAAGCATAGAGTGCGAATTAAGGATAAATTGTTAATATTAGCAATTTCATTATTATTGATGTCTGTGATTTTTTCCCTGTTTTCTTCGACACATGACAATCTCGTTGTTTGGTGCAATAATCTGGTTGATTTTATGAAGAATTCACAAATACGCGCCAATGCGATCTCCGGATGCACAAGAAATCTTACAAAGATCATAACAAGAGATGGGGCAAGTAACCAGTATTACTGTTTTCCAAAACCATCGCCTCTCTTTCACTATAAAAGAGATACTGCTTCACCCTTTTTCAAATTTGAAAAATTTGAGGGGAACAATGCGGTTCTGGTCACTAATTTCACCACCTATTCTGAAAAAATCAGAATTGTTTCAATAGGCGATTCAATTGTGGAAGGTTTTGGTGTAATCGCTAATGAAACTTTCACTTACAGGCTTGAAAAAAAATTGCAGTCTGCAGGATATGATATTGAAATCCTCAATGCAGCTCATGGAGGATATTGGATGGGAAATTACTATTACTTGCTTCAGGAAATTCTCTCTAAGTATGAAACTGACATAATTATTATCGGTGTAAATGAACACGATGTGTACCCTGATTGGGAAGCAATAGTGCTGAATAAGTATCTAAATGCCAGCTACATTCAAGAAAATAAGGATGTCATCATGGATAAGGATAGTTTGAAGGAAATATGTATTGCTGAACTGACGCCGAATTATTTTTCATTGAATAAACATAATGTTCTCAGCAGAGAAAGGCTCTATAGAAGTGTGATGGTGCTGCTTGAAAAGATAAGACCTTCGGGCAATTATTTTAATATTGTGGATGCTAGCCGGGATTATCGTGATTATATCGAATTATTGCAGTCACTTGGGAAAGCAAAAAATGTTACGATTGTCTGGATAATATTTCCTCTCAAATCAGATGATTACGCAAGATCAATTGAGAATGATTTAAAAGCAAGGGATATTAGTTACATCAGCGTAAGGGAAATTGCGCCAGAATATATCGAAAAAGGCTGCTGCATTCTTGATCCCCCAGGAGACAGAGTGCATCCAACAAAGGTTGGAAATGCAATACTTGCTGATATATTGTATGGGGAGCTCACCGAGAAGTACTTAATTATTAAACCGCAAAATTCTTCTAAAACATTAATATCTTGATGCATTAATTAGTAATTTTATGATTTTATCTCTATCATACATTAACTTTATATAGCACATTCTTTTTTCCTGTTCTAAATGGCAGCAAAGAAAAAGGAAGTCAAGGAATCAGCCAAAAAGGACGCGAGGCTGGAGTATAATACAACCAAGGACATTCCTGTCTCAAAAACAATCATCAATCAGGTTGTGGGCCAGGAACATGCTGTAAATATTATCAAGAAAGCTGCACAGCAAAGAAGGCATGTTCTCTTAATCGGAGAGCCCGGAACAGGAAAATCAATGCTTGGTATTGCGCTTGCCGAGCTCCTTCCAAAAGAAAAATTGGTAGATGTTCTATCATTTCCAAACCCGAATGATGAGAATCAGCCGCTCATAAGGACAATGCCGGGCGGGCAGGGCAGAGAATTCGTGATGAAATCCAGAATTCAAAGCAATAATTCCATGAAAAATGTAAATTTCCTAATGATTATACTTATTATCATATCTACTCTCGTACCATATTATTTATGGAAAAATGATTTTTTTGTGCCTGGGAATCCAACTGCCAATGCAATAATCTATTCAGCATCGATGGTTACAGGAATGGTATTCATCTTTGGTTTTGTATTTATGATGAATTTTGGAAAAAAGATGGAGAATAAGGCTCTTGTCCCAAAAGTTATCGTGGATAATTTTGGAAAGAAGCAGGCACCATTCTTTGATGCAACAGGTTCCCATGCAGGAGCATTGTTAGGTGATGTTCTCCATGATCCGTTCCAATCAGGAGGGCTCGGGACACCATCTCATGAAAGGGTTATAGCAGGTATGATTCATAAAGGCCACATGGGTGTTTTGTTCATCGATGAAATAGCTATTTTGCAGCCGCAGACCCAGCAGGAACTGCTGACAGCGCTCCAGGAAGGGAAATATGCAATCACAGGCCAGAGTGAAAGAAGCGCAGGCGCAATGGTTAGGACAGAGCCAGTTCCGTGTAATTTTATACTTGTTGCTGCCGGAAATCTCGAGACAGTCAAGGATATGCATCCTGCGCTCAGGTCAAGAATAAGAGGTTATGGTTATGAAGTATTCATGGAAGAGACTATACGTGATACGCCTGAAAACCGGGATAAATTAGCAATTTTTGTTGCTCAGGAAATTACGAAGGACGGAAAAATTCCACATTTCACAAAATCAGCAGTAGAAGCAATTATCAAAGAAGCGCAGAAAAGAGCTAACAGGAAAGATCATTTGACACTTAGGTTAAGGGAACTCGGAGGCCTTGTTAGGGCTGCAGGAGATTTGGCAATTGAACTGAAAGCGCCGCTCGTTGAAGCAGAACATGTCAAAAAGGCAAAAAAGATTGCCAGAACCCTGGAGCAGCAGCTCGCAGACAAATATATTGAAAGAAAAAAAGAATACGAAGTCATTAAGACAACAGGAAAACAGATTGGAAGAGTGAACGGCCTTGCTGTTATAGGGGGAGGGGCGGCCTTTTCAGGAATAATACTTCCGATAGAGGCAGAAGTGACTTTGGGCGGAAAGGATTCAAAAGTAATAGCGACCGGAAAACTCGGAGAGATAGCAAAAGAAGCGATAATCAATGTAACCGGCCTGATCAGGAAGTTTTTCGGAGAGGATATAAAAGACAAATATGATATTTATGTCCAGTTCCTGCAGACACACGAAGGTGTAGAAGGGGACTCTGCAAGTGTGGCTGTTGCCACAACTATTATCTCTGCTCTAAAGAAACTACCAATTAAGCAGGATTATGCAATGACCGGCTCCTTGTCTGTACGGGGCGAAGTGCTACCGGTCGGAGGAGTTACGAGCAAGGTGGAAGCTGCTATCGAGGCAGGCCTTAAGTATGTGATAGTCCCAAAGAGCAATCTGAAGGATATTATTATCAGCAGCGAGGACTTAAATAAAATAAAAGTAATTCCAGTAGAGACAATCATTGAAGTATTGGAGCAGGCGCTTGACTGGAAAGGCAAGGAAAACATTCTAAAGCAGATCAAATCTGTTGGTGGAAATGGCAAATGAGTCGTTTTTGATCAAGATTTCCATCATCTTATCATTACTAGGCATCTGTGTCCTATTTCTGGTCTCAAGGCATATTGAGATAAATGATACAACAGTTAGCCGAATCAATGGAGGGGAAGAATCCGACCAGGTTAGAGTAAGAGGAATTGTTGTGTCAGCAAGGCAGTCTGAAAATGCTGCCTTTATTGTGGTAGAACAAACTTCTCGGATTAATGCTGTTCTTTTTGCAAATAATGTGGATGTTCCAATAGGCAGTGAAGTAGAGATATTAGGAAAAATATCAGATGACAAATCATTTATTGTTGATTCTATCAGCATAATTAAATGATTGGTTTGAATAAATAGTAGTTTTTTTTGAATTTCTAACATAAACATTCTATGGTGATCATGAAGGTAAGTCCTTCAAAGACACTAACCTCTTCCTGAAATTGTGATATAAATATATTAAATGTCCGATAGTCTGCACATGGATATATCGAAATATTTTTAAACACCTAGCCATCAATTCTATGATTAGGGGTGATTATGGCTATTAAATTAGAGCTACTTAAACTAGTAGATGAGTTTGTTGGGCAGAATCAAGGTAGTTGGAACCATAATCAGTGGCTTGGATTTCTGGGAAAAGTTAAGGGTGAGGGGTACACCATACCAGAGGATCAGCTTGGAAATCTTGCAAATGATGAGAAAGATTATTATGAAGCCTCGCATGAAGGAGTGAAATTGATTCCTGAAGATAGATTGGTAGAGCTTTGTCGGCAATTCTTGGCAGAAACCAAGGGTGATTATTCTGAAAAGCAGTGGCTTCTTTTTTTAAGTGAACTAAGTAATTTGGGATATTATAGCAAGCATTATGTTAACTCTCTTATTGATATAATAAAAGAAGAAATCAGAACTTCCGATGGATCTTTGCAGCAGAATAATGAATCTTATGATGATAATACGATTAAAAGTGACCAGATTGATCTCTTGAAAAGATCAGTTGAGCATCTGAAGGAGGAGATAAGCGCTATCAATAGAATCAACAATATGCTGCATCCAAAACCTGATAATTTTCCGGTTTCATATGGTGATAAGTCCCTGTTAAAAAATGATGCTGAAGCAAAATTGAAAGAAAATGAAGCTAAGGCTTTGTTTCAAGAGGATATTGGGCTTGAAAGCGCTAAACTGATTCAAAATGAGGAGAACAATTCATCTTCACTCCTGCAAAAAGATACCACAGAATCTGCAATTGATAGCGAGAATATTGATTTGCACGTAAAGAAAAGACAATTGGAGCTACTCAAACTGGCTATGGATGCCTGGAAAGCTGAACTTGAAGAAAGGTCAGGGTTTGTCAAAAAGGAAGAAACCAGATTAAAAGAGCAGGCTAAAACTATCAGTGAAAGAAATGAACTGCTTGTAGTACAAGAATCTGAACTTGCAAAAGTAAAGAAGAAATTATTTGCCTTGAAAGATAATCTTGCAGATAAAGCTTTATTCCTTGAATCAGAACAGGAAAATTTTTATAAGGAACAAAATAAAGTTCAAGAAGAACTTGAAAAGCTGAAAAATAGGGAAGATCACATAAACGATAGGATTCAGGAGTTTGTGAGCGAAAAAAAGACTCTGAAACTTCAAAAATCCCAATTTGTTTCAGATGTAGAGAGATTAAAGGAACTAAGAAATACTCTTGATAGGAGAGAAAAATCTATCTCTAATAAAGAGATGGAAGTGGCGAAAAAATTAACTCAGCTCTCTAAAGAAGAGGCAGCCATCCACAGTCTGCTTTCGAATCTGCTTGGAACTGGAAAGAGCATCAACAATGAACTCAAAGGAAACTAAAATCAGGGCAGCGAATGTCCGCCTGAAAGAGGAGAATAAGCAACTGAAGCTTGAGCTAATAAGAAAGAGAAATGAAGAAAAATCATTAAAGGAATATGATGCCCTTCTTGAAAAAAAGTATAAAGATATTGAAGAGAAAAAATTAGTGCTCCAGAAGCATTACGATGTTCTAGAGCAGAAAACTAGCGAGTATAACCTGCGCAAAAGAGAATTTGAAAATCTGGCGAACGAAAAACTAAGGATTGAGCGGATGCGCAGAGAAAATGACAAAAAAAGAGCAGATTTAGTAGGATTCTCCAGTATACTTAAAGAAAAGGAATCCGGACTGAAAGCACTGGAATTTCATCTGAAGAAAAAAGAATCCTTATTATCTCAGAAAGAGGGAGAGCTGCTCAGAAAAGCATCAGATCTCGGCAAAACCGAGGCTAACCTGCTGAAGGAGCAGAATAACCTTAAAGAGCGAGAAAACCAGACACTAACATTTTTCCATAACACCGAAAGGAAAGAAAGGGAAATCAGCCAGCATGAAAACTTGCTGAGAGAGAAGGAGAGAGTGCTAGTGCAAAAAGAAATGGAATTTAAAAATAAACACCAGGTTTTAGAATATGCAGAAAAAAAATTAAAAGAGGAAGAATCAAAACAAAAAATTATTGCTGCTGAAAATAAATTGCGTGAGTCAAAATTAAATTCTTTTGAAAAAATACTCGGCAAAAGAAGTCAGGATCTGACTGTTATGGCTGATAAATCAAAGAATGAGATGAGTGAATTGTCTGCCCGCCAGAAAAAGATTGACGCTCATGAACTGGCGCTTAACAAACAAGATAGCAGAGTTTGCATGAAAACTGAAAAACTTGAACAAAAGTCTGTAGAATATAATAACAAAATCAAGGAAATGCGCGAACTTGAAGCACTGAATAAAAAAGAAAAGGAAGACATCGAGAATATGAAGCTAAATATGAAAAAATGGGAAGAAGAACTGACTGAAAAAACCAAATATGTCGTTAATATCAACCAGAAGGTAGAAGCAAATCAACTAAAATTAAAGAAGCTTAGAAACGGAATGCTGAGAAAACTTAGTATTATCTCAAAACGGGAGCAATTGCTTGAAAATGAAAAAATTGAGTTCAGTAAGCAGAGGGAAATGCTTGCTCTCGAATCAGAGAAATTAAAGAAGGAAATAGATGATGAGAAGATCAATCTAAATAATCTCCGTCGACAAATAAAAAATATTGAAGTGCAGAGCGAAACTAAAAAAGTATTACTGGAAAAAAAAGCAGCCGAGCATGAAGAGCGAGAAATGATCCTTAAAAATGCAGAGAACGAACTTCTTCGCGGAAAAGGGCATCTCGATACACTAAAATCTCATTATGCAAACGAGCTCGGAAAATTGGAAAAATCAAAAAATGAAATCCAAAAATATAAAGAATCTGTTGAAAAAATAAAAGAATTTGCAGAGAAGGAAGTCTAATTTTTTATTTGATCCTTAACCTTTTTTACTGCAGCTGCCAACTCTTTTTTGTTTCCAAGATAATAATGCTTCGCTACCTTAAGGTTATTGTCAAATTCATAGACAAGGGGTATCCCTGTTGGGATATTAAGGTTTGAAATATCTTTATCAGAAATCTTGTCCAGATACTTCACAAGAGATCTTAGGCTATTTCCATGTGCTGATATAATTATTCTTTTTTTCTTTTTCAGAAGAGGCACTATCTCTTTTTTCCAATAGGGCATGACTCTTTTGTATGTATCTTTAAGGCATTCTGTAAGCGGTAATCTCGTAACTCCTTTATATTTTGCATCCTTTGCCGGACTCCTGATATCCCGCTTTGAAAGTGCAGGTGGCCTGACACTATAACTCCTTCTCCAGATATGTACCTGATCCTCACCGTATTTTCGTGCTGTCTGGGCCTTATTTAGGCCCTGCAATGCTCCATAATGTCTTTCATTCAGGCGCCATGTATAAGAGACTGGCACTTTTTGGTGCATCTCCTTCAGGACTATGTCAAGAGTTTTTGTTGCTCTTTTGAGCACAGATGTAAATGCTATGTCAAAAATAAACCCTTTTTGTCTTAGTATTTTTCCAGCTTTTTTTGCTTCTTCAACTCCTTTTTTAGACAGCCCTACATCTGTCCAGCCAGTAAACTTATTCTGTTTGTTCCATATGCTCTCACCATGGCGGAGTAGTACGAGTTTTATCATAAGTAATCTGATGAGGAGGGGGTTTAAAAATATTTTGTCTATGTGATAGTTGGCGAAAGCTCCTGTTTTGAATACCCTAATTTACGCAAGTGAACATATGCAGGAAAAGTGTAGTCATATAATTCATTTAAATTTTCTCTTTGAAATCTGAGCTCGTGCATTCTTTCTGTGGTCAAACCGCAATCAGCGATGGCTTTATCAATTGACGCAATAAATTCCAAAGGTGTCTGACTCAAAAACAGTTCACTATACCCTTCTTCTTGATTATATATGTCCATTTGACCCAATGGAAGGTTCTGAAACATTCTAAGTCCCCATCGATATGGACCTTCAATTAACCTGAAATCGAAATCTCGAAAATAAGATAATCTCCATTCAGTACCAAATCTAATCTTGAATTCTGCAATCTCAGATTCAATAATTTCCTCAATTTTAGGCATCTATTCGCGAAATAATTGTCTATTTTAATTGATTTCTACAAAACCATCAAAATCGCACCAGCAACGATCAATGCTGCTCCGCCTGCAACCTTCAAAGAAAATTTCTCTCCCAGAAACAAAAGGCTAAATATCAGAACAAAGATGACACTTAATCTATCCAAGGATGCTACTTTGGTCGCTTCGCCAATCTTTAGCGCCAGGAAATAAAACAGCCAGGACATTGCGCCTGCGACTCCGGCCAGCACAATGAAGGTGATGTTTTTACCTGTCACTTCTCCAACAAGCAAGTACTTTTTCTGCCAAATAATTACGCCAAGTAAAAATACAAACATCACAAATGCCCTGATGGTTGTCGCTAAATTGGTATCAAGTTCCTTAAGCCCCATCTTGCCAAAAATCGCAACCAAAGCTGCAAAAACAGCCGACAATAACGCATAAATAATCCATTGGTTATCCATAATTCACGTCCTTGGTCCTTTTATAATTTATATTTAGCTTATCTAATAGGTATTTTAATTTTTGCTTATCCTTTCCTGACAGTCCGTTCCAATCCAACAGAGCAAGGCTAATCTTATCATTTGTTTTTGAAATCATCTGTGTGATCATAACTTCTGATATATTCTCTATTGCATATTTTGGGCATATGTGGGATAATGCAATATCAGATTCAAGCTCGATTTTGTTGAATGCCGCACAGTAATGCGACCCGCCAAATCCAATAACAGAAATGAAGTCCTTATTTTTGAAATTTCTTATGGTCTCTATGATAACTTTTGTTATGACAATCGCTGCAGCGTTATCTCTCCACTGTTCTTCCTTTGAACCGATTTCTATAAAGAACACAGGCTTATCAAGTGATGGCCCATGATGAGTACATTCAAGTGTGATGGCGTAGTCCAGATCTTTTCCAAATCTATTAAGCAGTATAAATGCTTCTTTGAGAATACCTGGATGCACTCTGCAAAGTGTATTTGAAGCGCCTCCAAATTCTGCTTTCCCAAAGTTTCCGGGAAGATGAACTGATAATGTTTTTTCTCCTGACTTGCTCTGATGCCTTGTTGCGAAAATATAATGGTCTGCAATAATGCTTTTCTCTAAGTTATCAGAATAAATTGTATCGTTTTTTAGAGTGTAGAGGTTGCAATCATGATCTCCAATTTTCGAGTAAAAACAAGGTTTGCCTTCATAAAACTGGCTAGTCGGCGCAAATTTTGTCAAAAGATGATCTCTGATATTCATACCAGCCATATCTTTCTCTGACACAATAATTGCAAATCTCACAGAATATGAGAAACAGGCTCTGAATTTAATTTTTTGCGCTTTTGGGAGATCTCCACTAGCCACAGGCATACAAAAAATAAAACCATGGTACAAAAAAGAAGTAATAGCCTTACAAAAGTCACTTCACTTATCGTCATCAATATTATCAGAAGAGTACTCACCGCGACAGCAATGGCAAGGAGCATTCCATTTATCAAACTAATCTTATTAATAAATCTATTTCTTCAAAGCTGAACTATTGTTCTTTTCCTTAAAAAATCGTGTATAGGTCTCGTCGATTAGTTTCCGCTCTTTTTTCTTCCAAAGGTTTCTTCCCTGTGCATCATATTCCAGGCTGTATAAGAGGATGGTTGCATAAAAAAATACCAGTACCGGGACTAAATAAATCATCCTGGCAGTTTTTTCCTCAGTTATGGCCAGCATACCTATGAATACTGCAAATAATATCGACGTGATAAAGTGGAATTTCATTTTCACCTTGATGGAGAAAAGAGGTATTTAAATACCCTATCTACGTAGAATACCTATTTGGCTGCATTTCTGGGTAATACTACACGAATCGATACATATATATAGGGAAAATGCATAAAAAAACCTTATGAAAGACTTATACCATAAGTATGGGCCTTTGGTCGCATTGCTTTTAGTCGGATTCTTATGTTATCTTGTTTTGAAGCCATTTATATTCTCGTTTCTTACTGCTGCTCTTTTAGCTTGCATGTTTTATCCGATTTTTAAGTTTATTAGGGTAAGGATAAAGTCTGACACTGCAGCATCTGTGCTGGTTGTTTTACTTGTATTCTTGTTAATTATTGTTCCCTCAATCTTCATAAGCGTCACTCTCATGGCAGAGATACCAAAAATGTACACAGTAACTCTTAAAGCACTTCAGAATACAGAGATGATCAATCAGGCACTCCAAAATATTGAGATAAACACAGGGATAAATATCAATTTAAGGACTGTAATAGGGACAGTCGCATCGAAAATACTCAGCTTTTTGCAGAAATTTGTGACAACATTGCCCTCAAAAACCCTAAATATCGTTTTGTCGGCGTTTTTTGTATTCTTCTTTTTAAAAGAAGGAACAAAAATCATTGATAAACTTACATATATACTTCCATTTGGAAGAAAAAATAGCAGAAGGTTGTTTGATGAGATGAATAAGCTCATCGGCGCAGTCGTTGCAGGTCAGGTTGTAACAGCAACAGTTCAGGCGATTATCGCGACTATGGCATTTTATGTGCTCGGGATCAATGGAGCGCTGTTTTTTGGGGTGCTCACTTTGATACTTGCAATGATACCTATGGTAGGAGCAATATTTGTGTATTTGCCGTTGGGTCTTAGCCTTATACTTCCAGTATTCTTTAATGGAGAAGGCAATGTTTTAAAAGGAGTATTCCTGCTGGCATTCGGATTCGGTGTGATAAGTTCAGTTGATAACATTGTGAAACCTATGATAATAAGTGACAAGCTCAATATGCATCCGGTGCTTGCACTTATCTCTGTAATTGGAGGCCTTGCTGCATTTGGAATCATAGGAATGGTTCTAGGGCCCTTATGCATCACAGTCCTAATTGCGCTATCCAATATATATGAACTGAAAGGCGAATCTCTGGAGACGAAAAAAACTGCAAAATAGCACCATTCTAAGAAAACTATAAAAACTAACCTATTTTCTCGCAAATAAAGCTAAAATCAATATGCCACGGTGGCACAACCCGGTACTGCGTCAGTCTTGAAAACTGATCCCGTAAGGGATTCCCAGTTCAAATCTGGGCCGTGGCGTTCTTTTTTTTGTGAATTCAGACTTTGGTGATGTAGGTGTCCCAGATTTGAACATGCTGTCACTTTGTTCCTGCACCCCTCTGGGGAATCTGGGCCGTGGCGTTGTATTTAATTTGTTTATAATTGAACCTAGAAAACTTTAAAAGCAAGTTATACATTTTTTTTATATGGCAGGTTTTTTCAGGAAATATTTGCATGGTATTCTGAGACAAGTTCATAAAGGAATGAGAGATAAGGTTGATGCCTTCAATTTCAAAAAATATTTTAATCTCAGAAATCTGCTGGTTTTGATTATATTTATTGTGCTTTATATAATCTATTCTGAAATTTTCCAGGCAGTGCTTTTGATAGTCCTATTTTTTCCGCTGGCAAATTGGAGTGTCAGGACCTCCAAATACATTAAAGATTTCAGCATTGAGATGTTGACACCTTTGTCTATCTTTTTGGGTTATGTGTATGGTTGGAGATGGGGGGCTTTTTTTGGAGTGATCCTTGGTTCATATATGTGGGCGCAAGTAAGCATTAAGGCAAAAACTATTGTTTCTATTTTTCTGTGCGGTGTTTCTGCATATTTAGCAGAACTGTCTGTGGGATGGTTTCCCGGTAATTTTGTTCTAGCATATCTTGTTGTAATTACAATTCGAAACATTCTTGGCTTTATCATGTATATTCCTATAAATACTATGTTCAACAATATTGTTTACACAGTCTCAGACGCATTTTTCAACACATTTATCATGTCTATAGTGCTCCCTCTATTATATAAATTAGTTATGCTTCTGCCTGGGTGACCACCAAAAAGCTTTTATATCTTGGACAAATTAAACGTACTATGATAAATTTTATCAAAATTTTTTTTGACAATTTCTTTAAGAATCTTTTTAGGGGCAAAAAAAAGGTCAGGCTGGGGCTCTATGGTCCTCCCAATGGAGGTAAGACTACTCTAGCCAATAGAATATGCCAAGATTGGCTCGGTGAAGATATGGGAAAAGTGTCACCTGTTGCGCATGAGACAAGAGAGATACAGATAAAAGAGCAGATTACGATAAAAAGCAAAGGCAAGGAACTCACATTCAATCTGGTCGATACACCTGGTATTGCCACTAAGGTGGATTATGAAGATTTTTTAAAATACATGGATGCCAAGAATGCCAAGGAAAGGGCAAAAGAAGCCACAAAAGGGATAATTGATGCCATTAAGTGGCTTGATGACATGGATACAGTAATTATTGTTCTTGATGCCACAAAGGATCCATATTCACAGGTCAATATCACGATAATCGGCAACCTTCAGGCCAGAAATATACCTGTAATAATTGTTGCAAATAAAGTTGATTTAAAGAGAGCAGATATTAAGCGGATTGAATCTGCGTTTCCTCAATACAAAGTTGTAGGGATTTCCGCAAAATATGGTACAAATGTTGATGAGTTTTATGATGAGCTCATTAAAATCGCATAAAAAAGAGGTTGAAAATGCTTACATTTCAGTTTATGAGATAT
The DNA here is from genome assembly GCA_043826135.1 of archaeon. Classification (GTDB taxonomy): domain Archaea; phylum Nanobdellota; class Nanobdellia; order Woesearchaeales; family GW2011-AR15; genus GW2011-AR15. The sequence goes on from JBDRQT010000056.1 coordinate 36,381, forward strand.
AGCCAGATAGCAGATCTTGGAACAGAAGAACGGATCAAGATGGTTCTTAGTCTTGTTAAACAAGGCAAGATTCTTGTGCTTGAGGGAAGGCTAAGTGTCGAAGAGGAAAAATCACTTCTCCAAAGGAATATGGAGCAGGTTGATGAGAAATTTACAGGGATTGAATTTGAAGTTGTCCATCCTGAAGAAAAATCAAATTCGTTCCAAAAACAGATGCGAAAACTTCTGGCAAGGATTCTTCTCGGGACAAGGGACGGATTTACGATAATCGGGCCTGCTAACATAATTAAAGAGATAAGAAAGGATCCAGAAAAAATAGAATTATTCACCAAAGATGTCAAAGTGAAATCCAAGAAAAAGAAAAGATAAAAGCAAAATTATCCCACACTTCTTTGTATCAAAATTTTGTATTATCATCTTTAAGCGTTCATTTTCTCTTTTGGATTTGTATTGTTACTTTTGTAGAGTAGTTAAAATGGAAACATTTAATAATAGCTGCAATACTATCAGGATAATGGATTATGAAGCAGAAGTCCTTAAAATTGCAAGGAGGATTTTACTTAAAAGACCTCAGCTAAGTCAGAAAATTCTTGATTCTGTGATGGGAAAAAATGGAATATATGACCCCAGTGTGTGGGATATAATGCCAATTGGATTTGCAGACTTGCAAAATAAGAGCGTACTTGATATTGGGGTCGGAGGGTTTGAGAGCACACTAGATATCCTTGGTGCGCATCCAGGCTACGTTACCGCCCTGGAACCATTTCCTTTTGGTGCATCTTTTGATGAAGAAGAAACACTTGAACTTTTGAAAGTCAAGACACACTTTCAGATTCCAGGAATCTCAAGAATAAATCTGTATCTGCAATCGCTTTCAATGGAGTCTTATCTTTCAGTCACCTTGCAAACTAGGTATGATTTTGGATTTGCATTCTTTCCATATCCCGGTGATATTGGTTCCACTTACACTAAAGCGTTGAAATTTAAATCTTTTCGAAATTTGTGGGATCTAGGGTACGGCTATGGCCTAGGGGAAATATTGAGAAATAACTTATCGATTGGAGGAAAACTATATATTGTGACGGAAGTGACAGATCCTTTTATCATTGACATGGACTGTGTTTCTCATCACATATACATTCATGATGTCGGAAATGAACCGAGATATTCTGAAGCATTGCCTTATGGTAAATTGGAGACAGCGAGACCGATAACAAATATGAACCTGAAGATAGTGGAATACACAAAAACATATCAGCCATAAAATTGCCAAAGATTTTTATATGTGACCGATTTTATAATTTCTATGCCACACCAGTGTATTAGATGCGGAAAACTGTATGATGATGGTGGAAAGGAAATTCTTTCAGGGTGCGGTTGCGGCGGAAAGCTCTTCTTCTTTGTAAAGAAAGAAAAGCTCCAGGAAATGAAAGATGTCCAGCTGAATCTTTCAAAGACTGAAAAAAAGGAAATTGAAAAAGATGTTTATGACTTAGTTGGTTTGCCGGATTCAGACGACAAGCCGGTTGTGTTGGATTTTGAATCCATTAGAGTTCTCAAACCCGGTAAGTATGAGCTTGATATTGTAAATCTGTTCAGAAACAGGCCGCTTGTCTACAAGCTTGAAGAAGGAAAGTATATCATTGATCTGCCTGAGAGCTTCAAGAAAGCACGACATTAATTATTATATCAACTTCTAATATGTTTCAAATCCTAGTTTATTGAATATCTTGTTTGCTGCGATGCTTGCTAGCAGTACAAGAATCCACATTCCGATTATGAATACCCAATCCAAAGGCGGCAAAGGTACTGTCTTAAAGAATTTGCCTAGATCTGTATATACAACAGCAAGCTGAAGAAGAACAGATGAAAGCACTGCCAAAATCAAATTTTTATTTGACCAGAGTCCAAGTTTTGAATCGCTTCTTATAAGGTACAAAGGCACAAACTGCAATAATACTAATGTTGAAAAGGTGAGAGTTCTTGCTTCGTCTTCACTTATCTGCCTGACATTCAGTGCATACCAAAACACAAAAAGAGTTGCCAGCGTAATGAAAATACCTGTGTATATGACTCTTATGCCAAATGATTTTGTGAGTATTCCTTCTTTAGGAGGTCTTGGCTTCCTGTTCATGACTTCTTTGGATATAGGGTCAACGCCAAGCGCTACGGCAGGAAGCCCATCGGTGACAAGATTCATCCATAAGATCTGGACTGCAAATAACGGAAGAGGCATTCCCATCAGGGTTGCGATAAATATTACCAATATTTCAGCAACATTGCAGGATAGAAGATACAGGACGAATTTTTTTATGTTATCAAATATACCCCTGCCTTCTTCCACTGCATTCACGATACTGGCGAAATTATCATCAGTCAGTATCATATCGCTAGCTTCCTTTGCCACATCGCTCCCGGTGATGCTCATCGAGATACCAATATCAGCTGATTTAATTGCAGGGGCATCATTGACTCCATCTCCTGTCATGGCGACGATATGGCCTCTTTTTTTGAGGGCGTCAACAATTTTCATTTTATGCTCAGGATTTACTCGTGCATAGACTCCGATATTTTCCACTTCTTTTATAAGATTCAGATGCTGAAGGTCTTCGCCTGTGACAGCTTTCCCTTCAATGCCCAGGGATTTCGCTATGGCGACAGCTGTCCCTTTGTGGTCTCCAGTTATCATTATTACTTTTATGCCTGCATACTTGCATCTTTTAATCGCATCTTTTGCCTCCTCCCTTGGTGGGTCTATCATTGCCTGAAGCCCAACAAAAACAAGATTTTTTTCATAATCTGCATCAGCGGTTAACTCCTTATAGGCAAACCCCAGAACTCTAAGAGCATTGCTTGAAAATTTTTCGTTTGCTTCAATTATCTTTTTCTTATCATTTGCCGAAATAGGCTTGATTTTACCGTCAATTAGGATTCTTTCGCAGAGATCTAAAACAATATCAGGCGCACCCTTGACAAAGGACATCTTTTTTCCATTTATATTATGAATTGTAGTCATTCTTTTTCTTACAGAATCAAAAATCAATTCATGCTGTCGTGGATACTTTTCCCGATGTTCTTTGTGAATCAACCCATGTTTCTGTGCACTGACTATAAGTGCCCCTTCTGTGGGATCACCTCTGATTTTATGCACAGAATCAGAAAATTCAAGCCTTGCATCGTTATTTAGTACACCTATTTTTAACAGAAATTCCAGATCTTTGGTTTTTTTTGAAAAATTTCCTTCAGGCAGATATCCGATCCCGGTTACGTCAATTTCCTCGTTATCTACATATATTTTTTGGACTGTCATCTCGTTTTTTGTGAGTGTTCCTGTCTTGTCGCTGCAGATGACAGTAGTGCTGCCAAGAGTTTCTACAGAAGGCAGTTTTCTGACAAGTGCATTTCTCTTGACCATCCTTTGGACACCGAGCGCCAGAGAAATTGTGACTACGGCGGGGAGTCCCTCTGGAATTGCAGCAACTGCAAGACTGACTGATGTTATCAATGCTTCAAGGAGCGCATCTCCTTTCATGATCAGGACCCCAAATACGATTATGCAGATAAATAAGGTTATGTACGTAAGATAATGAGTAAGCTTCTCAAGCTTTTTTTGCAGCGGAGTTGTTCCTGTCTCTGCAGTATCAATAAGTTTTGCAATATTTCCAATTTCGCTTTGCATACCTGTTTTAACAACAATAGCCTTCCCTTTCCCATCTGTAAGTATGGTACCTGAAAAAACCATGTTCTTCATATCACCGATCTGAAGGTCCTTAGAGAAAGCAGTGATTTCTTTCTTTACAGGTAGTGATTCTCCTGTCAAGGCTGCTTCCTGTGCCTGAAGATTATTAACGAAAATAAGCCTTGAGTCCGCGGGCACTTTTTCTCCTGGAGAAAGAATAATTATATCACCCGGAACAAGCTCTTCTGCATTTACTTCTATTTCTTCGCCATCTCTGATAGCTACTGCTTTTAGAGATATCATCTTTTTTAGGGCATCGATGGATTTTTCTGCTTTGTATTCTTGCAAAAAGCCGATAATTGCATTGATTATCAGGATGCCGGCGATGACATAAAAATCAATAAGTTCTCCAAGAATTGCGGATATTAGGGCTGCTCCGACTAAAACCATTACAACCGGATTATTGAACTGCGCCAGAAAAAGGATTATTGGTGATATCTTCTTTTTTGATTCTATTCTATTAAATCCATATTGCTCAAGCCTTTTTCTGGCCTCATCAGAAGACAAACCTTTCTCAGAGGATTTTAAGTGCTTATATATCTCATCAAGAGTTTCCTTATAATAATGCATGGACCCCACAAACACTTGATATAAACAACTCTATTATATATATTTCGAATTTACTTGTGAAAGTACTATTCAGAATTTTTTGGAACTTTTCCTTTGAATCCCTGAAAAATCTTTCCAAAAAAATTCACTTTTTCAGGAGGCCTGACCAAATTCACTGCGCTGCTCCCTTCAATTGAATTGGTCTGATAATAATTAATAGTCCTTAGAAAAAGGTCAATCTCATTTATGGCTCCGTACAGTTGATGCTGCTTTTCGAGTTCCAGAGAATCTCTGCTGTTCTCCAGCATTTCAATCAGCTCGGTCCTTCTCTTTTCCATAGCATCTGCAATAAGGGGCAAAACCATATTAATATACTATTTAATGCACTAGATTATAAATGTTTTGATTTAAGTGGGTTCTTCTTTCTTTGAATTTTTGAATAGTTTCTTTGCCACTTTGTAGACTACAAATATTAATATTGCAAATGGAGCAAGAGCTACCAATGCCATGACTAGTAGGATTGCTCCGCAAATTAGTCCACTTAAGGCTCCTTGGAACTGTGCTTTTTTATTCATTGTCTCTCCCAGTATTTTGTAAAACCTATGACAAGTGCAAAATATAATGGTATTGCAAAGGCTACTTCAAGCGGTATTCCTGTAAAAGGAATGCTTACACCTACTGACGAAGCAACCAGTGATGGTGAATACACTCTGACTTTTGTTAGGACCAGTAATATCTCTATTGGCAAGGCTATTGCATCTACAGCACACAGATATAAGAAGAATTTAGTTAGTTCCTTACTTTTTCCGAACGCAAAATCAACAATCCAAATAGCTCCCGCCACAATAAATACCCAGCCAAATGTTATTAGGAAACTTGAATCGTGGTAAAAATATGACCATCCAGGTAATCTGTTATTCTGGACCAGAGGATCAATCATTATCTCAAATAGTATAACTGCAATAGTTGTTATCGCTAGATGCTTAATTATTTTATTTTTCTTCTTATATAATAAATATGAAAATGCACCAATATATATAAGTAAAGCAAGAACTGCAAGAAAATTTAAGAGACTATCGGATATGCTTATCTTCCATATATAACCATTGCAGAATTCTTTAATTACGCATTCCATTTTTCTTTTTTCTTTTTTCAGTTAATGTTGTTGCCATTTCAAAGTACCTAGCAAAACCGATCACAAGTGCCATAAATACAGGAATATAGTAAATCGCTTCTACTGGAACACCTGTTAACGGAATGTATTTTCCAATCAAAATAGCGTTTACTTCTGGTGAATATGACCTTATCCCAAGCAGAATAACCCAAGCCTCTGCAACAAGTCCAAGGAAACTTGCAATGCATAGATAATAAAAAAATTTCACTTTTTCTTTTGCCTTAGACACATAATCTACAAAGGTCATGGAAAAAAGCAGGATCGAGGCCCAGCCAATAGTTAGAATCCAACTCACATCCATGTAAAGATATGCCCAAGGATCTAGTCCAACATTATGCCAGAGGGGAGATGTAAACATCTCGAAGATAAGGATGCCTATAGACAGCAAAAAGAATCTTTTTACCACTTCTTTATTCTTCTTTTTTAATGCAAGCAGAAGTCCTCCGGATAAAACAACTACAATTATTTCAAAAATAATTAAGTTCCCCACAAAATAAAATCAGGAAGCAAACTTTATAAATGTTTCTTTCTTATTTTCAGGATATGAATATTCTTAATTCAATTAGGGAAAAGTTGCAGCACTATAGGATTCAATATGCAAGCATCATAAAGTCAGCGTCATTTTCTGAAAATATAATCAAGGGAGTTTACAGAACCTATGTCAATCATGAAAAAGTAATTGCATGGGTGGATGGCTGCCCTGTCTTTACTACTTTCTCGCCGCCCGCGCTTAGCATTGTCCAGGCAAATATGGAAGCTAGAAATGCAATAAGCAGGATGCAAAATAGAAAGCATCCTAATATGGTGAATATTGCAGTGACTGACAAATGTAACTGTGACTGTATTCATTGCAGTTTCACATCCATGAAAAAGAAGAGAAAAATATTGTCGACAGCAGATTTCAAAAAAGTCATCAAGGATTCTCAGGATTTAGGTGTAAGTACGATCACTTTTTCTGGAGGAGAGCCGCTTATGAATTCGGATCTTTGCGAACTTATTAAGACAGTGCACCCTAATCTATCTGTATCTGTATTGTTTACAAACGGTTGGTTTTTGGAAGAAAAAGCTAGAGAATTAAAAAAATCAGGTCTTTGCAGTGTTAATGTAAGCATTGATTCCTACGACGCTAAAAAACATGATGTCTTGCGGAAAAAGAAAGGAGCATTTGATCGGGCAGTAAAGGGTATCAAAGCTTCAAAACACGAAGGCATCATAACTGGAATTTCATCTAGTGTTTCAAGAGAGCATGTCAAGGAGGGAGAGATTCATCAAATAATTGAACTAGGTAAAACCCTCAAAGTCAATGAAGTAATATTTTTTGATTATGTTCCTACTGGAAACCTAACAAATAGAAAAGACCTTTTAGGAAAACAAGAATGGACTGATGAGATAATTAAGATAGCTGATAAATACAATAAAAGATATGATTATCCCGGAATTACCGTATATTCTCATATTAAAAGTCATAGGGGTATGGGATGCGCAGGTGGATCTACGTTTTTTTATGTTTCACCATATGGAGATGTGTGTCCATGCGACTTCAATCCAACGGTTCTTGGAAATATTTTAGATGAGCCACTAGAATTGATTTGGAATAGGATGATAACTTCAAAGGAATATATGCATTCTTCCTTTGGAGGGTGCAGGATGCAGGATACAAAATTTAGAAAAAATAGCTCAGGGAAAATTAGGATGCAGCAATGAAAATTCTTCTGATAAAGCCTAAGTGGTATTTTTTTGGGGGCGCTCATAGATTTGAAGAGATGGTAAGGGTTCCTCCTCTAAATCTCGGTATTATTGCTGCTCTTTCAAAGGGGCATGAAGTTGTTATTGTTGATGAGGATGAGGAAGAAATTGACTTTGATATTGAATGTGATCTAGTTGGCATTACTTGTCCGACATTTACAATCAATAGGGTCAAAGAGATTGCTGAAAAATTTAGAGAAAATA
>JBDRQT010000057.1:0-44421 GCA_043826135.1 archaeon
ATTCCTGGTACTCTTGAATATAAACATGCACAGATACAGATATTCGATGTTCCTGGAATTGTAGGAGGAGCATCAGAAGGAACAGGCAGAGGAAAAGAAGTCCTTTCTGCCATAAGGAGCGCAGATATGATAATTCTCCTGGTGGATATCCATCAGCTTAACCATTACAGGTTCCTGATGAAAGAGCTCTATAATTCAGATTTTCGGCTAAATAAGAAAAAGCCAGATGTGATAATAAAAAAGATTTCTAGGGGAGGGATCTCAATTGGATCAACTGTGCCTCTAAAAGTTGACAAAAAGACGCTGGCTGCTATACTTGGAGAATTTAGGATAATGAATGCTGATGTCCTTATCAGAAGCCCAATAGATGCGGATGAGATGATTGACTGCATTGAAGGCAACAAGAACTATCTCCCGGGCCTTCTTGTCATCAATAAGATTGACACCGCATCACATGATCAGATCAAGGATACCAAGAATAGATTTCCCAGGGCTGAGTATATATCTGCAGACAGCGAAATAAATCTGGAAGGTCTTAGGGAAAGGATTTACCAGAAGCTCAAGTTCATGAGTATTTTTCTGAAAGAGCCAGGGAAAGAGCCCGATATGGAAAAGCCGCTTATCATGAGAGAAGGAAATGCCATTAAAGATTTATGCGACAAGCTTCACAAGGATTTTGTACGAAGATACAAATTCTGCAGAATCTGGGGAAAATCTGCAAGATATCCCGGGCAAAAGATAGTAAGCTTAAACCACGTCCTCATGGACGGAGATGTGGCAGAGCTTCACCTGAGGTAGTTTTGTCCCTCAAAATGAAATTTGTTCATTAATAGTTTTAAACTGTGCGATAGCTTTATAAACAATACTTTTTTTCTTTGCAGTTGAGATAATATGAAACATCATGGTGGTTTTAGAAGGAAATCAAGACAGAAACTGTCTAAGGATTACAAAACAAAAGGTAAAATTTCTCTCAGAAATTTTTTCCAGGCATTTGTTGCTGGGGATAGGGTTCTTTTGCAGGCAGAGCCAGCTTACCAGAAGGGGATGTATTATCCAAGGTTTCATGGTAAGAGCGGATTTGTCATGAGGCAGAAAGGCGAATGTTACGAGGTTTTGATAAAAGACGGCAACAAGGAAAAATTGGTTATTGTCCATCCAGTCCACCTCAAGAGGTATGAATAAATGAATCCACAGATTGAAGAAGAAAAACCTATGAGTCTATATGATTTAAAAAAAGAAGTTACTAAGATAAAAAAAAGAGATGAAGTCCTATCTCTCAGAACAAATAAAACAGATGAGTATCTCAATCTTTTCGTATCACTAAAGCAAAAAGACGCTGACGGGATAGAATCAGATATTGTTGCACTAAATGTACCAAGGCTTAAGGATTTGCACATTAAGAAAATTGTAGATACTATTCCCGAAACAGTTGAAGAACTGAGGGTTGTCCTTCAGGGTTATGCACTTACAATAACAAAAGAGAATCAGGAAAAGATTGTTGATGCAGTAAAGAAGCATTTGGAGAAAAAATAGTTGTATTTAAGTCGAGTATCATAACCTTTAAATACATATTAATATCTTCTTCTAGAATAATGTTACAAAAGGAAGAGTATGCAATAGTATTGGACTTTTTGCCAAATGGATATGCATTTGACAATACTCCAAGTTTCAGAAAGACCTCAATAGTGCAAGCTATAGGCAAGACAACCTTGACAATTCTTGAAATTGTTCCAAAGAAAGAGGCGACAGTAGAGATTCATGAAGAGGTGTATATTGGAGAAGGAAAAAGAGATAAGATCCATCATGTGAATGGAAAGCTTGATCCAAAAAGGATGACTGCGACGGCAAAAGCTGAGCTCGACTTGGTTGTTGCTGAACTGGTATCTAAGAATGAGCAAAAATATGTTGAATTTTTCAACAAAGCCCAGCCCCTGACAACAAGGATGCATGTGCTTGAATTATTGCCCGGGCTTGGCAAAAAACATATGTGGGAGATAGTAGAAGAACGAAGAGTGGAACCTTTCAAATCATTCGAAGATTTAAAAAACAGGGTTAAGTTGCTCCCTGATCCTAAGAAAATTGTTATCAAAAGGATTCTTGAAGAACTTCAGGGTACTGAGAAATATAATCTTTTTATCGGACGTTAAAATTTATTTTTTCTATCCTGTCCATAAAGTGTTATTATAAACCCACCATCTTTGTGAGTATCCAATTAGCTCAACAGCATCAATTTCGTTCCATCCAGGCGTATCAGTATCAAGTGTAATCCTGATAGTATCTGTTTTTACCGGTGTCATGTTAATGGTAATATTGTTCTCTTTCACAGAATAGCTTTTATCTAGAACATATGGGCACAATTTGGTTTTATATGCCCCTTCCCAAAATGTAAAGTAATTTTTTGTCTCGGGATTTTTAAGTTCAATTTTTCTAATGGCTCCAACACCAGATGTTTCATATATCTTTATTTTTGACACAAAGACTTCATCATAATATGTCAGTTCAATCCACTGCTCACCATCATCCTCTTCTTTTTGCGCCCATGCTCTTGGATTGTCTCCGCATTCTGAAACATCAGGTTCGCCAGTGGCAGCAAACGGACTATTATCATCCCTATTTTCACCGAATTTTCCACCGTACGAACTGCTTGCAGAGGCAGAATCAGCCCATTGAACAGTTGCCTGTGGAATAGGAAGCGGTGTTTCCTTTGCACAACTTGATAATAAGAGTATGAGGCAAAATAATGCCACCCAATTTGTATTCATAATCTGATACCTATTGTTTTGGAGTTTATATAATTTTTGCTAGCTCTCCTCTAACATCTATTTGTGCAGAACCAAAAGCTTTTTAAAGCAAGTCAAATATCCCTTTATAAAAGTAATGTTTTTACTGCGGGGTGATTTTGTGAATAGGGAATACGTAAAGAAATGCCCGGAGTGCGGGGGCGTCAATCTTTTTTATAATAAGGATAAGGGCGAGGTCATCTGTAAGGACTGTGGTCTTGTTGTGGAAGAGAAGATGGTCGATTTTGGCCAGGAATGGAGAGAATTCGATTCTGACCATAGTGAGAGCAGAAGAAGGACAGGTGCACCAATAACATATACTCAATATGATCAGGGTTTGGGAACTGAAGTTGGCAGAAAAGCGGATCTTTATTCTCTTGCGAACAAGACAAAAAACAAATTTTTCAGGCTCAGGAAATGGCAGTACAGAATAAGCACAGCAATTGAGAGGAACTTAAAACTTGCACTGGCAGAACTAAAAAGAGTCTCATCCTATTTGAAATTGCCAAAGTCGGTCGAAGAAGAGGCAGCGAGGATATACACGCTTGCAGTGCAGCGAGGGCTTGTCAGGGGAAGAAGCATGGAAAGTGTTGTTGCAGGTGCATTATATGCGGCATGCAGGCGTCATGAGGTCCCAAGGACCCTGGATGAACTCTCGGAAGCATCAGGTATAGAGAAAAAAGAAGTCGGAAGGACATATAGGTTCATCACAAGGGAACTTGCGATAACAATACTACCTAGCAATCCGATTGACTATATACCAAGGTTTTCAAGTTCTCTTAAGCTAAACCCAAAGACTCAGTCAAAGGCTGTAGAAATTATTGAGATGGCACAGGGACAAGAGCTTACATCAGGAAGAGGCCCTACAGGAATTGCAGCAGCAGGCTTGTATGTTGCGGCTCTAATCAACGGAGAGAAAAGGACCCAAAGAGAAGTTGCTGATGTTGCAGGAGTTACTGAAGTGACTATTAGAAACAGATACAAAGAACTGCTGGAAAAACTTAACCTCGAGGATGAGCTCAAAAAGCTTAAGAAAAAACTGAAGGATTAAAATTATTTTTTCTTTTTCCTAATCCGATCTTCAAGATATCTGGCTGGTTTGAAATACCAGTTCTCTTTACCAAGGCTCAGCGGCTCAACTTTTATTGATAGTTTCAGTCCCCTATGATTGGCACCGACAATATCAGTAAGAGTGTTGTCACCTACCATACCAGTACGCTCAGCAATTGTACCATAATGTTCCATCGCCTCGTCAAAAGGAGCATCGCTTGGTTTTTTTATTGTTGTCTGAACAACATAAATGGCAAGGCCATTCTCTTCTGCATATTTTGAAAAATAATCATTGAGTTTTTTCCTTCCGTCTGGAGAATTATTGTTTGAGACAATTGCGATGTTAAAATTTCGCGCAAGAATTTGAAATGCTTCATCAATACGCGGATCACTGATTTTGTATTCGTGATGCTTATATAATGTGTTGTCAGCATCAAAGAGCAACGTGTCTATTCCCTGTTCTTTCAGATAATCCATGTCGATTTCAGTTATATCTTTTAAGGATAGGTGAGGAGTTGAATATTTTTTTGCAAAAAACAGTTCAAAAACAAATGCAGGATTCAAATATAATCTGGAAATCAATTCATGCATGTGTTTTCCGAACAGATGTTAATATTTAAAGACGATGTTTTTCTTTGTTATTGTAATAAACCTGAGATTCTGTGATTCATTGTGATCGTGTCTTTATTTCAATTTAAAATTTAAATAGCACCTTATCAAAATCAAGAATCTTATTGCCGTTGAATCTAATACCTTCATCTTTGAGCATCTTGATTTTCCTTGTGATACTAGGTCCGGATTTTTCCCCACCGAATCCTCCGATTGTCCCATCACTTGCTACAACTCGATGGCAAGGGACTGTTGGTGCATATGGATTATTCTTCATTAGCTGGCCAATAACCCTGTAGGCATTTGTGTCTGATGCATGCGCAAGCTCTTTATATGTGGTGACTCTTCCCTTTGGAACCTTCTTCAGATTATTGTATACCTTATCTTTTAGCATCATATATTTTCATCTCCTTTAATTTTTGATATATTGCATCCGCAATAATCTCGTGACCAAGCTCATTTGGATGCTGGTCAAATCTGCTGACCCATAATTCTACGGGATCATAACCTTCAAAATAAGGATATATGTCAAGAAATGATGCATTGTTTTTATGCGTGACATTTGATATAAATTTAATTTGATGCACCATAGGATATTTCTTGAAATCAGCAAGCTGATATAAAAAAGGAATTGACATTATAATTTCATCAGATCCCTTCTCTTTTGAATATTTTATTATTCGGGACAGTGTCTTTTCATGATTTTTCAAATTATTTTCATTACTATAAGCAAATTTATAATAGTTTAGATACAGCTGGAATTTGTTTTCAACACTTCTCTTGAAATAATATACAAAGGCGGAATTTTTAGCAAAAGGTGTTATAAAATCAAGATCACTCATTCCTTTTCTTTCCACAATATCCGGGTCTATATCATTTGGGAAATAGGCGATAATCGTCAAGTTGGCTGTATGATTCTGAAAATAGATTTTTTGAACTCGTTCATAGTCGTCAATATCCGCTCCGCCCCATCCAAGATTTATTATGAAAAAATCATTTCCCAATTTTTCCTGAAGCAGATTTGTAAATCTCAAGTTCTCATTATCGAGTCCAAGGCCATGTGTGAATGAGTCTCCCAGTACAATAATTCTGTATTTACCTGCCTGATTAGTGTAATCACTTTCAAATTCAGGAGTGAGGGTATGATCATCATCTCCTTTTGCACTGATATAGTAGCGTGCCTGCACCTTTGGTGAGTTTCTGTATTCAAACCAGTTAGTGGCATAGATATCACCGATGCTGTCATTTTTTAGATAGTTTCTAAAAAAATATTCTCCCAACATAAAACAGATAGTTAGCGTGAATAATAGCAGCAAGATATTTTGACAAAGTTGTTTTTTCATTGTAGGCTCTTCAATATCAGTTCAATTTTTGATCCGTCTTTTGTTTGCTTGTATTGCTGCGCAAGTTTTCTTATTAATTCATCATCCACATCTATTCCCTTTGCAGATAATATTTTCTTGGAGCTGCATAGAAAATCGCAGAACTGGGTTATATTTTTTGGGTTCTCGGTGTATCTGCACCTCTCAAAATCTATCAATGTTGGTTGATTGTTTTTTATTAGAATATGCTTTACCGGATGATGCATCTCGAATTTATTTATCCCAAGCGAATCCATGACAGACAGCTGTTCAATGATTTTGCCAATGACTTCAAGAATATCATTCTTCTGATTTGTCAGGATGAATTCATTGATAAAAATACCTTCAACAAATCTATAAATTAGCATCTTCTCATTCCACATAATCAGCGTCGGTCCAATATTTGATTTATTCAGTATTTCTAAGAATCTGGCTTCATTCTCAATTGTCCCTGGAGCTGTGCTTGTGCTTTTCTTTATCTTGACTGCGATATCTATAGCCCGATGTTTTCCCCTAATTATTACTCCGCGTTTTCCCTTTGCAAATAATTTGGCATCAGTTATTTTCAAATTTGATAGTTTTTTTTGGAGGTCTGATTTCCAAATCTTCAGCAAGATGATATCTTCAAAAAATCTGTGCACTTTTTCGATTTCTTTCACTTCAAGCAGATTTTCAGAAATGCAGTCAAAAACAGGTTTTTGTTTAGTGAGGGAAGAAATTATTATAAATACACTGCCTTCATCAGCCAGATAATCATTTACTTTACTAGTAAATTCAACTATTGTCTTGCTGCCTTGTTTTTTTGAGAAGAGTGCGATATCCGCGATATTTTTTTCTTCCGGGAGATACGGGGGATTAAACACTATTAGATCAAATGCAACTTTTGGAACACTCTTAAATAGGTCAGAGACAAGAAATTTGATATTTTTTAATCCTCGGCATTCTTGTTTTGCATTTTTAATTGACCGTGGATTGATGTCAACTGCAATGACACTGCCAGATATTTTTGACAATGCCTTTGCCTGAATTCCGGATCCAGTACCCATATCGAGGCTCTTCGAGACAGGCCTGTAAGTTCTAATATGTTTTTCAAGCAAATATGAATCCTCACTGGGTTCATAGATTGTCATATCTTGCAGTAAACTCATATTGTTTTAATAAGTATTGTAGTGACAATAATGTCACATATCCTTTATATGTACCAAACAATTAACGTCGGGGTATGGGCAATTATTGCGGCAGCGGATGCGGAAATTATTTCAGTTCACCGATATCAAGTATGCCGTTGCAGATGTATGCACCGAACAACGGGTATAAAACAACGCATTTAGCGGATTACTTTTCGCTTGGAGTTTCATATTTTGGGAATCTCAGATATTAATGATTTTCCCGTGTCTTCCAACATTAATAACTTTTGTCTTTCCAATTAATTCTTCAATCCCTTCAGCTTCATGAACATGGCTGCATAGAAGTATATCCGGCTTGAATTGGTCAATCGCTTTTTTTACTCCGGGACTTCCCGGAACAAACTCAGAGAGTTTTTCCATCTTTGATCCTGTCGGATGGACATGTGTCACCATGATCTTTTTCTGAAGAGTTTTAATATGGTCATATCCTTGCTTGAGCAGACTGAATAACTCCCTGTCACTAATCTTACCGAATGGTCCGATATTCGCTCCACCGCAGCCAAAAATGCCAATGCCATCCTGCTTGACAGAATAGCCATGTATATTTTTAACTCCGTATAGTTCTGCAAGGAAATCCGCAGTTGCAACTGATTCATGATTCCCGGGGATAAGCAAGACTTTCTTATGGTTCTTGACAAATGGCCCGACAATATTTTCAGTGCTCATCTCATGATAAGTAAGGTCTCCGCAAAGTATGACTAAATCCACATTTTCATCCTTTGCTCTCTTTGCAAGCCTTTCTGCCAGACCTTTGTCTCCGTGTATATCTCCAGCTGCAAGTATTTTCATAGACAACACCTCAGGAATCTAATATAAATATCAAATTGCTGGTGGAGACTTCGAACGAGAGTGAGATTGTCTCCAGCTGCAAGTATCTTCATAAATAACACCTCAGGAATCTGATATACGCATCAATTTGCTGGTGGAGACTACGAACGATAGTGAGATTGTCTCCAGCTGCAAGTATCTTCATTTTATCTCTCTTTTGTTTCTAGGCTACTGCCTGTCATGATAATCATAGTTGAGGGTCTTCCAGATTTTTTACCTTCGTATATGATAAAATCAACTTTTTTCAAAATTTCTTTGTTACAATTATCCATATCAGTCATATAATCTGCTCCAGACTTGTTAACTGAGGTCGTAATAACCGGTATGTTCATTTTTTCGACAAATTCTGAAAACCAGTGATCAGGAATCCTGACTCCAAGAGTAGCAAGACCTGCATTTGTTTCTTTTGATACGCATTTCTCTTTGATTTTCATGACAAAAGTATATGGTCCCGGAAGCTTATTAAGTTCTTCGGGGAACAAAATCTCACAATTTTCCCTGATCCATTCTTTGGATGGCGCAATCACTGAAAATGGTTTTTCATCTCTCTCCTTGAGCGTTCTGATTCTCATTACAGCATCACCCAGAAGAGCATTGCAACCAATGCCATATATAGTATCAGTTGGGTATATAAAAACAGCACCTTCCAAGATTTTGCTGTGAAATTCATCAGCTCTTTCCAGAAACTCTTGCTTGGATACAATCTGCATATATTGAAGATAAATTAAAAAGTATAAATAATTATCTTCTGAGCGTCACATATTTTATCTGCTCGAAAAATATCCTTTCTATGCTTTTTGTGTCTTCCATGTTATCACCTAATTCTATTATGGCGAGAATCTTTATATACTTCACACAGGCATGTCTAGTGTGTCCAATGGAGAAGATATACTTAATGTGCCCAAGCCAGGGGAGCAAAGTATATTAAGCGGTTATCGTATAATTAGACTAATGAATAATTATATATTATTTTTCAGGATATCCCTGACTTTTGTATTGTCATTCATATTCGGATGGCAGAGACAGAGAGCACATAAGCCTGTCGGTTTTGGAACATATACTTTCGTGTCAGTTGGCGCAGCATCGCTTGCAATAACAGCCG
Source organism: archaeon (assembly GCA_043826135.1). Lineage (GTDB taxonomy): Archaea > Nanobdellota > Nanobdellia > Woesearchaeales > GW2011-AR15 > GW2011-AR15. Next base: position 8,918 of record JBDRQT010000057.1, read on the forward strand.
TCAATCTTGCACCTGATAATCCTCTTTCACTTATAGGTGCTATTGTGACAGGAGTGGGGTTCCTCGGTGCAGGAGCACTCATCAAGACCAGCGACAAGATTTTTGGATTTACCAGTGCATCAACTATATGGCTGTATGCAATCTTCGGCATTGGAATAGGTGTCGGGGAATATTTTATTGCCTTCTTAATCTATGTGGTAACATGGATAGTTGTAATGTACGATACATACCTTGAAGGAAGAGGAATAGGTTCATATCAGAGAAGGCTAGAAATAGTTACACATAAGATTATCAATGACAGCGATATCAAGAAAGTCCTTTTTACAGAGACAAAGAAGCATACGCTGCTTGGGGAAGAAGTAGATAAAAAAAATGGCAGAATGATCTTTAGATATCAGGTTGAAGGGACAAAAGAACACCTGAACAAAATTCCCAAGCGGCTTTATGAAGAACCTTGGTTTGAATCCTGCAAAATCGAATAGAAACCTTTTTAATATGTTATTTTATCCATGCTCTTGTAAGGGCCCGTGGTCTAGCCCGGCTATGATGTCCCCCTGACTCGGGGAAGTCCCCCAGTTCGAATCTGGGCGGGCCCACTCTTCTTGTTAAGTTATATACTTTAAGTTTAGTTATTAATATTTTATTGCTGTACCTGACAAAAGATATGTGTTTTATTTAACATAATATATAAATTATTGTTAATTATTTTACCTTAGGTTTATTAATATCACACTTAAAGTAGATATAGAATAATCTAGAAAGGTGATGAAATGAATAAAAAGAAAATTGCAGCAACGAACAGATTACCGCTTTCGATGATAGGGAGTGAATTTTACGCCACGATTGCTGATTTTTGTAGAGAGAAGGGATATGAATTAGCAGGAGATGGAAATATTGACCGCATCATGATTAACAATGTAGATCATCAAGCAAGAATTTATGCTGATACAAATAGACATCCGATTATGGCTGAATCTCGCTATCATGCCTATGTTGTTATGGAAAAGAGTGGATCAACTATCGGAAAAGAGTTAGCAGATTATTGTGAATTACACAAAAAAGGAGCGATATGGGCAGACTCTGTAGCTATGTAATTTATCACTTTTTTTCTTTCTTAGTCTTTATTGCTTAATATGACAACTTTTTTAAAACCTCAATTTATCCATAGAATCAATGGGCTCGTGGTCTAGCTCGGCTATGACGTCCGCCTCACTCGCGGGAGATCTCCAGAAAGCCTTATCAGGCTTTATCGAGCTGGGCGACATGCGCTTAAAGCTTTGTCCCCCTCGAAGATTATGATAATGCTTGGAGAATTCAAATCTGGACGGGCCCATTCATTTTTTGTAAGAGTAGTATCGAGCGATGGGAGATACTACAAGATGTTTTTGTCCTCTGTTTTTAAGAAAACCTAGGACAAAATAGGTGCGATATGTGCTCACAATGTGAGCTTAGTCCCACTTTTTTTAATTATGAAATGCAGGATGGCTCTACATCTTATTTTGAACCAACATACTCATAAGCGCTGTACGCTGCAGTAACACCCTCTGCAACGCCTGTTATTGCTTGCTTAAAATGAGTATCGCAGACATCACCTGCTGCAAAAAATCCGGGAACATTGGTCTCTGATTTCCTGTTTATCTTGATTTCTCCTTTCTCATTCAGTTCAACGCCAACATCCTTTGCAACATCTGAGAGAGCAATGTGGCCGATTGCAACGAAAACCCCCTCCATAGGAAGTTCATTTGAACCATTGAAAGGCTTATCCAGGATGACTGAAGTTACTCCTTTTTGTTGATTGCCCTTAATTTCTGTGATATTTGTGCTGTAAATTATCTCAATGTTTTTGCTTTCTGCAACTCTTTTGGCATTCGGTGGTTCAGCCCTTATCTTGTCTCTTCTGTAGATTATGTATACTTTGCTTGCATGTTCTGCTAAAACCAAGGCATCTTTTGCAGCGCTATCAGATCCTCCAACAATGCATGTAGTCTTCCCTCTATAAAAAAATCCGTCACAAAGAGCGCAGTAATGAACGCCTTTATTTTTGTATTCTACACTTCCAGGTACATCTAACTCCCGCCACTTTGTGCCTGTTGCAAATATGACTGATTTTGTTTTGTATTCCTGATCAGCCTTAACACTAAATAAGTCACCTGAAGTTATTTTTTCAACACGACTATCTTTTATCTCAACGAAATCTTTGTATTCCAGGGCATGTTCCCTGAGATTATCTGCAAGCTCTTGTCCAGTTACTTTCTTGAATCCCGGATAGTTCTCAACAATATTTGTTGTTGTTATTGTTCCTCCTGGCGCATCTCCAATAACCAGGGTTTTCATACCTAATCTTCCGGCATACATCGCTGCACCAAGACCTGCTACTCCAGAACCGACAATTATAACATCATAAATCTTATCCATGAATATCACCATGCATTAAAAATAGAGTTTTGTTTATATATGTTCCTTTGAAGTCTAGAATCCTTATTTTTCTCTATTCAGGTGCCCTAAGGATATTTTTATATATAAATAACTTATTTTTGCCTAAATGAATCATGTTGTTCAAGGAAAGGGAAATCTTCTTGATACCATAAGAGAATATAACCCTGATTTGACGGGAGAATACATTAGAATAAGAGGAGATGATTCTGATTTCGCACGTATTGCAAATCAATATTATGATAGAAAGGATGGTTTTGATTTAATATTGAGAAGTGATGCAACAGTTGAAGACGGAATCCCTACATTTGCAGGTTGTTTTCGTTCCCTTCGTAAAATATTGCATTCAAGTTATAATCTTGTATCGGGCGAATATTATCCGGTTGATATTGCAGGCTACCTAATATCAGATCCGCTAACATTAGCCTCAAAGAATTTCAAATTATTTGGCAATCTATGCAGCAGATTTGGTTTGGACGAAGTGGTTTTTGATTTAGATTTGTTAAATAGAATAAAGGCAAAAGATGACTGGGATATGCATTTATCACCTAGACTAAATGAAGCACGAGATATTTTGAGATATGCAAATTTTCGTGGAGTTGATTTGGTAGATGCAAGGATGGATTTCATATTGCACAAGATTTATTGTGGAACAAGTGTATTAATCTCAGAGCATCCGAACATTGAGGGTATGATACATGTTGAATATAAAATTGGAAATTGGGAATCAAGTGATATTCAATATCCTGAAGAATTGAACAAAATTCCTTTCAAGGATGTGGCTGAATTAGTAAAGGCCTATGTCGATCTTATCAAACAGTTGCGATTGAAAGGAAAGATAGCTGATGATTATTGTTATGTGGCAGAAGGAATTGCTAAACCAAGGAAGATTGTCCAGCTCAGACCCTATTTTAAGAAAGACATAACAGAGGCACCTCAGCACATTCAGATAATTGGCAGAATCCCTAAAGAAGGAATCCTATTTGAATATGATGATGAGATGAAAGGATATCCGGGATTGGACATAGCTCCATCTATACGTAGTTTTATTAATTATTATCATAGTTTACCCAGAGAAATTTGGGAATATAACTATCCCTCAAGAGTAATTGTAACACAAATAAATGAAGGTCACAGGTATTTAAGTCATATAGGAATTATTAATATTGAAGGTGTAGATACATTCGATAATAGCCAAAATGCTATCAATAGCTTTAGTGCTGTAAATGGTTCTTCAAAAATTAGGTACTTTCAAAAAGAGAATGGTGAAAGAATGTTTGAAGCTGTAACTCCTTAATTTTTTTCTCCTAATTTAGAAATAAGATGCATTGCCTGCAATGCATTTATCGAATCATAAACTAGCCCGTGACTGGTGGCGGTCACTCGTTTTTGACATATAATGTCCAGAATTATAATTAATTTAAAAAATAAAAAAAGCAAATAGCCCGCAAGGGCGAGGGGTTATGCGGACTACTGCTTCAAAATTTTTTCAAAACGTCTTAAAACTTCTGTCCAATTCACCACATTCCAGAAAGCCTCAACATAATCAGGCCTTCTGTTCTGGTATTTCAGATAATAAGCATGCTCCCAAACATCGAGTGCAAGTATAGGTGTTTTCCCTTCTGATAATGGGCTGTCCTGGTTTACAGTGCTCATAATCTCCAGTTTTTTGTCTTTTGTGACCACAAGCCATGCCCACCCAGAGCCAAATCTAGTCTTTCCTGCTGCGGATAGCTTCTCCTTGAATACATCAAATGATCCGAACGTCTTTTCAATTGCTGCTTTTAGCGCGCCAGCTGGCATACCTCCGGCATCAGGAGCCATTACAGCCCAGAAAATATTATGATTGATGTATCCACCACCATTATTCCTGACAGCAGTTTTCTTATCTTCAGGTATTGAATTAATATTTGCAATTATTTGTTCAGCGGTTTTTCCGGATGTATCTAGGCCTTGAAGTGCGTCATTGAAATTCTTTGTGTAGGCAGCATGGTGCTTGCCATAATGTATCTCCATTGTCTTCGCATCAATATGCGGTTCCAGTGCATCAAACGCATAAGGTAATTTAGGTTGTTCAAACGTCATTTTAGAATCACCCTCCTGATTTTATAATTATTAACAATCGTTAATTTAAATAACTTATGTTTAACCAGATTTAAATATAATCAAATATTTTTAGATACTGATGGGCTGGATTTATCGGATAGAAGATGATTATTCAGGAGCAGTGGAAGCCTTTCAGTTAACTTCCGGCGAAGGATTCCTTGAGGTGCTAACAGCTGCAGGAATGCCCAATTATGAGAGAAAAAATCGTTCAAAAGAGGGTTGGGTCAGAGTACCAATATGCTGCTATGATTTAACAGATGAACGGGTTATCACATCTGCGATGTTTCCGCTTCTTTATGACGGCCTTGAAGTCAAATCCGAGCCATGCCCTCTGGTGCTAAGGCTGCAATATCATCCGAAATATCCAGAGAAGATTTTATTTTTTGTTGAAGGTATAGGCCTAAGCAAAAGCCAGCTTGCAAGTGAATTTGATATTTTTAGGGAAAGAACACATCTGGACGAGGCAGCGCTGCCTGTAGAATATACTGCATTAATCCAACAGATGGATATTACTGAAAGGATAATATATTTGCAGAGTTTTTCTCAAAATATTTAAACGAACTTCTTATCTTCAGATAAATGTTGCTTGAGAAAATCAAGGATTCTTTGCATCCAAAACTTTTTGAAGTGTTGTCGAAAGACATTAAGGAACTGCGTCCGGCACAAAGCAAATCTATCAAAGCAGGTCTGCTAGACAGGAAAAACCTTCTTGTCTGTACTCCAACAGCATCAGGCAAGACTCTAATTGCAGAAATCGCAATGCTTCAGAGCATCTATAATAGAATTGGCAAGGCAGTTTATATTGTGCCGCTAAAAGCTCTTGCATCTGAGAAATTCGATTATTTTAGGGCAAGGTATCCTGATCTCAGGGTTGCGCTTTCAATAGGAGATACAGATAAATCAGATTCATATCTGGAAAAATATGATATTATCATTACAGTGTCAGAAAAGTTGGATTCCTTAATCAGGCATCATGCGCCATGGCTAAGTCACGTCTCAACAATCATTGTTGATGAAGTCCACCTGCTAAATGACCCTCACAGAGGGCCTACAATTGAAATCGTAATAACCATTCTAAGGCAGGTCCTTAAAAACGCCCAGATAATCGCGCTGTCAGCCACTATCGGCAATCCAAAGGAGCTTGCAGACTGGCTGGATGCTGAGCTTGTAATGGACGACTGGAGACCTGTAGAACTTAAAAAAGGAATATTTTTTGACAATGAGATTAAGTTTTATTAATCACTAATAAGTGGTTACAAAATCGAAAGGTTTATATAAGGAGGTTTTTTCTTAATCCTTATGTCATTAACACGGATAATAGCTGCAACTGTAGCGGTAGTCACTATAGCTGCCCTTACAGCATGTTCTTCTTTACAGAGAATTGAAGGCGGCGAAGCTTGGGCTTACCAACAAATATTGCGTAGCAAAGCAGCTGAGTATTGTGGTATTTCGCGTGAAGCAGCTGACGCTGCACTTAATAATGTATTTGATGATTATGATGGCGTTGCTTGGTCAGCTAGTTTGGATTCGAAAACTGGAAAATATAAATATTCAGTATATACTAGAGATTATGATGCGAAACCTAAAGATTGGACCTGCAATGGAAATCCCTAATTGATGTTTTCTCATGGTTCTCATCCTTCAAAACCCTAAAAAATAATCAATAAAAAAATTAAAATTTAGGCAGTCCAGGTATGCTGCTTCCAAACATAGAGCTTAAAAAAACAACACCAATGAACGTTATTATTGCGGCTATTATTGCAGCAACAATCAATGGTATAAGGACGACCATCACTGCTTTTCCTGTAGATAGCTTATGTACTGCTTTCAAGATTACTACACTTACAACAATATACCACAGCCCAATCAGGCCTGCTAATGTAGATCCAATAAAAGGTATCACTGCGATCCACATTGCGATGTAACCTATTCCATTTGTCCTGTATAATTCCATGAATTTGGCCTTTCCTCCAAAAAGTTTGGCCAGCAGATGAATTATCCCTACGCCAACAAATGAAAATACAACTTCCATGATAGGCAGCGTCACTAAACCGAATAGGTTGAAAGTCCCGATAGCCTGAGCAAGTCCGGCGATAGCAAAAAAAGCAATTGCATAATATGTTGCTTTCTCGTCTTTGGCAACCTTTTCCATGGTCTTTGCGCCAAGCTTAAGAATCTCAATGCCCTCTTTAAAATATTTTTTCCCCTCTTCAAAATCCATATAATCACCCAAGATAGGTGAGCCTGTTGGATATAAAAATGTTCTTCTTTTTTTAAATCAAACAAGCAGAAATCTCCAATATTCATGTTTGGAGATGAATGCAACGAATTTTTTTTTGTTTGATTTTCTGAAAATCCGTCTCGGAAAGGCGGCGTAAATCCCCACCCTTTAGGGTAGGGGATAGTCGCCTTTCAGGATTTTCATTAACTTGCACATTAATCAATCACATTTAAATATAAAACCCGACTTTCCGGGGAATATGGCACAAAGTGTTCAACCTCCAAGCCCAATTGTGGAAAGCTACGAAGCTAATGCGAGAACAAATAAATTAGATGCGCCTGTCAGACAGAGAAACATGGTATTTACAATAGGAGGATTGCTTATAGTGGCTGGTGCTCTTTATATATTTAGAGATTCTCCACCTGTAAAATTGATTGGTTCAATATTGTACAGAATAATAAGTCCGCCATCTCCACTTGATATGAAACACAACTTTGTACCTTCTATGATAACCCCTTATACAGAATATTTCCAGGTTGCTGCAACAGTCTACATGTCAAAAGCTATACACTTGATTCAGCCTGTAGCGGACATCGCTACCTCCCATACATCTGATCTTTCAACATTGCTTTAGAACTCAAATTTCACAACATCCCTATATAATTTCTCCATGCAGGCGTGCATCCTTTCCTGGAGCTCGTAATCATCTGTCGCATGAATTATCTGCCTTATCATGTCAATAACACGTCTGATAAGCCTTATCAAATCCCCTTCATCAAGGCTGCACATCTCGAGCAGTTCTGTAAAATCTGCGCCTTTTGTGAAATCCCCTATCACCCTTATCATCCTTTTGATATGCAATTTATTCAGGTTTTTTTCCATATATTTCCTTTCGCTGATCAGCTTTATAATCTTTCCATAGGTCCTTTCAGCACCTTTCATCGTGAAATAATCAGTCCGTCTCGGTTCATAGATTATTGCAGCAACAAGTATATTTATCTCATCGTCTGTAAGCTGTCTGTAGATATGGGTGCAAAACACTTCTGTGACCAAAATTCCATTGCTGTAGATCTTAGATGCAAACTCTCCTTTTTCACTTAGCCTGTCTCCGACAACAAAACCCATAGTCCTCAGTATCTTAAGCTTATTGTTGTATGATGCAAGGATCCTGACCTGCTTATTTGCTTCCTTTCTTCTCTGATAATAGTCGAAATTCATCCTGAGTATTTTTTCTCTCTCTTCCGGAGTATGGTGATGGATAAGGTTCAAGATAGTGTTTATGCTGAGCTTAAACTGGCTCTGTATTGGCAGGTCATCTCTTGTGCTCATCTTCTTTAGCTTTTCCAAATCCGTAAAGCCCCTTTCCACTACTGCAATGGCATAGCCGATTGTATCTATACCTCTTCTTCCAGCTCTTCCAGCGAGCTGGAAATATTCTTTTGAATTAATATATCTAAAACTGATGCCGTCATATTTCTCGATAGATGCAAACACGACTGTCTTTGCAGGCATGTTTATCCCTACTGCAAAGGTTTCAGTGGCGTACAATACTTTTATTATCCCCTCTGCGAAAAGCAATTCGACGAGTTCCTTAGCTTTCGGTAGAAGACCTGCATGATGGAAGGCAATCCCTTTTGACAAGGCCATTTTGAGCCTTTGGATGCTTTCCAGGCTCCTGAAATCACCGGTGATCAACTTATTTGCCATCTCTATAACATGTTTTCTCTGATTATTATCCAGAAAATCTTTTTTTCTCGAAAGCTCAAGCGCTTTTTGCTCGCAGTCTTTCCTGGAAAAATCGAATACTATCGCAGGAAGCTTGTCCTGTATAATATTTATGAGCTGGGCATGATCGGGCTTTTGCACCCTCTCTTTCTTTCCTTTGCTGCGATTTTTTTTCTGTCGGAACTCATGGGTCCTGTCATGCATCACATTATCAACTTTAGTGACTCCAAGGAACGTATCATACACAAAGTGTTCAAGGGGGACTGCTCTTTTCTCATACTTAACAACATCAACCTTGTGTTTTTTTATATCTTCGATCCATGCAGCGAATTCATCTGCATTTGGAATTGTTGCAGAGAGACATAGGAATCTCACATGCTCAGGAGAAAAAATAATTGATTCTTCCCATACAGTGCCTCTTTCAATATCATTGATAAAGTGGATCTCATCGAATATTACATATGACACATGTTCAATTATGGGATCTTTGGTCAGAAGCATATTACGGTAAATTTCTGTCGTCATGATGAGAACCGGCGCCTGAGGATTTATGACAATATCCCCTGTCATGATCCCTATATTTTCTTCTCCATATTCTTTCTTGAAATCCCTGTATTTCTGGCCTGACAATGCTTTTATCGGAGCAGTATAGATTATCCTTCTGGAAAGTTTCAGATATTTATCAATTATATAATCCGCAATCAGTGTCTTTCCTGTACCTGTGGCAGCAGACACCACAACTGAATTTCCATTGTCGATACTTGAAGCAGATTCTTCCTGGAATGGGTCAAGAGTGAAGTTTTTGAATTTCATTTGAATTTGTCAAAGAAGAGGGATTATATAATTATTTGGATTTGACTAATAGTGTTTTGCATGTGTGTATCTTTTGACCAGTGTATCCACGCATGTTACCCAGGGCGCTTTTCCCATTACATCAATTAGAATTGCTGGCTTGCTATTGCTGGTAGGTGTTGCTACAATATAGCCGGATGAGCCAAAAAAGCCTAAAAGAGGCGCATGTGGTATTTTATTGAAATCTCTTCCTCCACATGGTCCATCATCTTTGCTATGCCTAAAATCATGCTCGACTCTGTCCAGCAGCGCATCGCAGTATTTCCCCGGAGCCTGATCTGTTTCTGCCAGGTAACTCAACCATGAAAGTTCTTGAGGCAAATTTCTAGAACAGACGGCCAGGTGTCTATGAAGATTATCATCTGATGCCACAATTTCAAGGCCACCTACAACATCCTTGAGCGAATAACTTTCACCTATAAGGACGATCCCTGAGCCAGTCATTCTTCCATAACCTATCGAGTGCTTCTCAAAAAAGATGAATTTATTAGGTGCAACAATATAGCACAAGTCTGTTGCGGCGTTTATTGACACCAGCAAGTCTCCGGTTGTCGCTTGTCTGGGTTCATCCATGGATTGCACTGTATTACCTGGTGGTGCATCGAAAACAAGCAAAGTATGTCCACCGCTGATTTCACCAAATTGATATTCCCTAATGAGTTTAGATGTTGGTTTCACAATTGTCATTTTGTATTCCGGATTATTAAGAAATTTATAAATATTTGGCAATACCTTTTAATATCACTTCTTCACAGAATCTTTAAATAAGGTTAGTTCTTCTGAAAAGGTATGGAAATAATCTCAGACCTCCACTTGCATTCAAAATATTCACGGGCGTGCTCTAAAGACCTTGATATCAAAAATATGGAGAAATATGCAAAAATTAAGGGTATAAATCTCATGGGTACGGGAGATTTCCAACATCCAAAGTGGCAAGAAGAATTAAAAAGTGAACTTACTGAAGACGGCACAGGAATCCTCAGGACAAAAACAGATTATCCTTTCATGCTGACTTCTGAAATATCCCTTATCTATTCACAGGGAGGGCAAGGAAGGAAAGTCCATAATGTAATATGGGCTAAGTCACTGGAAGTTGCAGCCCAGGTCAGCGAAGCGCTTCTGAAAAGAGGAAGGATAGATTATGACGGAAGGCCGATCTTCGGGATGAACTGTCCAGAATTTGTTGAAATGATGAAAGAAGTTGACAAAGATATAGAGGTTATACCTGCACATATCTGGACACCGTGGTTTGCGCTCTTTGGAAGCAACAGCGGGTTTGATTCAGTCAAGGAAGCGTACCAGGAAAAAACAAAAGACATCCATGCGATTGAGACCGGCCTTTCCAGCGATCCTGAGATGAATTGGAGAGTATCTCAGCTCGATGATTTTTCTGTTGTGTCTTTTTCAGATTCACATAGCTATTGGCCTTGGAGACTGGGCAGAGAAGCAACTGTCTTCGATATCAAGGAACTCTCATATGACAATATTATCAAAGCGATCCATTCCAAAGAAGGATTGAAGGAGACAATCGAAGTTGATCCGGGTTATGGTAAATACCATTATGACGGCCACAGGAACTGCAATATCAGCCTATCTCCAAAAGAGAGCAAAGATTATCATAATATATGCCCGAGATGCGGAAAGCCTCTGACAATAGGTGTGGAAAACAGGATTGAAGAGCTGGCTGATAGGCCACTAGGTTACAGACCTAAAAATCCAATTCCTTTCAAAAAATATATTCCTTTGTCAGATATACTCGCAGCAGCTCTGGGGAGGGGAGTTGCAACAAAAGGAGTGTGGGAAGAATATTATAAGCTGGTCGGAAAGGTTGGCAGTGAATATGATATTCTTAGAATTATTCCTCGGGAAGAGCTTGAAAAATTTGTTGATACTAAGATTGCAGATTTCATTATTAGGAGTAGGAACCAGGAAATAAAAGTCATTCCCGGCTATGACGGTGTCTATGGTGTACCAGTATTTGATGAGAACATGAAACTTCCAGAACCAGAGATTAGTATTGTAAAGAAGCAAAAAGGCCTTGGAGATTTCTTTTGACGATTAGCTGCAATATGAAGAGGTTTGAAAAAATTAGATATATGATTTATCTAGACATAACTTTCCTAAATAACATTGTCGTCTCGGCGGGATTAACGTCTAGGCACATAATAGATTGTTTCTTTTAGAAATTAGATATTTGTATAAGTTTTTAAATCAATCACATACAAAAATTATTTAAGTCCTAGTCATCCAGAATTTGATATGCATGATGAAACAAAGCAAAAGGTGAAGAAAAGCCTTCTGTTTTCTATTGTTGATGGTACTTTCTATTCATCGATGATTGGTTTTGGTGAATCCTTTCTTCAGGCTTTTGCAGTGCTACTTAAGGCAACTAGTTTTCAGTTAGGGCTACTAGCGGCGCTCCCTACATTTTTTTCTTCACTGTTCCAGCTAGGTGCAAGCAAATTCATCAAAATATTCGGCAGCAGGAAAAAGCTTGTTGTCACATGCGCATTCCTGGAAGGATTCATGTATATCCCTATTGCATTGTCATTCTATTTTGGCGAGATGAGTTTCAATATTTTGCTATTATTTGTAACATTGTATTGGATAGTGGGAAGAATAATTAGCCCGGCTTGGAACAGCTGGATGGGAGACCTAGTCCGTGAGAAAGACAGGGGAAAGTATTTCGGAAGAAGGCTTCGGATAACAGGTATTGCAACTTTTGTGACTTTTATCTTTGGAGGGTATATATTACAGGAAATGTCTGATCTGTCGCTTAGGTATTATGGGTTTGCGATTATTTTTGCGCTTGCATTCATCTCTAGATTGATTTCCATCTCATTTCTTGTGAAACAATATGAACCAGAGTATAAGCCAGAAGAACGTAAGTTCAGGATTCATCAATTTATTTCAAATGCTGAATTTTCAGAGCCGAGAAAACTTTCAATTTATCTAAATTTGATGGGGTTTGCTGTCAATGTTGCAGCTCCTTTTTTTGCAGCATACATGCTCTACGATCTGAAGATGGATTACCTTTCTTTCACTCTCATCAATGCTGCGTCCATCCTTATAAAATTCGTTGCAATGCCCTTATGGGGGCGTGTTTGCGACAGGTTCGGGAACAGGAAGGTCCTCAGCCTTGCCAGTTATTTAATTCCTATTATCCCTCTCCTGTGGCTGTTCTCGCATAATCTGTACTATCTTATCGCAATCCAGTTCTTTTCAGGTTTTGTATGGGCGGCATGGGATATATCTTCTTTTGACTATCTATATGACGTAACCAACCAGGAGAACAGGACAAGGATTGTTGCTTATAATAATGTTTTAGGCGGAATTGCAAGTCTTATTGGGCCAATAGTAGGCGCTATTATACTTCATAAATTTTCACCATTCTGGTCTGATTATTTCTTCATCTTTGTGGTAAGCGCCGTCCTTAGGATGCTTGTTGCCTGGAGATTTGTTCCAACACTTAAAGAGATAAGGAAAGTGAAACCGATCACTTTTCACAGGCTGTTTTTCAATGTCCTCACGACTATGCCAAATTCAGGCATCATGCACGACATAATCACTTTCTCAAAAGCGCTGAAGGTAGGAACAAAAAGAAGGCGAAACCTTTAATATTGCACAAGGATTGCAAATAAGTATGTCAGAAAACAATCCATTTTTTGAGCCGAAAATATCAGGAACTGTGCTGGAGATTGAACAGGAAGATATTTTCAAAGAATTTAGTGATGAAGACTTGGCTGAATTTGTTAAAGAATTCTATTTTGTATTTAATGTTCTTGCACTTCTTGACCAGGATTACGGTCAGCTTGATAATAGCCAGACAGGAAAAAATCTTAAAAAATTCAAGCTTATGATAAAAGATTGGAATAAGAAATACAAAGATTTACTATTGGATTTCCAGATGGATGGAATATCGTGCAAGCTAAAGGTATTTTTCGACGATGATTTGCCTCATCTAGCACTTCTGCTTAAAAAAATGCAGAGATTCATAGGATTTACTAAGTTTTCAAATGAAAAATTGAATGCAGTTTTTAAAGAGGGCACAGCAAATGACGAAAATAGTCTTACTGTCCATAATCTGGGAAACAGGGTTGAATTGATATATTCTAAAGAGGACGTGCAAGATCCCAAAAGCCCCGAGTTCAGGCTATGTGCTTACTATGCACTGAAAAATGGATTTGACAAATCAATTAACCTTAATGAAAAATATGAAAATACTTTTTCATTTATCTCAGAAACAATATTTAAGGATGGCTGGAACAGCAGATGGAATGTAAGATTCGGGAGATGACTATTTCTTTCCGATAACCTTAACTCCATTCATATAAGGAAGTAGTGCCTTTGGTACACTAAAGCTGCCATCTCGGTTCTGAAAATTCTCCATGATTGCAACTATCGCTCTTGATGTCGCCACAAGTGTTGAGTTAAGTGTATGCACCAGTTTCCTCTCATTGTTCTCTTGATACTTTGTTTGGAGCCTTCTTGCCTGGTAATCAGTACAGTTGGAGCATGAGACAACTTCTCGGTATTCTTTTTGCACAGGCATCCACACTTCGATATCATATTTCTTTGCTGCTATGCTTCCGATATCGCCTGTGCATATATTTACAACCCTGTATGGAAGTCCAAGTTTCTGGAAGAATTCTTCTGCGTTCTTCAGGAGCTCTTCATGTATTCTCCATGAATCTTCCTGCCTGCAGAAAACAAACTGTTCTATCTTATGGAATTGATGCACCCTGAATATGCCTTTTGTGTCCTTTCCATGGCTTCCGGCTTCTTTTCTAAAGCATGGCGAGACGCCTGCGAGATTAAGCGGAAGGTCTTTAAGTTCGATGGTCTCATTCCAGAGGAGCGTTCCCATGGGATGCTCTGATGTAGCAATCAAGAATAGATCTTCACCTTCAATCTTATACATAACATCCTCAAAATCCTGCATTGAAGTCATTGCTTCATATGGTGCTCTCTTAAGCATATAAGGCGGTTCGATTAGCGTAAATCCTTTATTGTACAAAAAATCCAGCCCGAATTTCATCAGAGCATAATCCAACAAAACAAGCTCTTTTTTCAAAAAATAGAATCTTGAACCTGAGATTTCTCCTGCTTTTTCTGTATCAGCAAGTCCCTTTTCTTCCAAGATATCGACGTGGCTCTTTAGCTCGAATTTTGGTGACGATTTCTTTCCCCATTCCTTCAGTACAACATTTTTGGTATCATCTACTCCTACAGGGACTGAATCATGGAGTATGTTTGGCAGTGTCATCATGATATCATTAAGTTGTTTCTTAATATTCTCTGTATGCTCTTCTTCTTTTTTGATTTTATCTGGGATATCTTTAACTTCCTGGAGCTTATGAGTGGCATCTTTTCCCTGTTTTTTCAGGTCAGCAACTTCTCTTGACAATACATTTCTCTGTCTTTTGAGTTCTTCAGTTTTCTGAAGCGATGCTCTCCAGTCCTTATCTAGCTCAATTCCATTGTCTAGTATTTTAATTAAGTCTTTCCTGTCCCGTTTAATAAGATCCTTTCTGATTATATCAGGAGTTTCTCTCAGAAGCTTGATATCCAGCATTCACATCACCCTGAAGCTAGAATATAATGTTGGTATATAAATTCTTGGACATATTAAAGTAGCTAGTTAGTAGAATTCAACTGCATTATGTTTGGTCTTTTCTGACCTTATGAGCTTTGTTAGAATCACTGGAGCAAAAAACGCGGTTAGAAGCGCCATGGCGGACACGACTGAATACTGGTCTTTGGTAAGTATCCCGTTTGTCAGGCCGATAGATGCAATAATCAAAGCTACCTCACCTCTTGGCACCATCCCAATACCAATAATTAGGGATTCTCTAGGTTTTAGTCTGGCAAACAGTCCCATGGTGCTGCACCCGATTATTTTAGAGACGAATGCGACCAGGGTAAGTAATACAATTGGCCAAATATATTTTGCCACAGCATAAATATCAACAAGAAGTCCAAGTGATATGAAAAATATGGGTGTAAAGATTAGTTCAAGGCCGAATGTCTTTTCTTGAATCGACTGGTAATGCCTGCTCTTGCTGAGAATAATTCCTGCGAGAAATGCTCCGACTATTGCTGAGAGCTGGACAGCTTCTGCAGCATAGGCTAAAAAAAGCATATACGCTATCGAGAGTAAAAATCTTTTTCTTCCCATCTCTTTTTTGTCGATGTATTTCAGCATGTATTTTCCTGTGACTATTGCGCCAACAATGAACAAAATAGAGATGAACAAGGTCCTGAGAATTGAAGTATTCTGCTCAGATACACCAGCCATATTTATCACTAAGGAGAGCAAAAGGAGCGCTAAAATATCATCTATCACTGCTGCTCCGATGATTATCTGTGAAAATCTCTTTCCCAAAACACCTAATTCCTTGAGCACTGCAACTGTGACTCCGACGCTTGTTGCTGCAAGCGCAGCGCCTATGAATAGGGAGTAGATAAAATTTCCGTTAGCAAGAGTTGCATAGATATATCCAAATATAAACGGTACAATTACACCTGACAAAGCTACAAGAAGATTGGTTTTTGAAAAAATCTTTTCTATTTTGCTGTGCATTCCAACCTTGAACAACAATATAATGGCGCCAAGCTGTGCAAATGTATGTATAAGCTCTTCATGTTCAAAAATTATCGGAGAGTGCGCAGACATCTGAAACCCAAGTCCCGAGAGGATGCTCCAGACAATCCTAAGTGCGCTTGGGCTCAGAAGGATACCAAGGATCATGAGAGTGATTGCGCTTTGCTGTTTCAGATAGAATACTGCCATCTCTGCAAGCACTGCAAGAAGAACAAGAAAGACTATCTCCAAAAAAACATACTTTTCAGGAGATACTGTGCCTGTAAAACCTCTTCTCACGACCACAAATATAAGCAGAATGAATGTCAGGCCAATAATTAGTGCTGCTATCTTATACCAGGGTTCATTCTCATAATTGATATTGACAGGCTTTTTCATCGGATTATTATTTTTGTGGGTTCAATACCCCACAGCTCTGCTGTGAAAAAATAATATTTGAAAATCCGGTCACGAAGTGAAAAACTCCGCAAATACCCTGCAGCTCTGCTGCGATGGGTTTGTGGAGTTTTAGGATTTTCATTTTATTCATATTTAATTAAATTAATATAATTATCTGTATATATTATTGTATATGCAGCAGATTGGCAGAACATTAATACAAAATGGTTATAGTAGCTGGCAAAACTGCGCTTTTCTTACTAGTTCAACAGTATCTGTTTTTGAATCAACAGCTTTATATAGGAGAAAACGTAATTTGTATACTGGTAATATGAGATTTATAAACATTGCTGCTATATCCATGATGGTTGATTTTTTTCCACTCAATAGTTGTTACTGTCTGAAAAGGCTATTTTCTGCCATTACAGACTTTGGATTACTAAAGACAATTCTTATTTGTTTTATCATTGCGAAAACTTTATAAACTAAAATGGTCCCCAGATGATTTACATTAAACGATTAATAGTGATGACAGTGTTTACATGCAAGTGATGAGAGAGAACACAAGAGTATTTTAACCAAATAATTAACACGGAGGTGTTAAATACATGGAAACAACGAAATGGGCAAAAAGAATAGCAGCCCTAGGTACAGGCGTTTTAATGCTTGGCGCTACTTTATCAGGAGCACTTGCAGTCAACGACCTTGCCAACTACCCAGTACCATTCGTCAAGAATGGAATGCTAGATGACACAGTCATCGTAGTTGGAAAAGCTGCTAAGTCCGAAGATGTATTAGGTGCAGTAGATATTGCAGCAGCCTTACAGGCAGAAGCAGTATCAAAAACATCAGTTGATGTCGCAACAGCTGTAGCACCAACAACTGACAAAGGAATCAAGATCGAGAAGAGCGGAAACAAGTACAACTATGGTGAGCAGATTTCAGATTTGCAACCATCATCACTTGATGGAAACGATCTTGTAATGCTTGGTGACGGCACATTCGTAGACAATAAAGGAGATAATAAGGATGACGTCGATTTCCAGCAGGATTTGGTGTTTGGACAAATAGCCAATGAAGTATTTGAGCTGATGTTTACGCAGCCGCACGACAATGACAACTATCCGGATGGCTTGCCTGCAGGAGATTATCTGTATGCAGACAAAGGAAATTGGCTCTACAACTACACATTGTCATTCGACTCTGATGTAGATGTTAGTGCTGCAGCTGACCTTGAAGGAAACTCAATCGAGCTTCAGGGAAACACCTACACAATAACAGAAGCTAGTTTGACATCAACGTATGTGTCAAAGATAAAGCTTGTTGCAGGAGACTCAACAGTCTGGCTTGTCCAGGATCAGCCTTACACTGTAGGATCACATACTGTGACTGTTGTTGATGTTGACTCAGGCGAGACAAAGTGCGGAGTCAATGTTGATGGTGTCACAAAATGGGTTGACGAGGGAACAACTGAAACATTCGGAGACATGTCAGTCGGTGTTTTGGATGTTATTGCAGTCAACACAAAAGACTACAATGCTGATACATGCGAATTGACACTGGGCTCAAACGAAATCGTCCTTGAAAACGGCGAAGCTGTTACTGTGAATGGAGATACACTTGAGGGATCAGAAGTCACAATGACAAACGGAGCAGCAGCCAACACATGGGCAGGATTCGTTGTGAAATATAAGCTGGGTGAAGACTCAGGACTAAACCAGGATGCAGTATACCTTGCAAAAGGAGAAGCATGGACTGACCCAGTCTTTGGCAACTTCAAAGTACAGTTCGAAGGTGTCACAGCCACCAGAGAGACAATGAAGATAAAGACATCAAGTGAGGATGCAGAATTTACCTTCGTGAACAATGATGGTAAAGATGTCAGCATACCTTTCCACTATGCGTCGGGAGTTGTCTCACTAGGTAAAGACACAGATGAGAACCTGCTATTGCCTGGCCAAACATATTCAGCTGACCCTGAGAAGCAGATGCTGTTGTACACAACAAGCGGCGGAGAAGTCCACGTATTGAGGATTGACGATGTAACATGCAGCGCATCAACAAACAAGACCACAATTAAGGACTTGACATATGGTGTCACAGTTGCTAGCGCAGTAGAGTTAGCAAATGACTGCAACGGTGTTGAGACAATCAGTCTAGGTAGCCTTGGCTCGATTAGTCTAAGTCTGAAGGCAAATGCCGTCAACTACACCGACAGTGCATCAATGGGTGGCGGATGGCCTGAAACAAAGTACGAAGGTAAGCTAAACTTCACAGAGAATGGTCTGAACCCAGTTGTCAGATTCCTGGAATACAATGATGACATAACCCCTCAGGTTGTGACATTCAACGTTTCTTATGATTCCGGAACAGATGAAACTGTTGAAGTAAGCGACGTCAAAATAGACGGTACGACACCTACATGGGTTGACATCGATGAAAATGACGACAACACACAAATGGCATACACAAACAAAGGTAGCCTTTTGAAAGTCGATCAGGAAGACGACCTATGGCTTGAGATACAGCACGCAGAGAAAGACGCATACGGAAACGTATTTGTCGTACCTCTAGATGCAACAGTCACAGAAGGCGGTTCAGGAAGTGTCATGGCTGACAAAGTAAACCCATTCACAGTGGGTCTAGCAGTTCTTGATGAGAATGCAGCAAGCATGACCAAGAACATGATACTTGTCGGTGGACCATGTGCTAATTCAGTTGCTAGAGAAGTTATGGGAGCAACAATGGACACATGCGCAGACGGCTTTGAATCCGGTAAAGCAAAGATTAAGTTCTTTGAAAGAAACGGAAAAGCTGCACTATTAGTTGCAGGAGACAGAGCTGAAGACACAAGAGGAGCATCTTATGTCCTAGCTGACCACAAGAAATACGCACTATCAGGCGAAGAAGTCGAAGTAGTTGTTGCTAGCCTTTCAGATATAAAGGTTAGTAAAGTAGCGTAAGGAAATTTTATTTCCTTTTTTTTCTATTTTTTTGATGATGTTTTGATTATTGTTCTTGAATAATCTCTATACTGCTACCAATTTTTTTAGGGGGCAAGATTTATAAAAGACATAAGTTTTCGTCATATACACAGCGGGGTAGGGCAGCCAGGAGTGCCCGATGGGCTCATAACCCATAGGTCGGAAGTTCAAATCTTTCCCCCGCTATTTATTCTAATTTACGCTTGAGTAGTATTGAGTGAAGCGAAATACTACGAATATTTACCTCAAGGCTTTCTAAAAGCCTTGGTGATAATCTTTCCCCCGCTATTTTTTCTAATATTCAATAGTATTATTTATATATATCTGATACTTCCAAGAAACAAATTCAGTGATAATATTAAATAATCAGGGAAGGTGATCAATTATGCTATTGCCAAGACATACAACAATTCATGCAATAACTCAACCTTTAAATGACATACCAGTCGGTATTCCTGTAATGCCATTATCTGAACCGCTAAAATCTATGCAGTATGCTTGCATTGCGAACTACAAACCCGCATATTTAGCTCAGTTTTTAGCGTTTCTTGGAGAACAAAGAGATGCGTATGGAGTAATAGATTTTGTTGTTGGAAGCCCTGAGAGAGGACTTCTCCCGGCTGACCAAAAGGCAAGCGATTTAGGGTTATGGGTGCTATTTGATGAGCCAAAGGCGAAACATTTGGTTGCTTCTCCTTTATCAGAGCCAAAACTGGATCATGATGATTATGTTATGCTTGAACATATGATGCGCATAGGATATGAGCGCCACACCTGCATTAAGACTTGACTATTCTTCCTTTCTTATTGATTTTATGCTTAACCTAAGTAGAATATACGCTTATCTTCTTAGTTACTCATAAATGTTTATGTATGGATTTGCTCAAAATGGGCATGGCATCATATTAGGGTATGAAGGAATACCTACCCCAACGACAAGAAAAATAATTACCATTTGGATAGCGCAACTACTGGATTTTCGATTGACTATATTATATGCATCAGAATACTATTAATATTAGTTCTTTTCAATAACTATTTAACCTTATTAGGTTTGTTGATGACTCATGCTTATCTGCGGAATTGATGAAGCGGGAAGAGGTCCTGTCCTTGGGCCACTTGTCATGGCTGGAGTATTAATTGATGAATCCGATGAGCCAAAATTAAAGGGAATAGGTGTCAAAGATTCCAAGCTTCTTACACCAAAAGAACGGGAGAGTCTATTCAAAAAAATTCTGTGGATAATAAAGGATCATAAAATAATCAGCCTGACACCTGATATCATTGATGAAACTCTGATTTCTGAAAAAACAAACCTCAATAAGCTGGAAGCTGAGACGACTTCACAGATTATCAACGCATTGCAGCCGCAGAAGGCGATAATAGACCTTCCTGACAAAAACGCAGGAAGATACCAGGAAATGATTAAAACAGGCCTCATCGACAAAAAAACACTGCTGGTGACTGAGCATAAAGCTGATTTTAATTATCCTTGTGTAGCAGCGGCATCGATTCTGGCAAAAGTCACAAGGGATAGGTATATTGAATTCCTCAAAGAAAAGATCGGAGAGGATTTCGGCTCAGGATATATGACAGATGAAAAAACAGTGAAGTTCTTGGAGAAGAACTGGAACAATCCCAAAGTTAATTTTTTCAGGCGCGAATGGGCATCATGGAAAAACATGCAGAGAGAGAAGACACAGACAAGATTGTTCGATTATTAATTTCAGTCTATTTCCATTGATTTCAAATCAAATGATCGTTTAGTTAATATTATACTTATACTACCTAGATAATACTTATATCTAAGTAGATATTACATTTCGATGAAGAACATGATGCAGGCAATTGTGATTTCAGGCGGGAAGTCATGGCTTTTTGATGTGCCTGAAACTTCTATTGATAAAGGTGCAGAAGGTGCCGGCAAGGTTCTTGGATTAATGCAACTTCCGGAAGGGAATTGTTTAGTCTTGGTCTCCCGCAAAACTATTCACCAAAATATTTACTAGATGCTGTCATAAAATTATACTGATTTGATTGAACTTAATGAAGCGACCAGATATGTATGGATTTAAAAGAAATGGTTCTGGTGTAACTTTAGGGTATGATTCTTTTTCTGAAGAGGTTACAATAAATATAATTTGTAATCTTATCCAAGTCAGAGCGGAAATCACTGCCGATCCCAAACAGTATGGGTTTTCACGGCTTGAAATTCCCCAGGGTTTTAGTCTTGCAAAATTGACAAAAGAACTTTATTGGCAAACAAGAGGTGCGTATCCGTATTATTTTTTCAGGGTCTCCGACAATTGGAATGAAAATGCACCTGTCCTGATGAGTATGGGGCTTTTGGAAAGATTCAATGATTATGGGGTCAAATTACCTCTTGTTAGTTTTGTTCTGGAACACCTTTTAATTGCAGGTGCACAGGATGCAGCAATGAGGCTACAAGGAGTACCTCTTGAGAAAATCGATTCTCATTTAGGTGTTGAAGTAAGTAACTATAGTGCGTCATTTAATGGGCATCATCTTTGAAAAATGGAAAAGGCATACTGCAAAATTTTGCAGAAAATATTTTTCTAACAACTTTTATAAATAGCACTCATTTTCAATCCAATAGATGGGTAGAAAGGAAAAGGAAGAGCAGGAACGAATTCAAGCATTACAAGAAGAACTAAGAAGAATAAAAATGCCCAGAGGCAGGGAAGTGATAGGTGTCCTTGACCAGAGAGTAGGCGGCTCGCGTTCTTTAGTAAGATGCATGGACGCTAAAACAAGAAACTGCAGGATACCCGGAAGGCTGAAGCGAAGTCTCTGGGTCAGGCCAGGGGATATTGTGCTTGTTGAACCATGGGAACTTTCTCAGGAAGATAAAGGAGATATTATTTTCAAATATACAAAGGCTCAGATGAGTGTCCTTAGGAAAAGAGGAATGCTTGACAGCCTTGATGATTTTTCAAGCTTCTAGAATATTTCTTCTTTATTGACTGATGATGCAATAATTAGCCAAAATACACCTATAAATACACACGAGTCTGCGATATTGAATACCGGCCAGAAATGGAAGTTAATGAAATCAACAACATAACCAAGGGTTAACCTATCAATCAGATTTCCAGTGATGCCAGCCAGAATAAAAATAATCTGAACTCTATAGTTAATCCTCTTTAAAAAAAGAATGAGAAAATAAACAAATGCACAAACCAGCACAGCTGTAAATAATAAGTTTAGACCTTTGAACATCCCAAATGAAACACCAGTATTTTGAAGATAGGTTATCGATAAAAAATTCAAAGGATCTATAGATCTCCCTGGAAAAAGATGAGTTCTGACCCAATATTTAGTAGCCTGATCCAATAATATTAGAAGAAAGAATATTACAAGATGAAAAATGCTGCAATTATTCTTCTTTTTCAAAGAGCGCGAGATAATTTTTTGCTTCCTGTTCATCACCAAACACTTTCATTATCTTATGGTTCTTGAATTCAAGGCAGCATTCATCATTATATTCAAGAAAATCAACCTTGAACAATATCATGCTGCTGCAATCCTGACACTTGCAGACAAAAAATTTTGTGCTTCTCATTGGTCCACCTTGAATTTTTTTGTCCCTTTATACACATCAAATGCAAATTTCACATCCTTGCTACCTATGGTTAGCGCAGAGACGGCATTGCACATCCTGACAGCTTCATCAAAAGGTTTTTGATGGATGTTTCTTCCTGTGGCATTGCCCATTGCTCCGCTTATGTGAAGCTGGTCATAAGTCTCCTGAAGGAATATCTTGACATCTCTGGCACTTCCTCCTGATGTGATTATTTTAGTCCTTCCAGCAGCCTTAATAGTTTCTTTGAATGCTTCTGCTCTCTGTTTTTCAGACGCGCCTTCTTTTTTAGGATAATTGACTTTTGCAAAATCACTTCCCAGGCAGAGTGCAACGCCAGCTGCTCCAGCAACAAGGTGTGGGTCCTTTTCATCTTTCACCGCTTTTCCTCTCGGATACATCCAAAGCACAGTTAACATCCCGTTTTGGTGTGCCCATGTGATAAGTCTGCCGGCTTCAGCCAGCATTTCAGATTCATATTCGCTACCCAGAAAGATTGTATAACCAATACCAACAATACTTAGTTTTGAGTTCTTCTTCAGCTCAAGCACATCTTCAAAATCCACCAGCGAAAGACTGATAGGTTCGCATTGCTCTGTCTTTACAATATGTGTCTTTGAGTTCATCTTCACAATATAAGGCAGTTTTGGATAATCCATACCATATCGCGCTATCATCCCTAACTGTGTTGCAAATGCACCGATGACACTTTTTTGTGCAATTTTGAAAAAATGTTCTGGATCCAAGTCATCAACAGGAATTTTCATGCCTTCTTTTGTAGTACCATAAAAATCGTCATTCAGATGCTCAATCTTCTGGTCACCTGCAAACAGCATCAATTTGTCTGAACCTTTAGTCGCGAGCATGTAATTTTTTTCATATTCTTTTTTCATTGCAGAAGGAACATCTGCCGGAACACTTATCTTCATTCTTTCACCTCAGTATTTTGGCTCATCCCTGAAATTATGATGGCCTTCTATAAATCTTATGGTTTTTGTTTTTGAACGCATGACTATCGAGTGAGTAATGGCTCCTGGTTTTGTGAACCTGACACCTCTCAAGATTGGTCCGTCAGTGACACCAGTAGCTGCAAATATCGCATTATCCTTATCCAGCATATCTTCAATCTTGTAAGTCTTATCTGGAGTTACGCCCATCCCTATTGCTCTTTTCTTATCCTCTTCATCTCTGAATGCGAACTTTGCTTCCATATAACCTCCTGTGCACGCCAAGGCAGATGCTGCAAGAACAGCTTCGGGAGCTGCGCCTATTCCCATTAAAACATCAATGGGATTATCTTCAATTGAGGGAGCAATAGCTCCAGCGACATCGCCGTCACTTATCAGCATGATACGTGCATCAGTTTTCCTGATATCAGAGATGAGTTTCTTGTGCCTGTCTCTATCAAGAACCATAACTGTTAGGTCTTTGACTTTCTTTCCTAGCGCATGCGCAATATTTGTAAGATTATATTCAACATCTTCATCGATAGATACTTTCCCTTTTGCTTCCTTGGGAACAGCAAGTTTGTTCATGTACGTATCAGGTGCATGCATCATAGTGCCTTTTGGCGAAGCAGCTAGAACTGTCATTGCATTAGGTCTTCCATATGCAACACTATTGGTGCACTCAAGCGGATCAACCGCAATGTCCATCTCAGGGTCACCAGATCCTATCTTTTCACCTATGAAAAGCATTGGAGCATTATCCCTTTCCCCTTCACCGATTACAATTCTTCCGTTTATATTGAATTTTGTGAAGGTCTTTCTCATCATGGAAACAGCTGCTTCGTCTGCGCTGTTTTTGTCGCCTTTTCCCACCCATCTTGCAGAGCTCATTGCTGCAGCTTCAGTTACCCTGACAAAATTAAGAGCTAAATTTCTATCCACTAACTCACCCCAATATTTAATAATGATTATGAATTATTTAAATGATATTCTCTTTATAAAAGTTAGCATAGATTATTTCGATACTCTTTTAAACCACTAAAATATTGATGAATTTGGTGGGGGTATGAATACTGATCTTAAAGAGACACCTCTGGCTGCTGAACATGCTCTGCTTGGCGCCAAGATGGTCGAATTCGGCGGCTGGAACATGCCTGTGCAATACACAAATGTCATTGATGAGCATTTAGTTACCAGAACAAAAGTCGGGCTTTTCGATATCTGCCATATGGGAGAATTCATTGTCAAAGGAGAGGGTGCAAAAAAATATCTTCAAAAACTTTGCGTGAATGACCTTGATAAAATATATCCTGGAAAAGCCCAATACTCAATGCTGTGTAATGAAAACGGTGGAGTTGTTGATGACATCTTTATCTATCAGCTTGGGAAAACAGAATTCATGATAGTGACAAATGCAGGAACAATCAACAAGGATCACAATTGGTTGCTTATGCATCGGACACCTGATGTCGATATCATGAACGTGAGCAAGGAAACAGCAAAGCTCGATCTTCAGGGTCCTTTGTCAGATGAACTGCTCCAGAAACTTTGCGATTACAATTTGTTGCAGCTTAAAAGATTTCATTTTGTTGATATTGAGATTAGTGGCGTGAAATGCCTTGTTTCAAGGACAGGTTATACAGGTGAAAGAGGATTTGAACTTTACTTTGATTCTAGATTCGCACTCGCCATGTGGAAAAAAATTATGGAAACTGGAAAACACTTTGGAATTAAACCGATCGGGCTTGGTGCAAGAGATACACTGAGACTGGAAGCATGCTACAGTTTATATGGACATGAACTGAGTGAAAATATCACGCCCATCGAAGCATCGCTCGCATGGCTCGTGCCTGATAAAGAGTTTATCGGCAGCAAAATAATTCTCAGCCAAAAAAAACAAGGCACAGATAGAATAAATATGGCATTTGAAATGAAGGATAGGGCAGTTGCCCGTGAACAATATCCAGTGCTGAATAATGGAGTTCAAATAGGTATTGTCAGTTCAGGCTCATATTCTCCTACCTTTCAAAAAGGCATTGGGATGGCATTTGTAAAAAAAGAATTTGGCATAGGAGACGAAATTGAAATCATGATCAGAGATAAGCCATATAAAGCAAAAATTGTGAAAAAACCGTTCTATTCATACAATGGGTGATAAAATGAAAGAAAATCCAAAAGAATTGAAATATTCAAAAGAGCATGAATGGGTCAAAATAGATGGAGATATCGCGACCATGGGAATAACAGATCATGCGCAGGAACTACTAACAGATATTGTATTTGTCGAGCTTCCGGTAGTCGGAAAAACCCTTGAGCAAATGAAGCAGGCATGCGTCGTGGAATCAGTGAAATCTGCATCGGATGTGTTTGCTCCTATGTCAGGTGTGGTAACTGAAGTTAATACAGCAATAAAAGATCATCCTGAACTAATCAATCAGGATCCGTTCGGAAAAGGATGGATGGTGAAATTCAAGATAAAAGATGAATCAGAATTATCAAAACTCATGACAAAAGAGGAGTACGACAAATACATAAAAGTGCATTAGGTGAAAAAGATGAATTTTGTCCCAAATACAGATATGCAGAAGAAGGAGATGCTAAAAGTCATTGGTGTAGCAGATACAAAAGCATTGTTTGCTGATATCCCTGAAAAACTGCACCTGAATTCTCTAAATATCCCGAAAGGCATGTCAGAAATTGAGCTGCGAAGGCACATGGAGAAACTAGCAGCAAAGAACAAGCCGATGCTCTCATTCCAAGGAGCAGGAGCCTATAATCATTTCATTCCTGCGGTTGTGGATAAGATCACATCAAGGTCAGAATTTTACACAGCCTATACACCCTACCAACCGGAAATATCACAGGGCATACTTCAAGCCATATTTGAATACCAGACAATGATATGCGAGCTTACTGGAATGGACGTCGCAAATGCAAGCATGTATGACGGTGCATCAGCTATGGGTGAGACAGCTGTCATATGCAAGATTAAAACAAAAAGGAACGAGATTATAATCAGTCGAACAGTACATCAAGAATACATTGATACAGTAAAGACCTATGCAAAGGCAAATGAGATGAAAGTCATAGAAGTTGGATTTGAAAAAGGCCTGACAGATATGGAAGAATTACAGAAGCATCTCAGTGAAAATACTGCAGGAGTCTTGGTTCAAAGTCCCAACTTTTTTGGGATGATTGAGCCTCTTGAAAAAATCGGGAAGCTAACTCATGATAAAGGAGCTGTATTTGTTGTTGGAGTTGTTGAGGCAACATCGCTGGGATTGTTCAAATCACCTGGCGAACTTGGCGCAGACATTGTTGTTGGAGAAGGCCAAAGTTATGGGAATGGAGTAAATTTTGGAGGCCCATATCTAGGTATTATGGCTGTGAAAAATGAGTTTATGAGAAATATCCCTGGAAGGCTCGTAGGAGAGACAGTCGATGAAAAGGGAAGAAAGGGTTATGTACTGACGCTACAGGCAAGGGAGCAGCATATAAGGAGAGAAAAGGCAACTTCTAACATCTGCTCAAATGAAGCATTGTGCGCACTGGCGGCCACTGTCTATTTGTCAATGATGGGCAAAAAGCTAAAGGATCTGGCTCTAATGAATTATCATAAAGCTCACTATGCTTACTCAGAGCTCAAGAAAGCGGGACATAATGTGCTGGGAGATGGATTCTACAATGAGTTTGTTGTTGAGGTTGATGAGATGGCATTTGAACGTGCATTGGGTGAAAATATAGTGCCGGGCATCAAGCTCTCAGGATTATATCCTGACAAGAATCATCTTCTTATATGTGTCACAGAGATGATGACAAAGGAAGATATTGACAGGCTCGTGGAGGTGCTCAGATGAAAACAGACTCACTAGCGTTTGTAGCTAACATTATGAGGTGTTCAAAATGAAAACCATCTTTGAGATCTCCCAGCCAGGAAGAGTCGCAGTAGAACTTCCAAAATTAGATGTTCCTGAATACAGATTTAATCTTGAGGAAAGAAAAAACTTGTTCTTGCCAGAAGTATCGGAAGTCGATGTAGTCCGTCATTTTACAGCACTTTCAAGAAGGAATTTTGGGGTTGACAATGGATTCTATCCTCTCGGAAGCTGCACTATGAAATACAATCCAAAAATAAATGAAGATGTGGCAAGATTTCCTGGATTTAATATGCATCCTTACGCGCCGACTGAAAATGTTCAGGGAAACTTACAGCTAATGTTAGAGTTGCAGGAATATTTAAAAGAGATAACAGGCATGGACAAAGTGACACTGCAGCCTGCAGCAGGAGCGCATGGTGAACTTACCGGCGTCATGATAATGAAATCATATTTTGATGAAAAAGGAGAAAACAGGACCAAGCTTCTTATCCCTGATTCTGCTCATGGCACAAACCCAGCAAGCGGAGCTTTATGTGGCTATGAGATTGTTCAGATAAAGAGCAACAGCGATGGAGAAGTTGATCTGACAGATCTGAAGGAAAAGATGGCTGAGGATGTTGCGGGTGTCATGCTCACCAATCCCAATACTCTTGGATTATTTGACAGGAATGTCATGAAGATTGCAGAGATTGTACATGAAAAAGGAGGCCTGTTCTATTGTGATGGTGCGAATCTAAATGCAATAATGGGAGTCGCTAGGCCTGGAGATATGGGTTATGATATAATTCAATTAAACCTTCACAAGAGCTTCTCAACACCTCACGGATGCGGTGGTCCTGGTGCTGGGCCAGTCGGAGTAAAAAAAGTACTTATGGAATTTTTACCTGCACCAATTGCGAACAAATCAGGTGAAAATTATTGCATGAACTATAATATTCCAAAAACAATAGGCAGGATGAAAGCTTTCTATGGGAATTTTGCTGTTTTGGTAAGGGCATACACATATATCAGAGCACTTGGCGATTTCGGTATCAAGAATGCAGCAGAAAACGCTGTCCTCAATGCAAATTATGTAAGAGTAAAACTTATGCAGCATTATGTGCTACCATACAAGAGGATATGCCAGCATGAGTTTGTTTTGAGCGATGAAGACATGCCGAATGGTATTACAACAGCAGATATTGCAAAAAGGCTTCTAGATTATGGGTTCCATCCGCCGACAATATACTTTCCGATGATTGTACATGGTGCTATAATGATAGAGCCAAATGAGACTGAGAGCAAAGAGACCATGGATGCCTTCATTGATGCAATGATAAAAATCAAGGAAGAGGCAAAATCAAACCCTGAAATTGTCCGGAAAGCGCCGATAACAACACCTGTTTCACGACTTGATAATGTGAAGGCAGCAAGGACACCAAAATTATGTTATTGCAGTTGTTAGTTTCACCATATCCAACTCTTTGTTTTCCATTGAAGGGTTTGAAAAACTAGTCTGGCAAATCACTGTCGTTTGCAGTAGCATTAACTGAAAAAATATTCTCGTCTCAGAAAGGTCATATGCGGGTTCAAGAATCAATTGTTTCTTTTAGAAATTCCTACTCAGTTCAGTTTTTTAAACCTTCCCATTTAATTTTAATTATACGACAAAGTATTCCATTGAAAATATTTAAAAACACTCACTATATTGTCTCATCATGGAATTATCTAATACAAAAGCAATTCTGCTTCTTGGAGGCAAAGGAACAAGGATACAGTCCATAACAAATGGGATGCCGAAAGCGATGCTGAAAATCCAGGGAAAGACAACTCCGGAATATCTTATTCAGCTTTTTAAAAAATATGGTATCACAAATTTGATATTCTCAGTCGGTTACAAGGCAAAGGTGATAAAAGATTATTATGGGGACGGCAGCAGGTTTGGAGTTGCTATCACTTATGTTGAAGAGGATGAGCCTCTGGGAAGCGCAGGAGCGATAAAACTTGCGTCAAAACATATTAAAAACACATTTTTTGTCACAAACGGTGATGAGCTTAAGGTCATTGATCTGAAAGATATGATGGAATATCATAATACAAATAAAGGAATAATCACAGTTGCTCTGACTGAGGTTGTTGATCCATCACATTATGGTGTTGCAAGACTGGATGGCAATAGGATTCTGGAGTTTGTTGAAAAACCTAAAACAAACGCATCAAGTAATTTTGTCAATTCCGGATTATCAATTTGGGAGCCTGCAGTTATTCGCATGATTCCAGATGGCTTTTGCATGTATGAAAAAGAACTATTCCCAAGATTAGCGAGTGAGGGAAAATTGGTCGGCTACAAATTTTCAGGCCAGTGGTTTGATACTGGCACTCCTGAAAGATATGAAAGGGCGAATGAAGAATGGAGAGGCGGTTTATGATGTCAATATTCAAAGCTTATGATATTAGAGGGATATATGGAAAGGACCTAGATGAAAATATTGTCTATAAGATAGCAAGAGCATATGTTTTGAAATTCAAACCCAAGAAAGTAACTGTTGGGATGGATGGAAGAGTAAGTTCGCCGAGCCTATTCAAAGCTCTTCTAAAAGGGATAACAGATCAAGGATGCTGCGCAGTTGATATCGGGCTTGTAACAACTCCAATGATGTATTATTCAGTATGGAATTACGGTTATGAAGGCGGTTTGATGGTTAGTGCATCACATAATCCAAAGGAATACAATGGTGTCAAGATGGTGAGGCAGGAGGCTGTTCCAGTCGGAGGAGACACAGGTATTTATGAAATTGAGAAGATGATTGAAAAGCTTCCGGATCTGCCAAATGAGAAAGGGATAGTCGAAAAAAAACAGATCATGGATGACTATGTCAGGCATTCGCTTTCATATGGCAATATAACAAAAAAATTCAAGATAGTTGCGGATACTGCAAACGCAGTTGGAGGACCGCTTGCTCATAAATTTTTTACAAAACTGGGACTAAAATTTACACATTTGTTTGCTGAGCTTGATGGAACTTTTCCCAATCATGAAGCAAACCCTTTGAAGGATGAAAACCTGGAGTCCCTCAAAAAAGAAGTCCTGAAACAGAATGCAGACATCGGAATCGCCTTTGATGGGGATGCTGACAGAGTCGGATTTGTGGATGAGCAAGGCAATACTGTAACTTCTGATATGATTCTGGCGCTTGTTGCTGAGAATATACTTAAGAAAACCCCAGGAAAAAAGATACTTGCAGATGTCAGATGTTCAAGAATCGTACCGGAGATTGTTAAACTGAACAAGGGAATCCCCGGAAGGTGCATGGTCGGCCATTCACTTGTGAAAAAATATATGAAAGAGCAGGATGCGTATTTTGCCGGCGAACTTTCAAGCCATTTCTATCTTAAGGATGAACACTATGCAGAAGCACCTTTTTTTGTAATCCTTAAAGTGCTTGAATTGATGCAGGAATCAGGAAAAAAATTGTCAGAGCTGGTTCTTCCGCTGAAGAAATATTTCCAGACCGGCGAAATCAATTCAAAAGTCGATGATAAGGAAGCCAAGATGAAGGAGTTCTCTCTTAAATTTAAGGACGGAAAACAGAACTGGATGGACGGTCTCACTGTAGAATATGATGATTGGTGGTTTAATGTGAGAGCCAGTAATACTGAACCTTATCTAAGACTTAATCTGGAAGCGAACAAGAAAAAATTGATGAAAGAGAAAAGAGATCAGATACTGAGTCTGATTAGAGGTTAACGCAAGTCAATATTCTTTTTTTCTTTGGTATCCGCTTTGAATGATTATTACAGCCTTCTAGATGATATTATCAGTATTTAGAAACGTGTGATAATTGACAATTAAAACAGGCATATTATCTGTATATCTTAGTAAGGTTTTCAATAAGTCGATTTCTGATTGGCATAACATATTTTGGCAAAATAAATGCGTTCTCAGTATCAGATCTTGCAAATGAAATCAATTTTGGTCTTGGTTGTGTTTCCAGAATTTCACATAATGTATCAACACGCATTATGACTTCATCAACCGAGGGATATTGCTCAATACGTCTATAACTAGGAAGTGAATATCCTCTTCTAAAGGACATAAAAACACTAATCGGATCTTTTGCTGTTATTATTGCTCTTACAGGGCAATAAAAATCAAAATCAAAACCTAAGACATCTTCAATCATCATATTTTCTGGTTCACATATCCTATATCTGAAATTAACTTCATTTGGTGTTTCTGATGGTACAGGCATACCCCTATGCCCAATCGTGAAGAAGTTGATCCAATCCTCAGTAGTATATAGCATCGCATTTTCATCTAATGGTGTACTAAATTCATCATTATATAACCTTGGAGGAACAACCCATTCAACAGTATTAAAAAATCCGGCAAAAATACATGCAGGCAAAAAATTTCCGCAAGTAATTGATTTCTCAATTATTGCATCCTCGCTTGGAGGTACATTTTTGCATGGGTTCATGTCATCATGTGCATCTAAAGTAGTTAGCTTTGATTTCATGGGAATTATCCTTTCTCTGCGACCAATAGAATAAGCAATAGCTGACCATTCATGGCCATTACTTTCAAAAGTTGGAATTCCCGCAATTTCATATCTTTCTAAATCAGGCATTGAAGATTGGCGGATATGCATTTATATTTAAATATGATTGACATTTCAATAGTTGAAAGAAATTAGTAAAAATAGTGATTTACAACTATTAACACCAGATGGATTTGAATCATTTTTTTTCTGTTTTCAAGTCAGGTAACATTTGCTAATCAATAATTTATTTTCAAGGAAAGAATAAAAAAATCTCAAGCAGTTGCTTCCATCTCTGCAATCATATTCTTGAGGTGCTCAATTGTCCTTGAATTATCCTGTGGGTTAAGGATTCTTCCGCATTCAGGACATTTGTAATTAATTTCCATGGCACTCTCAAAATTCATTCTTGTGCAAAGATTCGGGCAGATATAGAGCCCATACCTGTACTCTTCTTCTTTTTTGAGTTTTACTTTAAGCATCAGAAGCCTGCTGACCTGAAGTTTGTCAAATACTTCCTTGAATCTTTTATTATTAAGTGTCCAGTAGCTAATATACCAGCCTTTCAGTCTGTCCTTTTTCCTGATATAGGTGCACAAATGCTGATTATTCAGTCTGTAGAGTAAATTTCTCACAAGATGAATATCAATATTCATATCCTTGGCAATTGTAAATTCAGAAACATTTGTCTTTCCATTAAGATACTTGACTAATTCGACAGTTTCTGCGCCGATTGCGTCAGCAGCAGTTCGCATTAATACCTCTTTTGTGATTCTCATATTCCATTACCTCTTTTTGACATTAGTCGACAGTGTAACCTACTGTTACACCCCCGAAGTACACCACTCTTGAATTTTAATATTTATAAACTTTTCGTTTTTATCATCAAAATTGGCTTTTTTTCGTGCTGAAACCGGGTATTTTAGTAATTTTTATAAACAGGGTTAAAATCCAGAATATACACACTTTTATAGTGTTTGGGCTTTATGCCTCGTGGTGTAGCGAGAGTTGAACCGCCCAGTCGGTTCACACCTGCGCCAGGTACCATTGACAGGCAATGGTACGAAAGAAAAATAAGAACATAGGGCTCTTTTATTTGCCTCGGTGGTGTAGCCCGGCCAATCATTCGGCCCTTTCGACAGCGGAAATGCCAGCATTTCTTGGCGTCTTCTGCGGAAGGCAGGCCGAGACACGGGTTCGAATCCCGTCCGAGGCAGTTTTATCTTCTATTTAGGATGTTTAAAAGTTGGGGATTCGAACGTCCTGTCACTCAGGTTCCTGGACATTTTGCTCTCTTCGTTCACAAAATGAATCCCGTCCGAGGCAGTTATTATTATATACTATACTATTTTTATTCCTTTCATGGACAAACTAAAAGAATTCTACGAAATGCTAAAAATAGACCGGAAAAACTCCACTTGGTCAGCCCAAAATACTTTTGAAACAAGATTTGATGATTTATCTTCTGAAATTGATGAGATCAAAGTAGCTCTAGAAAAAAAGGACTATGAAAATCTCAAAGAAGAGCTTGGCGATGGTCTCTGGGACATTCTTTTTATGATTATCCTGGCAGAGGAAAAAGGCCTTTTCACATTTGAAGCGGTGATCGATAATACCATAAAGAAGCTAAAGAGAAGAAAACCTTGGATTTTCAGTGGAGGCAAACTCTCTATCGAGGAAGAGAAAAGGCGTTGGGCAGAGATGAAGCAGATTGAGAAATCAAAATAAGAGCGGATATATTGAATTTTCTGCTAATTTTCTTGTTAGGTTAGTGTTCGGAATCATGCTTATTCTTGTCATAATTTCTTTTTTTGCAAGGATTCCATTCATATCAGATCAAACAGTAATTGGAAGGCTAGTTCTTTTCATGTCAATTCTTGCTATTATGGAAGCGATTATTCATGTTTTGATGCAAGTAGGTATGGGCAGTTAGTGGTTTTGCTGTGGTTATAGGCGATAAGTTTAAAAACACCTGGTTTTTCCTCTAGGATGCTTTGGATGGAATATAAATGAAAAGAAGCTCAAGACGATGGAAGAAAAAGCGCCAGATGCGCTGGAAATGGCAGAGAAAGCGAATGAAGAAAGAGAAGAGACGAAGATTACAGAAGAAATGAGCAATAAATTTATATACCACTAGAATTTCCAGAGTAATCTCATCAGCTCCAATTTTCTTACAATCCAGATGTATACAAGACCTTAGAGTCTTGTATGAAGAAGGCATTTGTTCACGAATGCGAACCTGCAATAGAAGTATTGCGACTGTACAATAATACGAGGATGGATGACAGCGGCTTTTAACTGTTGTCCGAAAGAATACCCGTTGATCCTGCGGGAGGTCGCTGCTATCAGAGTTCGACTTAGCTAAGCTAGTCATGGGGTCGCAAGACACCGGCGGAAAGTTCCGTAACACGTCGTTAATCTAACCTAAAGTTGGGGATAACCTTGGGAAACTGAGGGTAAGACCCGATATGGGATTGGTGCTGGAATGCTCTTTCCTTGAAACGCAAGGCTTTAGGATGAGACGGCGGCCGATTAGGTTGTTGGTGGGGTAATGGCCCACCAAGCCCGCGATCGGTAGGGGCCTTGAAAGAGGTAGCCTCGAGGAGGACACTGAGATAAGGGTCCTGACTCTACGGAGTATAGCAAGCGCGAAAACTTTACAATACACGAAAGTGTGATAAGGGAACTCTGAGTGCTCATGCATTGCATGGGCTTTTACTATGTGTAAATAGCATGGAGAATAAGTGGTGGGCAAGACTGGTGCCAGCAGCCGCGGTAACACCAGCGCCACGAGTGGGGACCAGTATTATTGGGCCTAAAGCATCCGTAGCCGGATTGATAAATCCTTTGTGAAATTGTTTGGCTCAACCAGACAGCGTGCAGAGGAGACTGTTGATCTCGAGACCGGGAGGAGTTAGAAGTATGCATCGGGTAGCGGTAAAATGCTATAATCCTTTGCAGACTACCTGTGGCGAAGGCGTCTAACTAGAACGGGTCTGACGGTGAGGGATGAAAGCTGGGGGAGCGATCCGGATTAGATACCCGAGTAGTCCCAGCTGTAAACTCTGCGAGCTAGGTGTTGCATATTCTACGGGAATATGCAGTGTCGAAGCGAAGGCGTTAAGCTCGCCGCCTGGGTAGTACGGTCGCAAGACTGAAACTTAAAGGAATTGGCGGGGGCGCACACCAGGGGTGGAGGCTGCGGTTTAATTGGATACAACGCCGGACATCTCACCGGGATCGACGGTAGAATGA
>JBDRQT010000058.1:0-10325 GCA_043826135.1 archaeon
GGCTCTGTAGAAACCCTACGTCTGTGCCATTATTTGCCACTTATTTACAAAGTAAAAAATGGCAAGGCCAGACGAAAGTGAACAAGTTCCTATGCATTTATGCTAGGGTTTTGGTCACTGGAGTAGTAGGGTTTCTACAGAGCCATAGTTTACAAAAAGTTTATAAAACAGATTACCTCTTTAACAGTCATGCCGATTAATGTCATGATAGTCGATGATTCTGCGTTCATGAGGAAAGTATTATCTGATATGCTCTCTTCTGATCCCAATATAAATATTATTGCAAAGCTTCAGAATGGTGCTGAAGCAGTGAAACAGGCAGCAAAGCTTGATCCTGATGTGATCACAATGGATGTCAATATGCCTGAAATGGATGGCCTTTCTGCTCTCACAAAGATAATGGCAGATTCACCAAGACCAGTAGTTATGGTAGCAGCATCTCAAGATCATGAAATGGTTGTAAAATGTCTGGAAGCAGGAGCAGTTGATTTCATGGTGAAGCCATCTGGAGAGATATCACTTGATATGAAGACCTTGGAGTCAGAACTCATCCTGAAAGTAAAGACAGCAGCAACAGCTAAAATCAAACATTATGCAGCACAGAAGATTGAGCACAGGCAATTTTATGGTGCGATGAAAAAGATAGTTGTGATCGCTTCAAGCACAGGTGGGCCACAGACGCTGGAACATGTGATTCCTCTTCTGCCTGGAAATATTCCTGCGTGCGTCCTTTGCGTCCAGCATATGCCGCCCGGATTCACCAAAAGCCTTGCTGAGAGATTTTCTCATATTTCAGAGCTTGTTGTAAAAGAGGCTGAAGATGGAGATGAGATATTGCCCGGAAAAGTATTGATAGCTCCAGGAGATTATCATATGGAAGTCAAACGGGAAATTACAAGAGGATTTGCAAAAGATATCATCAGATTAAATAAGGAAGAGAAAGAGTGCGGGGTCAGGCCGTCTGCAAATTGGACAATGAGGTCGGTTGCAGAGATTTATGGTGAGAGGGTAATTGGAGTTGTCTTAACAGGGATGGGCAGCGATGGCACTGATGGAGCCAGAAAAATCAAGGAATACGGAGGAACTGTGCTTGCGCAGGACAAGGAATCCTGCATTATATACGGCATGCCAAAATGCGTGATCGAGGCAGGATATTATGATGAGATAGTGCCTCTATCAAAATTACCTGTTGCACTTGTGCAAATATTGGAGCTATAAAATGCAAGATATGAAAGCGTATAAGCAGGAATTTGTGACAGAAGCATCTGAGTTTATTGAGACACTAAATAATGATTTGGTAGAGCTGGAAAAATCACCTTCACCTGAACTTATAAATAAGTTATTCAGGACATTCCATACACTCAAAGGCAATGCAGGTGCCATGGGGTATCAAAATTATTCAGAAGTGGCTCATAACCTTGAGGATATTCTTGATAAAATTAGGAATGGAAAATTAATGCCTGAGGGTAGTGTTATGGCTATCCTATTCAAGGGCTGTGATATCCTGTCAGATGGTCTTGAAGCTATTGAGGAATCAGGAGAAGATAATGTAGATGCTACTGAAATCATATCAGAGGTAAAATCAATACTTGGAACAGAAAAGCAAGCAATATCAAAGGTAACAGAATATGCTAGTTTGTCCATGGACGAGAATGCAAAAATTGTGCATGGAAGAGAAATTGGAAAGACTGCCCATAGGATTATTGTTATGTTTGATAAATCAAATGCAATGAAAATTGCAAAAGCAGCAATTATTCTTAGAAATATTGAAAATTATGAAATTGTCAGGACAATTCCTTCTAGCTCAGAACTTTCAAAAATGGGCGATGAGTTTGAGATTGTTGTCCTTCTTGAAGCAGAAGCTGACAAGGAAATGATTATTGCAAGTATCAGGCAGATATCAGGAGTAATTGATGTTTTGGACTTATCGATAGATGCAGGTTTTAAACGTGATGACAATAGAGAGGCGCAGGCCCATGATAAGATATCTAATGATATTGAAAAGCACAAGATTGCAGAAACACATAAGGAAGACACTAAGGCGCAGATCAGGACAGTCAAGCTTGATATAAAAAGGCTTGATAAGCTCATGAACCTTGTAGGTGAGCTTCTGATAAACAAGATGAGGCTAGCGCAGATTTCCAAAAAGTTCAGAAGCGAAGAGTTCCAGAGGATTATTAAATTAATAGACAGGATAACTGAGGATCTGCAGTCAGAAGTTATGGAATCAAGGATGATTCCTATAGGGATGATCATAAACAGATTTCCAAGGATGGTCAGGGACCTCGCTGACAAGGAGAATAAGAAAGTAAATCTGGTAATTGAGGGTGAAGAAATAGAGTTTGACAGGAATATACTTGAAGAACTAAGCGAACCGCTTGTCCACCTTCTTCGTAATTGTGTTGATCACGGTATTGAATCTGATAGGACCGGCAAACCAGAAACAGGCACAATTAAGATTGCTGCCAGCAGGGAAAAGAGCCATGCGATAATTGAAGTATCGGATGATGGTGCTGGAATAGATCCGCAAATTGTGAAACAGACATGTATCAAGAAAGGCATCATCTCCAAGGAAGATGCAGATAAATTGTCAGATTATGAGTGCCAGATGCTGATATTCAGGCCGGGCGCCAGCACAAATGAGATTATTACAGAGGTTTCAGGAAGAGGAGTCGGTATGAATGTTGTTGAAACAAAGATTAGGTCTCTTGGAGGGACTCTGAAATTGAATTCAACAGTTGGAAAAGGCACAACAGTGACCATGAAACTGCCACTCACCTTATCAATAGTGGCATGCATGCTGACTGAAGTCTGCGGGACTGTATATGCAATCCCTTTATCCAGTGTAAATAGGATAGTGAAACTTAAGAAAAGTAGTATCAAGACAATCCAAGGGAAGCAGGCTTTTAACTTCATGGGCAAAGAGATAGCAGTTGTAAGCCTTAGGGAAGTTTTTTTTCTGGATCATGCAGATGCAGAGGAATATATTGCTCTTGTCGTAGATAAAGGAGATGAGCTTGTGGGAATAATTGTAGATAAGGTATTTTCGCAGGAACAGATTCTAATAAAAAAGCTTGATCATGCACCTAAAGGGATAGCAGGCAGCACAATCCTTGGTGACGGATCTGTCGGCCTTGTCATTGATGCAGTTGGGTTGTTTCAGTGAATTATTAAATTGTCTTGTGATAATATTGAACTATTATGTCAATGATTCTTATTTCAACCAAGCATTGGCTTTGCTAACTCATTTTAGGGTGATGCGCATTATTCAAATAATCTCCCATTGAATAAAAGACGTACGATAAAGAGGCACCCAAATATTATTCTAAATATTTATTAATCTGTTTAACCAAATCATCATTTGAAAAAGGCTTGAAAATATAACCTAATGCTCCGCTTTTTTTTGCTAAATTTTTATCCAAATTACTTGAAGCAGTAAAGAAAACAATCTTTAAATTCTCAAGTTTGGCTTTTTTTAATTCCTGGCAGAATTCAGGGCCGCTAATCACAGGCATCCTCATATCTAATAAAATCAAATTCGGCTTTTTCCCCTTTTTAAGGGTGTCTAATGCTTTTTTTGAACTATCAAAAGTAATGGCAGAAAAACCATTCATACTTAATACAGCTTCCACTAAAATCAGTGTATCAGGCTCATCATCAATTACCATTATTGTTTTCATCATCATCTACCTCTTTACCATATAAATATAGCCAAAGTGTTTTCTGCATATCAATTATCGCCTCATGCAATCTATCTGAATTTTTGTTGATTAAGCCCAAATAATAAATGCTTTTATCTTTATCATTTTGCACTTGTTCTGTTTGCAACAATTCTGTAAAACCTTTAATGCTGGTCAAAGGCGTTTTAAGATAATGACCAAATTGATTAATGATTTCTCTCGCTTTTTCTTCTTCTTTAATCTCTGTCATTTTTACCTCTTTTTTGCTATAGGCAGTGTAAAATAGAATGTAGTTCCTTTGCTAACAACAGAATCAAACCATATTTTACCGTTCATCAATTCTACCAATCCTTTGCAGACAGACAGCCCAAGACCTGATCCGCCTACTTTTCTCTTCATAGATGAATCAACCTGATAGAAACGTGAAAATAGCTTATCCTGCGATTCTTTAGGGATGCCTTGTCCTGTATCCTTCACTTCAAACCTGACAAAATTATCTTTCTTGTATGCTGATACAGATATGCTTCCTTTTTCAGTGTAATGAAGTGCATTAATTATTAGGTTTCTCAGTACTTGTAATACCCTTTCTTTATCTGCTTTAATTTTTGGAAGATTTTTTTCAAAAACAAATGCTGATTTGAGACCTTTTTCAGAAATCAGAATCATCATGCTTTCTTTTGTTTCTTCAATAACTGATTCAACATCTACTTTTTCTATATTCATTTTTATCTGTCCAAGAGATATTCTGGAAGAATCAACCAAATCAAGTATTAGATTGTAGAGCCTGTTTGTATTTTTGTGAATCAAGTCAAGATAATATTTCTTTTTTTTATCAGATCTTCTTATCTTATCATTTTCCATGAGTTCAGTAAATCCTTTTATGCTTGTCAGGGGAGTTTTTAATTCATGCGCCGCAATAGAAATAAATGCGTCTTTTTGCTTATCAAGCTCTTTTAATTTAATATTCGCCTTTAATAATCGATCTTCATATTTCTTCTTATCAGTAATATCCCGAAATATTCCATAAACTAGCCTTTTACCGCCAAATTTAAACGTACTGGCTATAATAGCAACATCTTTTGTATTGCCATATCTTGTAATAACCTTTGTTTCTAGAATCTGGCCTTCTTTTTCATGCAGGTGTTTCCGGAAGGTATTAGGATCTTTTTCTTTCTCTTTTTTTGGATGAAGGATACTTTGCTGCTTACCTATCAATTCTGATTTTTCCCGTCCAACTAACCTGCAAACTGCCGGATTGCAATCTAATATTATTCCAGTTTCAGTATCAGCTACGACAATACCGTCAAGCGCATTTTCAAATATTTTATTAAATTTTACTAGTTCTTCATTTTTTAATTCCAGTTCTTTTGTTCTTTCTTTTACTTTATTTTCAAGATTATTGCTGTAGTCTTTCAATGTTTGTCTTGATGTATTTAGATTATCAATCATTTCGTTAAATCCATTCACCAATGTTTTCATTTCGCCATCTAAATCAGTTGCCTCAATTTTAACATCAAAATCACCAGACTGCACTTTTTTAGTAGCTATAACTAACTCCTTGATTGGACTTAATAATAGAAAAATCACAAACCCGTTTATAAGAGCAATTATTGAGAAACTAATAGCAAGTTGAATTAAAGCACCTTTCTCAATTTCATCAATTAAACCGACAATATATGATATATCCGAAAAAGTAACAACCTTAATTTTCCTGTCAGAAATATACTCATGCGCTATTCCTAGCTTATTAATCTTATCAATAATTACTCCTTTTGTTTCATCAATAATCTGTTGTTTGGTAGTGTTCAATAGATTCTCATATACTATTTGTGAATTCTTATTTGAATAAATTATGTTTTGATTTTCTTCATCAATAATAATATATGACCAATTTTGATATCTTGCGCCAGTCAAATGGTTATAAGTGCCATTAAACAACAGAATGTCGTTGCTAATAATTTCAACTTTATCATAGAGATTCTGTGTTGACAAATCAATAAGTTGTTGGTTAATATTAACCTGGATATAAAAAATCAGGATAGCTATTGGAAAAATTGAAAGGACAAGTGTTAAAACTATCAATTTGCTTGCTATAGTATCCTTAAATTTTTTCAATGCACTATCTTTAATTTAATTCACCAAACAGGTTTTCTATATTTTTTTGGCAACGCATACAAAATTGCTGAGGATATTAAAATTGTTAACACTAATTCCACTGTCAAGCCACCTGCAATCCCTTTGTACAATTCAATTATCGGGGTTGGATCCTTATAGAATAATACTAATCCAATAGAGAATCCGGATACTGCAAATACATAGTAATAAATGATAATGTTCCCAATCCATCTTAGAAAGAAATATGACTTTTCGTAAATGAATTTTTTATATGTGTAGCCAAACCATATTGCGCCAGATATATGCGCCAGTAGACTTGCAAGAGCTATTCCTCCTGGTTCTGCAATTCCTGCAAGAAATCCTACAATTATTCCTCCAATCGGACCGGCTAATGCAGATCCTAATGTTGTAAAGGATTCTCTTGGATCAGTTACTACTGAAGTGCCCGGGATAGGAATATGTACTTTTCCAAGTACGACAAGCAAAGCAAATAATCCGAATATTGTGCTAACAATAAAACTCTTTTTAGAAAACAAGTTATCCTTCGTTAACTCTTTTTCTCTCATGGTACACCTCTTGAAATATATTTGTAAGAATAGGTATATATAATTACCTATATATTTGCATAAAAATTATAAACAAAGAGGTATTCAATATATCAATGGACAAACTTCTTAATTTGACTGAATTTCAATTAGACTCACTGAGAGAGGTCGGCAATATAGGTGTCGGAAATGCAGCAACAGCGTTGTCAAAATTGATCGGAAAGTCAATTAAGATAGTTGTTCCGGAGACAAAATTTATACTTATAACTGAATTTTCAAATGAGTTCGGCGGCCCTGACAAAAAAGTGTGCGCAACTTATCTTAAAATAACCGGGGACCTTAATGGAGAATCCATGCTTTTGTTTTCAGAGGAAGATGCGCTTGGGTTTGCCGAGCTTCTACTCGGCAAGCCAAAAGGATCTATAAAAGAGATAGATAAGATGGGAAAGTCTGCTCTTATGGAGATGTCAAACATCTTTGCCGGTGCATACCTGAATGCCCTTTCAAATCTGCTTGGCATGGCTGTTCTTCCCTCTATTCCTCAAATGACTGTAGATATGGTGCAGGCTGTCCTTGATTTTATCCTGGCACAGACAAGCACGTATGCAAATAAGATACTTGCAGTAAAAACCAAGATAAATATTGAAGAAGTCGATGTCTTAGGTGAGTTTGTAATGTTTTTTGAGGTTGAATCTTATCAGAAGATCTTGAAGGGATTGGTTGATAAGTTTTCACTTAATTAATGAATTATATTTTTCAATATTTTCTTCTTATTGGTAATAATAATTATCTTAGAATGATTACATCGTAAACTTTTTTTCCACGAAATTCAAGTTGACTTTATATTCTCCACTATTTTTCTAGTTATTCTGATAAATTGGTCACATTCTTCAGGAGTATTAGAACTGGACAAACTTACTCTAACACAGCCTTTTCCTTTGTCAATTTTTTTGTGAATGAGTGGAGCACAATGTAGTCCTGTTCTCGTGATAATATTGTGTTTTGCAAGGATGTATCCGACATCATCGCAACCAATTCCGGATATATTAAACGCAATTATTGGCAGGTCAGGCGCGTTGTTGTAAATTTTAAGACTCCTT
This sequence comes from archaeon, assembly GCA_043826135.1. Lineage (GTDB taxonomy): Archaea > Nanobdellota > Nanobdellia > Woesearchaeales > GW2011-AR15 > GW2011-AR15. The sequence goes on from JBDRQT010000058.1 coordinate 7,441, forward strand.
ATCTTTTTCAAACCTTTTATAAGGTGGGCCGTAAGCTTTTTTGTGAGTTGAATGCCATTTCGATTTTTCTGCAGATATCTAATTCCTTCGTATAGAGAAACAATTCCTGGGTAGTTAAGAGTTCCTGCCTCGAATTTGAGCGGCATTGAATCAGGTTGGTATTTATACTCAGAAAATACGCCAGTTCCTCCTTGTTTGCAGGATTCAACTTTATTTGGATCCTTAATATAAAATCCACCTATCCCCTGATATCCAAGCAAGGATTTATGCCCTGTGAATACGAATGCATCAAGCATTATTTTGGATAAGTTGATCTTTACATTGCCGGCTGTCTGGGCGCCATCAACAATGAAAAAAATATTTTCCTTGCTTAGATAAGCTCCGATTCTTTCAATATCCTGGACAGATCCGAGAACATTGCTTCCATGTGTCAATACAGCGAGCTTTGTATCTTTTTGCTTGGCAGCTTTAATGGAATTGAGTGTTACATACCCTTCTTTATCAAAGCCTATTATACCAAGTGTTATCTTATGTTGTTTTTCTAATGTATATAATGGCCTAAGCACTGAATTATGTTCAAGTTCAGAAGTTATTACATGTATCTTTCCATTTTGCTTCTTTATGAAGCCGTGGATAAGGATATTGAGAGATTCTGTAGCATTTGAAGTAAATTGGAAGTTTTCTGGCGTTTCTCCGCCAAAGAAATCGAATAGAAGCGTTCTTGTAAGTTTTGGATAGTCTATCTGATTAGATGCATCTGACCTTCCGTGTTCACCATATGGCGTTCTAAGAGATTTATTTACACCATCAATCACGCATTTAGGCTTTGGAAATGAGGTTGCCGCATTATTGAAATAGACCAGATCTTTCTGCATTTTTAAAAAAGAAAAAAATTATTTTTTCTTTGGTGTCACGACAAATTCGCCGTATTTGTCTCCGCACTCAATGCCTTTTACTTGCTTACACTCAAAAGTTCCAAGGCCTTTTGGGTAGGGTTTACCATAGGCTAGATCCATGAATGCTGCTGAGACTCCTGCAATCATATACGCAGAGAGCTTAGAGCTTTTTCCGTATTTGACCACATCTGATTCGTAGTAGTCATATGCCCTTACAACCATTTTTTTCTTTGGGACAAGTTCAACAATTTCAGATTTTGCCCAGCCCCACGCAGTGAACACTGCATATGCGCCATGCAGTACGTCTTCAGGCATATCTTTTAGCATTGGCCCAACAACTGATTTGAATTCATCTGAGGTAATAATCCCATAGCCAGTATGGTATCCACATTCATTCCCGCAATTGTACAGCAGGAATTCAGCTTCTTTTTTCAGGCTGTCGTCAACTTTTGTTGAGATTCTTTCATTGAACATGTTCCAGAATTTTGTTGGAAGCTGGTTCACAAGGACGTTATATCCAGGAATCAATCCTTCTTCATTACCCTTGACATCAAGCTTTGACAATTGTGCAATTACCTTTTTTCTGTTGATATTTCCTGATGCCATTTTTTCACCTCACCCATAGTTTAATTATTGAGCTTTTTGCTCCGGACACTATGCATTTTGTCTCTCTGCTATCCCAGCTTTGCCCATCTATTGCTTTTAGTGCTCCTTGCAGGTAGCCTCTGTTCACATATCCTACTGGTTTATTTCTTTTCTTCCATTTTTTCGCCCATCCTTCATCTATGTGGGAATGTAGCAACTCTGCTTCACATGAAAAGTCTCCGTAGTGCTTTATCTGCATCTGTCCTAGACCACAAAATGCGAAATAGGATTCAACAACATCTACTTTATTTTTCAGTGCAGTTATTTTATTTTTCCTGAAATAGTCTCCTAGCACTTCAAACATGACTTCTTCCATTGTGGAAATCAATATACCTACTCCTCCAAGCAAGTCATCTGAATCTTCAGCCATCTGTGTTGTCAGTGTCAGGTAATGATGACAGTGCAGGACTGACTGATATCCCATCAAGGAATGCCTGCAACTATTGTTATTAAATTTATGTTGTGCTTTGATTGTTACCATTTTTTCACCTCTTATGCACTGGAAATGACTTCCTTTGCTTTTGTAATCCTTTCAGGATCATCTGGTACCTGACTTGCTTTGTCTCCTCCAGCACCAAGAGCCATCGCTACTCGTGTTGCAAGGACTAGTCCTCCTTTTTCTTTTGCCTGTTTTAACAGGTCTACATATTGCGTTCCCATGGTTTCACCTCTTAATTTGTTTCATTATCTGATCCGCGTATTTTTTGGTATGTATGATGGAATCAGCCTTTTTATAGTTTTTCATTATCACATACATCAATTTTGAGGTCTTATCCATATTATTCCTTCTGAATATCACTTTGAACTCAGATTCTCCGATGATTCCCTTAATTGAAAAGAAATAATTTTTATCAAATGAAAAAAATGGATGTTCCAGGTCTTTCAGGATTATCAGTTTACCGAAGTTCCTCAAGTAATTTACGAATTCTATTGTGATTTTTTCACTTACTCTGTAGTCCTTTATGAAACTTCCATCAAAACAATCCTTTGATGATATCTCTTTAATGATTTTCAGTTTGGCACCTTAGTCTGAATTATTTTATGTAGCTTATTTATATTTTCTCTTTTTAGGGAGTGTGATGTTCCGCTCCACTAACTTATGTACTTCACTTGTAATCATGTCTTGACTCTTCTAGTGATTCGATATTGAATTTTGCAGGGTTGAAAAGTTCTTTCAAAATGATCTTGTTTTGATTAGCAAGCAAATCTTAGGATAAATATTTGGCAGATACCATTTGTATTGCTTCCTTTATTGTAGATGAACCAATATTGTTCCTTTCAACAATTTATTCTCTTATATAATTCAAATTAAGTATTTAATTAATCATTATTTATACTAATCTA
>JBDRQT010000059.1:0-116731 GCA_043826135.1 archaeon
GACAAAAATAGAGAAGGGGAAGGTTAGGTAGCGTATTATCTGTATATTTTGTCATGATGATCATAATCTTCAAATGAGACAATCTCATTTTCATGGTTAATCACAAACAGAAGAACAAAATGGCCGATGTGCACTCTATTGATGCCCTTCAGGCTATAATGAAGAAACTTATAATTATTTTTCGGATTTTGCAAAATCTCATCCATTTTTTTGCGAATAATCACATAATGCTTTTGATCCTTTTTTTTAATCCTGATCAATTTTTTTACTATCTCATCGCTGTACAAATCTGAATACATTAAACTGCCTCTTCAAGCTCCTTTCTAGTCAGATGCTTCCCTTTGATAATACCTTCAATCTTGTTTTTATAATCAGGTCTAAGTTCTGGCTCAAGAAAGTTCTGCTCATATTCGGATACTACCATATTAATAGCTTGGGATTTATCCTTCAGACCAAATTTTGCTTTGACCATGTTTAGCACTCTGTTGGTCCTTTCATCAATATTGATAACAGCTTGAGTCATATTACATCACATATATAAGAATATATTTTACATATATAAAGATATATGTTGCATATATCAATATTTAATCGGGGATTTTAGGAATAATTTCTAAAAGAAACAATCGATTCCGGGATTGTTATATAAGGGAAAGCAGTCTGAGATTGATTCTGAAAAGATAGAGACAAAGATAAAGAAAGGGAAGGTTAGATAATTGTTACATATCGTAACAAAAAAGTTATATTTAGGTGAATTTGTTCTACAATGTAACCGAAAAGTATTTATATATGGTTAGTGTTACTTGATGTAACATGGAACAAGAAGATTTCTTAAAGGAGAATATTTCAGAATTTATGAGACAAGCTGAAAGGTCTTCAAAAGAAGAAGACTATAACCCGGCTGCGACGTTATTCTTTAAAGCCATTGTTGTAACTGTTGATTATATTATACTAAAAAAGGAGGGTTATATCCCTAATAACCATAATGACAGGTTTCTGATTCTAAAAAATAAATACCCTCATTTATATGATATATTAGACAAAGATTTCCCCTTATATCAAAAAACATCTTCTCTCAGAAGCACAAAAGAACAAGTAAGGATATTAGAAAAAGATGCAAAACGAATTATTGAAGAATCAGGAATTGAAAAGGATAACTAAATCTTTTGTCCAAAAAAACAAAGAGATTTTTGATGTTGTAATGTTTGGATCTATCGTGAGGGGCAAGGAAAATCCTAGAGATCTGGATATCGCAATAATACTTAGCAAGGAGCTTGAACTAGACAGGAGATTGCTGCTGAGCCAAAGCTACAGAAGAGCCCTGGAATTCCTTAAATCAGAAATTGATGTCCAGGTTGTTTCGATTAATGATCTTACGGATGCATCGCAGCTTGCAAGGACTGCAATAATTGCAGAAGGCTACTCAATAATTCATGAAAGGTTTTTGCATTCTCTTTTTGGATTTAAGTGCAATTCAATCTTTTCTTATGACCTAAATGGATTATCAGATTCCAAAAAAAAGACATTATACTATGCTCTTAATGGAAGAGGAAAGAATCCGGGCATTCTAAAAGAAAGAAACTCTGAGATGATGGGTGCTATTCTCCTCAAAGTTCCGCTTGAATATACTGAAGAATTCAAGGAATTATTTGATGGCTACGGCTGCAAATATAGGACATGGGTCAGCTGTGAGTATGGGTGATTGATTTAAAACATAAGATGAATTTACTTACGAATTTCTAAAAGAAACAATTGATTGTGGTATGGAATTCTTTACTATGAGAAAAATTCAATGATTTCATGAAAGTGAGGCTGTATGTTTCATACCGGAAAGTTCTTCACAAAGGTAAGCAGCTTCAAACTGATTCTGTGACGAAATGAAAAGAAATCGAAAAAAGAAAAAGAGGTTATATGTTTTTTTCTTAGTGATGGTTATTGCCACTCGCAGGAGCTTCCATTGGTTCCATTGTATATGTATCTGTGTGGTACTTCATCATTGTATTCAACATAGCCTCATTTGGATCAGCCAGGAATTTGGTTTTTTTGGGTCTTCTTCCTAATGTCTTAATTTCGTCGTACCAATGTTCTCCATCATCTCTTTTTACCATTTCATCTACTATATCTTTGCTCAGTGTTTGGACATTCATGGCTCGAAGATTATTTCCATATTGTGCAAATACCATATCAAGTCCTTGCACCTTAATTTCAGCCAACAGTTCATCAATATCTTTGTGTTGAGTTCTTGCTAAATTTTCTAAGAAATTTCTTGCATCAGCCTTGTATTGAGCTGTAACATGTCTTTTATGATCAGTTAAAGGTTCATGACCTCTTGAGTGTGCCTGATAATGAAGAATATATTTAGCAAGGACATCATACACCTCGTTCTCTTCTAAACCTCTTTTATTATCTTCCTTAACTGCTTCAAATGCTTTAGTGAAAGCGGTTTTATGAGAATCATAGAGTGCAGCAAAATCTTCATGTTCTGGACTAAATCTCTCAATTAAGTCTGATAGTTTTTTTGGACCATGTGTATCATGTGACATTCTTTTTTCACCTTTCAAATATTATAAATACTTCATTAATTATGTATTTATTTAAACCTTGTTATTCCCCAATACATGCTACTATATAAATCTTTCTATATTTGTTATTAAAGAGTGATGACATTGCTTCTCCAATTACGCTTTGTCGCCACATTCTCCCATAAGTTTCAAGAACAGGCGATCTACTCAGATAACGGTAAAGACTATATGTGCTAGTATTAGGATAGACCATAAATAATAACCTATAACATTTATAAGTAGATAGCTCTTTTCTATCAATTGGTGACTGCGAATGAAATTCAGGATTCACATAGAACAGGATGAAGATGGCATCTTTGTTGCCGAATGCCCTTCGCTTCCGGGTTGCGTGTCCCAGGGAAAAACAAGAAGCGATGCAGTGGTAAATATTAAGGATGCAATGAAAGGCTATATAGTAAGCCTTAAAAAACACAATGAGCCTATTCCTCCACCGATAGACGAAGATATCGTGGATATCTATGAGTAAATTACCCATTCTGTCCGGTCTTGAAACAATAAAAATATTGCATAAGATAGGATATGAGATTGATCATCAAACTGGAAGCCACGTTATCCTTAGAAATATGAAACCGCCATTCCGGAGAGCTACTGTACCTAATCATAAGGAAATAGCCAAAGGAACCCTTCTTTCAATAATCAAGCAAATTGGACTTACAAAAGAAGAATTTATTCAGCTTCTCTAATTTTGGATGGAACTTGTCGTTACTTTAAATTTATCCATAAACTTTAAATACCAGTTGGCAATTATTGTTTACAAATGGCAATTAAAATTACCAAAACAAAGATGAACCTTATGGATTTCTTTTACCAGAACCCAAACAAAGAGATACATCTGCGCGCACTCGGAAGGGAACTTGGCATATCGCACACATGGATCAAGAATCTCTCATCAGATCTTGTAAAGAAAGGGCTTCTTGTCTCGAAAACAGGACTTGCTATAACTCTCAAAGCAAATATGGATTCTTTGCAATTCAAAAGGCAGAAGCTGCTCTTTAACATTGCATCAATCTACAGATCAGGGCTGCTTGATTTCCTGATTGAAACATATAACCATCCGAAAGCGATAATTCTTTTCGGCTCCTACAGGTACGGTGAAGATAATGAGCAAAGCGATATTGATATTGCTGTAATAACATCAAGGCATATGGCTTCAGATATTAGCCATTACGAGAAAAAGCTTGCAAGAAAAATATCAATCAAAGAGCTTGAGGGAAGTATCAGCAAGGAATTCAGGTCAACTCTCAGCAATGGAATTGTGCTTTATGGTTATCTGGAATGAGATCTTTCGAAGAATTTTTAGCTGAAGGCAAAGTTGTCCGTGGGGTTCCTGATCCTTCAGAATCAGGATCCTTAAAGAAACAGGCGATCATGCGCATCAATGATTTGAAGTTACTTCCTATTGGAGAGCAGAATGCATCATTTAGGTTTGAGTCAGCATATGAATCAATACGAGAGATTCTGCAGTCATATCTTGCAGCAGATGGTTACAAGGCCTATTCACATGAGGCGATAATTGCATTTGCAAAGGAAAACTCTATCATCAGCGAGGCAGATGCTTTCGAAGCAAACAGGATAAGGCAGATCAGAAATGATATAAATTACAGGGCTAAGCTTGTAACTCCTTATGAAGCAAAAGAAGCAATAGACTTTGCTGACAAAATAATAAATAAATTAAAAGATTAAACCTGCTCAGCCTGCTGCAGTTCCTTGAGTTTTTCATTCAAGACTTCTAGAGTCCTTGAATTATCCACTGGCTGCATGAGCTCTCCGCATTCAGGGCACTTGAACTGGATTTCGATTGCTTTTTCAAAATCAACTCTTGAGCATGCGCTTCTGCACATATAAAATTCATTTCCCTGTTCCCTATGTATTCTTTTTTTCAGCTGGTCTATCTTTTCATTCTGACCTTTTTCGTATAATTTAGGGACATTATCTTCAAGGAATGTCCAATGGCTTATATGCCATCCTTTGTGCTTGTCCCTTCTCCTCTCGAATGATGCAAGGTTGTTTTCATAAAGCTTGTACAGAAGAGACCTAGCTTCCTGGATGTCTATTTTCATGACTTTTGCGATCTCAAGCTCAGAGACATCCTTTTTCCCTCTGATGAAGAAAATAATATCAACTGCTTTAAGCCCCACTAACTGCGAAACTACTTCTGAGATAAGTTTTTTCGTTACCTTCATTTTAACCGAAATATCCAGGGGCGTCTGCCTTTTTTTCACTTGGATTTTTTTTGGCTTTTCTCTCAATTTTTTTGAGCGCAGCTGGCTTTTCGATTTTACCGAATTGTTTTTCATAGTTCTTAATATTCTCCTGCAGCATTTCTACAATATTTTTTGCCATGTAAGGATCCATTAGAATCACATTGTGTTTGAGCACAATCGGCTGATATTCATTGTTCCTCACATCTACTCTTGGGGTGATGCTTCTGAAATCAAGTATAAATCTTAAAGGATTATGGATAACACCTGCTTCATCAGCAAAAAAACTTTGGCCGTTGTCAATATCGAACTTTAATTTCTTCTCTGTCAACCAATCCCCACCTCTAAAAGAGATAAAGTGAGATATTTATAAAGATTGCGGAGAGAATAAAACTAGAAAAAATTATTACGCCTTTTCACCGACATCTTTCATCTTTTTTGTGATGGGGATTTTTTGATGGCATTTTTCACATTCGAAAATTATTGCATCAGTGCCTTTAATCCTTTTCTTTTTATAAGGTACCTGGATTTCTCCTTTGTACTGACACTTTGGGCAGGTATATAATATATTTACAGTGAGGGTCTCTTCATATAATTTTTTCTCGACTGTATTTTTGCACTCAGGGCATTCATAGTATGTTGCCCTTATCTTTACCTTTCCTTTATCACGAGGTTTTCCCATCATAGCCTTATTGCACTCAGTACACTCTTCTCGATGCACCCAGGCTTTTACGCTCCCTTTATCGATCTTTCTTGCAGTCCAATATACTAATTCTTCCATAGATTCTGGCAGTTTTAATGACATGTTATCACCTTGCCTAATCAAATCAAGTGAGGTTTTTATAGTTTGTGCATGGAGTTACCTTTAAATATAAATTGTAAATACATACTAGTATGAATGCAACACCATCTCAAATAGACACGGATCAATATGCAGCAATACAATTAGCTAAAACACTGCAAGAATCTTCAGCATTAATTCTTTTGAACTTAGATACTGGAAAATTACCAAATGATTTTTTGTACCCACTTTTCACAGCAACATTATTGAATCAAAGCTATGGCATTCCTACTTTCGTAATACCGGGGTGTACTATTGCTGGTGTCCGAAGTAATTATCCAACAAAAATACACCGAGCATGGAATTTCTTGCCAGCAAGCAGTTTTGAGCATCCCAACAAAGTGATAGAAGCGCTAGCAGAACAAGATATCGATATAGCGTCGGCTCATGTTTTGTTAGGTGGAATTTCGACAGATAATGCGTCAGGATCATTAGGGCAACGTATAGCTGTTGAATATATTGGACAACCACCAGGTGCCGCATACACAGGGTTACCTAATTCAAGAATGCAAGTGGCAAAAGCCACTTTAGTGGATATGCTTTATCTACAAATCTAAACCTTAATTTAATCTCTTCACTTCAATACTGACAGCATCCTCATTAACCCTTATATATCTTGGGCACATGGTAAATTCATAATTATATATCTTGCAGAAATCAACTATTTTCGCCCTTTCATCATTGCTTGAAAATTTGACAATCACATTGTATCCTTTTCTTTCTCTATGGATTATATCAAAATCCTTAAGTTGCTTTTTTATTTTTTCTGCGGTCTCAAATTGGGAATTTTGCTTAGTTTTCAGCTTGGCTAACTCTTGAATTAATTTTTCATAAAAATCATTGACAGGGCGTTTGTTGTTCTCTTCAAACAATTTCGTGTAATCCCCGTCAAAAGCAAGGAATCCGCCATAGCCTACTTCTACAGGCTTCCATTCTCCGAAGCTTCCAAGGATGATATCCCCATATTTTGCAAGCTCTAGGCCTATTGTTCCTGATGCATCATTTATCAGGAAAATGTCTTTCTTTCTACATATATTTTCTATCTCCTTCATATTTTCCTGGACTGCAAAATAACCTGGCATACTATTTATCAGAAGCACAGATTTGTTATCTAAATTCTTAAGATTGTTTTTTTCAACAATACCATAATCTGTTCCAATATTTACCTGTTCAAATTTTAATTTCTTGGTATACTGAGAATAGGTAATCCAACCGCCTTGATCTTGCAGAAAAGCAGTTGTTTTTCCAAGACTCTTTGCAAGTTTAAGCGCCAGCAAAATAGCAGTATTTCCCCTATCGGTAAATACAATATGTTTTTTCCCTGTCAGCAACTTAAGCCTGTCGGTTGCCTTAGTCTTGTGATTCATGCCTGTCTCCTGACCAATCAGTGTGAAAGTTTCCTTTCTTATCTGTTCTTTCATAGGTATGCGCACCGAAGTAGTCCCTCAGCCCCTGAATTAAGTTTGCGGGAAGCCTATTAGAAAACGACTGCAGCAAGAAATTCCGTGAAGAATCAAATGCCATAAATGGCACTCCAAGTTCTGTTGCTGCAATGCAAACTTTATTCAATGATAAAAACTTTTCATTTATTACTTTACTAAATTTTAGAGCAGCAAGTAGGCTAATAATCTCTGGATTTGTTTCATATTCTTTTGTGATATCATCCAAAAATTCAGCCCTGATGATGCAGCCTGCTCTCCAGATCTGGGCAATTTTCGCAATGTCGATACCACCAAAACCATACACTTTGTCTCCAGCCTGAATAAGATCAATACCTTGCGTATAGCTTGCAATCTTGCCTAAATAGAGAGCGTATTCAAGGTCATCAATAAGTTTTTTTTTATCTCCTTTATATTTTGCATGGTCCAATCCAATAAGCTTCGAGAGCTTGGTTCTTCTTTCTTTGCCAAAAGAGATGGCCCTGGAAGAAACAGCTGCAAATATGCTTGGAATCGGTACAACACCGCTTTCAATTTCAAGAGAACTCATGATAGTCCATGTTCCTGTGCCTTTCATTGCTGCCCTATCCAATATCGAATCAACAAGATATCCTTTGCCGCCTGGATCTTTTTGGCTCAAAACTTCGGCTGTTATCTCAATTAAATAGGACTTAAGGATACCATGGTTCCATCTGCTGAATATTTTAGCAATCTCAGGAGCAGACAGCCCGATTGAAAACATCAGATCGTATGCTTCAGCTATAAGCTCCATATCAGCATATTCAATACCATTATGAACCATCTTCACAAAGTGGCCTGCACCATGCTTGCCGCAGTAAGTCACGCATGGTTTTTTATCACGAGCCTTGGCACTTATCGCTTCAAGAGGTTTTTTCAAAATCTTGTCATATTCAGACTTATCACCGCCTGGCATGATAGAGGGACCATATCTCGCCCCAGTTTCACCTCCAGAAACACCAACGCCGAAAAAATGTATCTTTTTTTCAGACACTTTTTTTTCAAGTGAAATTGTGTCATGGAAATTTGAGTTTGCAAGGTCAACGATGACTGCACCGGGCTTCAGCAAAGGCAGAAGCGTATTTACTACTGATATTGTCGGGTTACCTGCTTTGATCATGATGAAATATATGCCTGTCTGTCCGACCAGCTTTACAAGTTCTTTGAGATCTCCCTTAACCGGTATCAGATTCCTTGCATATTTTTCCTTTTTTATTGATTCAGCAAGTTCAATTGTCTTTTCAGTAGTCCTGTTCCAGATATGAAGAGGATATCCTTTTTCAGCGAAATTCTGGGCAAGGTTAGAGCCCATAACACCAAGACCTATCAAAGCCATAGCCATAAGAGTATCACCTTTTAAGAACTAAGACTAGATGCTTAATAAAGTTTTTCTATAATACTTTGTCAGTAATTTCTTCCACCGGAATATCAAAGCCGGCAGATGCCCTTGCAGATTTTGGCTTCAAATCATAGCGTCCCATTCCTGCATATGTAACACTTCCTGCTTTTAGCATTGTATCAAGAATTCTATTTGGATTTACCGGCGCATCTCCGGCAGCAACTTCAATATATCTAAGAATTTCACCGCGGCGCGGCATCAAATCATAAGGATCTGCATTAACCATCTTATTGGTTCAAAATATAATTTTATTTATAAAATTATTTCTCGTATATTTTCTTTATGACAGACTCGATTTCCGGATTAGTCACATTGATATCTGATATTGGATAATTCTTGAGGACATATCCAACCACTTTGTCTATCTTATGCTGCTGCCTGTCTATCTCAAGCTTAACCCCAAAATCCTGTTTGTCCATAAGCTTTATTCCTGCAGGCAACTCCCCGTAATTCTTAACAGCTTTTGAGAATTTTACGTCCAGTATTTTTGTCTTCACAATGTCACTTTTAAGTTTTTCGAGAGTGTCATCAAATACTATTTTTCCCTTATTTATTATGGTTACACGGCCGCACAAATCCTCAATGTCATCCAGGTCATGTGTAGTGAGCAGGAAGGTGATACCCTTTTCCTTGTTCACCTTTTTAATGAACTCTCTTATCTTCTCTTTTGAGAGTATATCTACACCTATTGTCGGCTCATCCAGGAAAACGATGTCAGGCTCATGCAATAATGATGCAATTAGTTCACATTTCATCTTCTCCCCAAGTGAAAGCTGTCTTGCAGGCCTCCTGATTATCTCTTCTAACTCAAACAGCTTGACAAAATAAGCCAGGTTATCTTTGAAAATTTTTTCAGGAATTTCGTATATATCCTTGTTTAGATGGAATGTATCAATCGAAGGAAGATCGAGCCATATCTGCTGTTTTTGTCCAAATACAACTCCTATTTTATTGACATATTTTTCTCTTTCCTTCCATGGTTCAAATCCATTTACTGTCACATTGCCAGAAGTAGGGTACAAGATACCGGATAGGATTTTGATTGTAGTGCTTTTTCCTGCGCCATTCGGACCGATGAAGCCCCTAATCTCGCCTTTCTTCACAGATAAGGTTATACCATCTAAAGCTTTGATTATGACTTTCTGCCTATTGAAGAGAGATTTGATAGATCCCCTCATTCCTTCCTCTTTTGTAAATGTGATAAAATGTTTTTTTAAGTTTTTGACTTCAATCATATCATCCACCTGCGCTTGTATAGTATTTGAGAGTGCTTTTCCATAAGAGCCTGGTCAAAATAAAAATAATGATTACAACTAATATCGGAATTAATTCCGGTTTGTAGCCAAGCAGCGATTTTGCCGGCAAATATGCAATCACTGCTAAAGGAATTACATATCTGAGGAGCCCTGAAATGAATGGATTATAGATATCTAATGGATATTCACCATAATTTCTGATATTCATAAATAATTCACCTATCCTGCCGACACGAACAAGCCGTATTATGATTGAAAATCTTAGCATCGCAAGCGAAAATATCAATACTAGTGCCATAATAAAATATAATAGGAAAAAACCAACGCTGAAAAAACTCAGGGTTAGATTTAGTTTCACTGATGCATAGCCCATGATTGCCAGGCCAATCAATAGGTTCACCAAATGTTCCACATTCAAATTGTTAAAAGAAAGATTAGCCAGCACATCGACAGGATATAATAGAACCCTATCGAAATCTCCGCTCCTGATTTCATGTGACAGCGACCAATCAACTGACTGAAAAAAAAGCCTGTCTATCGCGTTGATAGACAAATAAATGCCTTGGAACAATAGGATCTGATTAAAGGTCCAACCTGGAAAACCATTGGTGTTCATATATATGAGCAATGTAACAAATGGCATCACAAGGTCAAATGAGAGCAGAGTAATAGTACGCAAAATAAAATTAAATCTAAAAGTCATACTGGCAGAAAGCGTCATCATAAAAGACTTTAGGAAGAATCTCAGGGTTTTCATCCGCCTACAGCTCCGTATCTCTTAATTGCGATTTTCCAGATTGTCTGCACAGCTAAGTATAACAAAAAGATCCAAACAATCTGAATACCAATTATCCTAAGTGACCCGATAATTCCGAGTTTTCCCAGGAACACCTGGATGACACCATATCTCAGATAGTAGAAGGGAAGCAGCTCAAGAATTCCGAACATGAGTGGACCGAAAAAATCAAGAGGGATAAATTCTCCTGACAAAAATCTTACCACAAGAAACATCAGCCATTGGACAGATTCAATCCTGCTGGTCCAGAATGCCAGCATACCCATGAGATATCCTATCAAAAAATTTATGAAAAAACTCAGGATCATGGATACCAGAAAAAGTGATCCAAATAACAGATTCACCTTTAATTTGAATAAAAATAAGGAAATTATGAAGACAGGAATAACTTCTACGACAAAAGCAAAAGCTCTTTCGCTGACATCAGATGAGAGCAGCTGTAAGAAAACAGGAAAGGGTTTTAGTAAGTCTTGGCTTAAATCTCCCGAGAGTATCTTATCCTGCAGATTGTTTCCGACCATATTGAATATAAAATGATTGACAAGCATACCAACCACATAATAGGTTATCATATCATCAAAAGTATATCCTTTGATAACAGAAGATGTCGTGAATACTGCCTGCCAGATGAAATAAGCCATAAGAAGGTATAGCGGAGATATTATTATGGATGCCATAAAACTGAACCTGTAGACTATGCTGGTCTTCCAGTTTAGCTTCACAAATGAATAGAACTTTTTCAGGGCATTCATAGCAACCGGTTAATCTCAGGGTGTTTTTATAATGTGTGTTTTAGATATCCTTGCAGAAGTCATAACTGGGATATTAGGTGTATCCACTAATGCAAAAACCAATGTGTTTATTTCTCCAGAAAGTATTTTATAAAGATCCCAATTCAATAGTGTAATGACTTACTATGACGACATCTCAGAAGGATACGAAGAGCTCTATAAAGAAGAGCAGCTGAAAAAAATCGAAATCCTCAAAAAATATCTGAAGCCCAGTAAAACTGATAGGCTTCTCGATGTCGGCTGCGGAACAGGCGTGACGACAATTCCCTGGAACTGCACAAGGTACGGAATAGATCCTGCAAAAAAATTGATAGAAAGAGCACACCAAAAAGAGAAAGTTGATTATAAAATAGCTGCTGCTGAGAGCATCCCTTATCCGGATGGATTTTTTGATATTGTTATATCAGTCACTGCGATTCAAAATTTTGCTGATATAGAGAAAGGATTGGATGAAATAAAGAGGGTAGGAAAAGACAAGTTTGTACTGACATTTTTGAAGAAGTCTAGTAGCTATAAACGGATCAAGAAGCTAATCTACAATAAATTTCAAATAAAAAAAGAAATTGAAGAAACTTTTGATTTAATTCTTATTTCTTAGCAACCTTATCTTCCTTTAGCAATAGTTTCGCCATCATGAATACAACAAATGCTATCACAACAAAGTTTATGATATCACCGACAAATGCACCTACACCCCAAACAATGGGACCCAAGGCAACTGTTGCAGTTTTCCAAGCGCCACCTGGAATCATCGGTGTCACAGTAGGCATGATGATGTTATCAACCAAGGATTTGACCAAGGCTGAAGCAGCAACTCCAATGATAAAGGCAATTGCAAGCGGCATTACTTTGTATTCCTGAATAAACTCCATAAACTCTTTCAGTGCATTTCCTATTTTGATCACCCCGCTAAAAGGATTGCGCAAGTTGCTATATAAATATTTGCTTTAGAAAGAGTTTTTAAAAACATAAGGGTTTCTTTCAGGAATGGATGGGTTCTACAGGGAAATAATCGCACGTATCATTAGTGATAAAAATACAAAATATGCGCTTACGAATCTTAAAAATATCCTGGCGAAAAAATATGGCATGAAAAAAATTCCGACTGATACGGAAATACTGCTTAATGCCACAAAAGAGGAATATAAAAAATTAACACTTATCACTAAGCCTACAAGGACCTTGTCAGGCGTCGCGCCCATCGCACTCATGTGCATGCCCCATAAATGCCCTCATGGAACATGCATTTATTGTCCTGGAGGACCGGGCAGCGAATTTGGAGATATTCCCCAGTCATACACAGGAAATGAGCCTTCTACAATGCGCTCAATTAGAAATCATTATGATCCATACCTCATTGTTTTCAACAGGCTTGAACAATTTGTTTGTCTAGGTCAGAATCCAGAGAAAACAGAGGTCATCATCCAGGGCGGAACTTTTCCATCGCTTTCTGAAAAATACCAGGATGAATTTGTCATGTATACGCTAAAAGCAATGAATGATTTTTCTTCAATGTTCTATAAAAAAGAGTTTGACTTCATCAAATTCAAAAAACTTTTTGACCTGCCTGGTGATATCAATGATAAATCTAGGATTCTAAGACTGCATGAAAAGTTGCTTAAGATTAAGGGCGAATCAACTTTGTTAAAAGAACAGAAAAAAAATGAGACAGCTAGCATCAGGTGCGTCGGTCTCACTATTGAGACAAAGCCAGACTGGGCGCTTCTTCCTCATGCAATCCAGATGCTAAAATTAGGATGTACCAGGGTGGAGCTCGGTGTCCAGACATTATATCCAGAAGTCCTTAAATTTGTCAACAGGGGGCATGGCCTTAGCGAGATTATAGAATCTACAAGGATACTCAAAGATTTGGGTTTTAAGATAAATTACCATATGATGCCCGGTCTTCCACTAAGTACACCTAAAAAAGATATTTCAATGCTTAAGGAAACAATTGATAATCCAGACTATAGGCCAGATATGTACAAGATATATCCGACTATGGTGATGAAAGGAACACCTCTATACCATTTATGGAAGACTGGAGAATATAAATCGCTTGAGCGCGACAGCGCAGCCAAGATTATATCAGAGTTCATGGGATATCTTCCTTATTGGATAAGGGTCATGAGGGTTCAGCGTGATATCCCGACAAAAGTCACTGAAGCAGGTGTAGACAGGACTAATTTAAGGCAGTATGTGGATGAATTGATGAAGAAAAAACGGATTGTATCAAAGGATATAAGGGCAAGGGAGGCAGGTCTGCTATCCAGGTCTGAGAAAATAACAGGGAAACCCAAGCTATTTGTCGAAGAATATGATGCATCCCATGGGAAAGAGTTCTTTATATCTTTTGAGGACGTGAAAAGAAAAGCTCTATTTGGATATTGCAGATTAAGGTTCCCTTCTTTGTCTCTAAAGAAGGAGATAACTAAGGATTCTGCGATACTGCGTGAACTGCATGTTGTTGGGACTGCCACAGGGATTGGAGAACAGGGAAATATGCAGCATAAAGGTCTTGGGAAAAGATTGCTGCTTAAGGCAGAAGAGATTGCGAAGAAACATAGAAAGAACAAGATGGTTGTTATTTCTGGGGTTGGTGTGAGGGAGTATTATAGGAAGATGGGGTATAGGAAAGAAGGGGTTTATGTTACCAAAAAAATTTATTCATAGCCGACTATATGCTCTGCAAATCTCTCGAGATCGATCTTATATCTTCCTTCCAGCGCTTTGCCTAAAGGTACTTTTAGGTCCAGCAACAAATCAACCAACAAGGGTTTTTGATCTGCCCAGGATTCTACATTAGTTGTTGTTAAATGGCCCCTGTTGAAATTAAAAACAATCTGTTCATTGTGAGCATCCTTATATATGATTTTTGTAGGTGATGTGTCAGCTCCGTATTTAATTGTCCATCTAGTCTCCATTAAAGTCGAAGGTGCCGAACTCATAGGCATTAATGATAAACCGCGCATAGTTATCTGCCTGACAATTTCAAGCTGTCTTTGCTCAGGATCAAAATGTACACTGTAGCTTCCCTCAACTCCTTTGTTTAACACATCAATAAAATGATACACTTCTCCAGAAGGAATATTATTTATCAAAATTTCATTAAACATGGTTGTTGAATACATTTGGTCAAACAATGCTTCGATTTGTGCAGAGTTTTCACCACTAACATCTAGCTGTGATGCCAGATTTGAATGGTCATAGACAGTGTACCCGCTATATTTTTGCAGATTTATGTCATAGAACAGGTTGATCGTGTATTGTTTACCTTCTTCAAGGAAATCAAGAGACAATGGCAGCAGTTGATTACCAACTTGTATTCTCTCTCCAGATTTTTGAACCTTATCTAGACTCAAGGTTGCGGTTCCTTCTGCATACATAAGCAATATCCTTTCGGTCAAATTACTCATTTATGAAGCACCTCGACAACATAGAACATATCCCTGGATCCGCCAATCTTCCAGGAATGAGGACTTATCTGAGAGAAAATCTCTGGGTGTAGTGTTGTGAATTTTACATCATATCCACTATACATATCCTTAAATATTTTTTCCATTCCACCACTGGTAAGCTCTTGCTTCAATGCCAGATATGCTTCAGGCCTAAATTTACTATGTAGAGCAAGATTCTCCTTATAGAATTGAGTCAGGATCGCTTCATCAGGAGTGCCTTCTTTTAGGAATGCATAAAGTGGACTTGCTTCAGGAACTAATTTTGAAAGTGATTCAGAATTTCTGAATACGTTAAATACATAGGTTTTCACTTCGACGTTGCCTGGAGATCTCAAAACATCATACAATGTATTAATTGAAAAAATTCCTTGGATGTTAGTTCCAGCTTCCAAAACTGCTCTCATAGTTGGAGCATTAAAATAGATTAAATGACCCGTTGGTTGCCAGGGATTTACAAATCTGAGCCATTCAAATCCCTTTGCTGCATTTGTAACAGATTCAATAGGTCTCCCGATTGCAAGTGCATCATAGTCAGCAATTTGGGAAAATAATTTTCGGATATCGGATGGATTAAATTTGCTGTAATTTTGCGACGCATCTACGCCAATGAATAACACTTTCTTGCCGCTTGTAACTGCTGCTTCCATTTGACTGCCCTGAGGTACCTTTGCAAACCCAGACCCAGGCCCTATCTCCAAAATATTAACTCTCCCAGCTAATTCTTCAGGATTAAGTTGGTTTAATATTCCTTGAAATTCCTCTAGTGATTTTGCTCCTGTTTTAGTGATCCTATTGCTTTTTATGGCATACTCAATAAACTGCTCCCCTTCCTTGACA
Organism: archaeon; assembly: GCA_043826135.1. Taxonomy (GTDB): domain Archaea; phylum Nanobdellota; class Nanobdellia; order Woesearchaeales; family GW2011-AR15; genus GW2011-AR15. The sequence continues at coordinate 15,619 of JBDRQT010000059.1, forward strand.
TAATATTTATCACCAAGCTTGATTGCATCCACAAACGCAGGCGATATAAATCGACTTACAGCTTTAGCACCCGCAGCTACTTCAAGCGTAACTGCTGCGCCATTCAAGAATACCATCCCTGCGAGGAGAGGGGTCCAACCGTATTCATTACCTATTTTTACCATGTCAATGGTATCCATCGCAATTAGGCCTGATCCGATCACAGGAACAAAATATAAAAGAGATTTTACGGCATCGATTGCATGTTCTTTATCAAATTGTCGGATCGTTTCAGTTACCTTCGCATCTATACTATCAAGATACTCTTTAGTATGATCTTGATTTTCAAGGCCCATCTCATATGTAAATCGGTTGTATGCCATCAATCTCTTAGTCAAGCCATCAACAAGTATCTGTCTTTCAGCAATTGCTGCATAGTTGTCGCCTCCGGAAGGAGATGGAGAAAGCGACTTTTGACTTCCAGGAGGTGTAATGAACTTATACAAGAATTCTATTTCCAGCTTTGCTTGGTAAATCATTTCGCAAGTTGCTTCGATAGACCCTTCCAATGTTCCGTAATAGATTGTACCGTCATCACTTTGAAGCTCCTTAACATATTCATAATATTCAATGTCTGCGAGGGATATAGGAAGAGGAGCCGTAGTTGGACCGCAAGATGTCAAAGCAAGTGCCACAGCCGCAGCTAATCCGATTGTCATAACTTTTATGTCGCCTCTTGAGAGAGGTTTAGTCAAGATTTGGGTCAGAACATTTGCACCATACCCCAGCATGGCATAACCCGCTATCGCTGCCAAGGGAACTGTTACCCACGGGGACATATTAAATGATTGGAAATAATTCATAACTTGAGTTCCAAGTTCCATCATTACAGGGGTGAAAGGAGCAGCAAAACTGAGTGAACTCGATACATCTTGTGATAAATCAAATTTTTTTTTCTCTTTAAGCAAAATATCAGACAGATCTTCTGCATCAAACACAAAATGGCCCATTATATGATGCTGTTTTAGCCAAGCTTCATACATCCCAAATAGATCCGTTCCAGCAAGAATTTTGTCGCCAATATTAGCCATTGTAGGAAGATCTAATCTACCAAATACCTCCTCAGTAGTCATTATCTGTCCAGTGGATGCAACCATAGCTAATCGATTATTCATTTATGTTCCTCAAAAATAACCACTATCAAATAGTAACTTATTTATATAGTTTGCGATTTGCTGTATCATTATCGTATTGTCAGAAATGATAACTCAAAGAAATGAACAATATTTTAATAGAAGTGCAAAATGAACAAAATGATTTTTCAAGATAGATCCTTGATTGCGATATGGTTTGATATCAAATCTTTCTATGCGCAGTGCGAACTGAACGCAAATCATAGGTATCAGAAGATGGAGGAAGAGGATGAGAAATATATTATTGTTGCAAATACAAATGGGTATGGCCATCTTGATTCTATCAGTATTAAGGCGAAAGAGAAGACGGGAATAAATCGAAATGTGAGGCTGACGCAAGCCAGAAAGGATCCAAGATTTCTAATAGTTGAAACTAATCGTCAGGCCTATGAGAAAGAGCGGTGGAGACTGCTGAATAACTTAATGTGGATAAGAGAAGAAGGATTTTACCTTAAACCAGAATTCATCGATGATTTTTCTGTCCATCTAAAAGGATCAATTGACGATGCACTTGAGTTGTCAGATCGCATATCAAGAATATATGCTGAGGAGAATTACATTCTAAATTATGGGATTGGAATCAATCGGAAATATGCCTGGATTGCGTGCAGAGATTCAAAATCTGGAGGAGCTGGAACCATCAGATGGGACAACTATAAGATGATTTGGGACAGGGGTATTCAAACATTCCCAGAGCTTGCAGAAACACAGGATAAACGAAGATTAAAAGGCGCTACACGTGCACAGAAGCTAAATGAGATTGAGATTTATACTATTGGAGATATTGCCAATTCAACTCCCGAAATCATGAAGAGTAGATTGGGCCTATTGGGAGAAAGGATATGGTACGAGGTGCAGGGTTATCATATTTTTCCAGGTAAATCAGACATTTCTAGACCCAAGCAAATGGTAATGAAATTTTAACTGTGATTTAGATTATTCAACCATAAAATATATAAAACATTCCTCATACCACCACCATGGTGTATATGAATGGCAAATATCAGATTATTCGTACTTGATGTACTTAAGCCCCATGAACCTAATATTTTGAAGCTTGCGGGCTCAATAAGTGACCTTAAAGGTGTTGACGGAGTAGACATAAGTGTCTATGAGATTGACAGCAAAGTCGAGAATGTAAAGATAACTGTTCAGGGAACCAACCTGAATTATCAGATAATTAGGGATCTCATAGATGAAAGCGGCGCAACAGTACACAGCATAGATAAAGTTTCAAGCGGTACTGAGATAATTAAAGAAGCGCATACTCATCAAGACAGCCCTTCTTGAAATGAATAAATTCAAGAGATTTCTAAGCGAAGTAGGAGATTATAATAAAATAGCAAGTATCGATGAGATAGGCAGAAGATACTTTGCTATGAATTCTTTTGATGGCATCCTCACAATAATAGGCGTTCTCATCGGAAGCTACATTGCGCATGTGACTGACCCTAAGATAATAATATCAACAGGTCTTGGAGCAAGCATTGCTATGGGAATATCAGGAACATGGGGCACTTACCTGACTGAAGATGCTGAAAGGAAGAAAAAACTTAGTGATTTAGGACATCTGACTCTGCGAAATTTAGAAGGAACGAAACTGGCACGGGCAGAACATGCTGCAACTTGGATAGTAGCGCTGATTGACGGACTGTCTCCATTTCTTGCTGCATTTATCGTTATAATACCTTTTTTTCTTTCTTCATTTATCAGCGTCAATTCTGCCTATATTTCATCTATTGCTATTGCATTCATCCTGCTTGCGCTGCTTGGAGGGTTTTTGGGCAGTATTTCTAAGGAAAATGTATTTAAATATTCACTTCGGATGGTTCTTGCCGGGGTTGTATGTGCAGGTGTAATCATGCTGCTCGGACATAATGTATAATTTTATATATGATCCGATTCTCTAATTATTTATGGAAGTAATTGCTTTCCCGGACAAGGATAAGATCGTCTTCAAGAAATCCTTTGAAGAAAGATATCAAAGGTTGCTCGGGGACAGATATGAAGAATATGTGCGATATAGCTTATCATTTCTCACCAGGTCCATTAGGGTCAATACGCTTAAGATTACAATCCCCAAATTGAAATCAAAAATGGATAAAATAGGTTGGAAACTCACATCTATCCCTTTCTGCAAGGAAGGATTCTGGGTAGAGCATATTACTGGAAGGCTTGATATCGGTAATACCAAGGAGCATGCGCTGGGTTATTATTATGTTCAGGAAGCTGCATCAATGGTCCCTCCGATTGTTTTGGATCCTGAGCCAGGTGATATTGTCCTGGATATGTGCGCTTCTCCTGGCAGCAAATCAACTCAACTGGCGCAATACCTGAAAAATGAAGGCATTTTGGTAGCGAATGATTTTACTGGAGATAGGATGAAACCCTTAGGGATAAATATTATGAAGATGGGAATCAGCAATACAATCCTTACAATGATGTACGGACAATGGTTCGCTAAGTCAGGAATAATGTTTGACAAGATCCTGGTAGATGCACCCTGCTCAGGCACAGGAACCATAAGAAAAAGCGTAAAGACCTTGACCATATGGAATCCAATAATGATAGAGAGGCTCGCTGCGACGCAAAGAAAGCTTCTGGCGACGGCCTATGAAGTCTTGAAACCCGGCGGCACTATGGTGTATTCAACATGTTCTTCGGAACCTCTTGAAGATGAAGGAGTTGTTTCTGATTTTCTGGAGAAGCATGAGGATGCGAAAATAGAGGATATCAAATTAAATATCAATAGGTCTGCACCAGTTACAGAATGGGAAGGGACAAAATATGTTCCGGATGTAAAAAAATGCTTAAGGCTTTGGCCGCAGGATAACAATACTGAAGGGTTTTTTGTTGCTAAGATTAAGAAAACAAACAAAATGATCTAACTGCGAAAAGCATATTTGTAATGAGTATTTAATAGTCCATGTGATTCCAAATTTTTTCTTAGTTCCGGAATTTTTATCCAAGATATCTCTTCAGGTTTAATATCAGTTGAACCATCACCTAGATCATGAATATCTTGAGCATAAGTTAGAATAATTTCAGTTTTTGGATCTAAAATACAAAAATCACCTATAGAGATAGTTCCCATTAGAATTCTAGCTACAGCTGTATCTAGTTCCTGCTGGCAAGTGATATAATGTTCAGGATTGACCATATACTTCTTGCTTACGTAAACAATAGGCTCCTCAGTATCTTCTGTTATGACCATTTCTTGCATATCAGATTTCATGGATCTTCTATAGTCATAAAATCTTCCACCGAAAAAATGTTTTATTGAAATTATGCCTTTGTTGGTTTCCTGTTCCCATTTAGATAGTCTGTAATTGACAACGGGGTTATCCAAATTCAGAATTTTATCAATATCTACAATCAAATTTCTGTCATATCTTGAAAGAATATAATTTAATACTATTTGGACAGGTATGTTTAATATTTCATCCGGATGATGAAAAAATTGTGTCTTGGCGGAACCTTCTGAGACATAAATGCATGCTTTTCTCAGTGAATGAAAATCAGAAATATATCTTTCATAATCCTGCACAGCTATTGCTTGCTTCCTTCTATTCAAAACCTTAATCCCAGTCTCAGTATCATATTCAAATTTAGGCTCTACCTTAGAAGGTTTAAGGTTCCTTCTTTTAAAAGGAAACTTGGATTCATCTTTACTTCTCCACAGCTTTCTGCGCACTTTTCCATATTTAGGACTTTTTAATAGACTTGACATTGCATATGACTCCTGGTCTAGTTCTACCCCAAATTCGGATGTTACAAGAGTTTCGGCAGGAAATAATGTATCCTCTGAAATATATGCACCCAAGGATTTTAATGCTTTTAATGCTTGAGGATAACCCATGGACACCTGAAGCAACCTATCTGAAAGTTCTTCGGAGACAAATATAGGAGTTGCTTCAGAAAGTATTGAAGAATAAAGCCTTTCGTTAAGATTGAAGTTCCTTGGAAAATATCCAAGAGTTTCACTAAAAGTGATCTCTAACTTGCCCCTATTTCTATAAGAAAAGTCTTCTTTTTCTAATATCCCTTCATTAAATAAGATAGAAAGTGCTGCGTCAGGTAAATAATATAGCAAAAAATAGAATGGCTGAGCCGGCGGACAATACGGATTTGATGCTTTTTTCATGATTCTTTCGAGAGAAGGTGTTATGGATGTCGGTATCGTGCAACTAACTGCTAAATGATTTGTCTCAACAAGCTCCTCCTCTTTTGTGATTCTTGGCCTACTTCGTACAAATGATTCTAATTTTGGAACGCGTTTTTTTGTATGTATTTTATTTTTTAACATCTATATGCTGTGATTTGCACCTTATTTATAAAGGTTTTAACAAGATAGTTAATCAATTTGGTATCCTGCAAAAGGCCTGTAGTACATTAACATAACCTTCTTTTCCGAACAGTGTTTTATCTAAAATCGCAAATTTTATATACCCTCCTGTGCATTTTATTTCTATAACTCATATTGGTGATGATAATGGCTGACCTAGAAACTGATAAATTAAGAAGTGAAATAGATAGGCTTAAGAAGAAGAATGAGCCGGAAGGAAGTACAGAAGACCTGACGAGAGCCATAAATTCTCTCATTAAGATTTTTGCAGAAGCTTCTGAAGATCTAAAGATCGATACTCATGATGCTGTTCTTGTCGGCCAGAAGCTGGACGGTATAATGGATAGGCTTGAAAAAATCGAGATACAGAATGAAAAGATTGCCAAAGGGATAGTTGCAGTTGCGGATATGGTCGAGGAATACAGTGCAGGCAGAGTATCGATGCCAAGAGATGCCAGGCAGATGAAAAGGTCGACATCACAGCCATCTCAAATGAATTCTATGCCAAAACCACTGCCTAGCTATGATATGCCGCGCGAAGATGAGAAGAAAAAAGGGATGTTTAATTTTAAGATTTAAAAAATGTTTGACTACTCCCAGTATCCAAAGGAAAGAGTAAGAGTTTTTTTCAAGTATCTTGCGAATTCTGCAAACAGGTTTGTTAGAAAGGAGTCAAGGCAGCTAATAACGCAAAAATTTGAGCCTCAGGTTATCAGAGAAAATAGTAGGCCTATTATCCAAACAAGCTCTCAAGTTCAGGAGCAGGAAGCCTTTATGTCAGATGAACGGAAAGATGAGCTTGAAATCAAGATCAATGTCTTTTTTTCGCATAACAGACTCCTGCCATATGAATTGAAGTTAAAAAGACTTAAGGCGAGAATAAAATTGCTTCATAAGCGAAAAGATACAAAGGCCAAAATCAAATCACTCAGTGAAAAAATTAAAGTCTGCGAACAGTTATTGAAGGCGGCAAAAAAATTAGAGATCTCTGGCCATTAAAGTCCTTCTGTTGTTTCTTTTCATCCGTTCGATGGCCCTTTTCACAATATTTTCAACCTCTAGATTGAGTGCAGGATAGAATTCTTCTGATACGCTGATGTCTCCTGCGATTTCCTTAATCTGCGATTTTGTAACGAGATACATTTGATCACCCGTAGTTATAAATATTGTGTAAATTATTAATCTATCGTAAAAGCAAATCCCTACCATATATCGTAGCTTGGTACAATTCGTATGCAAGCAGAGATCCACCTCCCCATATTACGGACTGGAACAGTGTCACATACAGAGCACTAGAAATTTTTTTACCAGGTTCGGCACCCACCAAGGCAGTGATCTGTCCCACAACAGGAATAGTATAAAGAACACAAGCATTGTTTTCCAAAATCGTTTGTAAATCTGCCATATTGATTTCCCTTAAATAATTGTCCTTACGGAGTAATAACATATATTTAAACCTTTTGTATATGATGGCTTTGCACATAAATAGAGGTCAATTATATGCAAAGCCGTATATGATGACAAATAAATTCAATAATAAATCCTATAGAAAATTAACTTCGCGTTTTTTCTTATCGTCAATCATGTTTCATCTGGAAAGTTAATGTCCATTGCTATTTCCATAATCTGCTATTTGGTTGCCAAGCAAATTTAATCATCATCCATAATACTCTTCTGTAGGTTTAAATATAAGTATCATTAATTGTGCAGAATGCAGCAATTTATCGAAACAATTGCAACTTGTTCACACCAGGATTTACTAGCTCTTGTCAAGGAATCAGACAGTTCTTTTCTTGAGGAGTTCAAAGAAGGCAGGTTCCCAGATGTGCTTGCAAGGCTCATGCATTATCAAGCCTCTATTTACAGAGAGAATCATGAGTTAGGAACTGAGCTTAGACACACTGCAGCGTCAGTAAAAAAAAAATATATTCCAAATATGAATAGAATTTATCCTAGGTCAAACAATTATCTGCCATACAGTCTTTCATATATGCCAATTAGCAGCTTGGAACATGTTTTTCCATTGATTGAGATTTTACAAACAAATCAAGGTTGTGACCATGCTTGCATCGATTGTGGATTTGATGCGCAGATTGGCGTATCAGATAGATTAGGCACAGATGATATCATTGCATTCGTCATTAACTTTCCTACTGCTTTTTACCCAGATTTTCACTTTGCTGATGAATTCCTTTCAAATAGAACAATTGATGAATTCAAAGCGATTTCAAGTGCATATATAGCTAAATTTGGTTTAAAATTACGTAGTAGGACAGTACTGCCAAATTCTTCCATTAAAGATTATGAGGAATTACTGGGCTTGTTTGATTTGGTGGTTAGTCTCAGTGCAACAAATATCGGAAGATTATATTCTCAAAAAATTGTAAAATTTGAAAACATGGATGACCTTAGAGATTATATTTCTCCTTCAGATTCAGGAAGGACTATCATAGATTCAAATATATTAAAACTTATATTTAATTCATCTCTTCCTGCAGGAGCAACTGTTATTTACCCAGAAAAAAAGCAATCTGCTGGAAGAAATTATGGAAAGTCATATAGCAGATTTAGTATTGGCAGCTACCATCAGGTTGTTTTAACCCCTTATGGTGTACTGAACGTAGTAAACCTGGTTAGGACTACCGATGAATGGAATCAGGGAATTGCAGTAGTAGGACTAGAAAATATTGCAGATAGAGACCTCGATATCAGAGAAGGTGATTCAATCACTGCACATATGAGAAATGCTTCAGTATCTTTTGAATATAATTACAGGGATCCAAGCCTGGCATATGTTTCGCTGTCAAATCTAAAACATAAAAAGACTGTAAGAATAAATAGTCTTGGTGTCGTAGAACATGTATTATAATTAACTATTTTGTCGTAAACCAAAACACAAGCTTATCTTTTTCAATCTTATCAAGCCTACAGAACCCAAATCTGGCAAATTGGATAATATCTCCTTCATTAAGTTTAGATACACTCGCTTCTGCAAGTCCCTTTTTAATCTCACTATCTGGCATCCTGACTTCAACATTCACAAGGTTATCTGATTTGGGCAGCCAGTGGATTATCATTCCGCTATTTTTTTTATAGGATTCATGATCAAGGGAATCGAATTTGAATTTATTTCCTTCTGTCTTGAAATTAAGGCAGTCCATCAACCTGATAAGTTTTCCATTATCAAATTTTTCAAAATCATCCTTTGTTACATAAAATGAATCATGGGTCTTGAAGTGCCTGCTTTTTTCTTCTTTTTCAGGGTGAGCCTTTAGGTATATATCTTGGGCCGGGGCTCCGGCAATTTTTATCTCTTTTGGATCATGCACAAAGAAGTACCTGTTTGCCTGTCTGTCCAATATGCTTCTATTGATAGATTCAACAACAGTCCAGTCAATATTTGTTTTTGTGAGAGACAGACCAACCTGAAAGACTAGCTCTATTAGAGTTTCCTTAACTATTCCTCTCCTTTTCAGTGCACGGAGAGTAACCAGGCTTGGATCATCCCAATCTTCAACTTTTCCATCTTCGATAAGTTTTCTGATCTCTCTTCCCTGGGACACAGATCCGCTTATATTGAACCTGCCATAATGAACTACTGTCTGTACATCATATCCAAGCAATTTCTTAATATAAGCCTGCAGTTCATTTCTCATTTCACCGAACTCATTACTTCTAAGGACATGAGTAACACCAAATTTGCAGTCCATGACCGAATTCTCAAAATCATACAGCGGCCATACACAGTATTTGTCATTCTGCCTAAAATGAGTGGCGTGTGATACTCTAAACATAACAGGATCCCTCATTACTTGATTATCTGCTTTCATATCACCTTTGAGTCTCAGGACTGCTTCTCCGCCCTTGTATTTTCCCGCAAGCATATTTTTCCATAGCTTCAGGGTATCTTCCTTCTGTGATTTGCAGTGCGAACACGCTGATCCTTTGTGCCTGTTGTCTTGCATCTCGTCTCTATTGCAAAGGCAGACATATGCGCTGCCAAGACTTATCAATTTCTCTGCTTCTTTATACATCCAGTCCATATAGTCGCTTATGTATATAACATCAGCCTGCACTCCAAGGTAGCCCAGAATATCTTCTTCCATTGCCTTCGCGAACTCTTGACTGCATTTTTCGGGGTTTGTATCTTCAAACTTCAGGAGACATTTCCCATTGTATTTCTTTGCATACATATAATTTATCAAAAAGGATAATGCATGGCCGATATGAGCATATTTGCTGGGTTCAGGAGGAATTCTTGTCACTACTTTTCCCATTATTGCGTTCGGCAGTTCAGGAAGCTCATGCTTCAAATCGTTTTTTTCTTTTTTGGTTTTTTCTGAAGTTTCCTCTTTGGGGAATTTGTCAAACTCCGCTGCCTGTTTCTCAGGAGAAAGAGAATTCACTTCTTTTATGATGTTCTGGACTTCTTTGGCCAATTTTTTCATATCATCTTTAAGCTCAGGTATCTCTGAGAGCATTTTTCCGATGACAGCACCGGGGTTTGCCTTGCCTTTGAATTTTAGCGCATTCTCAAGAGAAATTCGCCTTATCTTATCTTTGGTATCCATTATAGTGAGTAAAACTGGTGTATTTTAAAGCTTTTAGGTTCCCTTTGATAAAATTTTTTATTATGTTTAACTATGAGTATGGCTATGTATGTTCAAAGGAGAAAAAGGAGCCATTTTGAGCAAAAAGCAGTGTTACTTTTGTGGAAGTACATCCAATTTATCAGAAACTCAGGTTCAATTTCTTTCTATAAGATATAATCTTTTCTTCTATCATTGTAATATCGCAAATTTGTTGTCTCCAGTCAAATCGCAAATCCATTTCATCAAGATTGACAGTCCCTGCTTCCTTAAACAATCTGCCAACGTTCATCATGCTCCAACCATAATCACGTGCCAGATCTTCAACAGTTCTTTGGGGCATTAATCTTCCTTGAAGAGCCTCAAATTTTGACCGACCGATTGAGAAAAATCCTCCGTTATCTTCATACACAAAAATTGCATGAGCAATAAAGCCATTGATAGCATCAGAATAATTATATGTTGTCAAATGCAACAACAATGGTTTATATTGGGGCAATAGATATGCAGCAACAATTGCAGCTTCCAAGCAATGTACCTTCTTCACTAATAAACATCTCTTAGGTGCCTTAACTACATACGGATCATCAACATGATAGGAGAAGGTATCTAGAAGTTCTTGTACTTCGAGCGGTTCCATAAAAATTGGAATTGTGTATTTATTTAAGAGTCTTATTCACACGACCCTCTTAAACATCTTCTCAAGCTCATAAAATGACCACTTAATCATTATAGGTCTTCCGTGCGGGCAAGTATATGGCACGTCTTTTGTGCATAGTTCCCTGACATATTCCTTAATCTGCGGCAGTGTTATCTCGTCTCCAGCTTTGATTGCGGCCCTGCATGCCATCCTTGCGATTCTTGCATGAAAGAAATCCTCAAGCGACTGGAGCTTTTTTCTGTGCAAAAGATCATCCAGAAGATCGCAATAAACTATCACATCAAATTGCCTTCCCAGAACCATAGGTATTGTTCTTACTCTAATAGTATTATGCCCGAATGATTCAGTCTGATAGCCAAGTTTTGCCAGGATATCCCTGTTTTGGTCTGCTGAAATAAACTGCCTGGGAGATAACTCGAGGAGCACTGGCTCTAGTAGCTTCTGAACACGAACTTTCTCATTCCTCAATTCTTCTGTATATTGTTCAAACAATATTCTTTCAGCTGCTGCATGCTGGTCTATCAAAAGAATATGTCCGGGTATCTCCGCAATGATATATGTCCTATTAGCAATGCCAAAAACTTGGAATTCTCCTAAAAGTTTAGAATCACCAGAAGAACCTTCTTTTACCAGCAGTTCCTGTTTTGGCTCAATCCTATATGATCTTTTATCTATCTTTGGTCGGGAATGCTGTGATAAATCTGCAAATTCGCTTAATTGTGCGCTATTTTCATGTTTCAAAACTTCAGGTATAAGGTTCTGGCTTCTAAGCGATGATTCCACTGCTTCAAAGACTGCTTGGTATAGCGTAGCTTCATCCTGAAGCCTAATTTCTGCCTTTTGTGGATGCACATTAACATCAGCTTTTTCAGTATCCATTATAATATTTAGAATAGCAACAGGATACCGGTTGACCATGACAAGTGTCCTAAACGCATCATTAATTGCGCTCGATATTGTCTGATTCCTTTTGATATATCTAAAATTAACATAGATTGATTGGTCAATCTTGGAAGATTTTGTCAGAGTAGGTTTGCTGATAAACCCTTCAATCTTAATATTCGCAGCAGAGTGTTCCAGCGCAATCATTTCTTTTGCTGCTTCAAGGCCATTTACTGCTGCAATTCTGGACAAACCATCTTTTGCTGCCGGCGCATCCAATAATGTTTTTTCATCATGAACAAGTTTGAAATGAATTTCCGGATGGATTAGTGCATATCTTTGGACAGCATCAACAATATGCCCAAGTTCAATTTCAGTAGATTTCAAATATTTTTTTCTTGCAGGAGTGTTGAAAAATAGATTCTTTACTTCTATCATTGTTCCGCTTGGGCAACCGAATTCTTCGTTAAACATTTCCTTGCCAGCTATCACGACAATTTTTTTCCCTGCAACTTCTTTTCCTGGCTTGGTCATAATAGTAATTTCTGAAACAGCAGATATGCTTGCAAGTGCTTCTCCCCTAAAACCCAGAGTTGAAATAGTAAATAAATCACTCAAGGATTTTAATTTGCTTGTCATGTGCCTTTGAAAGCAAAGATTTGCATCATCAGGAGACATTCCTTCTCCATCATCAGATATTTTTATCAGGGACTTGCCTCCTTCTTTAATATCAATAATAATACTTCTCGCTTTTGCATCTATGGAATTTTCCATCAGCTCTTTCACAACAGAGGCCGGCCTTTCTACCACTTCTCCCGCAGCAATCTTGCTAATCAGAGCTTCATCCAATACTATTATCTTTCCCATTTGATACTTTGGAAAGATAGAATGATAACTTAAAAAGGTATTTGTAAATTATATAACATAAATATAATTAATGTAGAACTATCAAACAATATCTAAGCCAAAACGAAATATCATACAGGGTGATGAAGCTTACTTTGGCAATCCTTTTTTTGAAGCAAAATACACAAACGCAGCGCCAATAATAGCTCCAATAATGTTTGAAGCCATATCTAGAACCATATTAAGCCAGTCACCAATCGGTAGCCCGAAAGGTATCAATGTATATTCAATCACTTCGTTAAAAGAACCAACACCCAAGACAGAAAAAAATAGTATTGCACCCGTTAATCCTTTGGAAAGTTTATTTTTTATGATACTGTGCAAAAATACATAGAGTGCAGCTGAGCCATAGATATGCATCACCTGATCATACCTCAGGACTGAATCGCTGATGGGGACAAGAAGCATATCAACCAAAACAATGCCATTAAGTTTTACTGTAGCTCCAATATAGAGTATCGTAGCCCATATGAAAAGTGGCCAACCTGAAGCTTTGAACTTTTTTGCAAAGAAGGTAATTACAGCTGTATTGATTATATATACAAACATGGATACAGCCAAAATTTTATTGAAGCCTGTAATTGGTGATAATAAAGCTATGATCAATATTGATAGTGGTACGATAATTAGTATTAAAGCTATATTATTATTAAATTTGCTTAATTGTTACTCATTTTGAAAATTTGCAGAAGAATGTTCGTAATCATAATTTTAACTGACATATTCAAGGTGCAGACATAAATCCAGTACAATAATGTGCAAACATATTTAAATGATATACTCAATCAATACTCTAAGAGGTGGATGGGATTTTAGTAAAGCATGTATTAAAGGGACTAAAATGCGAAGGCTATGGAAAGCCAAAATTCCTGCTCACTTCGAACGGTGCATATTTCTACAATAATCAGAACAGCAAATACAGAGGCCTTTTTTCTCCCATAGATAAGGGCAACAACACATGGAGCATGTTTAAGAGCCTAGATAATATCAGTATCTGCGCAGAAATAAAATCAGTTACTAATAAATTTGGTTCCTACCTTATTGAGACAGAAAAAGGCAATCTTGAATTTTCATTTGAGAATCAGGTGCTAAGAATTGTTGGTGATTTTGAGGGAGATATAATCTTCACCTTGGATATGCGGGAAATTTTTGATTATGATGACAAAGGCAGGTATTATGAGATTTATGAAGAGAATAAATTGAAAATTGTTGAATACAAAAAATTCCAGGACACAGAGCTTACCAATATGATGTATGATGAGTTTCTTGTTTTCAAAACCAAATTTCCAATTGAAAAGATAGGAGCCTGGCGGTCTGAGCATTATTCTGAAGATGAACAAAGAAAAAGTTATCCTCAGGACCTTTATGTATTTGATGCATTTAAAGTAAAATGGTCAAAAAAAGGAGTTATGGAGATTGCATTCGATGATGACAAGGGCGTTGCCATAAAAAAGGTTGAAAAATATCAAAGCGTAAAATTTGAAGGACAAAAAATCAATGCTGAAAAAGAGAAATTGATAGCTTATAACTGTGCAATAAAATCCATTTTTGACCTGCAAATTGAGATGTATAATTCAAAGGGTTTCTATGCTGGACTCCCCTGGTTTTTTCAGATTTGGACAAGGGATGAAGGTATATCGATGAAGGCTTTGGTAGACCTTGGTAAATATGATTTGGTCAAAGCTATCCTGCAAAAGAGGATTTCACTCATAAGTACCGCAGGCAGGATTCAAAACAGATGGCCTCCTGCAAATTTAGAGACAGCAGACGGGACAGGATGGGTATTTATGCGGCTTCATGAGCTTCTTCAAGCCATAAAGGAGAACAAAGCGATGGAGCAATACTTCAGTTCTAACGATCTTCATTATATGTATGGGCAGCTAAAAAATTCTATAGAGGCGCAGTGGAAAAATACAAAAAATTTTCTGGTGATAAATAAGGCACTTGAAACATGGATGGATACATCTAATGAGGGAGATACTCGGGAAGGAGCAAGAATTGAAATTCAGGCACTATGGCTGGCACAGCTTAAATTTTCCAGTTTTCTGGCAGATGAACTAAGTATGAAAAGAGAATATGAATACATTGAAAAAGAGACAAAGAAAAAAGTAAAAGAGATATTTTTTACAGGAGAAATCCTAAAAGATGGTTCAGAAGATACTACTATCAGACCAAATGTGTTTATGGCAAAGTACATATATCCTGACCTTTTGACAAACGAAGAATGGGAAAAAGTATTTGATGCTTGCATTAACTCTCTTTGGCTCGATTGGGGCGGTTTTAGCACAATCGACAAAAATTCAAAATTGTATTGCAGCCATTATTCCGGCGAAGACAACAAAAGCTACCATAGAGGAGATTCATGGTTCTTCATAAATAATATTGCTGCTATGTCGCTTCATATGGTAAACCCCGAAAAATACAAGCCTATTGTTGATAAGATAATTGAAGCATCCACAAAAGATATACTCTATAATGGAATCATTGCCAGGCCTTCTGAGCTAAGTTCAGCTGCTGCTCTTAAAGCAGAGGCTTCTTTATATCAGCTTTGGAGCGCCGCAACGTATGTCGAGCTTATTAAAAATGTCACCTGAACGACTCCATAAGATGATTGAAGAACTCATTCTTGTAGTGCTTATTCTGCTCAATGTTTTTGAGCTGTTTAACCTTCTTCCTGGCGATGTTGAATTTCTGAAGTCAATACTTTCTATTGTGGGCCTTGCCTATGTACTTTACAAGGCAAGTTTTTCGGATATTTTTTTTGGAGAAAAGAATACATTAATTGACATTGGTCTAATAGGGTGCTATTTGCTTCTTATCTTCAACAAGATAGTTGAAGTTGCCATTACTTCATATGAAGAATCTGACTTTTTAGGAGAATTTCTAAAATTAATCATAGTTAATTCTGCATTCCTAGAAAAACTGACTTTTGCCATCGGAATTATTGGCCTCGCTGCCATTGCATATTATGTTGCGAGGAATGTGACTATCAAGGAGCCAAGCATCCTCGAAGCAGTAAATGGAAAGAATTTGCACGGCACTTTCAAACGCTTTGCAACAATATTTACCGTTATTATCGCGTTTTATCTTCTTTTTTTCAATCTTATAATGGAATGGTTTACAATTGTGATGGATACTCCTCTTGTTGTCCTGGCCTTGTTTTTCTACATGTTTAAGATACATGACATAGGAAAGACAATGGATGAAGAAGAATTTTTATTTAAGATATCTGAGTTTTCAGAGAATTTTGTTGAAAAATTTGTAGAATTATTTCATTCAAAAAATACCATTTTTTTAGGTATGAGCGGTCTTCTTGTGCTTCATTCACTAAATGACTTGACTGCTTTTATGCTGCCTTATACAATGGGCTACGAAAGTGTATACCATCAAAGCCTTGGCCTAGGGCATATGAACCTGCTTGATCTGTTTAACTTGGATAAATCAGTAGTCACCCATCTTTTCGGTCAGGTTTTGCTCTTACTGGGATACCTAATCAATACTATTGGATTTGTATTCTTAATGGCATTTCCCGGTTTTGTATGGTATGTTATGTATATTAGCAATAAAAAAGAAGAAAACAGGCTTGAGTTCCCAACAATTATCCTCGCGATGTTCTTTTTTCTGGCAGTGTTTCTTATTTTGGTACCAGTATTCAAAGTAGAAGGAATCGCTATAGGCAGCGAAAAGACTAAAAATATATTTGGAGTAGACATAAAATCACAGTCTATTTTATCTTCTGGAAATAGTCTAGGTTTGGTGTTTTTCTTGGCAATCTGTATCTTTGTACTTGTGATGATTTTTTCGCAATTTCCTCATTTCAAGCATATATTCTTTGTTGTCATGTCAATGTCCTGTGTTATTTTCTTTGGAATCTATCTTTATCATTATTTTTCGAGCATATTATTTTTTTATATAGAATTATTTATATCTTTCCTGGCACAGCTCAAAGTTGCTGTTGCTCTCTGGGATATCGGTAGTCTTCTAAGCATTGTTTTCTTGGGATTTATGTACGCTGAGTTCCTAACTATCCAAATAATTTTTTATATCGGCGGATATATGAGTTTTGTGCTCGCATTATTTAAGAAAGACTAACCAAAGATGATTGGGTCAAAGACCCTCCTTATGTACTCATCTGAAGAGTTCATTGAGTCAGTGCAAAGCGATACTCCTTTTATCCTTTTCACAAAAGCCGAGATATCTTTTCCTGAGCATTTAATCTCAATGTCATCTGAAGAATTTTGTATCAATTGTTGGATATCCGATGAATGATAAAATGCAAGAAGGTTGTCTAATGCCTGGCCTAAGTCTTCCGGGCTTGTTTTTGACATCATAGTTATAACTGGATGGCCTTCACGCTCCAGTTTTTTTATGTCGGCCATGCTGATGTGGATCCTTGCAAGCGGATTATTATGGATCCAATTATAAGGTTCCTCATTTTTTGTGAAATCCATTATTTTTGGGTCGATTAAGTATACCACTTCATCTGGTTTGGTGATATAGGGAATAGATTTATTCTTTAGCATATCATCAATTCTAAAATGACCAGGGAATACGACAACCTGAGAATATGTTTTTTCTGAAGGGATGAACAGCATATCAGGAAATGCAGACCTTCCTCCTCCTCTTACCTCGTATGAGATCCCACCTAAGTAAATCTGGCTATAGGGATGATCAATGGAATACCCCTCAAATTTTCCAAGTCTCATCCCTGAATTCGGCAATGCAAAATTATCTATAGTCGGCATGAAAAAATCATTGCCGATAAGTTCTCCAGGCTTTTCATTAAGATAGATTTCAACGTATTTCATGAAATGGTCAAACACTCCGGCTTCTGGTGAAAGATATCCATTATAAAGTGTTTCCAGCCTTCTTGCCAGGAATCCCTTTCCCGCACCCGGGCTGCCAAGTATATAGATAGTTCTTTCAAGCTCTCTTTCATGCCAGGGATTAATACTTGAAAGAGGAATCCTGTAAGGGTATTCTCTTAATACCCTGTCAACGGTTGTTGGAATCGAATCTGGTGGCACAGTGGATGCAATTGAAATTTTTTCAAGAGCCTCAATTTCTGAAAAGCTCAGTTTATTTTCCATATCTGAATCACTAGAAATTCCTTCATACAATAAATATAATTTAAGGACTTTCCCCAGTATCCGACTCATCGCATTAGTGAGCGGTTTTCCGTCAAGGTCTTTCTTCCACTTCCATGCATAATATACTGGGATAATAGAACCTTTTGATTCTCTAACAATTCTATCAAGCGAATCACTTTTTTCTTCCTGTGTTCTCTTGGTCATTTTAATCTAAATTAAGAAGTAATATTAAAATCTGATTCATGAAAAAGGTATAATTTACCACTTTCTATTCTGCTGTTCCTGCTTCACAATATGCTCAAGATTTACAAGACGCTGATTTATTGCCTCAAGGCTGGCCTTAAGATAATCCAGCTTGCTGGAAATCAGATCCAGATCCTTCTGAAGAGGATTTTTAGATTCCTGCTGAGAATTTCCTGAATACTCATCCACTTGTTCGTTTCCATATTTTCCTAGCTTTACACTCTCTCCGAGTGGCATCCTCATCCTGGGATCATCTTGCGCACCATGCTCTGTAGGAGAAGGAGTAAATATATCATTGCCCATATTTGGATTATTAGCTTGTGGAGGAGTATCAAAGTTATGCGGCTCAAAATTATGCTCTCCTATTCCATAATTGTGCTCTTGAGATGGTGCTGGATTAGTGTCAAACGGAAGCACCGGTCCTTCATCTTTCTTGAACGGATTGAACTTATCAAAAAAACCCATAACAAACTATTCGGGTTTATCATTTAATAAGCTTTCTATTTTATGATATTTACTCTGCAGTGGTTATAAAAGATAACCTTTTTAATTAATTATAATCTACCTCCTTTTTAGATCAAATTGAGAAATAAATATGTATAATAATACAGAGGAAGAGATATGATATTTGTAGTTCCTAAGATTCAATCAAAATTTGGAATTGTTTCGCATATGAAGTCCATGAGGAATTCAGAGGAGAGTATCACAAGGTTTGAAAAAGAATTTTCAGATAGGATAGGAAGGACATTCTCGATTGCGACGTTCACAGGAAGATCTGCTTTGATTGCTATACTAAAATCCATTGGTCTGAAAAAAGGAGACGAAGTCCTGATTCCTGGTTTTACTTTTATCGGTATTCCTCAGATAATCAGTGCAATGGGTTATTCACCGGTTTTAGTAGATGTTGATGAAACACTCTGTATTGATTCCAGTAAAATAGAAGAGCTTGTTTCTGCGAAATCCAAAGTCTTGCTTGTTGTGCACAATCTTGGAAATCCGTGTGATATGGACAAAATAACAGCGATTTGCAACAAGCACAATCTATTTCTTATTGAAGACTGCGCCCACACTATAAGCTCAAAATACAAGGGGAAAAATGTTGGAAGTTTTGGTGATGTCTGTCTTTTTTCATTTCATTATTCAAAAATTATTAATACAGAATGGGGAGGGATGGCTTGTACTGACAACAAGGATCTGGCGGAAAGAATTCGTAGTAACGTAAATAAATTTAAAGAACAGACAAAATCAATGCTGCTGAAACGTATTGTGGTTTCCTTTTTACAATCCATTGCAACCAGTCCTTTAGCTTACACATTCATTTTTAGGCCAGCAAACAAGATATATAAGAGACTCTCAGGAAAAGACATAATAGATGCTTTGTACAGCCTAAAGCCACAGGATCTAGAGACCCATCAATACAAATTCACAGGTTATCAGGCAGAGCTTGGGTGCGAGGAACTTAGGAAGATTGATAGTTATAATCAAACCAGGAAAAGGCTGCTTGAAGTGTTTAACAAGGAGATCAAAGGAAAAATAAAACTGCAGACACAAACAAAGCATAGTGATTTTATTCCGCTTCAGCTGGCATTGTTTTCAAAAGGTAGGGATCAGCTGATAGAAAAGCTTGAAAAAAAAAGGATTGAAGCAAAGAAATTCTACATATCCTGTATTCCTGAATCAGATGATTTTTCTGGCTGCAGGAACAACTGCGAGACTGCAAAAAGACTAAATAGAGAGATAATTTATCTGCCTACATTTATGTATCAGTCAGAAAAGACGATGAAGTATATTGCAGATTGCATCTGTGAGATAGAAACTTAATTATATCTATAGTATTCTTGAACATAGGGGTCCTGAAGCTCCCATGGGAGGTCAGGTTCTATATTTGGACCTGAGCTTTTTTTTTGTTTAATTATTTCGGCTTCTGAGAACATCCATCTATGCAATGAAATGCCCGGCTCTGGAATACTGATACTGTATTTGCCAGGAAGACTGGAGTTGACACTAAACATAATCAATTCTTTAGAATTTTTATTCAAATGCAGATTGTTATATCCCAACAGTGATTGACCTTCTTCGCTTTCCCTTTGAAATAATAGGCTTATATCTCTACCATATCCATAATTCTCTATCCCAACAATGATAAACATTGGTTCGCCCACTTTTCCAGCTGATTCTTCAACAATATATGCTTCAATCAGATTATTAGTTTTATTAAGTGATAATAAATAAGGAAAAACCAACATTCCTACGATTAAAGAAACCGCACAGAAATATGAGATTATATCAAATGCTTTCATTTTTTCTCCTTCTAAATATACCAATTACAAGACTAATCAGTGAAACCAATAATAATCCATATACAATATTCATTGAAGTCAATCCACCTGTAGCGATCATTTGTCTTTCTGTACCACCTAAAATGAAAGCTAATATCACATCAGTTGCTATGGATATTCCAACTGCAATAACTAGATTGTCAAAAAAGCCTGCTTGCCGAAAAAAAATCCCTATCCCTGGCAGTATAAAAACCAAAAGGATCGCAAAAATCAGACTAAACATTTCTATCACCTTTACGATAGATTTGGATTAATCCATTATCATATATCCTCTCAGTCAGGTTTACTTTGTCAAATTTTTCCAAGAATGATGGAGGCAATGGTTCACCAAGAAGATCACTTCTTATCCTGATTACGTCTCTATTAACAATGACATAATCTGTTTTAGCAGAAACTGAGCTCCATTTATAACTTCCTGTCCAAATAGGCCATTTCAGTATCCTTTTTTCATAGTAACTTTGATCTGAAAGATACATCTCTTTGGAATAAGATAGCAACGCCTGTTCAAATCCGAAGTAACCTCCATATATATCAAAAATTGACCTATCTGCCACAATCACACTTGTTCTTGCCGCATTTTCACTTAACCACTGGCCAGAGTAATAAATCTCAGGTTTCTTATATTCCTTAAATTCCATTAAGACACCTGACTCATTGAATGGATAAAAAACAACTGGATGGTATTCTGCAAGAAGTCCTCCTGCAAAAACTACCATGATCAATACAGCTGATGCGATTCTAAATAATGGAGCACTCAGAATATTTTCAGATTGAAATCTAAACAGCAATATGGATACCAGACAAGCCACAGGAATCAGAGGAAACCATATAAAAACATTAGTGAAATTGCCCCACTGGCTCTGCGCTAGTCCCAAAGAAATAATATATCCTAAAAGACCAAATATGGCTAGATAGCTAAAGAGGATTTTGTCATTTACTTCCGGAAGAAGAATTTCTTTCTTCCTATAAAATTTAATTCCAAAACTCACGAAACCTACCAGGCAAATAAAAACAATTGCAATATGACCGGAATATATCCACAATTTTTCTAATAATGAATATACTATTGGATCTACAGATACTGTGCTTGTCGGTGCTTGTGCAATATTTCCAATAAAAGATGTTATTTCTGAGAGATATCCAATATTTGACAGGAGCAGCCTCTTTGCAAACACGCCTTCCCAGATCAAGTTAGCAAAACCACTAATAATCAATGGTACAAAAAAAATATTTTGTTTTACAATGCCTATCAGATTTACGACTGCATAGTATATTGTTCCGATTAATAGAAACATCAAGAATATCAATGATGTGGAGTGATCACTTAGGACAAGCATCACAGATAAAACAAAATATAACAAAATATCAGAAAATGATATCTTTATACTCGATTTTTTAATAATTAAGTAAAGACAAAGCAACATAAAATAAACTGCCACAAGCCTTCTGGACACCATTAGTATCCTCAGCCGCGGTGTGATCAAATAAATAAATAAAGTGAGAAAAACATGTTGCTTATTCTTAAAAATCAAACTAAGTAATCTGTAAATTGCATAAAGGATAAGCATCCTAAAAATTATACTGACAACATATTTTGCCAGCAGGTCTACACTCGTTTTTGAAATTATAGATATAAATGCGAGAAGTATATGCAAAACAGGATTATATCCATAGTAATCTTGCGTAAATCCTGTTCCAAGCGTTGGATTCCAGTATTTATTTTCAATGATTGTTTTTGCAAATTGAGTTTCAAACCCAGTGTCCCTATCAACCTGATAAAAATAGGGAAAATTGAAACTAAATATCGACAGGATGAAAAGATCCAAAACAAATAAGGAGAGGAGTTTTCCATTATCATTCTTTTGCAGTACAAGAGCATAGGTAGCGAGGACTGCTCCAAGATACAGCACCCAAAATAGAATTTTAGAAAAAGATACCTCTTTTAGAGTCTGAAGTAGCAGTGATAAGAATATCAAAAAGCACTGCAACAAAAGAAGTGCTGAATTTCCAAATATTTTTTTGTCTGTCATTTTATCTACTATATATAATTCCAATTTTCATGTTGTAGTCCGCTTCAACATATCCATTCTCAAAATCCCTTCGCCATACCCCATCTTCAAAGTATCTCGCACCCAGTGGTTTGCCAAGCGGTGCTTCATAGATATATCTGAAATTCTCATATTCATCCTTATAATTCTGGAGCCTATATCCTTTTCTTCCTAAATTTAGAAAATATGAATTCTCATGGGCACCTAGAAGGTATGATGCTGCATTAAATAGAGAATCCTTTCCATCCATTCCCCTATTCTGTGCAACAGCGATATAGATTTTATTCTGCTTGCCCGATTCCTCAAGAGTCCATATCTGTCTTTCCCACTTATCTTTTGATTGGTAGATCTGGTCAGGATTCCAGTAATTGAGATTTACAAAAGCCTCTTCGAGTATCCCGTCAGAGATGCCGTAAGTCTGGTCATAGATATCTTCATTAGAGCCTGCCCAGGGTTGGGTCTTATCATGGAATATCAGACCGGCGGCATTTAGTACAAGTAGTCCTGGAACATCGCTATGCAGCGCGTGCAAATATGATTTGAACTGAATCTGATATTCATTCTCATTAGTTCCAAGTTTTTGGGGATAATATCCCTTTGTTTCGAAATTTACAACATCCAGGAAGATACCATCAAAATTTCCGAGATCTAAATATTGCGAAAATGCATAATCCTGGAACTCCTTGTTAGCAAAATCAGGGAATACTGCATATGATTCGTCATTTGAATAATCATCAACTACAATCTTCCCATTGATGTCTTTTAGGAGCCATTCTTTATGTGATTTCATGATATATGAGAAGCCTGGAATTGAATTACCATCCTTGCTTTCATTCACAAGTCCGGAAAACTGATATTTCAAAAAGATCATTTTCGGATTAATTTCTTTCATTTGCGCTAAATTATTGTTTTCAGATGGCATAGCAATGAGAAGGTCTGCGTGGGACGCAAGCCACTTATAATCTTCAGAAGAGTATGGAGCATCATATATGGGATATGCAATCTTTATCGGGGAATCATAATCTTTGCTTCTATTCGTTAGCATTAGTGACAAAACAGAAATCAACATGAGTACTAATACCAATCCCACATATAAATAAATTTTATTTCTTTTCATTTTGCAAACCTCATGGCGGCATATATTGAAATTATCATTTCAGGAATAAGATAAGAATATCCTATGCCTATAAGTCCAAAGCCGATTGTGAATGGCAAAGTTACTAGTGTTAGGATTGCCGGCGCGCCTTTTATCAGCAATATTGGAAGCCCACTGCCCCGATATCTCTCTTTAGTTAATACAATCTCATTGAAAGATGAAAAGATGCCTGTAAATGCAAACAATACAAACAAATCATAGCCTGCGAAAGCATAATCCTCACCATAAACACCGAGTATCCATCTTCCGAAAAAAATCACTCCAAGCAAGAATACAACTGAAAATCCTAATGTGATTAATGTTACAATCGTAAAACTTGAACGTTTTTTCCCTGAAATTTCAGCAAAGAAAGCTCTTGTAATGGCCTTAGGCGCAATATAAAATAATACAAGAAACCTATTAGGAATGAAATACTGAGCAGTGAAGAGAGCTCCTTTTAAAGTGGCCAAAATCAGCGGAACAAGGAAATCTCTTGCCCAAAATATTACATTAGATATGTAATTCATGGAACTGAATCCAAAATATTTTTGCAAGAGCGAAAAATTCATGTTGAGTGATATCTTAGTAAAATAAAGCATAATAATGGATGCAAGGAAAGACGATATTCCCCAAGCTAAAAATATTCCAAAATAGCCTTGGGCAACAAGAAGGCAAGGCAATATTAATTTTATCACATTCTGGATGATGCTTTTGTAGAACACATGTACCGACTGCTTTTTTGCAATATAGATTACATCCAGGAGCGTAGAAAATGTCCAAGACACTGCAGATAAAATGAATATGACCATGTGAATTGCAGACAATTCAGATGCATCAGATTTCAAGATAATTGCTAGAATTATTACTGAAGAAATGAATGCAACTATGGATGTTACTGCAGCCGCAAGACCAATAATAGCCTCACCGTCTTTATGGTGGTATTTTATTAGAGTTTCATCCAAACCAAACATTGCTAGTGTGGTAATAATGCCTAGGGCACTTATCAGTACACTTGATGATCCGACATCGGTTGATGCATAAAGCCTTGCTACGAGTAAAAAGAAAATGAATCCACCGATTGAATTGATTGCAGATCCCATCAGGAGAAAAAAACCATTCTTTACAGTTGGATCCTTAAAATAACTTTGGAGTCTCATCGGACCACCCTAGCTATCCATGACTTTTGCAATGCCTGCTTAATCCTGGAAGGCATATATTTTTCAATCTGATATGAAATCTTATTTAAAAGTTTCAGGATAAAAAATAGTGTTTTATAGGTACCCTTTCCTTCATAAAGCCCGATGTTTGTCTTCATCCGTGAACTTAGCTTAGTTTTGTATTCCTGAGTCCCTCTTAGCATATCAAAATAACTATATCTATTTTTGATTGAATTTTCAATGTTTTTGAAGCACAATGCCTTACCGATCCCCAAATTCTTTTCTTGTGAAACAAATGCTGCTGAATAGAAAAACACTGTATTTTTATAATAATAATTAAGATTGTATGCGGCATCATTTTCTATTTCATACTTAAGCACTTCATATTCACTAAACCTGCTGCTGAATTTTTTCAAGAAATCCCTTTGCTTTGGAGAAAAACTTTGAGATCCAAATCTTTTTTTATTAATTGAAAATACAGTTGAAAGATCATGGTCTGCGCTGAATTTAACATCCTTGTATTCCTTCGCTGCTCTTCTATAATTATGCCTTTCATTTCGTGATAGTCTCGCCAAGTAGTCTTCAATATTTTCGGGCAATTCAACAATTGGACATTTTGATAACTCAATCGGCTTGTCAGTAAATCTGTATTTCAGATCCGAGTCATTATCGACATATTTGAATAATATCGAATCATTTTCAAAAAGTTTTTTTGTTTTGGACAAAACAAATTGCCTAAATTCCTGCTTCGCGATAATATCCAAATAACACGAATCAACTGATTCATCTCCCAGCAATCTCACAATGTTACCAAACGGGGTTTTATGTAAAAAAGTTGGTGATATCCCAACCAACTCGCTTTTATCGTAGAAGGCAACAACTGCGAGTTCATAATTCTTTTTCTGAAATATCTCCCACCAAGAATATAGCCACTCCCACGTCAAAAACAAGTTTGGATATTTTGTTTTGCCTAGGAGATCATTCCATTCTTTATGCATATCACTGAATTCCTTAATACTTATAAAGACTGTCTTCATTTTTGAGCTCTTTTGTACATTTCTATGTACTCATCTGCTGATTTTTTGATGTCATGATTTTTGCGTACAAATTTCTGCGCTTCCTCGCCCAGCATTTGTCTCAATTCTCTATTCTTTTCTAATTCCTTTATTCCTGCCGCCAGCTCATCTGCAGTAGAAAAGATTAGTCCATTCTTACCATGCTTCACAATCTCTCTGTGATTCGGATTGTCAAAACAGATCACAGGCATCCTGCATGCCATTGCCTCAAGTAAAGAATTGGGGCTGCTTTCCCTTATGCTTGGAAAGACATATACATCGCAGCAATTTAGATAATCTTTGACCTTTTCCATATGCACCTCTCCTGTGCAGATAACTTTAGCCATAACATCTTTGTATTCCTCCTTCAGCCAGGAAAAATATGAATCTCCATGATGCTCTTCATTCCAATTACCCACCAGGACGAGCTTGTTCTTTACCTTGCGCAAACTTTCAAGTATGATGTGGATATTTTTTCCGGCAATGATTTTTCCTGTATAGAGAAGCAAAAATTCATCCACTGGAAGGCCCAATCTTTTCCTCAACAATTTTGAGTCAGAATTTGACCGGAATTCGCCAATCTCATAACCATTCCTTATGACAGATGGCCTATAAAAGGATAGTTCTTGCCTCAGTTTTTCACTATTTACAGTAAAACCTGATGAAAACAAGGCCGGAGCAAAGAGTATGTTTGCAAAAGGTGCTGCCAATTTGAAGATAAACTGTTCACGATTGGAAAAATCACCTTTGGCTGACTGGCCTATCCTATAGAAGAAGGGTCTTTTCCCGGACAGGAATATAGTCGGCAGAGCATAATATGGATCAAGACATTGAACAACATCGAATTTCTCCTTCATGCTTAGTAATTTCTTTAACATATCCAGGGCACCCATAGGAAACCGCAAAGGTCCTGCATAAATCGTTTCGCATGGTTCATCTATGATGTCAGAATTATAACTTAATGTAAGGAGCTTAACTTCATGATTTTTTGATATCTCTTTAATGAGCCTGATAGCCTGGGTTGCCTGACCTCCCCCTTTGCCAAGATGGGCGATGACAAAAAGAATCTTCATTATTCCGCCTCCATGCTGCTCACAACCTGGGAAACAGTCATTGGCTGATAATTTAACTTTACAAGATGTTTCAGCAGTTCTTCAATCTTGGAAAAATACGATAAATTGTGTTTTCCAGATTTGGTATCCAGTATCTCACAAGGATGAAAGTATCCGACTAGTAAAGTATCCTTATTCGTAGGGGATGTTACAATTTTTAGTGCTCCATTAATATTCCATGATGAAGAGATCACAAAATTAGAATGCATAGTGCAGCCCATCTTTTCAAGCATTTTTCCTGCAACTGGAAGCAATGAGTTCCTAATGGATTGAGGGATTATATTTGCAATTTTCGTGACCTTATTGTTGTATATAAACCCTTTTTTCCCATTTGTGCTGACAGGTATCTCTACTATATTCATATCTCCTTTTTGTTTATAATCTGCAGCAGACGGATGGTAAGGCACCCTGGGACATTCTCTCCAATCAATTATGTTATCCCTCTTATTATAGAAACCTTCAGAATAGTAATCCGGCACTGCAGAACAATCATATTTAATTCCTTCTTTTTGGAGCGACGCCATTATTGCATTACTCATTGCGTTCCATCCCATCCGTGAAGATTTTGGGAGAAAACCCATCTTCTTCTTGAACAATGCGATCGATTCTCGGATTATTCTTGCTTCTTCCACAGGATCAGTTGTCTGCCCCCATACATTATTATGAAATTTTAAGGTATGGATATGAATCCCTATCTCATGATCCTTAAGTTTTGGAACAAAGGGCTTAAATTCATCCAGTGCTGCTCCGTTTATGCATTTATCAGCACGAAAGAACCAGGTAACAGAAAAATTATATTTTTTGAATAATGCGAGCAATTCATCCCAATAATTTATCCATTCAAACCTCGGAAAAACAATTTTTTTATCATAATCCGTCCCATATTTCTCCCATCCAGGTACATAATTCGGATGACTGTCTTCTGTATCTGCCAGAAGGCAAACATAAAGTTTAGGCATTCATTTCACCTGACATATTATAATACATATCCCTTGTCAAGAGAGTCATAGTGCTTGAGGTGAACTTTGTTTCTACGGTGTCGCGGGCATTGATTCCGATTTTCCTGAGCAGCGATTTATCAGCCAGAAGCTTATTTAATTTCTTGGCTAGATCTGCTGAATTGTGGCTTGAGAAAAGTAAACCATTTTTACCGTCCTCGATAATTTCTGGGATGCCTCCCACATCCGATGCAACAGGAGCGAGGCCACATGACATAGCTTCCAGCAGAGTCATTGGAAAACTTTCTATAAAGCTTGGCAGCACAAATATATCGCATTTCTGGTATAGGTAATGCATATCCTGATAGTCGACATAGCCAAGAAATAAGATTTTGTCTTCGATACCACGCAGATGACTATACCATTTTTTGAAATTTCCCTGGCCAGCAAATATGAAATGTACATCAAATTCTTTCAGTACTAATTTAGCTGCTTCAATTAGGGTCTTAATGCCTTTCATATAAAGAAGCCTTCCGCAAAAGATGATTTTTGGAGTTCTAATATTATCCAGGAATTTGAATTTGCTGTTCTCACCAGGGCAAAAACGGCCGGTATCAATCCCATTGTTGATGACCTCCAGCTTTTTTCTTGTGGGAATGAATCTTCTCACATAATCAGAGACACAGATGAATCCATCGCTACCCTTCACATATCTGTTCTGCAATAATTTTATTCCCGGATACGCAGCCATGCTAAGAAACTCAACAGGTTCTCCTTTCAAAAGAAATTCTGCAAAATTAGGCTTATAGTCAAATTGAGAATCAATTGTAGTATGAACAGTTACAAGAGTAGGTATGCTTAGCTTTTTTAACCTAAGCAGCACGTCTGGCATATGCACAAGCCCTGTAGAATGCACGATATCAAAATTGAATTTTTTATGCAATTTTTCAAATTGCGAAAATAACTCAAGCTGAAATCTCAAATTGTAAAAAAAGGAGTCAGATGCAGTTGATATATTGTGGATTTTGACTTTGCCATCAAACAAACTTTCTAGTGCTTGTTTATCATATCCAAGTCCTCTTTTTGGTGTGATTACGTGAACTTCAATATCTTGATATTTGGATAGGCCTTTGGCAAGATTATATGCATATGTCCCCGCTCCACCCCACGCCGGAATGAATTCAGGTGCAATCAAAGCAACCCTCATCTTAGTTGGAAGAATTAATTAATTTATAAAGCTAGAGTTAATTTATAAATTTGATAGTAGTAACAATATTTAGATATAAATTTTTTGTTAATTTTGGTGTATTAACATACTTTTATTAAATAAATTAATCTTCCTGTTCAGATGAAAAATGATATCAGACATACAATATATAATTCAGATGCAATTCACGCACTTTGTGTCTTCGGGGCTTTCGGGGTTCTTGGTGTACTTATTGACCTTGATCATTTTCCGGGTCTCATTTGGAAGAATATTTCCATTAATACCCAAAATCTCCTCACTTACGCTGGAAGACCGCTTCATATACCTCTTCTCATTTTCTTTGGGCTGCTTTGCATCTATTCTGGTGCATCTCTATATAGATTACATCCTCGTTCACTTTGATTGGTGGATATTTGGGCACTGATATTAAATATTACTAAGTCTTATCTATTGACTATTTTAAAGTGGTATCATATAAGTAGCTTTAAATATAAGGTTTTTCTACTGTAAAGGAAGTACATAATTAGAACTGATGCAAAAATGAATCATTATGTAGCAAAGACAATTGGAATTCTTCAAAAATTACCTATTTATGGTCTCATGGCAAGGAATGCTATTTTTGATGCAGATAGCAAAATATCTCACGCTGTTAGTAATGCTCCAACAAGATTGCATGATTTTTATCAACCTATTGTGCCTGATTACATACACATGGATATTTTGCAGCTTAAGGCACAAGTTATGAGTGCATTTAATGCAGCAAATGCAGCTGACCTTCTTTATGGAGCAGAAAAAGTGGACCAAAAAGAAGCCTTGATGGCTTTGCTTGGACCCGGAACCCATTTGGAAAAACTACCGCAATTGTTCAAACGGGATGAAAAAAAGGAATCTGCTCCCTATTCGCCAAGATTATCGCTATCCGGCAATGTTGGTGACTGGTACAAGGAAGCTAGAGAAAAGCTGACAGAGAGTGGCTATCAGTTGTTTGTAGATGCAATGCTTAATCAGACTGATGGTGCAGTAATAAGACATTCAGGACATTATTATCAAGCTACAAATAGAGGTATAAAAGAAGTAAAGGCTGAAACTGCAGAAAACACCCATCGTGAAACAAATTGGTATAGGGTTATTATGACAGCACTTGGACCGGGCATATTTGCATGTGTGGTTCCTGGACTGGCAGCAATTGCAAACGCTCCTACGCCAACTTACACGCCGCCGCCAACACAACCAGCAAATATGCCTGCTGTGTTTGTTCAAGCTCAAAGTACCCCACTTGCCACACCAACAATTATCGTACCGACAGCCACTCAACTTCCAATTTATACATTGAATACAAGTCATGCAGTTGCCATGTTTACTAATACCTCTCCGCAATGGACAGGTTTTACAAATGCTGACATAGCAAGACTAGTAAATAATCCGGAAGTTTGCTTCAAAGGATACCAAGTTCCGGGAATGGGAGACGGCACATCTGCTAATTTCTTTATTGCTAATGGAACTTCAGGAATTTTGTTAGAACAAATAAATGCAGCCCTAAGCGTTTCTGGAAGAGCCCCTGTTTCATTAGACTCATTAACTGTAGCCTTCGACACAACTTGTGTTGTCCCAGGAAATCCAGGCATGGTTCACCCAAGATGGACAGTTAATAGTGAAAATGCCGCTGTATTGGTTGCAATAGTTGATAATCTCGGAAAGCTGAATCCAAATATGGGATGGGCAGAAGTTTACAGAGCCCAGCAAGGGAGAAATGAAGGCAAATCCTATGCCGGCAATTACATACCTGTCACAGATCCAAATGGGACAATACAATGGGTAGAAGTAGATATGCTATCCAGAATGCTCCAAAATCCTAATGGCCCGGGCCTAGGAAGAGCTGACACGTGGATATTATTCCAACATGATCCTAATGTTGCTATTCAACCAGATTTTATGAACAATCCTTCTGCAGTTCCGGAAAGCTTTGCCGATATGTATCTAAGGGCATTATTTGATGCTTCGACAATTGCAAGGATCAAAGCTGGTAATTTAGCAGGAATTGACTTTAATGATATGCTGCTAAAAATGTCTGAAGGTATTGACATCGGATTTACACCTCAGATGGATCTTGATCTGGCAGGGATACTTGATTATGCAAATGCTCATCACTCAATTGCCACTACTCAGAACGGAATTGCATTTTTTGATGGTTCTGCATTTGGAATCCGGAGGCTTGCTCCTTTCCAGAATGCAGCAATAAACTGCTGGCCTTTTGAGGGACCATGGCAAAAAGATGGCAAATATCCAGAAACCCCTCCAGGTTATCATCCTGTACAAGATAGTGTGAATCAACCATGGGTAGCTGATGCTGCAGATAAAGCCAATGGAGCAGACCCTGCAAACAGGGGTAGGATTGTTGCCTGTATGGAGTCAACAATAACAGTGACAAGTGAAACAGAAATAACACCTCCAGACAATCCTCCAAGCGATGATCGCGTGATCGATGATGGAACTGGAACTCCAATAGATCCATGAAAACATAAGGTGAAAGAATGAAAAAAACCACTCCACTGCTCATGCTGTGTTTACTAATCTTAACTTCATTTGCTGCCGCGATGACAGCTACAACCACGTACACATCGGCGACATCATTCAAATCATCATCATATCTATGTGCAGATAACTCATGCAATAGTATGACTGCTTATCAGAATAATGGACCTTCAACAAACCATGTGATGAGCTATTCAGCAGCAGCAGCTCCAGTCACTTGGATAGTCTTCCATTACGACCCTAATAGCTGCGTTGTTCCGCGATTTACACGTGAATATTTTCCTTCCAATATAAACTATGGCAACTTGAATTATCCGTTGACATTTTCAAAAACAGACAGTAGCATCTGCGGTTCAATGGTTGAAAGCATTTCAAAAAATTCTGCCAATATAATCCAGCCAGGAACATTAGTTACTGTAAATGCCAATTTGAGAAGCGCATGGGATGAACAGATATCTTGGCTGCAATACATACCATCAGAACTTGACCAATATTACAACTCTAAAGTCAACGTGTTCTATAAGGTCTACAAGAATGATGTAAATACGGTTGTGTATCAGAGCACTGAGAGTGTCTTGATCAATTGGAATGAACAATATAATGCTCATTTCAGTTATGCGCCGACTGAGCCCGGAACTTACATATATGAAATCAGCACAAATATGTTTGATGACTGCAAATGCGCACAGCCAAGCAATGTTAAAAATGCCCAAATAACTGTGACTGTCCCGCAGCCATACTGCGGCGACTCAATTTGCAACGATGGGAATGACAAGACATGCGAACCAAATGGCGCAACAAAAGACGACATATGCACAAGCAATGTTGATTCAGGTGATTTAACAGATGGTATATGCAGAACAACAGGCACAAACCAATGTACATATTGCGGAGATGGTGATTTGCAGACCCCGGAAGAGACATGTGATTATAATGTTGATATTGAAAACCCTGATTATGTACCTGGTTGCAGGGACTCAGGAGATTATGCATGCACTTTCTGCGGAGATGGAATAAGACAGTCTATTGAACAATGCGATTATGCAATTGATTCAAACTGCGACCAGACATGCAACTGGATACCGATTTGCGGAGATTCCATATGCAACGATGGCAATGATAAGACATGCGAACCTGACGGCGCAACAAAGGATGATATCTGCACAGATAATGTTGATACAGGAGATTTGTCCAATGACGTATGCAGGACAACAGGACCTCATGAGTGCACCTATTGCGGTGATGGTGTTAAGCAAACACCTGAAGAAACCTGTGATTATAATGTTGATATTGAAAATCCTGATTATGTACCTGGTTGCAGGGACTCAGGAGATTATGCATGCACTTTCTGCGGAGACGGGATTGTGCAGCCACCTGAAGAATGTGACTGGCTAAACGACAATGAATGCGACCATACCTGCCATTATAATAAGTGCGAGATAGAGCTGATCAAGACTGACAGCCCTGATCCTGTGATAGTAGGCCAGGAACTGGTTTATGGTATAACTGTTGAGAATATTGGGACTGCTGACTGCACAGGAGGAGGAGTATTGCTTGAAGAGCATTATCCTTCAGAGTTAGAGTTCTTGTTCGCTGATCCGGAATCGATCTCAGATGATAATGTTTGGAATTTCGGAACACTCCATCCTGGAGACAGAGAAGTGGTATTCATCCATACAAGGGTAAAAAGCGACACTTCGTGCCCTTCGACCATCCTTAATGAGGCCTGCGTCTGGGCTGACCAGATACCTGACTGGCAG
Organism: archaeon; assembly: GCA_043826135.1. GTDB lineage: Archaea > Nanobdellota > Nanobdellia > Woesearchaeales > GW2011-AR15 > GW2011-AR15. The sequence goes on from JBDRQT010000059.1 coordinate 48,790, forward strand.
TGCACAGAAGAATCAACTGATATAATCTGCCCTCCATGCACGGATGAATGCTCATCGGGAGAATTCACTTGCTCAGGTAGTGACCTATGGGAATGCGGCAATTATGATGATGATTCATGTACGGAATATCATGTGGTTACTGATTGCAATTCAGAGACCATTGGCCAAGAATATGATATTTGCTCAGGAGATACTCTTGAAACATATCACGATTTAACAACAGGTTTCTGCAACGCAGAGACCGACAGCTGTGACACAGAGACAACAGCTGTAAAAGTAAGTGACCATAGCTGCTCCGGAGAGACTATCTTGAATACCTATGATGTGTGTGAAAGCGATTCACTTGTAACATATAATACAGTTGAGTCCGGATTCTGCAATGTTGATGCATGCGATTCATCTACAGATGAAGTAAAAGTGGCAGATCATGATTGTTCAGGTGAGAATATCGTGGGTACGCACAGTGTCTGTGAAGGAGATAACCTGGCGACCTACAATGATATCGAGACAGGAATATGCAATGTGGATGCTTGCGACGTCACTGCCAGCACAGAAAAAGTGACTGAAGAGAACTGCTATTATCATACACTAGATACATCGTATAATATATGTGAAGGAAATTCCCTTGCAGAATACCAGAGCGATGAAACTGGTTTCTGCAATGATGATGAATTGATATGTGACACGACACAGAACCTGGTGAAGATAGGTGAAACTGATTGCAACTTTGAAGAGACCGGAGATATCAATAAAGTTTGCGAGGACGGATATCTGAATGAATATCAAGATGTTGTTTCAGGCGTCTGCAATATCGATGCATGTGTCTCAGTGAATTCGCAGGTGAAGATCACTGAAGAGAACTGCAATTATGTGCATGATGGAGAAACTTATTCTGTCTGCGAAGAAGGAAGCTCAGTTTCGTATAAGGATACAGAAACAGGATTTTGCGATTCCGGGGAATTGGCATGCGATTCATCCATGACAACGGAAAAGATTGATACTATTGATTGCGAGTCAACATCATGCATAACAACACAATTTTGCAAAAACAATGATGTTTATGAAAATACAGACTGCATAGCAAAAGGATGCGATGATCAAACAGGATTATGCTACTCAGAAGATACAGCCGCAGAGGTTCTTGTCGATGACTGTGGCGATGACCTGCAGCCTATGATTATATGCCAGGACGAAAACATAGTTGAAAAATCAATTGCAAACAGCTGCGCTGAACATGATAATACTGCATCATGCATCACTGATGATAGCTACAAAACTATAGAAGATTGCGGAAATGGCGACTGCACAAGCTATACCAATATGAATCCACTGACACTTGAATTTGTTGCTGACGGAGGGACTTGTGAAGATATATCAGCACCTGTATGCGCTCCGGATGTGTCTCCATCAGATTTCTGCATAAACAGCGAAATACTGTCCCAGGTCTACTGCGCAGCAGAAGGCCATTCATTCCAGGAATTTGACTGCAACTCGCTGAATGGATGCTATGATGTTCAGATAGAACGATGCGCAAATTGCAGGCAGCCTGACGGAAGCTGCGAAAAAACTGATTGCTCATTTACCGGAAAAGTATATAGAGATTATTCATGCGGAGCAGGCGTCTGCTCAGCAAGCGACTCAGCACTGATCGACATTGACCATGATATGATAGATGACAGATGCGACACCTGCATTGATGCTGACCAAGATAAAACGTGTGATGATACTGATAATTGCAAAGGAGTGTATAATCCAAGCCAGGTAGATACTGACAGAAATGGTCTAGGAGATGCATGCAGCGATGATAAGGATGGAGATGGTTATCAAGGAACTATTGACTGCAACGACTGGAACGCAAAGATAAACCCCGGCGCAGCAGAAATCAAGAACAATGGTATAGATGATGACTGCAATGCTAATACTGAAGATAAAGGGACATATAGCGCAAGAGAAGCACTGTATGTAGACCTGCTTTATGATGAGTCTCAGATTAAGCCAGGCGATATGTTTGATGTAGTTGTTTCTGTCACGAACAATGACATGACTACCTTAAAAGATGTGCAGATACTGGTAAGCATACCCGGGATGCAGGCAAAGCAGACAAAACTCATCCAAACTTTAAAATCCGGCGAGACCGGAAAGAAAGTGTTTAGTATAGAGATGCCTAATGACCTTAGCAGGTATGAATACTTGAGGGTTGCAGTGAGTGACAACACCTACAAAAGAACTATTTATAGAGAAATAAGGTTGAAGTAACTCATTTCATTTAATTTATTATTTCTAATGCTTTTTTTTTGAATCTTTGAATCTTTAATTAATCTGAAGGAAATTTGCAAATAGATGCATAGGAGATTGTTTCTTTTAGAAATCCGACATATTTAGCAAATCAACCTTTTCCAATTGAAAAAAGAAGAAAAGAAAAATTATTCAAACAATCCTTTCACATCAGGAGCATTCTCGCTTCCGGACTGGCTTTCAAAGTAATCCCTTTGCGAAAATCCGAACATTCCAGCAATGATATTAGAAGGAAACCTTCTGATCTTTGTGTTCAAGGTTCTGACAGCATTATTGAAATTGTCTCTTTCAATCTTTATCCTGTTTTCTGTCCCTTCAAGCTGCGCCTGCAGATCCAGATAGTTTTCATTGGCTTTTAGATTTGGATATGCTTCTACAACAACTAAGAGTCGCGCTAGCGCAGAATTCATCTCATCGCCAGCTGCTGAAAGCTCTGCCGGAGTTTTGGCTGAACCAACACTTGCCCTTGCCTGAGTTATCTGAGTTAAGACGTCTCCTTCATAATCACTATATGCCTTGACAGTTGCAACCAAATTTGGTATCAAATCTGCCCGTCTCTGATATGCTGACTGAACAGCTCCCCATGCGGTATTTGTATTTTCGTCCAGGCCGACAAATGAATTGTAGGTTCCTGCAACCCAAAGTCCAACCATCAATGCAATAACAATCAATACTGCAAATGCTCCTAGGAAATAACCCCAAACTGGAAATTTATTTTGTTTTTGTTTTTTTGCCATCATTTTCACCTTTTGCATAAGCAGCTAGTTTTTCTATCTCTTTATCATCCAGCCACATGCCGCTACATTTATCGCAAACATCGATAATTACATCTTTCTTTTTAATCTTTTTCATATTGATATTGCATCTTGGACATTTTAATAGTACTTCTTTCATATTCTACCACCTTCCACCCGCGCCACCTCCTCCAAATGATCCTCCTCCAAACCCGCCAAATCCACCGCCACCGAAGCCACCGCCTGAACCGCCTTTGCCACCTTTCATCATCTGGCTAATAAGCCAGGCCGCGGTAAAGTAATCTTCATTTTTTCTAAGCCTTTTTGGTGTTTTGCCCTTGCTTGCCGCAACAATTATCAAAATTGCAATTATCACCAGTATAATAAAAATCGTAATTCCGGTTGCCAGCCCATCAGGCCTTGGGTCTTCATAATATCTTGATTCTGTGTTGTTTGCAAGAATATCTCTTACTGCAGTGCTTGCTTCAATTATCCCTATCCCATAGTCTCCTGCCTTGAAATTTGGCTCTATGTATTTTCTTCCGATCCTTGCCATGATTATATCGGGAAGTACATCTTCAATCCCTCTTCCGACCTCAAATCTGTACTGCCTGTCCTGCAGCGCGACAAGGAGGAGGAGGCCGTTATTTTTTGATGCATCACCAAGATTCCCTTCTGCAAGCTTGTATGAATAGCCTTCGATATCTGAACCATTCAGCGAATCTACGATGACTATAGCATACTCCGCAGTGCCGCTGTCGTATATCTCCTTTAGGATGGATTCAATTTGCGTTGCATCTTCTGAATTAACAGCTCCAGTATAATCGTTAAGGAAGTATTTGGCTTCAGGGGTTGCTGCTGTCAAGAATATAATACATAGAAAAAATAAAGCAACACTTGATTTCATAAATATATTTAGGAGGATAGGATTATTAAATATATCGGTTACTCGTTGTAATAGTACGGCATTCCTGCCTTGTCAATTTCCGCGGCCTTAATAAGTGAATCATACTCAGCGGATAAAAGAGGACCATACTTTTGTATGTGCTTGGATATTAGATCCTCTTTTGCTCCAGGTCCATATAATTCTGGATGAAGAAGTGCAAGAGTTTGAATACCTGTTGCGTCTCCTCTCTTGAAGAGGCCCCATCTTTTATGAACAAATCCTGCAACATTTGCATCGTGACCATCATATGGTTGTGTATAAACAGGAGGAGAAAACTGAGTCAACTGGCCTTCATCATCTCCTGTAATAATTATAATTGGCAAATCTGGAAACAAAGAATTTATTGTGTTGACTGCTGAATTTCCATGGATATTTACCATCTGACGATTGATAAGCAAAATATCCAGACCACTTTTTGCAAAGGCTATCGCATCCATACCATCCCATCCTACATGCAAAACATAAGGGCTATCATGCACAAAAATGTAACTATCTTGTCTCTTGTAATCTGAATTAGGTTTCAGAAATTCTGCCATATCCCAATCCATATCAGTAAAGAAGGGTTGGTCTTCATGCCTCTTAAAAGGTTCAAGATCAATTGCCTTGAAACTTATACCAGCGCACCCATATTCTTTTCCAGCATTCAAGATTGACCACAGATTCCTAACTCTCTCATCAGTCTGGTCATCCACAATTGCAATATGAATCTCATCCATAAATAATGGTTCGATTTAACTATATTTAAAGATAGCCCAATTTCCTGAAAAGCTTGATAGAAGGCTCGCAAATATCTAATTCTTTGAGCATTGATCTTGAAACCCACTTGAGCTGCTCAATATCATCACCTGCTTTTGCGTCTCCTGATTTATACTGCGCCCTAAATGTCAGATATATATAATGCGTCATCTCTCCGTGCTTATCTTCTGCAAAATCTTCGTCAAAGAAAACTCTCTCAGGCTCAGTCACTTCAATATTTGCCTCTTCCATTATCTCTCTTCTGAGAGCATCTTCGATCTTTTCATCAGGAAGATTGACTCCGCCTCCTAAAATAAGCCATTTGTTCGGATATGGAGCCTGGTCTTTTTTTTTCTTTCCGAAGAGCAAAAAATCGCCTTTCTCTATCACTGCACTCACTACAACGCGGCTTTTCATAATAATTTGTAAATTGACCAGATTTAAATAACATTAGTGTTTGTCATTTTTGTCACACTAAATTTATAAATTTCAGAGACCTGCTTCTTGTTATGTATCACAGTAATGCAGACCAATCTTTTCCAGTAAGATATATTTCAGATATAGCGAGGACTGCAGATCTTGACAGAGAGACATTCTTCAGACAACCTGATTACAGGCCCAGTCGTATTCATTATCGTATAACACCATGCTATATCAGGGCTTTTATGCAAGTGCCTAAACCAAATATATATGTTGGCTCATCCAGCCTTGAAAGATATTTTTTAAGAAATCGGATGAGTGGAAGCATAAATCTTGAATATGCAGTCACTTCGAGTTATGCTGCAGCCTCTGACTATAATTCCCTTTTCATAACTTCTGCAGTTATCCATTCCCCTGAAATCTTCCTTTTGCCCGGACGGCCTGAGACGGAATTTATCGAGAATATCTCGCCGCGAATCAAGAAAACCATCGGGATGATCTTCAAGCTCACGATGGAACAGGAGTTTCCAGAAGATATACTTATCTCTGTCCTTGATGAGATACTGCTTGAAAAAGAGCATAGCAAGCATTCAAGAACGTGGAGCAATTCGATCCAGGGCTTTGCAATAAACAGGAAGCATCTCAGTGATTTCTCTTCTGTCTTTGTCAGGCAGAATCCTTTAGATATGCTGCTTCTCACCATCGGTCATGAGATAGGCCACTGCATGTCAGTCTCATGTGATGATCCTGTCCAGGAAGAAGCAAAAGCTTTCGCGTTCGAGATCGCATGGATGAACACTATACATAAGTTCAACATACTAAACCTGAGAGATTGCCTTGATATGGACGCACTGAGACCTGAGAAAAACGGGCTGCATGATGTGGCTCTTGATCATGTCAGAAAAATGCTTTTTGACAAGACACCCATTGAAATATTCAAGGAAATATGTGATTCAATTGATTGATCACCCATTTCCGGACACAATTAAGGTTATGCATGTGCCAATTAGATTATTTAGTGAGAGATTTGCTTCCAACTCATTAATAGATTGTTTCTTTTAGAAATTCAAAAATTATTGAATTTTTAAGCATTATTTAGTATTCTAGTTCAGGGTATAAAGGAAACCTGCTGCTGAGTTCTAGAACTTCCTTTCTTATTTCTTCAACTACTTTTGATTGAACAATCTGCCCCCTAAATCTCTCAAGATTCACTTTCCTTTCTTCCTGTGTCTCACCCAGTTCATACCCCTTTATCTCACCGATCATTCTTGCGATCATTCCAGCTATGAGAGTCATCTCAGACTCTTTCATTCCTCTTGAAGTAAGTGCAGGAGTACCTAGCCTAACACCGCTGGGGTAGAATGGCGAAGATGGATCCGTGGCTATTGTATTCTTGTTCATTGTGATATTTGCAAGATCCAAAGCTTCCTGCAAGAATATGCCTTTTCCTTTGCCATAAGGCGTCAGATCGATCAAAAGAAGATGATTATCTGTTCCTCCTGTGACTAGCTTCACTCCACTTTTTGTAAGCGCATTTCCAAGCGCTTTTGCATTTTTAACTATCTGTTTTCCATATTTTATGAATTCAGGCGTTGCAGCTTCTTTGAGGCTCACAGCAATCGCTGCAGTCTGATGGTCATGCGGCCCTCCCTGAAGACCAGGAAAAATCGCTTTGTCAATCTTGCTGCCGAGTTCTGAATCTTTCTTAAGACCTTTTTCAGTCGCAAAAATCATCCCTCCTCTAGGCCCTCTAAGAGTCTTATGAGTTGTTGTTGTGACAATATGTGCGTATGGAACAGGACTTTTATGTACTCCGGCAATAACCAGGCCTGCAATATGTGCTATGTCTGCTGCAAAAAATGCACCGCATTCATCAGCAATCTTACCGAACTCTTCAAAAGGAAATTCTCTTGGATAGGCTGTAGCACCTGCCCATATAAGTTTTGGCTTGTGCAGAAGTGCCAGCCTTCTGACTTCTTCCAAATCAATATAACCATCAGGCTTAACATGGTAGGGGACACTATTATAGAACATTGCAGTAGCAGAAACTTTCCATCCATGGGTCAGATGGCCTCCGTCCGGAAGATTCATCCCCATGATTGTATCACCTGGCTTGCAGACTGCAAGATACACAGCAAGGTTTGCAGGGCTTCCTGAGTATGGTTGGACATTTGCATGCGGAACAATAAACAATTTTTTTGCTCTATCAATTGCCAGTAGCTCAACCTCATCAATATTTTGGTTGCCGCCATAATATCTTTTTTTAGGGTATCCTTCTGAATATTTATTTGTGAGAACTGATCCAAGTGCTTCCAATACAGCTCGAGAAACGAAATTCTCAGAGGGAATCATCTCAAGGCCTTCTTTTTGCCTTTTCAGCTCTTTTACAAGTATTGCATATGTCTCAAAATCTGATTTTTTGATATGTTCAAGCATTTTACCACCAATGATTTCATAATCTGGATGGTTTAAAAAGATTATGACATAAAAAAGAAAAAACTTCTGTATTACTGATGAATGAATACTTTTATAAATCCCCTCCTTTTTATATTTATTTTTAGATGATAGAAAGGAAGGCAAAACTCATTCTTCAAGATGGCTCTTCTTTTGAGGGTTTTTCATTTGGCTTTGAAAAAAGCATAGCAGGTGAGGTAGTTTTTAACACAGGAATGGTCGGATACCCTGAGACACTTACTGACCCATCATATCACGGACAGATACTGACTCTTGCATATCCTCTCATTGGCAATTATGGCATTCCTGAGAATGAGTTAGATGAACACGGGCTTCACAGGAACTTTGAATCTGACAAAATCCAGATCAAGGCCTTAATCATATCTGATTATTCAAAAGCGCACAGCCACTGGAACTCAAAAAAATCCCTTTCAGACTGGCTTGTAGAAAACAGGATTCCTGCTCTGTGCGGGATTGACACCAGAAAACTAACTATCAAGCTTAGGGAACACGGTGTCATGCTCGGAAAGATAATATTTGATGATTATGTGGATTTTTTTGATCCAAACAATGAAAATCTTGTAGCTCGCGTATCTGCATTAGGAACTAAAACATATGGAGATGGGAAACATAAAGTCCTTCTTATTGATTGCGGCGCAAAAAACAATATCATTCGAAGCCTCATCAAAAGAGACTGCAGTGTGACAAGAGTCCCTTGGGATCACGATTTTTTTGAGAAAGGTTTTGAATATGACGGCATATTTATATCAAATGGACCCGGCGACCCAAAGATGTGCACATCAACAATATCAAATTTGAGGCTCGCCATGTCAAAAAATATTCCGATAATGGGAATATGCCTTGGAAATCAATTGCTTGCGCTTGCTGCCGGCGCTGATACATATAAACTAAAATATGGCCACAGGAGCCAGAACCAGCCTTGCATTGATATTGAAACAGGAAGATGCTATATAACAAGCCAGAATCATGGCTACTCAATAAAAGAAGATACGATTCCAAATGGCTGGAAAAAATGGTTTGTGAATGCTAATGATGATACAGTAGAAGGTATCAAACACGTAAATAAACCATTCTTTTCAGTTCAGTTTCATCCGGAAGCCACACCCGGACCCGTAGATACTGCATTTGTATTTGATAAATTTATCGAGGAGATGAAATGATACTTCCAAAGAAAGTTCTTGTGCTGGGTTCTGGCGCCCTGAAGATCGGTGAAGCAGGTGAGTTTGATTATTCAGGCAGCCAGGCACTGAAGGCTTTGAAGGAGGAAGGCATTAAGACAGTTCTCATTAATCCTAACATAGCTACAATCCAGACTTCTGAAGGCATGGCCGACAAGATCTATTTTCTTCCGGTGAATCCTTATTTTGTCGAAAAGGTTATTGAAAAAGAAAGGCCTGATGGAATCCTGCTATCTTTTGGCGGCCAGACCGCTCTCAACTGCGGTGTGGATCTCTATAAGAATGATGTTTTTGAAAAGTATTCCATTAAAGTCTTAGGCACTCCTGTACAATCAATCATGGACACCGAAGATCGGGAACTATTCGCAAAAAAACTCTCAGAGATAAATATAGATTATCCGAAATCAAAAGCAGTAAAAAATACAGAAGAAGCGCTTGCTGCGGCTGATCATATCGGATATCCTGTAATGGTAAGGATTGCATATGCTCTTGGTGGTCTAGGCTCAGGGAATGCAAACTCTCCTGAAGAACTTAGAGAGATAAGCGAAAAAGCATTTTCATATACAAACCAGATACTAATTGAGGAATATTTATACGGCTGGAAGGAAGTAGAATATGAAGTTGTCAGGGATAGTTCTGACAACTGCATAACTGTCTGTAACATGGAGAATTTTGACCCCATGGGCATTCATACAGGAGAAAGCATTGTTGTTGCGCCGTCCCAAACCCTTACTAATAATGAATATCATAAGCTCAGGGAAATTTCCATAAAAGTCATCAGGCATATCGGAATTATCGGAGAATGCAATATTCAGTATGCTCTAAGTTCGAGTTCAGAAGACTATAGGGTAATAGAAGTCAATGCTAGGCTTTCCAGGAGCTCTGCTCTCGCATCAAAAGCAACAGGGTATCCTCTTGCATTTGTCGCTGCAAAACTGGCCCTTGGGTATTCTTTAACTGAAATCAAGAATTCAGTCACAAAAACTACAACCGCATGTTTTGAGCCAGCACTTGATTATGTTGTTGTGAAAATACCAAGATGGGATCTTAAAAAATTCATTAGGGTTTCGAAAAAGATTGGATCCTCAATGATGTCGGTCGGAGAAGTGATGGCAATCGGCAGAAAATTTGAAGAGGCTCTGCAAAAGGCGCTCAGGATGCTCGAAATAGGGGTTCAAGGACTCGTATGTAATGAATTAAAAATCCCTAACCTTGAAGAAGAACTAAAGTATCCAAGCGATGAAAGGGTATTTGCAATTGCGCAAGCCATAAAAGAAGGCTTCACAATCGGCGAGATTTACGATCTGACTAAGATAGATAAATGGTTTTTGCATAAGATTGAAAACATATGCAAGACAGAAATTGAACTATCATCGTGCACTATTGAAAGTTTGGATAGTGATCTTCTGCATAAGGCAAAATCAAGAGGGTTTTCAGATAAGCAGATAGGGATTGCACTAGGCTGCAATCCAAATGATGTAAAATCAAAAAGAATAGCTAAAAAAATATTTCCCTGTGTTAAACAGATAGATACTCTTGGGGCAGAATATCCTGCACAGACCAACTATCTTTACCTTACATATAATGGTGATGCTGATGATGTAAAATTCACCAGCAAAAATAAAGTAATTGTGCTTGGTTCCGGCTCCTACAGAATAGGAAGCTCGGTTGAATTTGACTGGTGCTGCGTAAATGCAGTATATACTCTAAAGAAGCTTGGCTATGAGACCATTATGATAAATTACAATCCTGAGACAGTGAGTACTGATTATGATGAGTGTGACAGATTGTATTTTGATGAGCTTTCATTTGAGACAATAATGGAAATATGTGAAAAAGAACATCCGGTAGGAATAATAATCTCAATGGGCGGACAGATCCCGAACAACCTGGCATTAAAACTCAAAGGTGCGGGAGCAGTCATTTTGGGAACTGACCCAAACAACATCGATAGGGCAGAAGACCGCAACAAATTTTCAAAGCTTCTTGATTCATTAGATGTTGACCAGCCTGAATGGAAAGAGCTAACTGATATCGAAGAAGCGAACATATTTGCTGAAATGGTTGGTTATCCAGTACTTGTAAGACCAAGCTATGTCCTAAGCGGCGCTGCAATGAGCGTAGCGCAAAACCAAGAGCATTTACTAACCTATCTCAAACGAGCAACTGATGTTTCCAATGAATTTCCTGTCGTAATTAGCAAATTCATTGAGAATGCCAAAGAGATCGAGATTGATGCTGTTGCAAAAGCCGGAGACATAATCTCATGGGCAGTCTCTGAACATATTGAAAAGGCAGGTGTCCACAGCGGAGACGCAACAATGGTTTTGCCGCCTCAGAATCTTTACCTTGAAACAATCAGAAGGATAAAGGATATAACGGTTAAAATCGCGCTGGCGCTTGAAATTACAGGTCCATTCAATATCCAGTTTCTTGCAAAGGAGAACCAAATCAAAGTAATTGAATGCAACCTTCGTGCATCAAGATCTTTCCCTTTTGTGTCCAAAGTCACAAAATTTAACTTAATAGATGCAGCAGTCTCGGTCATGATGAACAAACCAGTTGAACCACAAATGAATCTGATGGACCTGGATTATGTTGGTGTAAAAGCACCACAATTTTCCTTCACCAGACTAAAGAATGCAGACCCTGTAACTTCAGTTGAGATGGCTTCTACTGGAGAAGTGGCTTGTTTTGGAAAAAATCTCCAAGATGCGTTTCTTAAAGCTGTTATTGCAGCAGGTATGAGCCTTCCTAAAAAGAATGTGCTTGTGAGTATCGGAGGAGAAGCGAGCAAGATTAAATTGCTTGAATCAATCAAGAATCTGGAAAAACTTGGATTTATTCTGCATGCAACTGAACATACTTCGGAGTTCCTAACCAAGAACAACATAAATAATACCATGGTTTACAAGGCTCATAATTACCACATAAAAAACAATATTCTTGCAATGATAGAAACCAGATTGATTGATTTTGTTATCCTGATTCCAAGCATTGAGAGCAAAGATGAGGTTACTGATGGATATTTGATCCGAAGAAAAGCAGCTGACTACGCTCTGCCCATGATAACTGACATAGATGTTGCCAAACTTTTCATCAAATCAATATCAAGTTTGGGGCTGGATGATCTGGAAATAAAATCATGGGATGAATATCATAATTAAGTTTATAAGGAAATTTAAGTTTAGTAGATATGGGGGTAAAAATTTGATTGCAAAAGACATCATTTCAATAAGGGATTTTTCTAAAGAAGATATTTTATATATGCTGAGACTCGCCAAAGATATAGAATCAATAAAGGATAAAGGCACACTACTAAAGGGCAGAATACTGGCTACATTATTCTATGAGCCTTCCACCAGGACACGGCTGAGTTTTGAGTCATCAATGATGCGCCTCGGAGGATCAGTCATAGGATTTTCAGATCCGAAAAATAGCTCTGTTGTAAAGGGAGAAACATTGTACGATACAATCAAGATGGTGGAATGCTATAGTGATATCATTGTCATAAGGCATCCTGTTGAAGGCAGTGCAAGACATGCTGCAGACATCGCAAAGATTCCGGTAATTAATGCAGGAGACGGAGCAAACCAGCATCCGACGCAAACAATTCTTGATATATATACAATTTTGAAAGCCAAAAATACAATAGACAAATTGACTATAGCTATGGTCGGTGACCTTAAATATGGAAGGACTGTGCATTCGCTTGCGTCAGCTCTTGCGTACTTCAATGTTAGATTAATGCTTGTATCTCCGCCCAGTTTGGCCATGCCCAGTGAGATTATCGCTGAACTTGATAAAAAACACATTTCGTATGTTTGCACTGATAAAATGGATGATGCATTGCAGGCAGATATAATGTATATGACTAGGATCCAAAAAGAAAGATTCTCAGACATTTCTGAGTATGATAGAGTCAAAGGAAGCTATATCCTGACAAAAGAATCTTTGCACCATGCTAAATCTGACCTTAAAATAATGCATCCCCTTCCCAGAGTCAATGAAATTGCCCAGGATGTAGATGAGACTGAGCATGCTTATTATTTTGAGCAGGCAAGAAATAGTATTGTAGTTAGGCAAGCGCTGCTGGCATATCTTTTGGGTGAAATCAAATGAAAGAAGTAAGAGTGAACGCTATCAAAGACGGAACAGTTATTGACCATATCCCTTCTGAGTACACTTTCAAAGTAGCTGAGATACTCGGCATAAAAAATGCAAAAAGCGTTGTATCAGTCGCATCAAATCTAGCCAGCAAAACTAGTGGCCTAAAAGGCATAATTAAAGTTGAAGACTTCCTATTAAAGGAGAAAGACGTTCAAAAAATTGCTCTTATAGCTCCACAGGTCACCCTGAGCATAGTGCATGATTATAAAGTGATCAGTAAACATAAGCTCACGTTGCCTGAAGAAGTGGGAGATTTGATAAGATGCAATAATAAAAATTGCATTACAAATTACGAAAAAATTAAAACTAGATTCATTATTGAATCTATTGAGCCCTTAAGACTCAGGTGCCATCACTGTGAAAACTACATTGGAAAATCAGAAATTGAGTTAAAATGAAAACCAACATAAAACTCTGCAACATGGAAATGGACAACCCCACTATTCTTGCGTCAGGGATACTTGGTGTCACTGCTGCAAGCCTAAAATTCTGCGCTGACAATGGTGCAGGAGCAGTCACAATAAAATCAATAACAAAGGAACCTAGAATTGGGCATCCTCAACCGATAGTCCATTTCTATGAAGGTGGGCTTATGAATGCAGTGGGTTACTCTAATCCTGGTTTTGCTGAAGCATTAGGTGAGTTTGAAGAACTGGGTAGTGTCGGTGCACCTGTAATAGGCAGTATTGTTGCAAAGGACGCTGAAGAATTCGCATTCCTTGCTGAGTATTTTGCAGATAAGTTAAAATTTGCAGCTCTTGAGATCCCTTTATCCTGCCCCCACACTCCTGGCTTTGGAACAATGGCAGGCCACAGCTCACCTGAAGCAACTTATGAAATAACTGCTGCAATTAAAGATGCAACAAAACTTCCGGTCATCATCAAACTTTCTCCAAACGTTAATAATATCGGTGCAGTGGCAAAGTCTGCCGAAGAAGCAGGGGCAGATGCAATATGTGCAGTCAATACTCTTGGTCCGGGAATGCTCATCGATACAGACAGCAAAAAAAGAATTCTTGGTTTTGGTATGGGCGGCCTGTCCGGTGAAGCGATAAAACCGATTGCCATAAGAACAGTTTATGATATCTATAAATTTGTCGATATCCCAATTATCGGCACTGGAGGCGTAGCAAGCGGAGATGATGCAGTCCAGATGATGATGGCAGGAGCATCTGCAGTTGGCATTGGAACCGCAGTGCTTACAAGAGGCGCCAATGTCTTCAAGCTAGTGACTGAAGAGATGAAAGAATACATGGAGAAAAATGGATATTCTAAAGTTAGTGATTTAAAGGGGCTGGCGCATGAGTGACATAAATGCAGTTTTCATTAAAAAAAGCAAGATACTTGAAGTGCACGATGAAGCATCAAATATCAAAACATTCGTGCTTCATGGAAATCTGAATTCAAGGCCAGGCCAATTTGTCATGTTATATATTCCTGGTCTAAACGAAAGGCCATTTTCTATATATGAAGACAATAAGGATAAATTTTCCGTGACCGTTGCAAGACTTGGAGAATTCACTTCTAAACTTTTTGAACTCAAATCTGGCGACTTCATATCCTATTATGGCCCATTCGGAAAGCCGTTTGAAATAACAGGTAAGCATATCGCACTGGTAGGCGGAGGATATGGCAGCGCACCGCTCACATATTTGGCTAAGGAAGCGCTTAAAATAGGAATTAAATCTGAACTTATCATCGGAGCAAGAACAAAAGATCTCTTGCTTTATCAGCAGAAAGAATATGCAAAAGGCATCATAAGGCATTATTGCACTGATGACGGCTCCTTTGGCTTCAAAGGATTTATCACTATTAAACTAAAGGATCTGCTTGAAACAGACAAGACAATTGATATGATATATACTGTTGGACCTGAACTTATGATGAAAAAAGTTGTTGAAATATCTGATGAGTTTAATATCAGCTGCCAGATCTCCCTAGAGAGGTACATGAAATGCGGCTACGGCATATGCGGAAGCTGTTCTGTTGATCCCATGGGTATAAGGATGTGCATGGAAGGGCCCTGCATAAATAAAGAACTTGCAAAAAAGGTTACTGAATTCGGAAAATATCATCGGGATGGAAGCGGTAAGAAGATATATTTTGGAAAATGACAATGCTCATCAAAAAAGGACAAGTATTTCTTGGCGGCAAATTTATCAAAGCTGATATCCTTATTGATGGTTCAAAAATTGCTGCAATAGGAAATGACCTGGAAAAATCTGATAAGGTAATTGATGGAGCAGGCAAATTCATTGTTCCGGGCCTTATTGATATGCACGTCCATTTCAGAGATTTTGGGGAAGAGTATAAAGAAGACTGGAAGACTGGAAGCAGCGCAGCTGCTGCCGGAGGGATAACAACTGTTTTTGATATGCCGAATAACATCAAACCAATAGTCTCAGTAGAGCTGCTTAATTTGAAGAGAGAGCATGCAAGAAATAATTCTTTGGTCAACTTCGGACTTTATGCTGCTGTTACAGAAGATAACATAATACAGCTAAATAATTCAGCCATAAAATATGTTAAACTTTACTATGGGAAAACAACCGGAGACATTGCAGTAGTTGGTGCAGAAAAAATATTCAGAGAACTTAGAAAAGACATTTTGATTGTGGTGCATGCTGAAGACAATAGTGTTATTGAAGAAAATAGGAGAATTTATACAGGTAGTGAAGAGAATTATCACACATTAATCAGAAGTAGTCTGGCTGAATCAACTGCAGTTGGTGTAATGCTAACTCTTGCAAAAAAATATGGCAGAAACCTTCATATCACACACGTCAGTGCAAAAGATTCTGTGCAGATGATAATGGATGCCAAAGAGTCCGGTCTGAAGATCACGTGTGATACCTGTCCGCATTATTTGTTTTTGGACGATACTTTTTATTCGGAGCTTGGAAATAAGATGAAGGTCAATCCTTCCATAAAGTCAAAAGCAGATAGAGATTTTCTCTGGTCAGCAATTGAGGATGGATCTATCGACTGCATATCAAGCGATCATGCTCCACATACATTGGAAGAAAAATCAAAGCCATATAATCTTGCGCCTGCAGGAATACCCGGAGTTGAAACCACTGTCCCAATGATGTTAAATGCTGTGAATGAAAACAAAATCAAGTTTGAAAGATTCATAGAAATAATGACCGCCGCGCCAGCTAAAATTCTAGGAATAAAAAATAAAGGAAAAATTGGGACCGGCTATGATGCCGATCTGACAATAATTGATATGAATATCGAAAAAACAATGAATGATGATCTGTTATATACGAAATGCAGATGGTCGCCTTATTCCGGTATGATGATAAAAGGTTGGCCGATAATGACTATAGTAAATGGCAATATTGTTTATGTGAATAACAAAACCTATTCAGATAAAAAAGGATGTGAGGTTGAAAATGGATGAGTATAAAAATGAACTATTGCAAATGTTAATCGATAAGGCTGCGCTAAAGATTGCCAGTAGCCCAAGTGATCTGTTCACTTTCAAGAGTGGAAGGAAATCAACGAATTTTATCAACGCCGGAGCTCTTACTGACGGCGAGGCGCTTAGCAAACTGAAAAAAGGGTTTGCCCACCTGATAGCTGATTTACTGAAAACCAAAAAGATAGAAGATTTTGATTTCATCTTCGGCCCTGCCTACAAAGGAATTAACCTTGCTTGCCTTGCCTGTGAAGGATTATTCGAAGAATATGGGATGAATAAAAGATATATCTATGACAGAAAGGAAGAGAAATCATATGGAGATGTGAGCGCAGACAAAGTAATTGTGGGAGGAAATTTCTTTAAGCCCGGCCAGAAAATTCTTATGATAGATGATGTCATCACTACCGGCCTCACAAAATTTGAAGCGCTTGATAAACTAAAAATCCTTGGCAATCATAAGATTGTCGGGCTTGTTCTTCTTGCTGACAGGCAGGAAAAGATGGGAGATGCGATTAAAATTGATGAAATCAGCGCTGTCGAAAACATTGAAAGACAGTTTGGGATCAAGGTTTTCCCGATCCTCTCTATGAAAGATGTTTTCGGTCTTGTAAAAGATAAACTTTCGCCTGACATAAAGAAGCTCTGGATAGATTATTATGCCAAGTATGGCGCTGTCACACTAAAATGAAATACAAGATTGGGGTATTTGGATCTGCTGTAGGCTCAACAAAAAGTGTTGAAAAATTGGCTTCTGAACTGGGAAAGGAAATTGCTATTAATGACTGCGAGCTGCTTACTGGGGGATGCGGAGGGCTGCCACAAATTGCTGCAAAAAGTGCTTACAGAATGGGAGGAAAAACAATTGGATATTCTCCAGCACATAATCTTAAGGAACACACTGAAGTGCATGATTTTCCAACAGAAGGATATAGTGAATTTGTGTTTGTACCAGAAGAAACACCTAATAGTAATAATAAGTTTTTCAGTCGAAAATACAGAAACGTAATAAGCTGCTTTGATTGTGACGCAGGAATTATTGTCGGTGGAAGAATAGGAACACTTAATGAGTTTACTAATCTCTATGATATGGAAAAGATAATTGGTGTACTCCAATCAAGCAATGGAATCACGGATTTAATTCCCTTAATTGTAAAAACCTCCAATAAAAAAACAGGTGCAATTATTGTTTATGATAAGTATCCTAAACTTCTTGTAAATAAATTATTAAAAAAACTGGGTGAAAAAAATGAATTATCTTGATATGCTGAAAATAAAAGCAGAAGAATGTGGGAATATCTTATGCATGGGAATAGATCCGGTAATTGATAAAATACCTATCAAAGATGAACCTGGAAAAGCCATCCTGAAATTCTATCTTGATATTCTCGCAGCAATGCAATCCGAAGGAATAAAAATTCCAACCGTTAAGCCTAATATTGCATTTTTTGAGCAATATGGCCCAAAGGGTTTATCAGCACTGAAGGGGATCATTGAAGAATACCAAAAAGCTGGCATTGATGTTATCTTGGATGCTAAAAGAGGAGATATTGGTAGCACCTCAAAAGCGTATGCGAAAGCAGTTTTTGATTATTGGAATGCTGATGCTGTAACTTTGCATCCTTATCTTGGATATGACAGTATAAGCCCGTTCCTTGACTTTAAAGATAAGGGAAATTATGTGCTTGCAAGGACTTCAAATAAATCAGCTGTTGAAATTCAGGACCTGTTGGCAGGTGAAAAACCTGTCTATAGGATAGTGTCAGAGCTTATCCTGAAATGGCATTCTCCAGGGATTGGAGCTGTTATCGGAGCTACTTATCCAAAAGAACTTGCAGAACTCAGCGCACTTTTTGTCAAATCAGGAAAACAGGTTCCACTATTGATTCCTGGTGTCGGATCACAGGGAGGCTCAGCCAAAGAAGTTATGGATGTCCTCACAAAGACAAATAATCCCTTATGGCTACACAGGATCAATAGCTCATCAGGCATAAGCTATGCATATCTTAAGGAAAATACAGATGATTATGCCGGAGCTGCTGTGAAGGAATTAAAAAAATTAATCAATACAATGAAAATATGAAATTTTTTGTCACTACTTGCAAGCAACATCAAATATTTATATTAGCTTAATTTATAGATGTAATAATTAAATAACGAGGTTATTTTAATGGGAAAACTGAACAATGCATTCGATCTAAAGATTCCGGCAGTAAGCATGCATGTAGAAAGACTCCGTGCACCTTCTACCGACATTGTGAATGCCAGAGATTCTGCAAGAGCATTGGGATTTATCCTGGCCTATGAAATGTTGCAGTATGCTCCGACACGAGAAAGCAGAATAATTACAAGAATGCAGGAAATTTCTGTGGCCGAAGTTCCGGCTGCTTTACCTTATGTTGTACCTATCCTTAGAGCTGGAAAATATCTTGCTGAAGGAGCATTAGGATACTTAATTGGTGCACCAACTGGAGATATTGGAGCTGCTAGGAGTCACGGGCAGCTTGAAGACCTAACCGCTGATGTTCTTTATGTCGGACTTCCGAAGGATCTCAAAGGCGCCCAAGTACACATTTATGATATAATGCTTGCATCAGGAGTCTCAATTGAAGGAGCACTAAATGTTGTCAAGGAAAGAAATCCAGGTCCAATCTCACTTGGTGTTGTCATTGCTACCAAGCCAGGAATAGAAAGAGTCCATAAACTGCATCCTGAAGTACCAATTTTTTATTGCGCACTGGATGACAGACTTAACGATATTGGATATATCCTGCCTGGACTAGGAGATGCAGGAAACATAGTATCTGGAACACTTTAAATAGTAAATTATTTAAAACCCCAAATCATGTTTTATTCGGGGTGACTCAAATCAATCTAAAATCTGTAATTAGGGAAGTACCTGATTTTCCAAAAAAAGGGATTCTATTTTATGATATCACGACATTACTTCAGGATCCTGCTGCTTTCAAGCAATGCATTGAACAATTATACTCACTTGTAAAAGGCATGAAGATAGACAAAATTGCAGCAATTGAGAGTAGAGGATACATATTTGGTGCGCCTCTGGCACTTAAGCTTAATTGCGGGCTTGTTGTGATAAGGAAACCCGGTAAATTGCCATACAAAAAGTTATCTGAATCATATGATCTTGAATACGGCAGCAGTACAATAGAGATGCATGAAGACGCTATTAAAAAAGGAGAGAAAGTGCTTTTGATAGATGACCTCCTTGCAACAGGGGGTACAATGAAAGCTGCTATCAATCTTGTGGAGAAAGTCGGAGGGGTTGTCACGAAAATACTTTTTGTGATCGAGCTCGATTTTTTGAATGGCATACAAAAATTGGAGGGATATGATGCAGAGAGCCTGCTTCATTACGACAAATGAATATCAATAATATCGAAATGCCTGAACTTGGCCTTGGAACATGGAGATTATCGGGGCAGAAATGCTTTGATGCAGTCAAGATTGCATTGAGGCTGGGCTACAAACATATCGATACTGCTGAGATGTATGGCAATCACAAAGAAGTCGGCAATGCCATATCAGGAACTAATCGAAAAAAGTTTTTTCTCACTTCAAAAGTAACTCCACTGAATTTAAGCTATAATGGCGTCAAAAATTCATGCAAGAAAGCATTATCAGAACTTGGAACAGACTATCTTGATCTCTATCTTGTACACTGGCCTAATCCATTGTTTTCAATCAAAGAGACTTTCAGAGCTATGGAAGAACTGAAGAAAGACGGGAAAATAAGAGCGTACGGAGTCAGCAATTTCACTATCAAGAATCTTGAGGATGCAAAAAAATACGGTGACTTTTTGACGAACCAGGTTGAATTTCATCCTTATCTCTACCAGAAAAAATTATTTAATTATTGCACTGAAAAGGGTATTGTTCTCACTGCCTATAGTCCCATTGCAAGAGGCGCTGTCTTCAAGGATGAAAAGATACTAGCCATCGGAAAAAAACACAAAAAAACTCCCGGCCAGATAAGTTTAAGATGGCTGCTTGACAAAAAAATGATTGTCATTCCAAAGGCAAGTACTGAAGAACACATCAAGGAGAACATGGAAGTCTTCGACTTCAAACTTACAAAAGATGACACAGACATACTTGACAATCTTCCTCAGAAAAGGATAGTTAATTTTGGGATTAGGAAGTGGGATGATTAGCCAGCTGCATACTAGTTTTTATCTATTTTTTACTTTTTGAATTTTCATATCCTTTTCTCATATAGAAAAATCAAATTACCATCTTCCGCAACCTTTAAAATAATCGTGCAATTCTCGGTTCTCGGTGATTTAACATGAGCAAAGATATTCAACCTATATTCATATTGCCTGAAGGCACACAAAGAAGGCAGGGCAGGAACGCCCAAAGAAATAATATACTGGCTGCAAAGCTTGTTGCTGAGACTGTCAGGACAACCCTTGGCCCGAAAGGCATGGATAAGATGCTAGTTGATTCCATGGGAGAAGTGGTTGTGACCAATGATGGAGTAACAATCCTGAAAGAGATGCAGATAGAGCACCCTGCAGGAAAGATGATGGTGGAAGTTGCCAAGACCCAGGAAGATGAAGTGGGAGACGGGACAACAACTGCTGTAGTTCTGGCAGGAGAACTCCTTAAAAAAGCTGAAGAGCTGCTTGACATGGAAATACATCCAACTGTAATTGTCAGGGGATATAGGATGGCCGCTGAAAAATCACTTATTATCCTTAATGAAATGGCAAAACCAGTTACAGCTGCAGACACAGAATTACTTATCAAGATTGCTGAAACTGCTATGACCGGAAAGGGCGCAGAGTCCAACAAAAAGAAACTGGCAGAAATCGCAGTAAAAGCAGTAATAAAAGTAATAGGAGAAGATAAAAAACTGGATTCTGAAGATATTAAGATTGAGAAAAAACAGGGTGGCTGCACTGAAGACACTGAACTGATTGAAGGAATTGTCCTTGATAAGGAAAGAGTTCATTCCGGAATGCCACAGTCAGTAAAAAATGCAAAGATTGCACTTATTGATTCATCTCTAGAAATAAAGAACACTGAAACAGATGCAAAAATACAGATTACTGATCCTAACCAGATGCAGGCATTCCTGGATATGGAAGAAAAGATGCTGAGGCAGATGGTCGGAAAGATTACAGCAACAAAAACAACTGCAGTCTTTTGCCAGAAAGGAGTAGATGACATGGCTCAACATTTCCTGGCAAAAGCAGGCGTATATACAGTAAGAAGGGTGAAGAAAAGTGACATGGAAAAACTGGCAAAAGCTACAGGAGCAAGGATCGTAACTAATCTTGATGATTTGACCGAAAAGGATCTTGGTCATGCAGGCCTTATTGAAGACCAAAAAGTTGGAGATGAACATATGACCTTTGTCAGGGAATGCAAATTTGCAAAAGCGGTGACAATCCTCGCACGCGGCTCAACTGAACATGTTGTTGATGAAGTAGAAAGAGCCATAATTGATTCAATCGGTGATCTGATGGCGTCACTCAAGGTCGGAAAGATTGTAGCGGGGGCAGGAAGCACAGAAACAGAGCTTGCAAAAAGGCTTATGTCTTACTCTGATACTTTTTCAGGAAGGGAACAGCTTGCTGTAAGAGCCTTTGCTGAGTCAATGCTTGTCATTCCGAGGACTTTGGCAGAAAATGCTGGGCTAGATCCGATTGACACACTAACTGAACTAAAAGCTGCACATGAAAAAAATCAGGTTTGGGCAGGCATAGATGTATTTACAGGCCAAGTCATGGATGCGTGGGAAACTGGTGTTATTGAGCCACTCAAGATAAAGACCCAGGCAATCTCTTCAGCAGTTGAAGTTGCGACGCTTATCCTGAGGATTGATGATGTGATCGCGGCAGGAAAGCATGATAATCCGATGCCTCCTATGAACCCTGATGAAGGTATGTAAGAAATAAGTTTAAAATTTAAGAAATAATTTATTTTTTCAAGCAATCACATGGGCTAAATCCCTTGTTGAATGCCTTGCCTTTTGTCGCGAATATCACTTTGTTCTTAGGTTTGATGTTCTTGGCAAATGGGCAATGTTCATCGTGGACTTTAAGTGAAGTCTTTGCTCCAACATAGCTTTTCTTGACAGCTGTTCTCTTAACAACAACTCTGTGCTCTACAGTTTTTTGAACTGGCTTGCTTGCTGCTTCTTCCAATTTTCTGATCCTAAGGAGAAGTGCCTTCTCATTGTTGCTCAGAGTATTTATTGATTCTTGCTGAACATTTAAAAATCCTCTTAGCTCAAACACATCTCTCTTGACTTTCAAAAAAGCCAGCCTTACTCTCTTGTGAAATGTTAATACATTACCTTCCATTCGTTATCACCAAATAGTGCTAAAAAGAACTAATATTTAAATGTTGTGTATTTTTACTACTCTCAAGTAAATATATTACCAAGTCAAGACCGCAACAGCAATCAAAATGATACCTAAAACAAGGAGTGCGACTGCAATTATCTGTTTGGTTGACAATTTTTTTGCCAGCATCCCTGGGTCTGCAGCTGGCTTCATGTTACCTGGGTAAGGATTCTGTCCCTGGATAGGGTTTTGATTTGGGTTTGTGGACATCATAGATTGTGGCATATAAGTAATGATGCACGACTTGTATAAAAGGTTGTCGAAAATTAGAGTTTAGCCAAAATCATTCTCTGAAGAGTTAAACCTTTTATTTCATATTCTTCCAAGTGATACCCACCCTCAAGCAGCATTTTTCTATATATCTGCGTTCTATGATTCATGTCTGCATCAGCAATATATGGAATAATTGCCAAATCTGTTCGTTTGTGGACTGCAAATCTCACCACATTACATTCAAAGGAGCTTTCCTTATCTTCGCTCAATAGCTGGTCTGCAATAAGCAAATTTGTTAATGAGTTACGAGGATTCCATTCATGCTTCCATTCGTAAAAATGATGATGCTGATAAAACGACCTTTGTCCAATTATTTTTGATAATTCTAAACCATAGAGCAGAAATACTTGTCTGACATCGAATGCGTGAACATCAAAATTAGGGAGTTTTGTCAGAAACAAAGAGGGCAATCCAAATCCGCAGCCAATCTCCCAACTTGATACATTTGACCCCGTATATTGCGTATCAATAATTTCAGCAATTTGCAGACCTTTTTGCACATACATTGCTGCATACCTTAAAGCCAGTTCCGCAACTTGTTCATCGCTAAGGCTAATATCCTTTGCTATAACTCCATTTGTAAACATTCCACTACTGAAAACAAGATCCGTAATTTCAGTAAAGACACAACTCTCAACCTGCATAATGGTTGGAATTCATTATTTATTGATAAATATATCAACTATTGTCCTCTTTTTTAGTAAGAAAGATTTAAAAGCAATACGTTTTTCCCTTGGTGTATCCCCCCTTAGCTTAGTGGCTATAGCGTTCCGCTGTAGAGAAATCGATTGGTGACTATGCCTTCTGGCAGTGGATGAAACCAATTCAGTGGTTACGGAAAGGACCCCGGTTCGAGTCTGGGAGGGGGGATATTTTTTTATGAGCAGATTATTGGAAAATTGGCAATTTCAGCGTAACATTTAAATATACGGTCAACCATATATTATATTGACTTATTCTGGAGCAAAAAAATGAACTATTTCAACCAGCCAGAATTCTTGGAGCCGAAATGTGCGCATTGCGGCGTTTTACTAGATTATGGAGTAAACACTGTATATAATGAGGAAGCAAGCTCCCATGTCTGCAGCGCATGCGGCCACAAAATATAAATTACATAGTTTGCAGAACATCAATTGTATCATCGTTAATTTATCGAAAAAAATTTAAACTAAGCCTTGCACAATATTATTATGGTTTCAAATCTAAAAAAACACGAAATAATCGGGCTGCTTATGATATTTCTGTCAGGAACCCTAATTGGTTTTGGATTATACCTTACTTTTTGGGGAGCTAACCGGCCGCTCTTTTTTGGCAGGCTCGATCAGCTCATCAGCGGTAGGGAATTCCTGCTTTTCCCTATGTTCTATGGACTCGGACTAGTCTTGTTTGAGCTTGGTAAGATTGAACTGAAGGAAGCGATGCCCGGAAAAAACCGAAAATGAAAAAAGAGTCTTTAAAGGTTAAAGAAAAGAACCTAGATAAGGAAATTGAAAATATGGAAAGTATAGAGTACGGGCTAAAAGAGCTTGTACACGGTATAATAATTGGTATGGTCCTGGGGTTCGCCCTTGCTTGGTTTCTTCTGCATTAGATTACATATAATAGCAGCCAGAAAGATTTCTTTGCTTTATTACTTCATCAGGATTCTCATAATTTAGGGCCAGTCTTTCTTGAGGACTCTTGATGTCGGCAATATTATAGTTGTAGGTTTTCAGCTGCCTGACGATATCTAGCTTTGGATCTACGTCATAACAGACAAGTCTGTTTCCAATATCAAGCATATTGAACAAACAGTTATTCACAGCTGAGTTGCTCAGCATGAAATGAAACCCTGCAGCCTCATAAAAATGAGTTGTCATAAAATGATGATATGATTGGACAAATACTTTTTGCCTCAATTTTTGTTTGCATTTTTCCATGAATTCTCTCACAGATTGGCTTGCAGGCCTGAAACTGAAAGGATCCTTCCTAAGTTTCCCTTGTGTCTGGTTTACGAGAATAAGCCTATTCACATAGCTGAGCTGTCTAGTAACTGTGCCCATAAAATCAGACGCCATTTTTTCCTGGAATTCCGACATGCTGTCCATTGGACCTGAACTGTGGTTAAATCCAGGTATTCCTCCTATAAGAGTTTCACCTGGCATTATCGTGCTTCCAGCCAGATATCTTAGTTTTTTAATACGAGGGTCCTTGAATTTGGTCTGGAATTCCTGAAATGTTTCCCTGTAGTTTGAAAGCAACGCCAGGCTACGAATGTAAGGTTCAGGAATATCAAGCAAAAATGCCAGCTCTTTAAGAACATTATAATGAAGCGGAGACTCATATGTACCTATATTGAAATAAGTGTCAGTTATTTCCGAAAAACTAAGAAGCAATTTGAATAGATAATCATACCTATGGGATACGTATTCTTTTATAGTCTGAGCAAGCGCAGCATCATCTTTTATTCCCTGTGAGAATCCATCCTTTAGCTTTGCAAGACTGTCGAAGTCAGGGAAGAGTTCCGTAAGCATGGAATTTCTGTCAAGTGAAGCTTGAAACAGGGATTTGCTGAAACTGTAACCATATCCTTCTCTTATTTCATTCTCTCCAAGCACATCTCCATTTATAATGATAATATCAATCTTTAGCTCAAACTGTTTTTTTCTCAAATATTCCAGAATAAATTCTATATTAGATTTCGTATGGCTGTCAGATATGATTGCAAGCCTCATATTACCCCCAGATATCAGTAATCAGATTGGCTTAAATAATTTGCGATGGTCCAAAAATATATAAAGCATCCGAGATTGAGTTAGTATTGCATGAAAAAAACCATACTGCATGGTCTCAGCAGCAAATGGAAAGAGATTCTTATTAGTATTATAACGATAATTATTATTTATTTTCTTAGTATCTATTTTGCACACAGCATCATCGGTTATCTCAGACAATTTCATTTTTTTGAGCAAATATTCCAATATGTGTCTCAAGAGATCAGCAGGAAATCCTCAATTGGCCTTAGTCTTATGACTTTTCTGGCCAATCTGTTTTTCATTACCTATCCAAGCGAGGTGCTTTTCTTCTTTTATGCTAAGGTAGGATATAGTGTTTTCTATATCTCGGCCATTATGATATTCTGGATGATGGTTGCCCAGGCAATCAATTACGGCTGCGGCCTTCTGATTGAAAAAAAGATAATTGCTAAATTCATAAAGGATAATAAAAAGGAGTTTTCAGTGTCAATGAGAAGATATGATGTTCTTTTTATTGTGATAATCAGCTTGCTTCCGCTGCCCGGCGATCTCCTAAGCCTTTTTTTAGGGATGATACGCTATGATTTCAAGAAAATGATGCTATATACTTTCATCGGAAAAGTCCTAAAATACCTGTTCCTGTCAATCTTAGTGCTGTTCTTTCATGGTATATGGTATTTTTTCTGACAGGAATTCAATAATAAACTTTATAAACAATCGGTTTTTCTCATGACTCTTATGGTACTTGATCAGCAAAAAAGTGTAAGGAAAGAAACTGGCGCCAGGTATAAGAGCCAGCATAGGAAAAAAAAGGAAGGGCTGGGGAGAAGCCCAACACTTACAAAAATTGATGCAAAGTCTGCTAAGAGAGCTATAAGGACAAGGGGCGGAAGCAATAAGCTTAGAGTTCTTAGAACAAATATTGTCAATCTTTATGACCCAAAGGCAAAGAAATTCATGAAAGCTATTGCAAGTATTGTGGTAGAAAATGTCGCTAACAGGCATTATGTGAGAAGGAATATTATCACAAAGGGAACTGTCATTACGACAGATAAAGGAAATGCTAAAGTTACGTCAAGACCTGGTCAGGATGGCGTAATAAATGCGACTTTGGTTTGATTCTCAGTTATATTTTTATATAGATTATGTTGAATAGGAAATATGCAGCATGATATTAGTCAGGTATCAGCATTGATTCTGGATCCGCAAGGAGATATAATGCAGCCAAGCAAGATTGTCTGGCTCGAGCAAGAATTAGGAAAATCAGGAATAGGGCTAAGGCATTTTACAGGGAAACAAATAATAAACTATCTTCAACATAGACTCTATTCAAATCTTGATCCATTTGCGGTCATAGTCAATGATGATGGAAATACATCTACAAACTCCTTGGAGTCTATTGTACCTCTCGCAGCTCAGAGACTTTTTGATGGCTCCAACCTGTCTGCCAGGTTAATTTTGTATACTGGTGAAAGGCAGCATGCATATGCCAGATTTATGCACCTAGGTGCAGGATTCGGCGCACCTGATGAATTTGCATTTAGGACATCCTTAAATGTAATGCCTGACACTTTGCTTGATACCATCTTCAGGGCTCATGATGATGTGTACCAGGCAAGAATGCTTGAGCTTGGTGACTATTTCCAAGAGGTTATGTTCGGTGAGTCTCCTTCACTGTTGGTACCTAGTGCAAAAGATCTGCGCGTTCTCTCTGCCAAGAACAGGCACACATATCATCTTGTATCATCTGGACTGGATGGCCAAACTGTAAATTATTGCCACAGCAGCACCACGATCATGCATCCTGTCTTTCTCAGAGAAGTGGCTGGCAATATCTGCCTGACATGCTATGCTGCTGCAAACTTTGTATCCGCTGAAATAATGCCTGACCCTGGTCAACTTAGTACCTATGAATTGCATGCACTCGCCTGGATCTACAAAAGAAGCCCATCATTAGGCATTGTTATTCCAGAACAATTCATTAATGATGCAAGAAGAAAGGCAAAAGCATTGCATCTTCAAGGTGAAACCATGCTTCCTGCACATAATGCTGTATATGATAACATGGCTGTGCTTGGATAGTTTTATATTTTAATTTAGTATCCCTGTATCATGGCGAATAAACTTATAGATTTTTCAAGTTCAGTTGTACCTGCGCATTTTTCTGAATTAGAAAGGATGCTGCAAGCTTCAGGAGTAGATTCCGTCAATATTCTGGTTGTATCTGAACCTCTTCCAGGATTCAGCACAAGAAGGTCATATAGCTTTGCCACTCACCAAGGTTCTAGGGAACTTGCATATCATCTAAAAGAACTGGGCAAGGAAGCGCCTGTCCTGATTGTCATTGAAGACAAAAGAGATGGTAGCCAGCATATCCAGCAAAAACTGAAAGGCGCTGCACTAGATCATTTGCTTGATAGAATAAATTTTAAATCCAAATACATCCCACTACCTATCCAAAGACTTAGAAGGCAACTTGCACATACCAAAAAAATCATGTTGAGTGCTGTTGAAGACTCAATATATCATCTCCAAGTTCATAATAACCTTGTCGATGGTGTGGCAAATTCTTTTGGATTTCCGGGTGCCTGGATGCTTCATTATAATCCAAACCCGAAATTTGGATTCTATGTTATGAAAATTGAACCTATTCCAATACTTGAGCAATGCTTTACTTGCCCATATGGACTATTTGAAAACATACAACAAGCGACTGGCAATTATGAAGGTGTTGAAGCGATGATTGCAAAATCAATGAGAGTCGATGCTGAATCCAGCAGAAGACAACCTCCTGAGCTATGCCCAAGACAATGGATTCCTGACACAGTGATGCCTCTATATGCTGAGGGTCAACCAGACCCTTGTCCAAGGTTTTTCGGAAAGCCGCCTGTTTATGGTGGAGAAGTCTACAAAGATAGGTTTGCATCTATCAGAGTTCCCTTGACTGGTTTGAGATTTGAAGCTCAAGAAATCCCATTTGGCCAATCTGAAATGGCTCCAATGAACATAGTTGTTCCCCAGGGTAAACTCAGGATGCGACCCGGAGATAAATTGTTTGTAGGCAAGCCATTCTGGATATATTAGCTGTGCCAAGCTTTCAAAGCCTTTATACATTGCTAACCCTAGGATATATTTATAAAAAAATGCATCCTACAAATTATTCATGAAACTTGCGGTTTTGTTCTCAGGAGGAAAAGATTCTACTTATGCTCTTTCCAAAGCTATGAATTTCCATGAGATTGAATGCCTCATAACTGTTGTTTCAGAAAACAAAGAGAGCTATATGTTCCACACGCCAAACATCAATCTGACTGAATTGCAGGCAGAATCTATGGGAATCCCATTGATATCAGCGAAGACAAAAGGCAAAAAAGAAGAAGAACTAAAGGATCTGAGGGATGCCATAGTTCAGGCAAAAGCATTATTTAATATAGAGGGTATCGTCACTGGCGCGATTGAATCAGTATATCAGGCCGCAAGGATTCAAATAATATGTGATGATCTGAATATTTGGTGCTTTAATCCTTTATGGCAGATTGATCAGGTTAAGCTGCTTCATGAGCTCATTGAAAATAGGTTTGAAGTAATCATTTCAGGTGTATTTGCCTATCCTTTTGATGAATCCTGGCTCGGTCGGAAAATAGATGACAAGACAATAAAAGAGCTTATTTTGCTTCAGAAGAAATATTCAATAAACCCATCTGGCGAAGGTGGAGAAATCGAGACCCTAGTATTAAATTGTCCACTTTTTAAAAAAAGGCTAGAAATAGTCAAAGCGCAAAAGATGTATGCAAATCATTCAGGGATTATTGATATAATGGAGGCAAGACTGATATGATTCTTCTAATTAGTACATGCGCTGAAAAGCTAAGCGAAGAAGAATTTGTCAGTCCTATCGCGAATATTGTCGGAAAGGATTATTTTGTTATGCATTATTCTAAAATCACTGCAACTAATATCAAAAAATATGAAAAGATAATCATTTGCGGAACTGCTCTTGCAGACTATGAATATTTTGATCATCTTGATAAATTCGGATTTCTAAAAGAAACAATTGCTTCTGTTCTTGGGATATGTTCTGGTATGCAAATCATTTGTTCATTATTCAGTGCAAAGATTGTAAAGTCAAAAGAGATAGGTATGATTGATATCGAAGTTAGCAGGAAGAATTCACTTTTCTCAAAGGATTTTCAGGCGTATGCGCTTCACGGAAATTCTGTTGCAGGGCTAGATTCATTTGAGATACTTGCAAGATCTGAAAAATGCATTGAAGCAGTTAAACTTAAGGGAAAAGAAATTTTTGGAATTTTATTCCATCCTGAAGTCCGCAATGCTCACATAATCGAAAACTTCCTGTTGGGTTCAACCAAACCTATTTAAAGAAATTCATATATTCTCTATACGGGTGATTCTATGGTAAAGATTGGTGAAGAAATTCCAGACATGAAATTTGATGTATTTCACAACAATGATTTTAAGAATTTAGGATTCTCAGCTTTCAAGAGAAAGTGGCTTGTCTTGATGTTTTATCCTGCAGATTTCACATTTGTCTGCCCAACTGAGCTTGAGGAAGCAGCAGAGAACTACGAGAAATTTAAAGCTCTGAATGCTGAAATTATCAGTATTAGCACTGATACAAAATTTTCGCATTTTGCATGGCATGAATCTTCCAAGGCAATTGCCAAGATCAAATATCCTATGGCAGCTGACCCGACTGGAAAAATATGCAAGGAATTCGGAACATATATTGAAGCTGGCGAGGATGCAGGGCTCTCACTAAGAGGTACATTCATCGTTAGTCCGGATGGAGTTTTGAAAGCAATGGATATACATGATAACAGCATTGGCAGAAGCGCTGAGGAGATACTCAGGAAGCTGGAAGCTGCAGTATATGTTAGCGGTCATGAAGGCGAGGTGTGTCCTGCCAGCTGGAAACCAGGAAAACAGACACTCAAACCTGGCGCTGCATTAGTCGGAAAAATTTAATTTTTTTATAAGCACAAGATTTAAATAAGGACTATATATAATTTGTAGTAGGTGATAGTTATGAACATAAGCAAAAAGATACAAGAAGTAATGAACAAACAAATTAACCATGAATTTTATTCTGCATATCTATATTTAGGTATGGCAGCATATTTTGAGAACCAGAACCTCAAAGGCTTTGCCAACTGGATGAAGAAACAGGCTCAGGAAGAGATGACTCATGGAATGAAGTTCTTTAATTTCATAAATGAAAGAAATGGAGAAGTTTCATTGGAAATGGTTGCAAAGCCTGCTGGCAAGTGGAAATCCCCACTGCAGGTGTTTGAAGAAGCGTACGCGCATGAACTAAAGGTAACCGAACTCATCTATAATATTGTAGCACTGGCGACTGCTGAAAAAGATTATGCATCCAAAAGCTTCCTGAAATGGTTTGTTGACGAACAAGTCGAAGAAGAAGCAAATGCATCAGAAATTGTCCATAAATTGAAGCTTGCAGGCGACAGCAAAGGTGCACTAATCATGCTTGACAGGGAGCTTGGTGCAAGACAATAATTTATTTTATTTTTCTTTGACAAAGCATTAATTTTTCTGACAGGCTATTGATTGAATACAGAAGCACCAATATACCAATTACCTTAAGTTCAATCCCGAAGAAAGGCAGTGAGGCGATAACTGTTGCTAATCCAAAATATGAAGCGATTGTGATTCCGCATGCAGGGCACCCGCTCACGACAATACCCAGAATTGCACCAATAGAAGTGCCATGCGCATCTTTGGCGCTGAATGTTGCAGAATCGTTGAGCTTGAAATATAGCAGTCCAACATTGATTCCAAAAAGTGCAGATAATATAATCTGGGAAATTATTTGTGAATAAGCAATCAGAGCGCCCATGTTCCAGTATATCTGTTCAAAATGTGTGAAGGTAAACATCAGTGCTCCAATCAGTAGTGCAGAAATAAGGGACACAAACCATGTGGAGGATTTTTTGTATGCTTCTTTAATATTTGAGAAATTCATAAAATACTGGAAGAACATGTCACTTATATACTAACACATTAAGGTTTCAATCAATTTATATACTCATTTTGATTGAATTATATCAATGGACATCATAATTATTATTTTAATCGTTATTGTTTTCATAGTTGGATTCTGGCTCGGAAAGATGCTTACCCATGTAGAGTGGAAACTCAAACTTCCAGGACTAAGAAAAGAGGCTGTTGAAAAATCAAGAAGCGTTTTAACAGGTAATTTTTCAGAGCAGCTTGCGCCATATCTCCCTGATTTTCCCTTCTCACCGACTGAATGCAGATTTCTGGGAAAGCCTATTGATCTGATTGTATTCAAAGGCATGGACGAAAAGGAACCAAATGAAGTTGTATTTGTAGAAATAAAAACAGGCAAATCAAACCTGTCGTCTTCTGAGAGAAAACTCAGGGATATAATTAAAGATAAAAAAGTGTCATGGTATGAATATAGGCCTAGCTCATCTCAAGAACAATCTTCGCAGCAGCGCTAGATGTTATATCATTGAGGTCTTTATCTGGATTCACTTCTACTATATCCCACATCATTATATTTTTTAGGTTCTTTAGTCTCTGCACAAAATACAGTAGCTCCCTTGTTGTCATCCCTCCTGGTTCAAGATAACCTGTACCAGGAGCAAATGCCGGGTCAAGAACATCAATATCCACTGAAATATATAAACCACTGAAATTTTTAGCAACCGACATCACTGCATCCGCAATTTCACTTTTGCCTTCCTTTGCAATCTCTGCCATGGTGAAAACTTTGATCCTGTTTTTTTTCCAGAACTCTAGCTCATTCTGGTGGAAATTCCTCACACCTACAACAATCACATTTTCTCTTTTTAAAATTCCATCACTAACCAGCATCCTCAGATAATCTTCATGCGTCGGCGGGCTGAAATCATTTTCCGCATCAAGATGCGCATCAAATACCAGAAGGCCTGGGTTTTCATGCATTTTTGAAAAGGCCTTGAATGCTGGATATGTGAGCGAGTGATCTCCTCCCACTAAAATAGCAGGGCTACTCATTTCACTCACTTTCTTATAAATAGCGTCATGGCAACCTTCCAAATCAGAATTATCTAATTTTAGCTCTTCAATTGTATGAAATGGCAAAACACCTGATTCTTTCAAAAAGAAATTTTTTAGGTTGTCAATGATTTTGTCGGGTGACTTCTCCTGGCCTGATTTCTTCGATAATGCACCAGCATTCAGAGGGATTTTTACTATTTTCATGATATTAAAAGAAAGAAAAGCTTATTTATTAATATAGAGGAGTATCAATACT
Source organism: archaeon (assembly GCA_043826135.1). Taxonomy (GTDB): domain Archaea; phylum Nanobdellota; class Nanobdellia; order Woesearchaeales; family GW2011-AR15; genus GW2011-AR15. Next base: position 81,855 of record JBDRQT010000059.1, read on the forward strand.
GTAATTATTATCAGCTGCATCATAATGACTATCGGAAACCATCTTAGATGCGAATTCTGGTAATAGATCTCATTTAGTTTCTTGAGAATATCTGATTTCGTGACAAATCCCACCACCTCCTTTCCCTGCATTATTGGGAATTTTCCTACACCAAGCCGTTTCATAAGTAAGGATGTTTCTCCGATGCTGGTTTCCGGAGAAATGGTCTTTAATTTTTTGCTCATTATCTCTTTAAGTGAGACATCTTTGAGATTTTTTGATTTATGGATAACCTTGCGCATGACATCACCGTCACTGACAAGGCCCACTGGATTTCCTGAACTGTCAACAACTAGGACGCTCGAGATTTTTTTTAGAGCCATGATATTTACTGCATGCTCTACACTTGCCTCCTGCTTCATCGTCACTGGTGACTTTGTCATAATTTCAGTTATTGGTATATCTGTGATCATCTTGTCAATGCTCTGGAATACACTATATTTTTTTGCCATTTTTTTCCTCCTCTTTAAATTAATGGTGAGACAACAATATAAATTACCTGCATAAGCTGCAGCGTTATGAAAATATGAAATAAACCTTCAACATAGCCATGCATGAAATTTTCAAGCATATCAGGGTTGATCTGATTGAACAAAAAAAAACCTATGTTACTTCTGATGACCATAACAATAATAAATGCGATATAAAAACTGAAACCTAAACTTTTGAATAAATCCGCAAGGACCGCAGAAAGCGCCATCAGAAGAGCGCTGGTAATTGAAGTCAATTTAATCAAGGAGACTCTAAAAAAACTGTACATCCCGAGCCCGAGTCCAAATAAAAGTCCAATTTTCCAACCATACAGGTATCCGATCAAAATGGAACTTGGTGTTATTGTTTCAACATTGATATGCGGAACAATCCTTGATATCTTCTGGGTCTCGACACCCATCACAGTGAAAATTGCTGTCAGCACTATCAGGATTACATACCTATTGAACAAAATCATTGCAATGCCTGCAAGAATTATGAGTTTGAAATTTTTACGCAGAAATGTCACTAGATTGAATTTTTTAGTCTCAGATCTCTGCGGTCCTATCACTATAATTGCGATAAGATGGATGTATTAATAGTTTTCTATGTTATTTCTCCTGGTAAGAGCGCTTAGTAAGCTTTATATACTTGAGTTTTTTGCTTAAGAGTTGAATGCAGAAACTGAAATCTTTTGCTCTGGAATGCCAGAGGGTTTTGAAAGTAACAAAAAAACCTACTGGTGAAGAGTTCAAGAATATTGTTAAAATATCTGGACTTGGTGCTCTGGTGCTTGGAGCTATAGGATTTATTCTGTTTATAATAAAAGAGATATTGGTATAAAATGGAAGGAGAAATGCTATCAAAATTGTTTGCTGTTAGGACCACTGCTAATAGAGAAGATCAGGTTATGGAGTTTCTCACAAGCAATGCTCAGAAGAAGGGACTTGGAGTCCTGTCTGTCATAAGACCTCATGGCATGAGAGGATATATTTTTGTTGAAGCAGACACAAGGCAGGATGCAGAGCAGGCAGCATTTAATATCCCCTATGCTAGAGGAGTTCTTCCAAATGATGTAAAATATAAAGAAATTGAGCATATGCTAGAACAGGTCAAAAAAGAAGTCAATATCCAGAAAAATGACATCGCTGAGATTATTTCAGGACCATTCAAAAGAGAAAAAGCCAAGATCATAAGGGTAGACAAGGTAAAAGAGGAAGTTGTCGTTGAGCTTCTGCAGGCAGCTGTCCCTATTCCGCTCACAGTCAAGATGGACGCTGTAAAGGTCATCAGAAGAGACGGTGATGATAGTATTTCTAATGTTGAGTAGTTTTTATTGTTTCTTTTAAGCAATCTGGGAAATAGGTGTATTTATATTCTTTTAAGATTAAATTAAGGATATGGCTTTTCAGATCCTCTCCCAGGATACTTCTTATCTGCATCATGACATCGTTAAGTTCATCGCCTGTCTTAATCCTTATCTCAAAACCAAAGTCATGCTCTCCAGTCAGCTCATAAAAATAAGTAACATTGGGATGGTTTGCGATGTAGGAAAAAAGAGTCATCTGCTTTTCAGTTTCGAGCTGCCTGAGTTTTAGTGAAATCAGATACCAGCTAAAGCCAAGGGATTTACTTCCAGACCACGCGCTTGGCCTGTATTTTAGGATTATTAGTTCTTCTTCCAGTTTCTTGAGATGATATTTCAAAAGATCCCGAGAAACACTCAGCTTTGATGCCATATCCGATAAAGGCATGCGCGCATCATGAGCAAGCTCCTCAAGGATACTTATATCAATATTTGATATTTTAAAATCACCCTCCTTTCTAATATCTTCATGTCTATCAGGATTGACAGGTGCATAGAGGAAGGGAATCTGGACAGGATGCTCTCTCTCTGCAGCATCTGAATCATAATCGCTCAGGCTTAACCCGATAAGAGATTCAATCTCTTTGATAGTATGGTTGTACTCGTGAGATTCCCTAGCAAATATCTTGATGATAATGTCGTAGTAACCTATACATTTTATGACCCAGGCAACATTCTTATGGCTTTTGAGCGTGTTTATTATCTCTTGCTCCCTTTTGTTGTCGATGCTCTTTAGCTTAAGGTAGACCATGTAGATCTTCCATCCGATCCGCTTAACATCATAGACTGAATTGAAGCCAAGGAGAAGCCCTCTTTCCAGCATCTTATTTACCCGATAATTAACCACTTCCTTGCTCATACCGACCTTCTTTGCCACAAGCGAGAATGGTATTCTCCCATCGCGAAATAGTTCTTTGAGTATCTTCTTGTCCTTGATATCCAGCTTTAAATTTGTTCGCATTATATATCAAATGGGTGTTTTTATTTATATATTTTACTATTTGATAAAAAATTAAGTGAAATATTTTATATATCCCTTAGATACTACTTTAGAATAGTTAAATACAAAGAAAGGTGATAAATAAATGAAAAATGAAATGATTAGGCCGACATATTTCTGGATTGATAATAGGGTCTATGAACTCCGATTGGCTAATGGAACCCTTATTGCAGAAGATCCAATACTTGAAAGCCAACTTGAAGGAGCGCTTATTAAATTTGCCTCCGGGCACACTTTAAAAACCCATAGTGCTAAGGTGATGGACCTGATTGAAAGGTCAAACGAAGTAACGGACGATAATCTTGCAGGTTATTTCAATAAAAAAACTGAAGTTATATATTCGATGATACTTGCAAGCGATGAGTTTGGAGTCGAATCAATTCGAAGTAAGCAAAATGCGTCACTAATGGGTCTGATTATGAGACATCAACCTCTAAATTGTTATGTATTATCATCCCAATCATATCATAACAGCGCATTTAACGACGAAGGGTTCAAAATACCAGGAGTTGCTGTATTTAAACGAATGAAGTAATTTTCTTTCTAATATTATTTATTTTATTGTTGATGCAGTGCGGCTGTATCCCGAACTTTGCCGCAATCTTTATAAATCACTGGGATTTTCTTGAGGAGGAATGGAAGAAGAAATAGGTGTTTTAAGCGAAGTCAAGAAGAACCTTAAGACTAAAAAATTAGTCTATGGCAGTGAGACAACCATGAAAGCACTGAAGGCAAGTAAACTCTCAAAGGTGTTTATAGCAACAAACGCACCCAAGAATGTTGCTGATGATCTGGCACACTATCAGAAACTGACAGGTGTTCAGGTGGTTGACGCAGGGATGCGCAATGACGAGCTTGGAGTCTATTGCAAAAAGACTTTTAGGGTTTCGATAATTGGGCTTTTGAAATAAACATGTCAAAGATAACATATAATGCTGACAGCTTAAAACTTATGTCTTTGTTCGAAAACGTCACCAGGACAAGGATAAAGGATTATTTCGTTGATGACAACGACATCACGACTTTCGTTGTCGATGAAGTGTTCCTGGGAAAGGCCATCGGTAAACAAGCAGTGAACGTCAAAAAGCTCGAGCAGATGCTTGGTAAAAGAATAAGAATGATTGGCTTTAACCAAGACCCAGCAAAATTTGCCAAAAATCTTATATATCCGATGAAGGCAGAAATTGAGGTCAAGGAAAATATTATTTATTTGAAAGGCGATAGCAGTTCCACGAAAGCGATGCTAATCGGAAGAAACCAGTCAAATATAAAGAATAACTTAAATATAATCAAAAAATATTTCAAAGAAATCGTTGGATTAAAGGTTGTATAAATGGGAAAAAAGACAAATGGAATAAATGCAGGCGCTAAGCTTGTTGAAAGAAGAAAAAAAGGTAGATGGCAGGATATTGTATACAAGAGACATGCTCTTGAACTCAGAAAGAAATCTGATCCACTTGGAGGAGTATCCCAAGCTAACGGTATTGTCATTGAAAAAACCCAGGTTGAAAGGAAGCAACCTCACTCAGGACTTATCAAATGCGCCAAAGTTCAGCTTATTAAGAATGGAAAGCAGGTAACTGCCTTTTTGCCAGGTGACGGCGCAACAAAGTTTGTTGATGAGCACGATGAAGTTATGATTGAATGCATCGGCGGCGCAAAAGGAAGATCTAAAGGAGATATTCCTGGAGTCAGATGGAGAGTAATCAAAGTTAATGATCAGTCACTAACCGCACTTATTCACGGTAAATTGGAGAAGGCTAGAAAATGATAAAAATTGAAACGATTTTTAGCATGTCAAAAATCATTCGAGGTGATTTTTAACATGAGCACCATAAAAGCATTCAACAGATGGTCATGTGATGGGATAGAAGTGTCTGATATAGGACTCAAAAAATATATATCAGTTAAGCCAACAATTGTTCCAAGGACTGGCGCAAAGTATGCAGGCAAGAGGTTCCATAAGTCGAGGATTTTTGTTGTCGAGAGGCTCATGAACAAACTGATGGTTTCCGGACATAAGTCAAAAAAACACATGATTTCATCTGGAAGAAACACAGGAAAAGCATTGTCGGCGTATAAGATTGTGGAAGATGCGTTTATGCTAATTGAGAAAAAAACAGGTAAGAATCCGATTGGTGTTTTTGTAAAAGCTGTTGAGAACGCTGCTCCAAGAGAAGAAATAATCACAATTGAGTATGGTGGCGCTAGATATCCAAAAGCTGTTGAAGTTGCTCCTCAAAGAAGAGTGGATCAGGTACTAAAGTACATGGTACAGGGAGTATACCAAAAATCCTATGATAGTAGGAAAAGCGCTGTTGACAATCTTGTTGATGAGATAATTAATGCTTATAATATGAGCACAAATTCGACTGCCCTCTCAAAAAAACTAGAGATGGAAAGACAGTCAGACAGTTCCAGGTAAATTTTTTCTATTATCTTTATTATATCTTTTATATGAAAATCTATGAAAAATAATTTTTTCAAACACAATTTGAAATTATTAATAGAAAAAGAAAAATAAATCTACTTCTTGGATTTCCAATTTTCTTTTAACGGAATAATTCCTGCCAGATCACCAATCATGTTAACGAGTTGAGCATCTCCAGGTACAACAATCTTTGTATTGTTTGAAAGAGATGTTTCCACTGTCTCAAGCCTTCTCAGAAGCTGCGCATTTCCAACAAAGTATTTGTTGGCTGATTCATTTACGAGCTTGATTGCCTGCGCCTGACCTTCTGCCTCTAAAACAGTTGCTTCCCTGACTCCTTCAGCTTCCTTGATTTTTGCCATTCTAAGTCCATCTGCCTGGGTCTGGGCAGCAAGAGCATAATCTTTTGCTGCGATTTTTTCATTCTCTGCTTTGACAACCTTGTTCATTGTGTCCTGCACATCTTTTGGAGGATCTATCTCTTTTAGTTCTGCTCTGACAACGTCAAGACCCCAGTGCTTTGTCTCCTGTGCGAGTGTTTTCATAAGTTCCATATTTATCTTATCTCTTTCGCTGTTCGCTGACTTCAAAGTCAATGTTCCGATGATATTTCTAAGTGTAGTTCTGGCAAGGCTGACAATTTGCACCTGATAATTGTAAACATTATAGACAGCTGCTTTAACAGACTCTTCATCCGGCCTTACTCTGAAATAAATCTGAGCATCCACCCTTGCGTTCAGGTTATCATTTGTGATTATTTCCTGAGGCTCAGCATCCATCATCTGCTCTGTTACATTTATCTGGTACATCTTATCAATACCAGGTATAACCCAATGGAATCCCGGATGCGCGAAATGGTTGTATCTTCCAAACCTTTCAACCATGCCTCTGTGCGTTGGTCTAACTATCCTAATTCCCATAAAGAAAATTATTACACCCAATATTAACCATGGTAATATCATTTTTACTTCACCCCAGATTGTGTTATTTGGGTTTGGCTTATAAATGTTTTGAAAGTTTAATTGAAAGATATTTAATAAGATTCTATTAGGTGTGGTCACAGTGAGTCACGCACTTTCGTTGGATGATCGCTTACCCTTGCACATCTTTTGGAGAATTATGCGGAGAATAGGTTCCGCCGGTAGCAAGAATGTTGCGAGATAGGCGGACTATAAAAAATTTGTAGTTCATCCGACTATCCATCAAACAAAAATATAAAAACATGCATCCAAATCATCCTATGATGCGTTATCCAACAATCAAAGAATGTCTTCAGTGGTATGTTGATCAAAAAACACCAGATAACATAATCAAACACGTCAAGGTAGTGAGGAAGGTTGCTGTATTTCTTGCAAATGAGCTCAAGAAAAAAGGGATCAAAATCAATATCAAAGCCGTTGATAGGGCAGCACTTTTGCATGACCTTGATAAATGGATATCTTTGAATAATAAATCAATTGTTCATGGAAAAGAAACTGAAAGAATTCTAACTGAAAAAGGCTATCCTTATCTTGGTTTTCTTGCAAAACAGCAGAGGAGCGATATCCTTGAAAAACCATATAAGACCTGGGAAGAGAAAATCGTGTCATACGCAGACAAAAGGGTTCAGCAGGAGACGATAGTCAGCATCCAGCAAAGGATTGACTATGCAATAAAAAGATACAATGATATTTCTCTTGAAGACAGGAAGAAGGAGCTTGAATATGTTCTTGAGATAGAAAAACAGATATTTGATTTATTAGGATATAAACCTGATGACTTCAAAAATAAATTAAATAAAAAAACTTATTCCATCATGACATCGTCAACCATCATCTCAGGTCCGCCTCTGTAGTAAGGCTGATATCTGTATCCTTCATAAGGCAGATCGACTTCTCCAATCTCATCTAATGTACCCAGGTCATTCATCTTGATCTTGCCCAATGAGATTGTATACAGCACATCATCCATGAAAAGCGACCTTCTGACGCTCAGCTCATTACTGTAATAGGAATCTTCCCATGTCTCAGCGTGTGTTATTTTTCCTTTTTTTGCAAGGCTACTGTCTGTTATTGTAAAGACATATGCACCCTGCCAGATATCTGATGTGTAGTAGCCATACCTCGGATCATACTTTCTCTGGCTCCTGACTTCCCTGATTGGAATTACGAGAAGGTTTTTCTTTTTGTCAAATAGGAATGCCTTGTGATCATATAGAGCTTCAGAATCAGTTCCCTGAGTTCCTATCACTACCTGATCAACTTGTTTTGGGTTCTCAACATCAGTCACATCAAACAATGCAATCTTTACTCCTTTTGTCGATATGCCTCCCCACTCATTCTCTCCTGTATCCTTGCCCACACCGATTAAATGATTCTCATCATAAGGATGCAGATAATCTGAAAAGCCCGGGATCTTTAGTTCTCCAAGTATTTTTGGTTTCTGTGAGTTTGACAGATCTATGACAAACAATGGGTCCATCCTCTTGAAGGTAACCATGTATAATCTATCTCCCATGAATCTTGTAGAGTAGATTCTTTCATCCGGAGCAATTTTTTCAAGTTTTCCTGAAATTTCCATATTGCTATCCAAGACATATACATTATTGTATTGGACGCTTCCCTTCTGTGTCCATGTATCAAAAGTTGTTGCGACCCTAAGATTTCCTTCAAACTCATCTAAAGAGAACTGGTTTAGCAGATATCCTTTGACCTCGCCTCTTTTATCATAGGTGATTTTTCCGTTATCGATGTTGATTTTATGGATGATTGTCTTTCTTCTCTCCTCTTCCATCCTAATCTCATATTCCTGCACTGCTTCATTAGACTTTTCCATCAATACGTCTTTCTCATCTTCATCCATATTATTGTACATCTCTTCAATTTCTGCAGAAATCTTATCCCATTTAAGGTATTCATTGTCAGAACTGGATTTTATCTCATTTATCTTCCCACTAACATCTGATGGAAGCAACGGCAGTACAACTTCATAGAACCTCTCAGCACTGTTTTCGTTATAATACCTGTATGGAAGATTTTTTTGATAAGTGATATACATGTTATCTTCTGATACAAAGATTGTGTTTGAATATCCCATCATGAATGTTTTCGCGTCAACGTCTCCGTTTTTTAGGTTCAGTGACATCACTGTGTTGAAATTATAACTATATTCAGGATTGTCAAAATAATACACATCTGGCATCAGAATCACTTTAGATGATTCTCTTACAGTTGGCATGTCGATGAAATGGTTTGAGTAATAGACATTATCCTGCGCAACGATATATGCATAGTCTCCGATCATCCTGCTTGTGACATAGCTTCCTTTCAGATCAAACTCATGCTGAAGTTTTGGATCTTCTCTATCACTTACATCATATACGAGCGCCTTTGTTACGGTCTTATATATTGGCCTGGGGATAATATCATACTCTGGAAATGCATAAACCTGATCATCTGCCTGCGTAAAAACCACAATGGTATCTCCACTCAGGAACAATTCTCTTGGGTACCCTTCAATATCTGTTTCAGACACAATGTCGGCATCTTCAGCCGGATATGCGTTTACAATAACCAGATTATTTTCAACGATCATATAGATGTATTTTCCGTCATTTTTCACAAAATCTGCTTCGTCCACTCCTTCTACCTGAACATTTGTCGTAGAATAATCAGTTGCCGACGCATCCGATGACTCTATCATAGCAGCCTGAGGAGCAGCTGCTTTATCCATCGTTGCAGTCTCCATCATTCCTCTCCCACCACCAAATCCATAATTTACAGAGTCCGACGTCTCTATTGAATCGAGAAAATCCATCAATTCAGCTCTTGTGCTAAATTTCTTTAATTCATCTGTTCCCTGCAACTCAACTGATATTGCAGGATTTTCAGTCTGCTTTGGTATTTCTTTGCATGCTGCAAAAAGCAATGTTAATATCATAAATGCGAAAATATATTGTTTTTTCATTTTCTCACCTTTATAGTCCATAAATTGATTTTGATGATATATGTAAAACACATCCATCTAATATATGTTTGGTAAGGTTCAACTGAAGTTGAAGCTATTCCACATCCAAAATATTCTTAAGTGCTTTTATTTCAAGTTGATTAAGAGTTGAGCTTGCTCTCCCTACAAGTTTTTTTGCAGCCACACTAACTAAGTGCTTATCTGCATCCTTTGTTGTATTAGAGTTAAAGATTGAAAGAAATGGATGATTAATAATATTCCCATCTTCTGACAATATACATGTAGCAACCTGCAAATATGCATAGTTACGATAAGTATTTGTTGCAGGATAAATACTGTAGCCTTCATTTCTGATTGAGAGAATAATTTGCTCAACTGCAGATAATTCATTTTCTTTTACATAGAATGGCAGAGCATCAATTCTTATCGCATCCTGCAGATAATTAGGTATGGGCTGCATTGTTTTTTTTTGTATAAATTCCTCAACTTGAATTAAATATTTTTCAATTGATCCAAAGTAAGTTTCCTCTTGTTTTCTAACAACTGATTGCATCACCATATCTGATACTATTGAGGACGCCCCATTACCAATTATGGCACCAAACAAAGCTCCAAATGCTGCAACTGTTGGTCCTCCAAATAATCCCAAACCACCTACTAACACAGCTCCTGCTAAGGGACTTAAACATCCAAAGGACATGTCATATTCTCTTGGCCTGACATGCTGTGCCATTACTAACCCATAGGGTTTGCCATCATATAGGTAAATATTGTATTTCTGCACCAAATTCGTGTCCATAATCTTTAGAAATTTTCTAAGTTAAAAATAGTATCGCATGAAAAGATATTCGATACAATCAAAGACTATTGAGAGCTTTGGAACACGTCATTCCGAGAAATTATACCTGGGATAAGTGCCTGGCTCCATTATTACTTTCTGCGTCTTTGCTGCAAGGCCTTTTTCTCCCATCATATCTTTTGAGCCCATCACGGATTCAGAATAACAGATAAGCTCTCCTTTCAAAGAAAACACAGCAACGAGGTCTCCCTTGCTGATCCCTGTTTCAAGTTTTGATATGCCCGGGACAGCGAGAGACGCACCATGGCACAGAGTATCTACCGACGTATCCATCACCCAGATTTTACCTAGATGTGCTACTGCGTTTTCAACTGGCTGAACCATCGTTCTTATGAATTTTTCCTTTCCTTCTTTCTTGAAATAATAATACGCATCATGGACATCCTGCAATGAATATAATGTTGATTCATTAAACGATGCAGCTTTTGTCCTTCTCAGTTCAGCCATGTGGGCGCCGCATTTAAGTTCCTGGCCGATATCATGCACAAGTTTCCTGATATATGTGCCGGCCTGGCATCCGACTTTAAAGAGAACATCCTGGCCGCTTATCTCAAGCACATCAACATAATAAATTGTCCTTTCCCTAAGCTGCCTTTTGACAGAGCTTTTGACAGGCGGCAGCTGTTTTATTGTGCCTGTAAATTTTTCAAATGCCTTATACAAAGTATAATCTTCTATTTTCTTATGGATATGCATAACGCATACGTATTCTTTTCCTGCAGTCAATAATGTCTGCACAATTTTTGTTGCCTTATTGATTGCTATAGGTAGTACTCCTGTAACATTAGGATCAAGTGTACCTGCATGCCCGCTCTTTGCGACCTCAAGAATACTTTGAAGATATGCTGAAACCTGATGGCTTGTTGGCCCTGCAGGCTTGTCTATATTAATAATTCCAAGATTAATATGCTCTTCTACTGTTCTTTTTTCCGGGCTTTTTCCGAACTTTTCACTTGTTTCAGCAATCTTTCTGACAAGAACTGATCTTTTTTTCTGTTCAAAGGGAAGGAGTCCATCCATACGGTTCTTGAATAAGATGAAGTTATATAAATCTTACCGCTTTTTTGTTTTGTTTAAGCCTCTCTTATAAACAAGGATACATAACAAAACAAAACTCACAGAAAGCAATGAGACTATCAAATTGTGCCTTGTGAGCCCACCTGTCATTCTTGCCATGAATTGGTTATATCCTAAAAATAATCCAACAACTGTACTGATAAGGATGCTTAGCAGAACAGTGGAAATAAATTGTTCAAGAAAACTCCTCGTCGGATACAAAATTCTGGCAAGGATCAATCCGGGAATGACAAACAGCAGCAATATACCAAATATATCTATCATTGTTTCTCAAAAGATTCAAACATGAACCTTATAAACCTCCTGTATAGATTTTGATTAAGGATGAATGTCAGTATATAATAAACTGCTGTTCCAAATACTACCAGAAAAATAAATGACAAAATCCCATTTGCCGCAAAAAGTTCCTTTATCAGAGCAACTGATATCGCGGAGATTCCTCCTGAAAGGACAATGTAAAAGTAATCTCTGGAAGTAATTGAAATATCCTGCTTGAATTTTTTTTCGATCACCATCTGATACAAAAAAAAGCTTACCAGGTAAGAGATGAAAATTGCGACTGCGATTCCATGCACTCCAACTAAACTTACAGCAATTATGGAGCAAAGCATAAGCGCTATTAATTCAAGTAGTCCAATTTTTTCTGATATTCTTGATTTTACTATCAGCCTGTAGACCCCAAATATTCCTTTAATAATGCCTGCAAGGATAAGAACGATCAATGTGTCCGCCATATATGGCCATCCAATAAATAAGGAAAAATCATAGGACATTGGTATTAATACTGAGGACAATACAACAATTAGGCTGACATAACCAATGATATGGATCACATCAACCCTCAGTTCGTCTCCTTTAACATCTTTAAAATAATCTTTGAATTTACTCACAGCAACCATGGTTACATTTCTATAAAAGAACAATCCGATATAAACTGAAAGAAACAGATAAGAATATGCCTCCACACTAAGCAATGCAGTGATCAGCATCAGAACAGATAGTGAGTTCTCGCTGAGTTGCAGGCGCAAATTATTCCTGAATTCGGATAAATATTGAGAAAATCGGAGTCTGCCAAATTTTGGCTTAGCACCTTTGAGTAAAAAAAATAGGGCTGAGATTTCAATTATGGCATAAGATGCAGGTATGAGCCAAGAATCCTTGAAAGTAACAAGCCCAAGAACCAAAGCAATTGCACCTATCAATTGTCCTACAAATGCCGCCTTATATGCTTTTACCTCATCTGCAAGCTTATATTTTATTTCGATAAGGTTTCTAAAGGAGCTTGCAACTGATACAAGTATTGCTATCCTTAGAAAGATTGCCATGCTTGGGTAAAGGAAAGACAAACCAAACAAGATTATTGCAACCGATATTCCGGATATCACTACATATCCTGCATCCATACTCTTTGAAAGGGTTAGTACCAAAAGCAGATATGTTAAAGTAACCACTACCATGCCTTTTCCAAATACAACTGGAGATAATTTGCTTGCTAAATATATAATTACGCAAAGCTCCACAACACTCTTAGCAAACAGAAATTTATATTGAGAAAAAAAAGACTGAAGTATAATGTCTTTTTTCATATTGTGATTAATATGAGGCTACGATATATATAATTTTTGCCCTCTTAAGCGGCTTTGCCCGAATAGTGGCTTAAAAACCTGACTTATCGGACACCTCAATTACTTTTCGGACAGATTAAGGACTATTCGGACAGAAAGCACTTATCGGACAAAGACCTCTTAAGCCAAACCTTTAAATATCATTTATGTTATATGAGTAAGATGGATTCTAAAATAACTATCGGCGGCCAGGCAGTAATTGAGGGAGTGATGATGCGTTCCCAGAACAAATATGCCGTCTGTGTCAGAAACCCAAAAAAGAAAATTTCAACAAAAATAATTTCTGTTAATAAGAAACACAGTTGGTTTTCCCAGCTGCCCATTGTAAGAGGATGTTTCAGATTTGCTGAGAGTATGATAATTGGAATTCAAAGTCTTGAGTGGAGCGCCACAGAAAGCCAGGGAGAAGAGGAAGGTTCGATAAAGCCACTTGAGCTGTTTACTATGTTTGCGGCTTCTATAGGTATAACTATAGTGCTTTTTTATATGATACCCTTGTTTTTGACAAGGATCTTAACTGATAAATCAGGGATAGTATTCAATTTGATTGACGGTGCACTCAGAATATTAATATTTATTTTGTATTTGCTGTTGATATCTCTTTTTCCTGATATCAAAAGAGTTTTCCAGTACCATGGGGCTGAACATAAGACTGTAAGCTGCTTTGAGAGCAAGCAAAAATTAACTGTAGCAAATGTCCAGAAGTTCTCTACGTTCCACCCCAGATGCGGAACATCTTTTGTACTGATTGTTTTTGTATTTTCGATACTGTTATTTAGCTTGGTAGGAGTTGAAGGTTACTTTCCAAGGCTTGGCCTCAGGCTTCTCATGCTTCCTGTAATTGCAGGCATATCTTATGAGACCCTCAGGTTCTCTGCCAAGCATAGTAGCAATATTTTGGTAAAGATCCTTATTGCTCCCGGACTTTGGCTGCAGCGAATAACTACAAAACAACCAACAGATGATATGGTAGAAGTCGCAATTGCATCGCTAAAAGCTGCGTTATAATTTCTGCAATCTCCTAAAAAATTCTTCCCTGGTCATATATTCTTCCAGTTTCAGGTCATCTGCAATTCTTGATACCTTCTGAAAATCTTCTCTGTTCGCCTTGTTCCTGAAAATATCCACTAGCTTTATGAAATCCTCCTTATTCTTCTGCATTTGATCTTTCAGATCCTTCATCTGCACTTTCAGCATCCTGATATTTCTTTTCATCTCAGAAGTATTGCTGTCCCAATCCAATTCTTTCATCTGGATCTGTGAGGTCTCCATAATATTTAGCCCTTCCAGGTCCTCAGTCCTTTTCAGGAAATCAAGCATCTGAGGTTCAAGGATATTTTCATAATCAATCTCAGCCGGTCTGATTTTCATATAGAACCTGTTGTTTGAGTGGTTTAAATAGTTTTATATTAAGCATTGAGAAAAGGGACTATAGTCAAAATATTATTTAAAAAACTTTTTTTAATCTAATTAGGGGGATTCCCCCTAATACCCCCTGAGGATTCTGGCAAGGTTGTGCCATGTTGCCTGTATTATTTTTCTATAGGAATTGGCGACTCCAACAGAGATTATGTTAATTGCAATAGAATCTAAAAGGTAGGATAATATGCCACATACATTAAATATAAAAATATGGCTGACATATATTAGTATAGCATCCGGTCTGTTTGAGAGGGAGGCTAAAAGACAAACGCGGGGCTGTGCCCAAGGGAAGATAAACCCATATAACCTCAGAATCTCAAGACTATAGGATGCTTTTTTTTGTTCTAAGTCCGCCTTGAGAACATACATCATTTTTTAAAATAAAATAGAAGATAATATTATAACTTATTCTTTCAAAATCCCATACCCAATCAGTCTGAACCTTGTGCCCATCCTTCTTGAAATGGTGACTCTTGAACCAGGGTCTGCACATATCGGAAGCTTGAGTTTGCATTCAATGATATCCTTGCTAAGTTTTGTGACAATTCCGACTGTTGCTGCAGAATTAACATTGAGCATAAGTATTTCAGTCATTTTTACAGGATCAACCTTTAGGTCTTCAGCGCTTCCAACTACCCTATCAAGCAAGTGCACTTCTAATTTGAGGTTATCCCAAACCTGAGGGAGTTTCCCTTCATACCCTACCACATTACCGGTAAACGAATCTGATTTTACAATTGATGGGTCGAGTCCAGTAAGAATTGCAATTGATCCGCCTGGCCCGACTTGCGAGACCTGTTCTCCGCCTGTCATTGCACCCAATATTTTGGTTTTAATAGGTTTCCAGACCTTTTTATTTGCTTCTTCATATACATGCCCGGGCCTTATCTCAATATCATCTCCGACCTTTAGGATGCCTCTTTGCAGAGCTCCTCCTAGAATTCCGCCTTTCAACGTCTTAACATCCTGGCCTGGCCTATTGATATCAAAAGACCTTGCAACAAACATCCTGGGTATTTCAGACATGTCCCTTATGGGTGTTGGTATATTTTCAACAATTGCCTCTATGATTGCATCGATATTCACCTTATGCTGAGCAGATGCTGGAATTATGGGTGCATTTTCAAAATCTGTACCTTTCAAAAACTCCTTGATCTTTTCATAATTTTTTATTGCATCTTCTTCAGATACCAAATCAATCTTATTCTGGATGATCACAAGATGCTTAATCCCTAGAATCTTTAAGGCCATAAGATGTTCCCTTGTCTGCGGTTGCGGACATTTTTCATTTGCTGCAATAAGAAGCAGGGCGCCGTCCATTAGCGTCGTACCTGCAAGCATAGTGGCCATGAGTGATTCATGTCCTGGCGCATCAACAAAGCTGACCTTTTTCACAAAAGAATACTTTTTCTTGTCTGCCTTTGCTTTTGCTTCTGTGGCATATTCTCCGTCCTCTGTTTTTACAAATACAGAATCAGCATATCCTAATCTTATTGTGATTCCTCTCTTTATCTCTTCGCTATGCGTATCGGTCCATTTTCCCGAAAGGCATTCTGTAAGAGTTGTCTTGCCATGATCAACATGACCTACAAGACCTATATTAATTTCAGGCTGCACTATTCTTTCAACCTGTTTGGATTCCGCTTCCTCTTGCGTAACTTCTGCTTTTTGTTTTGAAGATTTAGGTTTGGCTGCAGCTTTTGGCTTTTTTGCCCGGGTAGATTTAGGCTTCTTCTCTGTAGGCTTCTTCTCTGTTTCGGGTTTTTTTGCTCTTGGCATCTCTAATTCTGAAAAATCATGTGGTTTATAAAGATTGGGGAAGACACATTTAATACGTTAAGGTTCTACTTACATTCGTGTACTAATAATATAATAGAAACCAATATAATAGAAAACGTTCCGAACTTAGATTTTTCCTAGTAACATTTATAAACCACCTCTAATTTCGTCCATAATACCTAATGAATTATGAGGGCTACGGCCTGAAGGAAGGTAACAATTCTTGGTTACCAATAAAAGGTGGTATAAAATGTCAGAAAACGCTGAAAAAGGTTATGAAGCTGTTGAGATTGCCAGGACAACCGGTAAAATCAAAAAAGGAACAAATGAAGTTACAAAGCAGATAGAAAGAGGCAACGCAAAGCTTGTTGTTTATGCAAAGGATGTAAACCCTCCTGAAGTGGTCATGCATCTTCCGATGCTGTGCAAAGAAAAAGGAGTTTTGTGCATCGAGGTCCCAAGCAAAGAAGAACTCGGGGCTGCAGCAGGTATTCAAGTTGGTACTGGAGCAGTTGCTGTTATTGAACCAGGTGAAGCAGCGTCAATAATTAAAGAACTAAGTCAGTAGTGATGCAAAATGGCAGCAATAAAAAAAATGATCGGAAAGAAGGAAGCTGGGGACAGTTCTCCTGAAATTAAAGGCCAGGTTAACTTTACTATGGGATGGCCTGCAAGCGTCGAAGAAATCGTCGGAAGAAGCGGCGATAGAGGAGGCGTAATCCAGGTCAGGTGCAAGATCCTAGAGGGAAGGGATTCCGGAAAGATCATCAGAAGAAACGTCAAAGGCCCTGTACAGTTAGGAGATATCCTCATGCTCAGAGAAACTGAAATCGAGGCAAGGCCACTAGGTAAAACCGGAAGGGGAAGTGGATAAAAATGAAATGTACCTTTTGCGGAAAAGACATTACTGAAGGAACAGGAACAATGTACATAAAGAAGGACTGCAAAGTCTATTATTTTTGCTCTTCAAAATGTAACAAGAATTTGTTAAAACTTGGTAGAAAAGCCAGAACCATTGAATGGACAGCTGAGTATGCTAAACTTAAGAAGGCAAAAACAAAAGGAGCGTAAAAATGGCAGAACTCATCGAAAGGACTCTTGTACTGCTAAAGCCAGATTGTGTTGAGAGGAGCCTGGTCGGAGAAATCATCACTAAACTGGAAAAAGTAGGACTTAAAATCGTTGGTATGAAGATGGTTTGGGTAGATAAGGATTTCTCGAAAAAACATTATGCTGATCATGTTAAGAAACCATTCTACAAGAGTCTTGAAGAGTTTATTACTGCTGGCCCTGTCGTTGCAATGGCAGTTGAAGGCATCCATTCTGTGGAGATAGTGAGAAAATTAGTGGGCGCAACAGAACCAAAAAAAGCTCTTCCCGGAACAATAAGGGGAGACTACGCGCATCATTCATATGAGTATGCTGATAAAAAGGGTATTGCAATAAAAAATCTCGTTCATGCTTCTGACTCAAGTGAAAATGCAAAGAAAGAAGTATCTCTTTGGTTCTCTGAAAAAGAGATCCATAGCTATAAAACAGTTCATGAAAGACATGTATTTTAGGTGATAATAATGGCAAAGATGGTAGATAGAGTCAAAGCAACGATGGGTAATCCTATATATATTAGAAATATTGCGATTTGCGCTCATATTGATCACGGAAAAACAACATTCTCAGATAACCTCCTAGCAGGAGCAGGCATGATGTCAGAGGACTTGGCAGGAAAAGCTTGTGTTCTTGATTTCCATGAAGATGAGCAGTCACGAGGAATCACAATTGACACCTCAGCTGTGTCAATGGTACACAGCATCAACCAGAATGATTTTTTAATAAATCTTCTGGATACTCCAGGCCACGTTGATTTTGGCGGCGACGTCACAAGAGCCATGAGGGCTGCTGACGGGTGTATCGTCCTTGTTTGTGCTGTTGAAGGCATGATGCCGCAGACAGAGACTGTCCTTAGACAGGCACTGAAAGAAAGAGTAAAACCAATCCTATTTATTAATAAAGTTGACAGGCTTATCAAGGAACTTAAATTAACTCCTGAAGCTATGCAGGAAAGATTTGTCAAGATAATAAATGGTGTAAACACATTTATCGAGAGCATCAGCCCACCTGAATTTAAAGGAAAATGGATTGTCAATGTACAGAATGGAAGCGTATGTTTCGGTTCAGCATTCCATAATTGGGCGCTGTCTATTCCAGCGATGAAAAAAAAGAATATGACTTTCAAAGAGATCATAACTGCTTATGAATCAGGAGATGATGCGCTGCAAAAAGAATTAAAAAAGAAAGCACCGATCCATGAGATAATACTAGATGCTGTAGTTACTCACCTTCCTAACCCTCACGATGCACAGAAGTATAGGATTCCAAAGATCTGGCATGGTGATATCGAAAGCAAATTCGGTCAGGATTTATTATTATGCAATCCAAACGGTGAAGTTGCTTTTATTCCAACAAAAATCGTGGTTGATCCTCTTGCAGGAGAGATCCTTGGAGGAAGGCTCTTTTCAGGAACAATGAGAAAAGGCCTGAGCATTTACCTAAATAATGCAAAATCACATTCAAGGATTCAACAGGTCTATATCTACAATGGAGCCAAAAGAGAAGTTGTTGACGAGGTACCAGCAGGAAACATAATCGGAATAGCTGGCCCAAAGGATGGATTTGCAGGTGAGACCATCACTGAAAATCCACAGGATTCATTTGAAGGAATAAAACATATTTTTGAACCTGTTGTCACAAAAGCAGTAGAAGCAACAAAACCATCAGATCTTCCAAAACTCGTTGAGGTCCTGAAAAAAGTTGCTAAAGAAGATCCTTCAATAGTTATCAAAATCAATGAAGAGACTGGAGAACACCTGATGTCAGGAATGGGAGAATTGCACCTTGAGATTATTGAAAATAGGATCAGGACTGAGAAGGGGCTTGAAATAAGGACAAGCCCACCTATTGTTGTTTTTAGGGAGACTGTTTTAAAGAACTCCAGAGAATATGAAGGAAAATCTCCTAACAAGCACAACAAATTCCTGTTTAAGGTAGAACCCTTGTCACCTGAGATACTGGGAGCAATCAAATCAGGAGAGCTTCCTGAGATGAGGATAAAGAAGAAAGCACCAGAACTTTGGGAAAAGCTTGTAAACCTTGGAATGGACGCTAAAGAAGCAAGGAAGGTCAAAGATATTTTCAATGGAAATATGCTAGTAGAAGACACAAGAGGACAGGTTCATATGGGAGAAGTCATCGAACTTATCAACGATATGTTTGAAGATGTCATGAATGCAGGCCCACTCGCTAAAGAGCCATGCATCGGTGTGAAAGTTATACTTACTGATATGACCCTGCACGAAGATAACATCCACAGAGGTCCTGCGCAGGTCTATCCTGCTGTCAGGGATTCAATTAGGGCTGCTATGCTCGATGCAAAAGCAATGCTCTTTGAACCAGTCCAAATATTGCAGTTCGATACACCAACAAGATTTATGGGCGAAGTCTCAAAACTGCTATCATCAAAAAGAGGACAGATGCTTGATATGGATTCAGGAGATGAATTCACTGTAATCAAAGGTAAACTTCCGGTAGCTGAAATGTTTGGTTTGTCAAATGATCTTAGAGGCGGAACTGAAGGAAGAGCAAGCTTTGCTGTTATTGATCAGACTTTTGAGAAACTGCCTGAAGAACTTCAGCAAAAAATAATCGGCCAGATCAGAAACAGAAAAGGCATTGTTGAAGAAGAGAAAACTGAAGAATAGGCATAGAAATGCTTATAAAGAGATAGTATTTCCTAAAAAATACTTTTATGATTAAATACGGAGGATAATAAAAATGGCAAAAGGAAAAGAGCACCTGAACTTGGTTGTTGTAGGTCACATTGACCATGGAAAGTCAACTACTGTTGGTAGATTACTATTTGATTCTGGGACTGTTGATGAACAGACCATGAGAAAGCTTAAAGAGCAGGCAATTGCCTTAGGAAAAGGCGGCTTTGAATTTGCCTATGTCATGGATAATCTTAAAGAAGAAAGGGAAAGAGGTATCACAATTGACCTTGCCCATAAAAAATTCTCAACTGCAAAGTATGATTTCACTGTTATTGATGCACCCGGCCATAAGGATTTCGTCAAGAATATGATAACCGGAGCTTCCCAGGCAGACTGCGGTTGCCTTGTTGTCGCAGTGACAGATGGTGTCATGGCTCAGACAAAGGAACACGTTTTCCTGTCAAGGACACTTGGAGTAAACCAGCTTGTAGTAGCTGTAAATAAGATGGATATGGTCAAATATGCTGAAGATAAATTCAATGCATGTAAAACCCAGGTTGAAGCACTGCTAAAGACAGTAGGTTATAAAATTGAAGATATACAGTTTGTGCCTGAATCCGGTTTAATGGGAGACAATGTCTTTAAAAAATCAGAAAATATGGCATGGTATAAGGGACCAACCTTAGCTGAAGCATTTGATAATTTTAAAGTGCCTGAAAAACCAACAAAATTACCTTTGAGACTGCCTGTACAGGATGTATATAACATCACTGGAATAGGTGTCGTTCCTGTTGGTAGAGTAGAAACTGGCATTATGAAGCCAAAACAAAAAATTGTTGCAGTTCCAGGAAGAGAAGGTAAAGGTATTCTTGGTGAATGCAAAACAATTGAAATGCATCACGAACAGCTTGACGAGGCAGGACCGGGAGACAATGTGGGTTTCTCAGTAGGTGGCTTTGGTAAGAAAGACTTGACCAGAGGAGATGTTATCGGACACCCTGACAACTGGCCAACAGTCGCTACTGAATTTACAGCACATATGGTTGTACTTAACCATCCAACTGTAATAACTGTTGGATATACACCAGTGTTCCATATCCATACAGCTCAGGTGGCATGCCAGATCACAGAGATTGTAAAGAAGATGGATCCAAAGACAGGAGAAACTATTGCTGAGCATCCTGATTTCTTGAAGAATGGAGACGCAGCAATCGTAAAGATCAAACCAACAACTGCGCTTGTGATTGAAAAGCAGTCAGTGATACCACAGCTTTCAAGGTTCGCAATCAGAGATTCCGGAACTACAGTTGCTGCCGGTATGTGCATAGACCTTGTTGCAAAACCTATGAAATAAATTTTTTTATATTTGAGGACAAAAGATGCAGAAAGCAAGAATCAAACTGGCAAGCATGGACATTGGGAAGATCAATGAAGTTTGTGCCAGTATAAAAGAGATTTCAGAGAAGACTGGGGTAGAGATGAGAGGACCTATTCCACTCCCGACAAAAAAACTAAAAGTTACCACAAGGAAGAGTCCTGATGGCGAAGGAACAGAAACATGGGAAAGATATGAGATGAGGATCCACAAACGTCTTATTGATTTGGGAATAGATGAAAGAGCACTTAGGCTTGTCATGAGAGTTCCAATACCAGATGGTCTTAATATTGAAATAGAAATGGTTGATATTTAGTTCTTTTATATTTTATTTAATGATTTTTTTGGATAGGGTTTTTCTTTGTGAGTTAGGTACACTCAATAGAGAGTTAGTTTCAACAAAATTTCCATTTCTTAAACAAAAAATAGGGGTGGTCAGTGCTTCTCTCAAATTGATTAAATTCAGAAAGCAGAAATCTACACCATTAAGAGTGTGGATGAATGCAGTTTTTACATCTGGCTTTCTGAATTGTTGAAAATGCGTCTTTGAACCCGAAATAATTGCAAATTATTTTGGCCCAGAAAAGCTAGCTTTTCTTTGGAATCCGGCGAAAACCTCCACTTTTTGAAAATAATAGTTTTCAAAGCCGCGAAAGTTAGGATTTCCAATGTTTTTAGATGGAGATAATGGATTTTCGGCATTTTCATAAATTTATAATAGGATAAAATTTATACACAAGGGAATAATCCAGAAGATATGAGGGATAGTGATAAATATTCGAAAAATTAACTTCATTATTGGTTTAATTATCTTTTTAATTTCATCAATAAGTTCGTTAATCTTTTTGGAGATTTCACTCAGATTCATATACGAAGATGGATGTTCCATATTTGATCCAGAAGATCTAGATGATTTTTATCTTTGTTATCTTAGTGAGAATTTACCAAAAAGTTTAACAAATTTTAATCAGTCTTCTATAAGGGATGATCAAAATTTTTGTGATACATGGGATCCTCTGCTTGGATGGATACCTAAAAAGAATTGTGATACAGGGAGATATTCAACAAATTCAGCTGGATTTAGGGGGAAAGAAGAGTTTACTATTGAGAAGAATAAAACCAGGATACTTATTTTAGGGGATTCTTTTACATGGGGAGAAGATGTTTTTGATTACGAAACATATCCTTATTATTTGGACCAATCTCTTAAAGGAGACTATGATATTATTAATATGGGCGTGCATGGGTATGGCCCAGACCAAATGTATTTAAGATTTTTAAGAGAAGGTAGACTATATAATCCAGATATTGTTATACTTGCCTTATATACCCCTGATATTTTTAGGACAACAGTTAGGATAAGGGATTTTTTTAAGCCAAGGTTTAAGATTGTAGATAATGATCTAGTATTAGACGAAAACTCAAAGATACCAACAATTCAAGAAGCAATAGAAATTACAAATAAAGAAAGAACAAAAACAAAAATATATTCCTATCTGTTTTTAAGGAAGAAACTAAGAACAATAATTAGTAATCTTGGGTTTAAAAGAGATATTTACTCAGAAGATGCTTACCAACTAAGTTTTAGGATAATTGAAAAATTTAAAGAAATATCAGAAGAAGATGGTTTTGAGTTAATTGTGTTACTAATTCCACAAAAAAAGGCTGTTGAAACTAATAAGTCTCCTGAGCTACATTATCAGCTTATCAGAGGACTGTCTCAAAGAAATGTTACTTATGTTAGTATATTACAGGAATTGAAATTTGCATATGCAAAATCTAAAACATCATTTTATCCAGAACATCTCACAGCAGAAGGGAATTTATTAATTGCGCAATCTTTAAAAAATTATTTATCTAAAGAGAAATACTTAAATGAATATTTCAAAAAATAGATTATTACTAAGAGAACTTGGAGAATTTTTAAGAGCTAGAAAAGAAGAAAGGGGGACCTGTCCGACTACTCAGCGGCCCTGATTCCTGCCTTGGCACAAAAAGCTAAACTTAATAAAACCCTGCAGATTTTTGTCATTTATGACAAATATCCAAAGCGAAGTGACAAATTTCATTGAACAGGATGTTTCTATCAGGAGAGGTTTATCAAGAGAACTCCTTAACATCAGGGCGCTTGCAAAGTACATACAGCAGAATCTTCAGCTTAGCTGCAGTCTTGATGCCGTCATCAGCGCCATTAGGCGTTATGAAGGCCGCGAGGAACAAAAAGAAGACATTAAGATGCGCTATAAGCTCATTGCCAGCTCAAAAGTATCTTCAAGGACTAGGATTGCTTCACTTCTATTTAAGAAGCACATGGATGTTAGAAATAATTTGATAGGGCTATACAAGAAGATAGATTTCTCCAAAGGGGAAATACTTAGGATTCTTGAGGTTAGTGAGTATATAAAAATTATAATTGATGAGGCAAACCTTGAAAAAGCAACAGATGCATGCGGAAAAAAAGATGTTGTTCAGGTAGAGCATAACCTTGGAGAGATCAGCATCCTTTATGCGGATATCGTGAAACAGACTCCTGGAATCTTTGCAGCTCTGTCAAGCGAACTTGCCCTGTCCGGAATAAGCATCGTTGACGGAGTGATATGCGGTAATGAGCATATCTTCATCGTAAATGAAGATGATCTTATGAAAGCACTTGGAGCACTCCACAGAATTTCAAAATGGGGCGCTAAGGTCTCCTAAGTTTGTCTATCTTATTTCTGATTTTCGTGTTTTCTTTTTTGATTGATTTATTTTCAGCTGATTTTTCAAGAGATAGTCGCAATGTATAAAATTCTTCCATAGTGTTTTCAAGCTCAGCATTCTTCATTGTCAACTCTTTTTGGACATTACTCAGTTTGGCATTAATTTCTGCCATGTGTCTCTTATTTTTTGTTAACTCTGAATTTTTAGCATTTAAATCCTCAATTGTTAAATTGAACCTGGACAGCAGATTGTAGTTACGTGTTTCAACAATAACCACGAAAATTGCTCCGAATAAAAATATTGAAATCACTAGTAAATTGTTAAAATGTGCAGCTGCGGCAAGGATCAAATAAAGATATAACAAATAGCCTAGAAAGAAAAATCCGCAAAGAACTGGCACGATAAATTTTTCCATTTTTGAAGAATCATTTGTCATCAAAGCCATAAATCTGATAGATTTGAGAAGTGCGTAGGCCATAATCAGAATAGCCAAACCTAACATTGCTAATTCTATCATATTTTGTATATAAGTAGTTAGAAGTATATATTTTTTTCTCTATATATTAAAAATTCCCAATCTTCATCTGCTTTGATTTTATCATCCTTTCGACTTCTTCAATCTCCTGGTTCACTGTGTCTTTCTCATTTGTTTTTCTGGTCTCTATCACGATTTTCTCAGCAATATCATCATCCTGCTCAAGCTTGAACTGGATCTGCCTGCTCCTCTCGATCACTTCTTTAGGCATTCCTGCAAGCTTTGCAACATGTATCCCATAACTTTTATCAGTCCCGCCTTCAAGGATTTTTCTAAGAAAAATCACCTTATCTTCTTTTTCCTGGACTGCTATATTGTAATTTTTCACTCCCTCGACTTCCTGCTGCAGATGATTAAGGATATGATAATGCGTAGCAAAAAGTGTTTTTGCTTTGATATCCGATGCAATATGCTCAGCCACTGCCCACGCAATCGCAACCCCGTCATAGGTGCTAGTGCCTCTTCCTATCTCATCCAGGATAATAAGGCTTTTGTCAGTCGCACTGTTGAGTATCTGCGCTGTTTGGGCCATTTCAACCATGAAAGTGCTCTGGCCAGATGCTAGATCGTCCATAGCGCCAGTCCTTGAAAATATTTTATCCACCACAGATATATCAGCATAGTCGCAGGCAACAAAGCATCCCATCTGCGCCATGATGATATTAATTGCAACCTGCTTCATGAACACTGATTTTCCTGCCATATTAGGTCCTGTAATTATCATCACCCTATTCTTGTTATCAATACATAGGTCGTTAGGGACAAAACTTGATATTCTTTCTACCACAGGATGCCTGCTTTTTTTCATTGTAATCTTATATCCTGCGTGAACAGTCGGTTTTGTGTAATTGTTTGCAAGGGCAACCTTAGCATAAGATGATAGTACATCCAGATAGGCAATATTTGTCGCGATATTCTGAATCTTTACAGTCTCCTTTTTTACAGCATCAACAAGTTCCTGATACAGTTCCTGCTCTATCTGCAGTGTTTTTTCTTCTGCAGATAATATCTCCTCCTCTAATTTTTTCAGTTCTTCGGTGATGAATCTTTCACTGTTGACAAGAGTCTGCTTTTTGATATATTCAGGAGGCACCAGTTCAAGGTTTGCCCTAGTTATATCAATGTAATATCCAAATATCCTATTATATCTGATCTTAAGGGATTTGATTTTCGTCCTTTCCCTCTCCTTGTTTTCAATATCATTGATTATTGATTTTGCGTTTCTGGAAATGCTTCTAAACCTGTCGAGCTCATCACTGAAACCCTCTTTTATAAAATTTCCTTCTGTGATATACGCAGGCGGATCATCAACAATAGCTTCGTTAATCAGGAAATTAATGTTTTTGAGCTCTTCCGTATTAGATAGCTTGACTAGTAATGGCGTATCAATTTCTTCCATCAATTTTTTTATGTCAGGCACAATCTCAAGCGAGCCCTGCAAGAGTGCGAGATCCCTTGGTGAGGAGTTTCCATAATTCACCCTGGAAATTATCCGTTCAAGGTCTGCGATGTTTTTCAGCAGCCCTCTAAGTTCTTCAAGCAGAAATGTCTTATTTGCAATCTCTTCAACACTAAGAAGCCGCTCATTTATTTTTGCAACATCAAGAAGCGGCTTTAGGAGAAAATTTCTCAGCATCCTGGCTCCCATCGACGTTGTAGTACTGTCCAGTATCTTGAGGAGGGATGCACCAGAAGTCAGCTCAAGATTCTCAATTGTCGTCTTATCCATCAGCATATAATCCTGATTTGAGTAATATTTGATCTTATTGATGTGGCCAAGAGAGGTCCTTTGAGTCTCTTTAAGATATATTAGAAGAGCGCCTGCCGCGCTCACTGCAGAAGACTTATGCGTAAGCCCATAACCATCCAAAGATGCAATTCCGAGGCTTTGCATCAGAGATTCTTTTGCATTCACTATGAAAAAGTCCACATCAGATCTTGATGTCAGAAAATATTGTTTTAGACTGGAAAATGCATTTTCCATTCCCATAGGAACTATTATCTCTCCGGGAGAAAATCTGGACAGTTCTATCTCAAGATCATCTCTGCTCAGTTCACTTGCAAAAAATTCTCCTGTTGATATATCAATGAATGCCACTCCTATTTTGTCGCCAAAAAAGATTGATCCAATAAAATTATTATTTTTTGTGAGCATATTTTGGTCTATTAATGTGCCAGGGGTTACTATCCTGACCAGCCCTCGCTTTACCACACCTTTTGCAAATTTCGGGTCTTCCAGCTGCTCAACAATTGCTACTTTATAGCCCTTTTTTACCATCTTGACAAGATAGGTATCAAGCGCATGATAGGGTATTCCTGCAAGAGGAATTTCTGCTTCACTGTTTTTTATCCCTCTTTTTGTTAGAGTGATATCTAGTGCTTCAGATGTAATTTTTGCATCATCGTAAAAAGTTTCATAGAAATCGCCCATTCTGAAGAATACAATGCAATCTTTATGCTTGCCTTTTATCTCCATATACTGCTTCATCGCAGGCGTCAGTTCATCCATGTCCCCACCTTATAAAGTGCAAAGTATGATTATTTAAAAAACTGATGATTAAGAAACTTAAGTTTATTAAATGAATTTACTTGCTGCCTAAATATGAATATTTTTATCCATTTGATGGCAAATCTTATTGTGTCATATTTTTTGAAAATCTTTCTTAATATGTCAGATCATTTACTACTTGTATTCATCCTTGCAGGCGTCCTGATCGATATTGACCACTTATTCTTGTTCGCAGTCAAATACCGCAAGATAGATCCAAAAGAATGGCTGGCAAGAGCCAAAATGCTGAGGAAGAATATGGAATCAGAGCTGTATATATTTCACTCACCGGAATTCAATTTACTATTAATTGCAGCAGCCTTTTTTTATGAACAGATTTGGCTTATCATTCTCAGTAATTTCATTCACATTTCACTTGACATAATAGAACACTTTACTTACCATAGGAATTTCAGATGGATTAGAAGATGGAGCATACTTTTTTTCCTTTCAAACAGATTGTCTGTACATACAATCTAATTACGCTTGTTTTTCAAATATACCTCTAACTTAACAGCCCAACCCATCGCAAAATTTAAATATATCTACTTAGTTCTAGTTAGTGTATGGAGTCACGAAAAATTCAGCGTTCTGGAACAACTTTTTACTTGTATCTACCAGCGTCCTGGTGCCGGGAGCATAAAATTTCTACTGATTCGACAGTATATCTCAATAGGACCACAAATGGAGACCTTTGTGTAACACCTAGGAAAGACGAAGCTAATCTATCATCTCTAAAGATTGAACTTACAGATAACAGCCCCGAAGTCATCAACAAGATGCTCATTGCTTCATACATCAATCCTGTCAAGGAATTTACGCTTGAACTCAAGCAGACAATAAATGCTGACCAGGTACTTGAACACAAAAAGATATTAGGTGGACTTGAGTTGATTGATTTTGAAGAGACAAAAATTAGCTGCCAAACTTCACTTGCACTAAGCGATCCAGATATTCTTTTGCAAGGGATGATAAAGAAGATTTTATCCATTTCAAAACTCATGAAAAAAGAAAAGGATCATGAGCTTATTAAAAGATATGAAGAAGAGATAGATAGGACCAACCTCCTTATCAATAAATCCATTATTACAGGCCTGATGTATAAAAGAGAGTCAAAACTTAGGCATATTGACCTTTTCTATATCGGCAGTATCTCAAGATTGTTGGAACAGCTGGCTGATATCCTGATTACTCTGCCAGATATGCAACTTGTGACAGTCATTGAAAAAATGCTCAATTCACTGCTTGAATTGCTGACATCGCTCTCATATTCCAAGGTAATCACATTTGTCAAGGAACTCGAAAAACTTGACAAGATTAAAGTTTCTGACCTGAAATCATACAAAGAAAAGCGCATGTACAGCCATTTAGGTCATATCGCGGAATTGCTCTGTGATTGGGTAATTACAGAAGAAGTTGACAAGAATAAATCGAAACACTATATAGTTTAGGTAATCTAAGTAGAACAGCTTTTTAATTAATGGTGGTTTCTGCAGATTATCCAGACGTGAGGAGCTAAAAATGGAGCAAAAAAATATTATTGATGATTACGCAGAAGATGTTAAAAAAATTGAAGAAGAAGCTGATAAGATAATTAAAGATGCCATGGCTGAGAAAGACGAAATCATTGCCAAGGCAAAGACCTCTTCTCTTCAGGGATATATGAAAAAAGAAAAAACTCTTGAGCAGGATAAAGAGAATAAGGTAAAAGCAGCAAAGGAAAAAATTGACAAAGAAAAGGCTGATGAAATAAAAAAACTCCAGTCCAGACTCAAAGAAGAAGAAAAGAAGATTAGGAAAAATATGCCAGAGGCTATAGATCTTGTGGTAAAGAAAGTAATTGACAGGATGGAGGCACAGTAAGATGCTTAGACCTAAATCTATGAAGCGTCTCACGGTGCTTGGTCCTAAAAATCTCATGAAGTCCGTAATTTCTGAGCTCTATGATATGAATGTGGTCCATATAGAAGATTTCACAAAGAAGTCTGATAAAGAATATCTGGACATTGGTGAACCTTATGAGGATAATGAAAATTTCTCAGAGATCCTTGTAAAGATAAGATCACTTATATCAAACCTATCTATTGTGCAAAAACCAACAGAGATGGAGAAGGGCAAAATTGAATCCATAAAGGATAAGACAGAAGTCCTTTACAAGGAAGTTGGATTAATCTTAAGCAAAAAGGAATACTTTGTCCAGCTAAAAAGATTTTATACGCTAAAAGCAGTCGAAAAGGCACTTGGCCTGCTAAAACTCAAGGAAGATTCAAACATTGGACCAGCGTATCTTCATTATATTGGATTTGTCAACAAAAACCAGCATGAGCTCACAAAAGAACTTCAAGAATTCGGAAAAATTGAATGCGCCACCTATGAAGGAATTACGCTGATTGCATTTTTTACAGATAAAAAAAACAAGTCAAAAACTGAAGATTTGATTGGTATGTATGATTTCTCACCGATTGATGAGCCGATCATAAAAAAACATTATAAATTGGGCTCAAAAGAAGGACCAAAATTTGTCAAGCTTGGTTATCAGGAGAAAATCATAGATGAAAGATTGAGTGAATTTGAAAAAATAATTGGAAAGTTTAAATATGACAACAGTGAATTCCTCTTGTCCAGCGATATGCGGCTCAAGATGGAGACTGATAAGGCTGAAGCCCCACTAAAATTCGGTACTTCCAAAAACATATTCCTTCTTAAGGGATGGGTGCCTGCTGATAGGGAAAAGGAACTCGAAAAGAAAGTTCACAGTGTTACTTCCGGAAAGGTCATGCTTAAGTTTGAAAAGCCTGGCAAAGGTGATAATGTACCTATTCATTTCAATCATCCCAAAATTGTTGAACCGTTTGAAGCATTCATGGATCTGTATACACTTCCTTCCTACAAGGAAATCGATCCTACTTTTTTCATGTTCTTGACATTTCCCATATTTTTTGGATTCATGCTTGGAGATGTTGGGTATGGTTTAGTGACCTTGATACTGTTCCTTGTGCTAAAAGCGAAGATGCCAAGCGCAAAGAATTTTTTGAACGCCTTCATATTGGCATCCATTATGTCCATTGCCTTTGGAATGGTCTTTGGCGAATATATGGGTTTTGAAGAATTACCGCCGGAACTTGGACAGAGGTTAGGCATCCATCCGCATGAGATTGTGCATGGTGAGGATGTGGAACTTGTCTATCCTATTCCGCATCTGTTCTCCAGAAGCACACGGATAACTGATCTTTTATCAATATCCGTACTGATGGGAATAGTCCATATCTATATCGGCCTGATAATTGGTTTCATCAATGTGTTCAACGGCCATGGGTTCAAGCACGCTTTGCTTGAAAAAGGGGGCTGGATGCTGATACTTCCTATGATTGTGTGGCTGCTTGCAAATTATCTGCATGTAATTACAGGATTTGTTGCTGATATGATCGCAACAGTGATGCCTCCGCTCCCGGTGGTTGCAGGATTGTTCATCCTTGGCGCCATC
Source organism: archaeon (assembly GCA_043826135.1). GTDB lineage: Archaea > Nanobdellota > Nanobdellia > Woesearchaeales > GW2011-AR15 > GW2011-AR15. Next base: position 112,275 of record JBDRQT010000059.1, read on the forward strand.
CTGACGATAATAGGAGAAGGGATTATCGGAGCAATTGAAGTATTGTTCATGTCAATAATGTCAAATGTTTTATCATACGCAAGGCTCATGGCAGTCGGCCTTGCCTCGCTTAGCCTTGCTGTTGTCGTGAATGACCTTGCAACCAAGATGATAACCAACATGGGTGCTGTTGGCATAATTCCAGCTGCTCTTATACTCGTGCTAGGCCACGGCATAAATATTGCTCTTGGCATACTCAGTCCTTTCCTGCATTCACTCAGGCTTCACTATGTTGAATTTTTCAACAAATTCTATAAAGGTGGAGGGAAAAAATTCAATTCATTCGGAATAAACTAAGGAGGAAAATAAAATGGCAGTAGAAATATCAATTGGAGTTGGTTTGATTGCAATAGCTGCATCTTTTGCAGTCGGTCTCACAGCAATCGCAACAGGTATGGCAGAACAAGCTATCGGTACAGCAGCAGTAGGAGCAATGGCTGAAAAAGAAGAGCTCTTCGGTAAGGGCTTGATTTTGACAGTCATCCCTGAAAGTCTTGTCATCTTCGGTCTTGTAGTAGCAATCTTGATACTAGGATTAGTAGGATAGGTGTCTTACCTATGGGAATCGAAGAAGTAAGGAAAGAGATACTGGCTGGAGCGAAAGCAGAAGCCAAAAAACTCTTACAAGAAGGGGAAAAAGAAGCAAAAGCACTTGTTGATGTTGCAGACTCTAAGCTTAAGAATAGGCAGAAAGAGCTGACTACTGAAGCTACTCACATTATTGAGGAATACAAAGTAAGATCGGCTGCTGAGAGAGCTTCTGCAGAGAGAAAAGAGAAGCTAGCCATGGACAAAAGAGCTCTTGAGGAAGTATTCAGCGATGCAAAACAGAAATTAACTTCCATGAGCATCAAAAAAAGGGAGCAGCTTCTGGTCAAGATGTTGGAACGATCAAGGAAGAAATTTGCCTTCAGCAGAATTTATGCGTCAAAAGAAGATGCAAAATTCCTTAAGAAATTCAATGTTGTTCCTCATGACTTGCAGGGCGGTGTGATTCTTGAAAACGAGGATGGAAGCGTCAGGGTGGATTTAAGCTATGCGTCCATGCTTGGAGCTGTAAGAGAAGAATCACTCGCACAGATAACAAAAAAGCTATATTAGGAAATGCAAAGTGGAAAAGCAAATATCTTATAAGTTCAATCCCTACACTTTTGCTAGAATCTGTGCTATGAAAAGTCTCCTTCTCAAGAAGGAAGACTATGACAGGATAATGAAGCGTGATGTGAATGAAATCATCAAACTCTTGCAGGAAGGAGTCTATGGAGAAGAGATTAATGCACTCGGGTTAAAATATAAAGGTGCTGAACTGCTTGAGAATGCACTAAACAAGCATCTTTCAAAGATATTTTCTAGACTGAGAATTGTAGCTGATCCAAACACCGGTGCACTTATGGATCAATATCTGAAAAGATATGATTTCTTCAATCTCAAGACTTTGCTCAGGGCAAAACAAACAAGAATTGCAAGTGAAGATATACTTGACTATCTGCTTCCAGTGGGCTTCCTGGATGCGAAAACTTTGAAATCATTGTATGATAAAGACAGTCTTAAAGAAATTATGGAGCATTCAAAGCTTGTGAATCTGACTGATTACAGGGATGCTCTTGCCAGATATGATGAGAATAATGACCTCGCGGAAATAGAGAACTTACTTGATTATCACTATTATCTTGATACTGTTGAATTCGCAAAGAGCATACCTGATAATGGAAAGCTCTTCAGAGAATTCTTTTTCTATGAATTTGACACCTATAATTTGAAACTTGTCCTTAAAAAATTACACTTTAAGCTTGATAAAGAGAATGTCAAGAAATTTGTGATTAATGCCGGCAAGGAGCTAGCTCCTTCATTCATCAATTCGTTGCTGGACCTGGATAATATGCAGGATTTCCTAAAAGAGATAAATAAGACTTCCTACAGAAAGATTTTTTCTGAATCACAGACTCAGCTTCCTCTTCTGAAATTTGAGGTCTTGCTTGAGAGCATGCTGCTCTGGAAAAGAATACTCTTGTATCACAAGAATCTGCTCAGTGTCGATGTTGTTTTGGGATACATGTTTGCAAAAGAGATTGAAGTGAAGAATCTTAGAGTCATTGTAAAATCCAAGGCACTCGAATTAACTGAGGATTATATCAAAAATCTAATCGTAATAAGGTGATATGAATAACTGAACTTGCTGTGGTCGGAGATAATGATTTCGTGCTAGGCTTCAAGCTTATAGGAATCAGAAGAATATACAAAGGAAGTACTGCTGAAGAACTCAGAGGCGTATTTTCATCAGTAATCTCTGATAAGTCTATTGGTATACTGGTAACTGATGAACAAAGCATATCCAAGCTTGACCCGGTCTACAGGAAAACTGTTGAAAATTCAATATCTCCTGTTGTTGTTGTACTATCAAAAAATGATTCAGGCCAACAAAACCTGAGAGACCTAATCAAAAAAGCAATAGGTATTGATTTAATGGCAAAATAATAGAAATCGGATAATCCCGATTTCTAGCATACAAAGAAATCCTAAAAGGATTTCTTGTACAAAAAATGCATTATTGCATTTTTACGTACCAAAAAAGCAGAATATCTGCTTTTTTAAATATGAAGGTGATCAAATGAAAGCTCAAGAAAAAACTCAAGATGGACAACTTATAAGAATTGCCGGACCTGTCGTAGTTGCAATCGGCATTCATGCAAGAATGTATGATTTGGTAAGAGTAGGAAATGAAGGCCTTATGGGCGAAGTCATCCAAATAGACGGAGAAAAGACAACTATCCAGGTTTATGAAGATACTGCGGGACTTACTCCCGGTGAAAAAGTAGTAAACACTGGCCAGCCATTATCAGTGAAACTTGGACCAGGCCTTCTTGCCAGCATCTATGACGGGGTGCAAAGACCGCTTCCGGTTCTTGCCAATCAGATGGGTGAATATATCAAGAGAGGAGTATATGCTTCTGGTCTTGATGAAAAAAAGAAGTGGGAATTTAGACCTACTGTCAAAAAAGGAGATAAAGTATATCCCGGAATGATAATAGGTGAAGTAGCTGAGACCAGCACAATAACGCACAGGATTCTTGTTCCTCCATTCAAAGAATATGAAGGAGAAATATCAGAGATAAAAAAAGGAAGTTTCACTGTCAATGAAACTGTCGGAAAACTAAAGAATGGCCAGATTCTTAAACTAAGCCATGAATGGCCTGTAAGAGTACCAAGAAAAGTAACTGAAAAGATGGCTCCTACAATGCCACTACTTACCGGCCAAAGGATATTTGATGGCCTCTTCCCACTTGCAAAAGGAGGAGTTGCCGCTATTCCGGGTCCATTTGGAGCTGGAAAAACAGTATCCCAGCAGCAGCTTGCAAAATGGTCAGATGCTGATATTGTTGTCTACATAGGCTGCGGCGAAAGAGGCAATGAGATGACAGAAGTCCTGACTGAATTTCCTCATCTTAAAGATCCAAAGAGCGGAAAACCTCTTATGAATAGGACGGTTCTTATAGCAAATACATCCAATATGCCGGTAGCTGCAAGGGAAGCTTCAGTATACACAGGCATCACGATTGCTGAATATTACAGGGATCAAGGATATTCTGTGGCTCTTATGGCTGATTCAACATCACGTTGGGCAGAAGCTATGAGGGAAATCTCTTCAAGATTGGAAGAGATGCCAGGCGAAGAAGGATATCCTGCTTACTTATCCACTAGACTTGCAGAATTTTATGAAAGGGCCGGGATAGTGAATGCATTTTCAGGGAAGATTGGATCAGTTTCAGTGATTGGAGCAGTCAGCCCACCAGGCGGAGATTTTTCAGAACCTGTCACACAAAACACTTTGAGAGTTACTAAAGCGTTTTGGGCGCTTGACGCAAAACTAGCGCAAAGAAGGCATTTCCCAAGCATTAATTGGCTCACATCATATAGTCTGTATAATCAGACTCTGGCACCATGGTATGCTGAAAATGTCAATCCGAACTGGTCAAAGACAATGGCAAGGATAATGGCAATCCTGCAGGAAGAAGAAAAACTCCTGGAAATTGTCCAGCTTGTCGGTTCCGATGCACTGCCTGAAAAGCAGCAGCTGACACTCGAAGTTGCTAGGATGATAAGAGAATTTTTCCTCCAGCAAAACGCTTATCATGATATCGATACATACTGCTCTCCAAAGAAAACCTACATGCTTGCAGATACTATAATGTATTTTGCTGACAAAGCATATCAGGCGCTTGAGAGTGGAATAGCAATTCCTACTATGCTTAACTTAGAGAGCAAAGAACAAATCGCAAATGTCAAGTTCATCGCAGATTTTGAGACAGAGCTAAATAAAATCAAGGTCGAGATGGACAGGGAATTTAGCAAACTAGGGTGATTATCATCTCTGTTTTAAAACCCGAGAAAATTGAAAATTTTCTGGGCCCCAAAAATCC
>JBDRQT010000060.1:0-33340 GCA_043826135.1 archaeon
CTTCGCTTATAGAATCAATCACTACGATTCCAGGAGTCATGCATTTAATCATGATCTCCTCGGTCTCTTCAAGTATATTTTGTTTCATCTTATAATTTCTTGTGTGATTTCTTTCGTAGAGTTCACGTGCTAAATACTGGAATTTCCTGTCAGTGAGCTTCATTGCTTTTCCGCCAGCAGAACCAATCCATGCAGTTGATCCTGCAGGCGTCCCCACAAGGACACCAGAACTTCTCTGGAACTCGTGTTTTTCACCTATCTTTAGTTCATAGTTGAACATGTTGTAAGGTTTCTTATCTCCTATAAAAGCTTCGTTTAGTACCAGTTCCTTGACTTTTTTGGAGTTGATTGATAGCTGAAGCCTCAGGAGATCGATAGTCTTGAGATCCTTTCCCAGAAGATTATTGAGCAGGGAGTAATTATTTTTGTCAAGCTGCATAAAAAATCCTTCTTTTGTTTCAGGATTAGGGTTTATGCCAAGCATCGGAACATTTAGGTTATAATGGCTCGCCCGAAGAAATGTACCATCTCCGCCAACAACAAGTACCAGGTCCTTATGCACATAGTGAGATGGCGTAATATCTTGCCTGTTAACAAAATCAAATTGAACTTTCTTTTTATCCAATATTTGTTTTACTCCTTCTAATAAGGAGGAAGTCTCATGATAAATCAACAATATGTTCATCTAAAATTCATAAGAATAGGTTGGTTAAAAATGTATTGAAAAAAGAAATAAAATTACTCAGTATCTGGAAATTCTTCGTTTTGCGGATTCATCTCCATTGAGCCTTTATCAGTTTTTTTCCGGATGGAGCTTGGCATAGGTCTTCTGATTTCCATCGCTATTGCGTCTGCGTCAAACTCCTTTGTGGCAAGTCTCACTGGATTGTATTTCATATCTTCAAGATCTTTTTTTGAGAATTTCAAGGCAAAAGGAGCACCCATTGAAAGTTGGAGTGCTCTTGCACCTATCATCCTAGCTTTTTCATATTTTGTGTATTTTTCCATATGAATCACCTTAAATATTTTCTAAGTTCCTTTGCTTTTTTTGTAGCTAGGTCAATCATCTTTTCGATATCACTTACAGACAATGCATGTTCTCCACCTTTTTGAAGTGCGCAAATTGTGCCATCATCGAGTGTTGCTACAGTCAGTCTTGCGTCAAGAACTTTTTCTTCATTTGTGATAGGGTCCACAATGAAATGCTCTCCGATTTTCAGTACTGTCACAGAGATAGGTTCAGCTAGCATTGGAAGCTTATCCTTTGTGATTGCTTTGAAATCAATCTTATCGTCAACTAGCTTTGGGAACTTTGCATCCTTTAGTGCAAGGATTGTTGCAAGCGCTGATGCATCAAGCAAATTTCCTTCATCATTCAAAGGTACCACATCAATTACAACTGTCCATACAAGCTCTCCTGCTTTGATGCAGAGTTTTCTAGTATCGATTGCTTTTGATTCTCTGATTCCTCTGTCCACTACTCTTGAGAGTTCAATTGACCATATGCTTGGCGGGCCAGATTCAAATTCAGGATTACACATTGGAATGAGTTCTGTGTTTACCATTAAGGTTCCTTCTTCAGGGATATCTGGGTATGGTTTTCCGACTTCAAATTTGATACCTACCATTACCTCAGTATCGCCTATCTTGACTCGGGCTGAACCTTCAGCTGTTTTCACAACCCCTGTTTCAACCTCAATTTTTCTGTATTCATCTTTTTTCCTGCCATCAAACCTGATCTCATTTTTCAGGTAATGGATTATATGATTCTGTTTTTCCTGGTTCATTTTCTAACACCAAATTTTTCTTTTAATGCAGCTCTTTGGATATCAATTATCTCAAGAGCAGCTTTCTTTCCCATCTCTATTGCCTCAAGGAGCTCATCCTTTTTTATCTTCCCATCCATCTGCAGGAGCGATACCTGGTCTGTGCTTGGGATATATGCAATAGGGATGTCTGCGACATCTGCTTTTTCCTTTCCTGGAATCTTGTCGTATGCCTCTTCATTGTAATCTAGATCAACTACGATAGTTCCATCGACAACTCCGACTGCAATTGCTCCTACCAGATCCTTCATTATGATTCCGGCATCAGCGAGAGCCATAGATGCTGCGCAAATTCCCGCGCATCTTGAGCCGGCATCGGTCTGGGATAGTTCAATATAAACATCTACAACAGCGTTAGGAAAGCCTTCAAGATTTACTACAGGAAGCAGTGCATCAGTAGTGACCATTGAAATCTCCTTACTTCTTCGGCTAGGGCCTGGTCTTACTCTTTCTCCTGTTCCTGAGAAAGGCATCATGTTGTAATTGCATCTTAGGATTCCTTTCTTAGGGTCTTTTAAAAATCTGGGATACATCTCTCTTGGACCGTATACCGCAGCATATGCAGTTGTTTTTCCGATTTTAAAGAATGCGGATCCTGTTGCGTTTTTTATGACACCAACCTTTGCTTCTATCTCTCTGCACTCATCAACTTTTCTTCCGTCAAGCCTTTTTTTGTACGCCATGATCATTCACCATCCTCATTGTTGCCTGCATTTTCAGTAATAGGTTCAATCACGACTGTCTTACCTTTACTCTCAAGGAATTCTTTTATCCTGTCAGTAAGACCGGATATATGGCTTTCCTCTTCAATTTTCCCAATTGTCTCGACAGTAAGTAATTCATCTACAGGGTTGAGCCCTTTTATCCAGACAACACCATTTTGACCTACTATTATATTGCAATTTGTAGCTCTTTTTACCATGCTTACCATTGATCCCTGCTTACCTATTATTCTTGGGACCTTAGAAGGATTTACGTTAATTATCCTCCCTCCCTCAAGCTTCTTTAAGCCCGGGCCTTTCATAGTCAAATCAATGAGATTTTGGCTGGTAACGTTGTAGATTTTTGTGACAATGTAATCTTCGATATCAAAATATCTAGTAAGATCAGCTCCTCTTCTTATGAAATCGCCTGTGGCATCTTTCATGGAAAGCATTGCCGCGTAAGCTGAATTTGTCTCAACGCTCCATCCTGAGAAATTGATATCAACTACCTTTCCTATAATTACATCTCCTTTTCTTGGGAGATATTTTCCTGAAAGAGGGAGTATTTTTATTACTTTTCCGTCAAGCCTGGCAACTCCAAGCCTTGATGCAAGTATATTGTCACCTAATCTGTAAGTTCCCTGGCTGGGAAGATAGCCCATTCCACTCGCGAGCACTTCTCCAGGGACCACAATGTCTTTGTCCTCTATATTTAATTTAGCATTTTCCATTTATTTCACCATTATTTTTCTCTTAATATTTTAGATTCTACACTACCATGTGTTAACTTATTGAGCGCATCAAACAAGTCATTTTGTATCCCGGCAGGAATCTCGACAACACACATCCATGAGCCATCAGTGAGCCAGTCACTCTGAAGCAACTTTCCAAATCGTTCCACAGTTGAATATGCTTTGGCAGCGTACTGCGGAACAATCCTGACCTCAATCTCCTTCAAAGCAAATTTTATTGGAAGTATTGGCTTGAGCTTATGCACTATCTCACTTATTTGGTCTTCGGCATCCTTTTGGTCATCCACTTTGATTTTGGCTTCTTCCATCGCTGCTTCTATCCTGACTCTGGGATGAGGAAGGCCGCTTCTTGGGTCAACAGCATTTCTTGCGATAACATCAATTATCTTGTTTAATTTTTCTTTTCGTTTCTGTTCTCTGTACTCTTGTGTGAACTGGATCTCTCCTTCAGTCACAATTATCTTTGCAATAGCGAGAGGGTCGTCTGTACCAAACACATTTTTTATGAGTTCATCAGATGCTTCCAGTCCTTTTTTCGCATCAGCAAAAACCTTTTCATACAACAGAAGCTCTTTAAGGTCTATTTTTTTTTGTTTGTAATCCAGAATCTTGTCAGGGTCAATAACGACCTCAAAATGTTCCCCTGCTTTTTTTAATTTAGCAAGGTTTAGATGTACTCTCTCCTGGTCATATGATTTGATGGGTTTCATTTTTTTGACAAGGCTATAATCTTATCCTTTGTCAGCCTTGTAAATTTCTTATCTTTGACGCTCACAAATGCAGCATCAACCCTTTCTGCATCATAATTCTTGTCAAGGCATTTTTTAAGGGCTTTTAAGGCTAATCTAAAACCGTCATCCATAGTCATTTTATCATTGTAATCTTTATATAATATTTCTTCAACTTCTGGTTCAGCCTCACCTATGACAGTCGCTTTGTATTGGAAATATATTCCTGTAGGATCTGTTTCATAAAGTTTTGGGACACCATTGTCTACACCCGCAATGAGGACAGAAACGCCGAATGGCCTGTACCCCCCGCTTTGGGTTGTGATTTGTTTCAGGTTTGCCATGTCCCTTACTACAGAGATTACATCAATTGGTGCATCGTATGTTATCCTGTGCTGCTGCGCCTGGACCTGCGCTCTTTCAATCAAAACTCTGGCATCTGCGATAATGCCTGAAGCAGTTGCTCCGATGTGTTCATCAATCTGCCATATCTTCTCAACAGATTCAGGAACGACTAATTTGTCTACCATCCTTTTATCAGTTACAAGTACGACGCCGTCAGTACATGAGATTCCGATTGCAGTGCTGCCTTGCCTGACTGTCTTTTTGGCATATTCTACCTGAAGTAATCTTCCGTCAGGCGAGAACATTGTAATGGCTCTATCATAACCCATCATCTGGTGTTGTAATGGTTGCATTTTTCACCCTCCAATAGCTGTCTTAGCTTTGTTTATCATTCCTGATACTGTCAAAGTATGCAGAATTACACTTTTTTTATCAATCTCTTTGATCATAGACATTGCCAGCCTTAGCTCATCAAGAAATTTATTGTTTATCTTTAATACCTCTTTATTATTAGCATATATTCCTGTTTTCATGAGGCCTGATTTGCTGACTCCGACCCTGCCGAAATATTCTTTATAACTTTCATATATCGCAGCATAAGCATTTTGTCCTGTATATTGATCAGATATTATCTCATATGCGACATATCTTTTCTTTGTTCTAAGCGTAGGTAATAGTGGTTTTCCTTTCATATCCGCCACTTTGAGAAGGATAATTATCCTGGTTCCTTTCTCTCTATGTCAAAAGAATTTGTAGGGCTTTATAAAGGTTGCTAAATGAAGTATACACTCAGCCAGTAATAATGAGGTTACTGCTGTCTCTATATCGCATCCTAACATTTATATACTAGTAAAAAAAAAGTAATTGCATATGTTGAGGATGGGGAAGAAAGGGCAGGTAGTACTATATGTAATTCTTGGTGTCTTATTGCTGATCCTTTCAGGGATTATCTTTTTCAGTCCGAATGATAGTGAGGTAGTGCAGGTAACAGATATTGAGCTCTCCAATGTGAGGACCAGTGCCAAATTCTATGTTGAGGTTTGTTTGGATCAGACAACCTTGCAAGCTGTGGATGAATACGGGTTCCTCAATGCTGATGATAAAATTGCTGCATATGTTAATGAGAATCTCCTGAGTTGCCTGAATGATTTTGATGTGCTGCGTATCCAGGGATTTAAAATTGAATATCAGGAACCCCAAGCTAATGTCATTCTGAACGACAATGTGCTTTTTGTTGACCTATGGTTTCCGGTTACTGTCTCAAAGGGAGATAAACAGGTTACTATTGAAGATTTTCAGTATACACTAAAGAGAAGAGTGACATTAAAAACAGAAGATGGTATGATCCCGGCAGGCACCACATTCTTTTCAGAGGACGAAGATTTTGTGCTTATTGCAGAGCAGGATACATATGTATTTGATGCAGAAGGAAATAAGGCAAAACAGATTACACTTAAGATTAATGATAGGCTTTTCAACGGCCTTAGAAACGATATTGTAGTGGGAAATGTTATCTATGAAGGGCTTGCAGATGGCCTTACATTTAGCCCACCCCTGAAAGGCAACCTAAGGGTCAGAAAGAAGGACGTGCCTTTAGCCTATCCGCCTGCGTCAGCGAAATTATCATGGTTTGATAAAAATACAAAGATCTGGAAAAGCTATCTTTTCCAGGGATATGAGGAAGACCAAAACTATTACTATTATTCAGCTTCTATTGATCACCTCACACCAATTGCGGTAGTTATATGCTCTGATCCGCAAAAAGGCTCGTTTCAATATCCGATGTCGTATGTCTACGAGCAGCCTATTTCTCCTGGGGACGAACCATTGTGGAGAGATAATTCAGAGAACTCAAAGTTTAAGGAAGGGAAACATTTGATACCTGAGCTCATGAAAGACGCCAACTGCACAATCTCTGATGCTATGAATTATGATGCTGAAGAGACAATCGAGAAAGACAAGTTGTGCACTAAAGACGGACTTCTGAAAGACTGGGATGAAGATGACAAACCTGAAATTGACACATGGGAGAAGTATAATGATTATACTTTTAACATTGGGGATCAGGCAGGAAATGTTGCCTATGATGATGGTCTGTTCAAGAAAGACGGAAACGATTACGACCCGAGAGAGACTTGCTATGATTCCTGTTGGAAGCAGGTCAAGGCAGACATGCTTTGTTATTTCAATGGAAACTGCAACGAAGGAAATTTAATTGATAAGGCTTTTAGTGAGGATGAGTCCTTATGGTATAACCCATATGAAGAGATTGACCAAAGTAAGAAAATGCTGAAATCTGGAGATGGTATTTATGACCTTGCTACAATTACTTGTTCTCTGGAAGGTACCTATGACGGTGCAATATATGACATAAAGAAGGATTCAGAGCCAAAATGTGTGATAGGCAAAGATTCAGTGCCTGACCCACTTGACCTAGAACCTGAAAAAATCAAGGTCATGGACAAATATCTTTCAATCAAGAGTACACTTGAACTTAAGGATCCGTCAAAAAAATTCTATGCAACCCCTATGACTTATGGCTACGAAAAAGTTGATGATGTATCCTCAGAGGTTGATACAAGTCAGGAAGCATCCGAAGAAACATTGAAAGACCATGTCGGCGGAAGAGGCTATTTCAAATTTTCAATCGAAGGGCAGGGAGATGGATGTGTTGATTTGGATGAGCTTAATAAGTTCATGACAGAAAATCCGTTTGAAGCTGCGATTGCTGCTGATCAGTCAGTGGGCCCTGAGCCTGACCCAGCAGAATCAACAGATCAGGGAGAACCAGCGGATGATGCAGCTGACCAGGAAGCGGCTGCGGAAAAAGTTGCGCTTTTTGACGAGAAAGGAGTTATATCCTCTGGAAAGATATCCGATATGTTTGTGTGCGATAAGGAGGATTTATGCGCTTGGAAACTGAACAATCAGATAGATGTGGATGGATTCAAGAATTTAGAACTATCAGACCTGGCAGGCAAATTGAAAGCTGGAGAGAACATCATCACAGTCGATGTTAAGAATACGAAGAACACCTTTGCTTATGCACAAGGCTATCTTCACATCAGTGGAATAGGAATATCTCAAGATGAATCCAATAAATTAAATAATGCGAATGGTGACACATCAACTTCTCTTGCAGCTCCCGGTGATATCGGTGCTCAGATGGGCGGGGCAGATGCTGCTTCCATGAATCTTGCACCTGGGGACTTCCAGAAGATATTCCCAGGGATAGAGATAAAAGCAGTGGATACAAATGTCAATCCGGAAATCCAGATTCCAAGACATGTAAAATATTATGTTGTTAAAATTGATTTGGAGCAGCCGGGCATTGGATTTTATGTTACCCCAAAATCAGATTCTCTTCAGGGCACAAGCACATTTATGACTAATTATCTGTCAAAAAAACTTGTAGTCGCTATAAACGGAGGCGGTTTTGAGTGGGGCGGCGGCAATGAGAATGTCAATGGATATGCGATGTCAGAAGGAAAGGTATATTCAAAATCAAATATTAAACCCAATGGAGCCACTGTGCATATCTCTGACAAAAATACAGTGACTATTGGAGTGAAGAATGATGATGGTGACTGGAATGCAGTTACAGGTTTCCAAAGAGTAGTATTTGAAGGAAAAGTAGAACCAAGGATTGATGATCCTAACCATAAAGACCATAAGCCTGGATATGATATTAAGGATCCAAGGACTTCAGTCGGCCTCGTCAAAAAAGATACAGGAGAGGGCTACAAATATATGATTCTTGTGGTTGTTGACGGAAGAGGAGAAAGCCAGGGAGTTGATCTTAAAGAACTCGCGCTTATCCAGTTATTTCATAAGGCTGACGTTGCAAACAATAATGATGGAGGCGGATCCACAACATTAGTTGTCAATAATAATGGTGTACCCACAATTGTTAATAAGCCGTCAGATCCGCAGGGAGAGCGTGCAGTTGCAAATCATCTAGGTGTCACGCTTGATTTGCAGCTCGCTCAGACTGCAGCTCCTGGAACACCATCTGCAGTAGCTCCGGTAACCACGCCTCCAGCTACTGGCTAATCAATAATAATATCTAACGCTGTTAATAGTCTTGTTGCTTCAGGTAGTGAGAATTTAGCTTTTTTAATCTTATTTGCAGTCGGGTCAATATCATATTCTGATGCACCTGTAAAATCTGCTTTCATCAGATTTGTGTTGTGGAATATGCATCCTTTCAAACTAGATTTTTTAAAATTACCGCCAGAAAGATCAGAATTGATGAAATCTGTGATTTCTATCTTGCATGCAGTAAACTCTATTTTTGGTGCCTTAATATCTGAAAAATTTGAACTTGAGATAGTGCATTTGGAAAAATGAGGAGTGAAAAAGAATTTTGAATTGCATTTGGTAAAATTTATTCCTACAAGTTTGCATTCTTCAAAAATCACATCACTAAGAGTTGCACCATCCAGTTTTACAAGGCTCAGGTTGCAGCCATGAAATTTGCATCCTGATAATCTGCAGTCAGTGAAGTCGCAAGAAGATAAATCACAATTGATAAATGAACAATCTGTGAAAGAACTTGACTTGAGTGCTGCACCAGTGCATTTCAAATTTTCAAATACTTTCTCATCGTTTTCAGACTCCATTGGACTAAATAATATACGCTGACATAAAAAACTTCTGGAAGAAAATGAAATTTGTTTAGACTGTATATTTTTTTGTTCTTTTCCTGTTTTAGCATAAATATTATATCTGTTATTATCTTTCTTTCACGAATGTGCGGCCGCTTTAGCCTTAGTGCTGTTCAGGATATTCTCACAAGATGGAACGCTCAATCAGATGAGCCTCTTCGGCCGAGATATAACGTAAGCCCGGGGCAGATGGTGCCTATTATCCCAAATGATGAGCCAAATAAGTTAGTTATGGCAAAGTGGGGGCTCATCCCTCATTGGAGCAAGGATGCTTCAATCGGTTATAAGACCATAAATGCCAAAGTTGAGACTATCACCCAGAAGCCTACCTACAAAATTCCTTTTCAGAAGCACAGGTGTTTAGTTCCTGCCGATGGTTTTTATGAATGGAAAAAAACACCTGGTGGCAAAGTCCCGTTCAGGTTTTTGATGAAAGACAGCGGACTTTTTGCGTTTGCAGGGATATTTGAGATGTGGAAAGATGAGAAAGGAAACATTATCAAAAGTTTCTCAATAATTACAGTTGAACCTAATGACCTGGTGAAAGAAGTTCATTCCAGGATGCCGGCAATTTTGAGAAGAGAACATGAAAAACTTTGGCTGGCTGATACTCCTACGGTTAAATTATTGGAAATTGTTCTCAAACCCTATCCCGCAGCTAGCATGAAATGCTACGAAGTCAGTAGGATTGTAAATAGTTCAATGGTGAATACTCCGGAAATGATTTTGCCAATAAAACCTCTGCAAAAGAAGTCACTGCTGGATTTCTGATCAAATTTCAATCGATTGTAGTTGTGGGCTCATACTTCCTGCAAGTTTTTCCTTATTATATTCATCCAGTATTGTTTGCCTGTCATCAGCTATCATATCCTTAATCTGATCCTTGGTAAATCCAAAGGGCTGAATAAGGACATAAAGAGATCTTACAAGCAGCTGTTTGTATCTATCAATATTAGGGTTCCCTGAATACTGCTCTGGCAAAACTACTCCTTTGTCGCTGTAGATGAAACTGATCTTTTGGCCGGGCAGGATGCTAACACCATTTTTTTTGAGCAAGTCAATAGATATCTTCTGGGGAATATTAGACTTATAATGTGTCTTTGATATTCTGATAAAAGAAGATAAATCTCCGCTAGCAAGGTTAGGCAGTATGCTAATGGTCTTCTTAAGGATACTGCAGAAAATCGGAAATGAATCCATTATCTCTTCCTTGTTATTGCACTGGCTCATGGTTTCCATTATCATCTTCTGGAAATATTTGACGATTCTTGGAACTCCTGCCTGCCTTAACTCGATGCCTCTCACTTTGAGTTCTCCATTCTTAAATAGGCCATAATACCGTGTTGGGACTGGTCTTGTGATATCACTAACACTTGGAAGAAAGACAATCCATTTGAAAATCCCTTCAAAAGAAAGCGGAATGCCTATAGCAAGCTCAATCTCTCTGCATATCTCTCTGACTTCTTTTTCAGTAATGCCTTGTTTTTGGATATAAAGAGAATCCACTATTCCGTGCACAATCTTTAACCCATGTTCCTCACATATAGATTTCGCCTTGAGCAGAATTTCTCTTGCAAAGGCGCCTATTGCCATATGGCTCGATGCTATCCCAAGCTTGAATTCACGAAACCTTAGATAGCCGTAGCTTGTAACTAACACCCATTTTAGCCCCTGGATCTTCACTTTGTTTAGCGTTGTAGGATTTTTTTTGTAATGCATCCGTCTGTCAAGCATTGGCTTGATCGCAATTGGGATTATTCCTTTTCTCCTAAGTGAAATTGAAAATGGAAGCCCGGGCACATCCTGCAGAGGCAAATCTTCAGAATACAAAGTTTCAGTTGAGATATTGTAATTGTAAATTATCCATGGGAAGAGCGATGAAAAGTCAATCTCTGCAACATCTTTGTGCATGCCTGTCAGTGAATCGAAAGTATGGCCGACCCTGTCTGCCTTGAGCAGATACTTCATGCTGATGGGAATGTCTGCAGGTTTTTCTTTGAAAGGGACGAGATAATCTCTTTTTATCATCTCTTTAATTAATGAACTCTGAAAGACTGCGCCAAAAGACCTGCTGGATATCTGCTGGAACCTTGTTCCGGATAACTGGCAAAGCTCTATTATCCCTTCAATATCGCATTCAGTCCCGACAACAGTTCCGCTGTCAAGAAGGAACCTGCCATTAAGCCTGATTGCATAGTCCCGATGCATCACTTTGCCATATGAGAAAAAAGTTTTTCCTCCTTTTCTTTTGATTGGTTTTGGATCCCAGCGATGGAATGGACAATCAAGCTTATGAAATTTCAATCTATCATATAAGAATGGCAGAACAGTGAATGCATTTTCTATGATTATTACATCAGGGTCTTTTGCTATGAATAACTTGACAAATCTCTCAAGTATTTCTTTCTCACTTCCGGAAAGAAGTTGATCATATACAAAAATGGATTTTATAGAAATATCCTTGCAAGACCTCAAATCTCCATCGCATAGGATATTTATTGTCATTTTTTCAAGAGGGATGGCAGCTTCCTGATCCAGTGGAATTATCTTCTCATCTATAATATCTACAGGGCAGAAAGGAGTTAGCTTACTTGCATAGATGAACATCTGCTCCGGAGATATATCAGCATTATGCATCACTAAATCATGTTTGCCTGCGAGTTCTAGATTGTGGACTATAGTCTCAAAAGCAGACAGCCTGCTGATTCTTATTTCATATACTTTCTTGAGCTCTTGGCAATATGTTCTTTTTTTAAGCAAGGTATATTGCAGTTTTAGCATATCAAGAACTTTCCAGGCAATTGGCGTTGCTTTTACATAGACTGAGACCTGAAACTCTTTGACTATCCTGATATTCTCATCAGGTGTCTTTAGCCAGACTGCTATCTTATCTCCTGCTCTCCATGCATCTATGAAAAGCGCCCGCATTTTTCCTCCAGATGCATGATCTCCTTTTCCTGCTCAAGCAGGATGGACACAAGGATGAATGCCCATGTATTATAGCTAGACACAAAGCTGATGCTGCCGAAATGGATCTTTGCTTTGGCAAGCAGTCTCTCATATGCAGGCATTTCCTCTATCCTTAGGGATCTACCATATTCATGAAGCTCTCTTATTATTGCATCAGATACCTGCCTTTGGCTGGTTGCAGTATGTCCCATCACGGTGCCTCTTCTATGATTTTATCAGCATATCTTTCAGGGATGATAGTATATCTTTTATCATTGTCAGTTGCAACATATACATTATATCTCTTTGATAGTTCTTTTATGATGTCCCAGCAGTTTTTGGTCACATCTTTATCTTCTTCTTTGTCATCATAACTGAACAGAGTACCTATGGTCGTCACAAATACATTTTTTATTCTAAGTCTTTCAGCCCAATAAGCAGCCTTTTTCAGGCTATCCCTAAACCTGTAGATTGCTTCTGCATTCATGATAAAGACATGCTCAAGTTTCTCTTCTGGGACAGATCCAAAAAACTTATGAGGATCTGCGTAGTTGGCGCAGTCTATCACAAGGCTTGGAGCTTTTTCAAACGCAAGCAGAAAAAGACTATAATTTATGCTGCTGTCTGGTCCATTTAGAATTGTTAGAGGCATGACTTCTATGAATGAGTGCTACTTAAATAGCTGACACGAGTTTGTCATGTGGGTCCAGTGCAGATTGAAATAGACGGGAAAAAATATGTCTAGTGGGAAAAATAATTTAGTGATCTACTTCAAACAAAAGAAGAGATTGTTTCTTTTAGAAATTAGAAAATTGTCGTATCTCAAATCTTTCAATACATTTAATTATTAGCAACTAATTTATCATAAACATGCCCCATATTTGATCCCTTCAAATCGCGCATGTCAAAATCAGGCGGCACTGGTTTTTTGAATCTCTGATAATAATTTGTCTTATCGGTCGGAGCAATATAATAATAGAATCCTTCTTCAAAGTTGACAAGTTTCCATACGGTGTAATCACCTTTAACATGCCTTCCCACAATCCCATTTGGTATTAATATCTTGCCGCCGCCGCTTGGAGCATCAATAACTAGCTGAGGAGATGCAAACCCAGATGTGTGTCCTCTCATCGCATCAATAAGTTCAAGCCCTGACTCAACAGTTGTCCTGAAATGGCTTGTGCCTGATACAGGATCGCATAAGTAAATATAATATGGCCTTATCCCCATCGACAGCATCTTGATACAGAGTTCTTTCATGACAGATGGATTATCATTCACACCTTTCAGGAGGA
This sequence comes from archaeon, assembly GCA_043826135.1. Classification (GTDB taxonomy): domain Archaea; phylum Nanobdellota; class Nanobdellia; order Woesearchaeales; family GW2011-AR15; genus GW2011-AR15. The sequence continues at coordinate 13,267 of JBDRQT010000060.1, forward strand.
CTGACTGGTTTCCGAGAGGTGAACCGGCACTAGCGGCTCTGTAGCATGCTTCTGCAGCTTCCACAGTGCATTCATCAGGATGATTGTAATGGGTATTGATGAAAACCGGTTTTCTTCTGCCATAAAACAGTCTTGCATTCGCTTTTGATAATTTGTCTGAGAATTCTTTTGTTATCCTTTGAGGCAGTGTCACAAAATTCCTTGTGCCAAGCCTCATCATCTCAATATGAGGGATATCCTGGATATCAGATATTAGCTTGAAGAGTTTTTCGTCAGATAATGATAAAGGGTCACCTCCAGAAATAACTACATCTCTGATCTCTTTATGGTTCCTGATATAATCTAAACCTGCTTCGATTTGAGTTGATGAAGATGATGATAATGGATTAGACACTTTTCTCTTCCTTGTGCAGTGCCTGCAATAGACCGGGCAGTTGTGTGTTGTGTATAACAGGACCCTGTCAGGATACCTGTGAGTGATGCCGGGGACAGGCATATCATGCTCTTCTCCCAGCGGATCATCAAGGATATCGATCGGGATAATTGTCTCTTCAATCTGAGGGATGCACTGGAGCCTAAGAGCATTTTTTTTGTCACCGAAATCAAAAAGAGATAAATAATATGGTGTGATTCCCATCATGAAATCTTTTGAAAGATGATTGAAGGCGTCGACTTCTTCTTCTGTAAGATCCTCTTCCATTATCTTTTTCAGCTGTTCAATCCTTATGATCCTGTTTGACTGTTGCCAGTGCCAGTCGTTCCATTCATCATCGGTCACATCTGACCAGAATATATTCTTCTTGGTTATTGGGAATTCCATAGTTTTCTTATCTCTTTTCTTGCAGCTCTTAGCTCTTTATCATAAATATTTACAACTTTTTTTCTTATATTATTGGGTAGTGTGATAGATGGATGTATCCCATAGTACTCCTTGACCAGGCGATTGAATCTTTTTTTTGCCTTCTGTTTCAGATCTTTTTCAAACAATCTGATAAGATACCCTTTTGTTCCTCTCAGGTATGCAAGGCAGAATGCAAGAAGCTGTTCATCCTTTCCAAGCCCAGACAGATCATATGGTCTTCCTTCTGAAACTCCAAACAAAGAATATAAATCTTTCTTATCCTTAGTAAGCATATCATGCTTGAATCCAACAATTTTTGGGTCAATCCCATTCGCTTTGAGGAAAATATATATCCTTGCGCATTTGGAGCAATTATGACACCAACGAGTTTCTTTAGCATCATTTGAATCAGCAAAGCAGGACATCTGGTATTTTGCATAATGCGGATATCTTTTGTGCAGAATGTATGTGATTGCAAGTTCATGGATAGGCTCAAGCAGAGAGATTGCTGAGAATTTTTTTGTAAGCAATTTCAGAAGTTTGCTTATTTCATGCGTCCATTCTCTTGATTGGTCAAACACAGGATATGTAAGCATTTCGTCTTTGTTGAAATAAGTCTCAGAGCAGCTGGCTTCATTTCCATAAATGATATACTTGGCCTTGAAATAGTGATTAAATGGGAGAGATAAAAGCGCATACTCAGTTAGCTGGCTCCCCCATGGGAGTTCTGCAGCAGTTGTCCCAAAGAAATCACTGGATCTTGCAAGCCCAAGGCTATGTTTGATCCTATGGATAGGAATGCCAAATTCTCCTGAAAAAACTTTGATCAGGTTAATCTTATGATATGTCTCATACATATGCTCGGTTTGGTTTGATTCGTCTTTATATGACCAATCAGGCTCTTCAACAAAGACAAGATGAGGACTAAGGCCAATCTCATCAGCCAGCGCAAAACTCAGCATGCTGTCTTTTCCAAAAGTAAATAAGATGATTGAGTTATTGTATGCCTTTGGAGAATAATCAGATAATTTCACAGTGTATTTGCTGAAATAATACTTTGTGTTCATCAGGCTTCTGAGCAAAGAAAAAGAATCCTGGTTGTATTCCTCGGCGCCTGATGGTATATAAAACAAGATTGGCTTCATAAAAAACGAACCAAGCAGCGGCGAATTAAAATCATAATCAATGCTTTTTGATCCGCTCACTGTCGGCATGGAAAGAGTTGATAGGAATACAAAATTTTCAATCATAGCTTTTTTGATCCTGATAGGAAATTTTGACCAGATCTTGTCAGGATATTTTATAGGAAGTCTGCCTTTGTTTATCTTGATTACAAAGCCATATTTTGTGATAGAATAACTTATATACAGTTTGTTATTTTTCATTATTCTGATTAGTCATCAATAATGATATTTGTTTATAATTCTTTCTAAAAAATGCACTTGGAATATCTATCTCTGAAAGACTCTGCTTCTTTTGCGACAATAATTTTGTTTCCTGTGAGCGCAATATATTTTGCAATAGGTTTGATGAACCTCCATGACATGCTGAAAGTATAAGCTCCTTGATGCAGGATCAGCAGATAATCACCTTTTTTTATGGAATCTCCGTAATAGGAATAGCCCCACAGGTCTGATGGATCGCATAATGCACCGTATATTGTTTTCTTATTTGGCTTAAGAGAAGGTCTAGATAAATTAATTATCGGTGCAAAACTGAATTCCTCAAACCTATAGTCGCCCGTAAGATTGACGCCAGCATCAACAATAACAGACCCGTTCTTCTCGGCTATCACCTTGGTGAGTATGGATGTTGAATGCGTGACCATGAACCTTCCTGGCTCAAAAAATATTTTTATTTTCTTATTCAACGGAAAAATATATTTCTGAAGAGCGTCCGAAATCGATTCTGAAAATTTTTCAAGAGGATCAACAGTCCTGACAGAAAAACTATGGTTCTTGAACTGGATATTTGGTAGAGTATCATCATCAGCATGCCATTCTTCAAGCAGCCTCACTAGATCCCCTTTGAAACTGAATTTGTTAAGGACAGCGGTGTCTTCAGGAAAAAATCCTCCTCCTATGTCCATAAATTCTAATCTTCTTGTTTCTGACCTGAAATTTTCAGCAAGGAATTTCCCGAGGATTTTTATTTTCTTTACTTGCCTATCAGGTGTCCTGTTCCAGCTTGTGTGGAAGTGGAGTCCTGACAATCTGAACCGTTTGTCGTTTCTAATTTTTTTAATCGCTTTCGGTAGCTGTTTTAAAGTCATCCCATACTTTGACCATGCTTTTGTTATTGATGTGTCAGGATTTACCCTAAATGATATTTTGAGCCTTCTTCTGAATTTAATTTCAGACATTACCTCAATGATCATTGAAATCTCATCCAAGTTATCAATATTCATGATAATTTTTGAGGAATGCTTTAGCGCAAGCTTAATCTCTTCATCATCCTTTCCTGGGCTTGTAAATATTATCTTTTTGAAACCGAGCTTTAGTGCAAGCTTTAGCTCAAAGAGCCCTGCAGCATCTGCATTGAATCCATTATTTTTTAGAGTTTTGACGATAAAAGGAAGATCATTGCATTTCATTGCATAAAAAAATTCAGAGTTAGGGATATTTTTTTTGAACGTGCCTGTGAAGAAAGCAGCTCTGGAAGCAAGACTGTCAGCATCCAGGATATATTGTGGAGTCCCAAATCGTGCGGCTGAAGCAAGGTAACGTTTGTTATTTATCGCTAGGATATATTTGCTAAAATGCTGAGGGCTATCTATATTGGTCTTGTCTTTCCATATAAGCCGCACGGAATCAATTATTCTGTCAAGTTTTTTCATATGCTATTATACCCCTTCCCTTAAGGCCGGCTAATACATCATTTCATTTCAATTATTATACTCTTATTTATCCTGTCTATTGTGGAATAAATATCTTTCGGATTTCTGATGAGAATAAGGCCCAGATTTCTGTTATAATGATGATCAGGGGAATCAATTATGGAATCGCCAACTTTATCAAACTGTATGAATTTCATAAGTTCAATCTCAGAAGAGATCAAGCAATCAAACTTTGTAATAGTTCCGGATGCAGGCGCCCATATATAATAAATAAGGCCTTCAATGTCAGGAATTTCAGGAAGGCTTTTTTCACCGAGTAGCAGACCCATCAATATCTTCCAGCTTGTGTACCCGTAAAGATCCAGCATTATATAAAGAAATGTCGAGAATCCCGGTCTGACCGAAGACTCAATTACTAGGATCTCCTTCCCTACCAACATGAAATCAACCATGCATACACCAGCATTCAGTGAGAATGAATCTGCAATATTTTTGCAGATCGACTTCAACTTTTCTATTTTAAAAAATTTATCAATCGAAGAGTTATTCATTAGATGATACGCTAAAAAATAACCAGTTTCAGCTGACGGAATTTTGTGTATGACACGCAGCACGGTTATTTGCCCATCAAGAACAACAAAATCACAGCTGAATTCCTCTCCTGCCATGAATTCTTCAACAAGCATCTGTTTGCCTGCGTCAAGTGATATGCCGCTCCACTCTGAAATATTTGATTTTAAGCCCTGTCTTTTTATTTCAGAAATGGCAACACTGAAATTTTTTTCAAGGTCGAAATAGGTTTCGTTCTTGAACATTAGTACGCTCTGGCCTCCAACTATCATCTTCATTACATTTGGAAAAGAAAATAATTTTGCATCTTCCGGAGAGTTTATCAGTTTATAATTACAGATTGGCACATTGTTTTTTTCAAAACATTTTTTCATGACAAACTTATTTGAGGAAGCAAGAAGTGTTGGTTTAGGGTAAGTTGGAATTCCAAGCCCCTCTGACAAGGCTCTGGTGACTAAAAATCCTTCATCATCATCAGATGGGACTATCCAATCAAGTGAAACTATTTTTTCATTCATCCAATCTTTTATTCTAGTTACCAAAACCTGCATATCAGAAAAATCATCAATAATCAGATTAGGGATATTTGGATTGTATTCCTTTGCAAAGTTCTGACTACATATCACAAGGATTTTGTCAAGAAGATTTCCTGATTCCAGACTCCTAAGGATATAAAGAAGTTCTAATTTGTCAGTGTCAGCGTGGAAGAGGATCATATTCAAACAATTTATTTTTCGCTATATCAACTTTTCGAAAACCAAAACTATATTAACCACCCAAAAAACATTTTGGCTTATGAAATTTTCTTTGCATATAGAAAAAAATGTCAAGAATTGCAAAGCAATCTGGGAGAGCCTTTCAACAAAAGATAATTATACAGATATCTGGGATTATAGGTATGCTTTTGCAAAAGGCTACGGGAACAAGCCAATTTTCTATTGTGCCAAATATAGGGGAAAAATTATTGCCTGCGTCCCTATAGAACATCATAGAAAGGATGATCTATATTTTCTTTTCGGAGGGGGAGACTGGAACGAAAATTTAAGAATACTAGCTGATGATAAGTATTCAAAAGAATCAGTTCCTTATTTGCTAGATAATATTCCAAGGAATTCAAGGATTATATTCCTGACAAAAGAAGACTCAATGCTTAGCAAAAAAATATTGCCTTTTGAGCCAACATATTATGTCGATTTAGAGAGCATAGGATTTGACCATGAGAAATTCCTGGACAGGATGGATAGCCATAAGCAGAGAAAGATTAGGAGTGAACTCAAAAAAATAGATACGATAAATCCGTTCATTGCGTCTGACAAGTTTGAGGATTTTGATGAGATGGTGAAACTGAATATAAAAAGATTCGGAAAGGACAGTTCATTTGCAGACAAGGGATTCATAAGGGCTTTTCATAATCTACTAAAGCACAAAACCCTTAAAAGATATTTATCATCACTCAGTGTTTATATTTCTGGGAAATTGAAGGCATATGCGCTTATGCTTGAGTATAACGGCACTCTTACATATCTTCAGGGAGGTAATGATACAGATATCCCCAATATTGCAAAATATCTGTCATTTAGGGTTCTTCTAGAAGGCACCAGAAGAAAAGCTTCCAAAGTCTATTATATGTCAGATGACTGCGGTTGGAAAGAACACTGGAGACTTGATAAAGAAATGCAGTATTTTGTTAAGCTAGATTAATTTTTTTCCGGCACGTTCGAGTCCATAATTTATCAGCTTGGTAATCAGTTCCTCTTTTTCTATTCCAATATATTTTGCCAGCTTGAAAAATAGGTATCCAACACTGATATCAGGATTCTGATTGACTTCAATAATATAAGGTTCATTGTCACGGACCCTAAGTTCAATCCTAGCATATCCGTGCATCCTCACCACTTTATAAGCCTTTTTTGAGATATCAACAAGTTTTCTCTCAAGCTCCTTTGATATTTTTGCAGGGTACTCAGATACAATGTCATTATAGTGCTTGTCATCTTCAACCCATTTTGATTCATAGTCGCATATTTTTATTTCATCCTTAGAATAATTCTTGAAGACTGATTCAGAGACTGGAAATACAATAGGGTCATTATTTCCGATTAGACATACATCAAATTCCCTTCCTTCTATAAATTCTTCAATAATAACAGGCTGGTTGTAAGTTTCAAGCACCAACTTGACTCTCTCTTTAAGAGATGCCATGTCAAAGACAACACAACCCCTTCTTATGCCAATACTAGCATCTTCAAAATTAGGCTTGACAATCACAGGCAGTTTTATTTCAAGCTCAAAATCTTGATTATCAATCAGCTGAAACCTTGGTGTTGGCAAACCATGTGCTAAGAGAAGCTCTTTTGCGCGCGCTTTGTCGAGGCAGACTGATACAGGAAGCAGACTTCCCCCTGAATAAGGGATTTTAAGCAGTTCAAGGACCGCTGGAACTGTACCTTCAAGCTTGCTGGAATCCTCGAAGCTATCACATAGGTTAATTACGAAATCAGGAGCTATATTTCTTAGGTCTTCGTACATATTTTTTGAAAACCTGACTTTGACAACATCAAAATGCATATCCTTAAGAAGAATCTCCATGCTTGCTACACTCTGTAGTATGTCCTGCTCAGCAATAAGATCAAGGTCATCACCGTTCTCTTTTGATTCAACATGGCTATATAATATTGCGATTTTCATTTGTTATGATACCTCTATGCTTGATTCATTTGGATGTCTTTATTTTCACTTTAAATTGATGGGGGGGTATTATAACACTAAACACAAGAAAATCCCTTGGATTTTCTGTGCACCGAAAATGCAAAAGCATTTTCCAGTGAATACCCCACCCTTGTGGTGGTTGGGATTTTTATTTGTTTAGTGCATTCTCCAAAATTATTTCTATCATCTGTGAGTAAGATATGCCAAATGCCTTGCATGAATTGACATAGCCGCAGCCCTGTTCACCGATGCTCGGGTTCTGATTAATCTCAAGAACATAGGGGACATTATTCTTGAAGCGAATATCAACCCTTGCATAGGAATCGCATCTAAGGCGGTTGAAGCATTTCAAGGAAACCTCTTCGATTATCCGTTTCTCCTGATCAGTTACCTTTGCAGGTATCATTGGCATTGTATTCTTATAGATATCAGATTCAGTATCCCACTTTGCAGGATAATTGCACACTCTTTTGTGGGTCGGCAGGTTGCTAAACATTATTTCTGATATGGGAAGCACTTTTGGGTTCTTCCCCGGAAGTATAGCAACATTGAATTCTCTTCCGTCGATGAATTCTTCAACTATTGCCTGCTGTTTCAGATTTTTTGTATAAAATGCAATTTTTTTCCTGAGCATGTCTTCATCGAATACTACACAGTTCTCATCCATTCCGATACTATTTTCGCACATCGCACCCTTTACGATAAGAGGATAGGACAGATCCTTTTTGAGAGCTTCATCTTCATTATCAAATATCTGATACTTCGGAGTCGGTATTTTATGATACTTGAAAAACGCTTTCATATTTGGCTTATATATACCAAATGCAAGCAAAGATGAAGAACATCTGGTTTGAGGAATACCCAGCATTTCCAGATATGCAACAATATATGATTCTCCAACAGGTTCATCGTTGGCGCGCTCGCATACATTGAAGGCAACATCAACTTTGGATTTTGCAAGTCTGATTATATCAGAAGGATTATCCATATCAAACATTTCGACTTGGTATCCGAGCTCCTTTAATATTCTAAAGGCTGATTCACCCATTCCTTTCAGCTCCTCTTCTTCAGGTGTCATATCTTTTCCTGAAAAGCCATTATAGATGACCGCAACTTTCTTTTGTGAATTCATTGTTCAACCTTTTATAAGAAGAAAAATTAAATTTTCATTTTCGAAGCATTCTTAATCTGAGGAGCCACTTTCTTTATAAGACCATATCTTTCCATTGCCTCAAGAAGAACAGTATTTACCAGTTCCTCATATGTCATACCGGCAGAATAACAGGATTTTGGAAACCTGGAATTTTCCAGCGGATCAGGCATCAGACCGGGAAGTGCATTTACTTCAATGACATTTGGCAGCCCAAAACTGTCCAGCCTCATATCAATCCTGCACAGATCCTTGATGTCAAGGACTTCAAATGTCTTCTGTGCGACCTGTTTTATTTTCCATTCCATCTGCTTAGTTATCTTTGCTGGACAAATTATTGAATCAATTGGATTGTTTGGGTTATCCCAGATCCACTTCACTTCATAACTGTCAAGCTTATTGAGTCCCTCCGGCAAATCATCAAAAGAGATTTCAACTATCGGAAGTACCCTTGATGGATTATTTCCGATCATAGACACTGTGAATTCTCTTCCATCTAAGAATTCTTCTACGAGTGCGGACTGCCCATATGTGAACTGGACAAATCTGAGCATCTTTCTTAGTTCCTGTTCACTACTAACAATAGAATTATTTCTGATGCCTTTTGATGAGCCTTCAGCATTTGGCTTCACAATCAATGGATATATCAGGTTGGGATTAATTTTTTGATTCCATGAAGTAAATAACTGATATTTGGGTGTAGGGATTCCATGATACAAAAGAATCTCTTTTGTCCTTGTCTTATCAAGAGTTATTGCCTGAGTTAAAACTCCGGACCCTGTATAGGGAATTCCGAGCATATCAAGTATTGCAGGAACCTGGCTTTCTCTGGCGCCCTGATTGATACCTTCTGCAATATTAAACACAAAATCAAAATTTCCTGCTTTAATCTTGTCAAAGAAATTCTGATTGGCTTCAACCAATTCTGCAGTATGTCCTTTTTTGATGAGCGCATCTCTTATTGCTTCAGGCACATTCAGACTGTCGTATTCAGCATAATAATCTTCAGGCATTCCAACAGGTGCCTCTTTCTTCAGATTAAATGCAACAGCAATCTTTAGGCTGGCTTTGTAATTTTTTTTTGGAATGTACTCTATCTCCCTAAATTCCATTGTTAGAAACCTCCTTTAATAATAATCATAGAACTATAATTGTTAAAGCAGCATCCGGCCCGTGGAGCCATCCAGCCGCTTTTCAGGACGACCTGTGTTTTCAAACTCATTTTTTGGTCATCCTATCAACAACACAAAATTGATGTCATAGTTGTTCTTTCCTAATTTTAAAAGATTTCTTTATAATTTTTAAATGTTGCTATTTTGAAATTTTCTTTTTTGTTAAAAAAGCTTTCAGAAAAATTATTGTTGCAATAAGTTTCATAGAAATATTTAATTACCTACACCTTATCCCTTATGCCATGGACAAAATCAATCCCGCACCAATCAAACCGTTAATAAGCTATGATGAATTCAGGAAGATAGATATCCGTGTTGGAACTATTGAAATGCTTAGTGACATTGCCGGTTCAAATAAATTAGTGAAACTTACTGTTGACTTTGGTGATCATAAAAGGACAATTGTTGTTGGCATGAAGCAGGAACGTGATAATCCAAAAGAAGTTGTTGGAAAGCAAGCGCTCTTTGTAATGAACCTTGCTCCAAGAAAAATGATGGGCATACTTTCAGAAGGGATGATATTTGACATAGGATATGATGATAAAATTATTCCGGTCTTGTCCGTGCCTGAAAAACCAGTGCCGAACGGAACCAGGGTAGGCTAATAGGAAAAATTATTATACTTCGAGTAATGTATGAATAATATGGGAAAAGGAACATATGCCACGCTTATCAATTTGGCAGGCGAAATTATTTTTATTTTGCTCCTGAGTCCCTTCAGACTATATGCAGCAGTATTCCCATTGATATTTTTCACAATTACCTGGGTATATTTCAGGAAAGAATTTTGGGAAGCATATGTCGGCAGTATTGTGACATTGATTCTTGCGGTGTTCGGGTTTGTTTTTATTGCGGCGCTGACACCATATAGGGAAGATATATTTAGGGTAATTGTTGTGTATATTTATTCTCTTGTTTAAGTATTTAGAAACTAAGTAAAATATACCAAAATTTTTAATCCGCCTGTCCCGCAGTCTTCTGGATTCTGGCGGAATCAATCCCGGACAAGATATTAGAAAAGATGTTCAAGGGTGGGCGATGTTCTCACGTAAGTGTCCTGCTTGCCTAGACTACTATTCCTAATTAACTGTAACATAGATTGGGTATCTTCAGTCTTGTACCTTTTTCCCATCTCGACGAGAGACAATCATAAGTTTTAAAAGCAACTGGTGAGTCCAAGGTAACATGACTAAGATTAGAATACTATACAACCGTAAGCTTTGCATAGGTTCTGCTGCATGCGTTGCTATGGATCCTAAGTATTTTGAATTAGTTCAAGGAAAAGCAAGCCTGAAAGGAGCAAAGGATATTGGTGATGAGAAGTTTGAGCTTATTGTAGAGACAAACGATTCAACACATCACGCCGCGGCGGCATGCCCGGTTGACGCAATTAAGATTGAAGAGTATGAAAAACCTGAACAACCTAAAGAGCCATAGTGCGTCAGTGTATTCTATATTAGAAGAATTATATCCAACATCAAAGATCATGCTTAATTATGGGAATCCGCCTGAACTTCTGATTTCAGTCATGCTCTCAGCGCAGTGCACAGACAAACGAGTCAATATCGTGACAAAGGAACTTTTTCAAAAATATAAGACAGCAGCTGATTATGCAGATGCAGATATTGATGAGATCAAACGGATTATCCATTCAGCGGGTTTCTTCAATGCGAAAGCAAAGCATATACAAGAGTCATGTAAGCTGATAGTAGAGAACTTCCAAGGCAAGGTTCCGGATACAATGGAAGACTTGCTTTCGCTACCAGGAGTAGCAAGAAAGACAGCGAACATTGTACTCTCAAATGCATTTGGAATAAACGATGGTATCGCAGTTGATACTCATGTGAAAAGACTGAGTTTCAGGTTGGGTCTTACTAAAAACACAGATCCCAATAAGGTTGAGCAGGATTTGATGAAACTCTATCCAAGGGATAAGTGGAATAAAATAACCTATCTGCTGATTGAGCATGGAAGGAAGGTGTGCAAGGCGCAGAGGCCGATATGCAAGGAGTGCAAGATAAAAGAGTTGTGTTTAAGAAAATCTGTTAAGTAGATACTGGGAAAATTGAAGCACTCAGACTTATATTCAATATGAAACTACTGTTTTTTATTACTTAAAAGTAGAAACCTTTAAATATAATGGATTTGAACTTTAAGACTATGATAGACTCCAGTATATCGAGTCAAAAGTTATTTGATGTTTGATAAGGTGCAGTCCATGACAAGCAAAAAGACAAAAAATGATCCCTTAGAAGATAGAAAATCCTTAATTGAATCACTCTATTTGGTTTTGCAAAATGTTGTAAGGCCTGTCGCGTACCTTGAAATTCAAGAACAAAAAGAGACTTTGGATGTAAGGATGCTGGATAGTAGAGGCAATCTTTCAATCTCAAATCAAGGGGCCCGAGCAACTTCTATCAATATGCTGGATATGTATATTGCATCAATATTTTTTGATGATTTTTCTCCTCTTACAGTCGGTTTAACAGGGCTTGGAAAGACATATATGATTAATAATCTACTTGAGACATTATTTGGAAACGAAGGATATTATTATCTAAGACTTAGTGGCGGCATTGTAGGAAGCAATCCCATTGCACCATATATCAAATCAGAAATCATTGAAGGCAGGATAGTATTTCATATTGATGAAGAGAAAATCAAAAGATATGGAGGTATTATTCTGGATGAATTAAGTCGAGGCCTAGCTGACGAGACTCTTGCAATCCTAGATTGTAGAGTAAGTATAAATGGAGATCGGAAGGAGTTGGTGCTTGAATATGTTGATGGAGAAGGACAGACAAGGTACAAGCAAGTTGCAAGATTCGCAGCGATGAATCCTGCAGATAACTTGCATGTCCTTGCTACTCAATTAGATGCAGCAGTGCAAGCAAGGTTGATTACTCTCCATATGCCTAATGCAACTTCTGAAATGGGTTCATCCTTGATGAATCTTTCACAGGTTCAAATGGATCTTCATATGCAACTCATGCAACTATTAAATGATAGGGGTATCGATACTAAAAACTGGATGCAATCCTATGCAAGAATCACAGACAGCAGCAATTTTAGTGAACTGATAAATGGTGAATGCAAGGAATTTTTTGATATTGCTTGTCAATTATACCAAGACGGGCCAAAAGAAATGCATGCTAGAAATATTGGTATTATTAAATCCGCAAAGGTTAAACCAAAGTTTGAACTACTCGAAGAAAAAATCGCAGGCAGGTATCTTGAGGGAATTGATGAATTAAGGAACAAGATGCGATTCAAACAAATTCCAAGAGAAATTGTCCAGATTGAAAATATATCCAGAGCAATAGCGTTTATCAAAGGTGTAAAAGATGAAAGCTACCGCTCTGCTGTATCACTAAATGATCTTTGTGTTGGGTATGGTATCATGCTGAGTGGAAAGTGCGATTCCCCGCAAGAAGTTGTAAACTTCTTTCCTTCTCTTTCTGAATTGAGAAAACAATATGATAAACTTAAAGCATTGGTTGAGTCACCATCTTCGAAAGGAGAATACGGTGTCAGGGAGACAATTATTGCAGCAGCAATAGAGGCCGGAACAAATAAAGGTTATGAGGCTTTCTTAGAAAACTTGGATATAAATATTGAAAAATTAAATAGGGACTACACAGATTCACTTCAGTCGATAATGGTTTCAAGATTGGTTTCTGATTTGGTTGTGTTTAGGCATTTTGTTGCACGAAATGAAACAGAAATTGGCAAAATTCTACTTTCTGTTCAGGACGCAGAAGAAGCACAAAAATATATTTGTGAAGTCTATATTAGAAAGGGGTCACAGGAAGCAATATATAATAACCGACTAGACACACTGTTGAGGTGATATATATTCCTCATTTCCCTCCCAGATCTCATTATGCGCATCTTACATATGATGAGTCTGGATTATTAGACATATTTCTTAAAGATCATGTAAGGGTTGTTGAAGGAATAGAAAATAAAGATACTCTCGCATCAGCTTTGAAACAAAGAGGAAAGCATGGTTTCATCTTTTCTGTGGTAGATTTTGCCCGAGTATTGATGTCAGCTCCTGAGGGATATGATCCAAGAACATTAGGTGGATATGAGTTTTCGACTCAGTCATATGAGCTACTGGGTATTGATCATATAGGTAAGTTAAGTCCCAAAGGGAAGCCAATAGTGTTAGTTACACATGGAATAGAGTTGGTTACTGAAATGAGTATCAACCCAACCCTTGGAGGAGAGGGTATAGAAATTTCAGAAGAAATATGGGAAAATCTATTAACCAATAATGAACCACATGTTTATACTTTGGACAAGGTGCCGCTAAATCCACCGAGATGTTTTGGTGTCGCAATTTCACTTGAACAAGTAATGGAATACAGCGATAAAAGTAAATTATCTTGTGAGCAATTTGCTGACAGTCACTTAATGCAAGCAAGATTTGGAGGAATGCCATTAAAAAACCTATTTCCTTTTTTTGGCGAAGCATCAGGATCAATCAGGATGTCCCACAGCTATGAAGGTGTAACCATTCCAAAAACAGGTGCATATGCGCGTGTTATCTCAATTACTTTTAATGGTATGACTGTAAGTGCACATAAATACGATCTTCTGCCTAAAAGATATCTCATAGCAGATAAACTTTTCTGGGGTAGATGATGAAAAGCCTAACAAACTTGTTACAGGAAGCAGCTATCCAATTTCAGAGCCAAGTTGCTGACAGACAACCTTCCTTTGAGAATATTTCCTTGGTGTTTGATGCACAGCAGAAAAGTCAGGAAGATTGGTCATTTTACACAGATCTTGAAAAGATATATGCAAACCTATTCAATGAAAAGACACTGACAAGGAAATTAGGATATGCTGCAGATTATTTTAAGGCTTTTCTGCTTTCTAGGGTTGATCTAAATCAACTTATTCTCGAAATGTTCGATTACATCTTATGGCATGAATTGCATCACTTTTTCGAAGGACCGATCAGTTGCAAAGGAGATATAAATGATCAGAAAAGCATCAGGCAGGCAATTAGAAGAGGTGTGGTCCAAGCACAACCAGAGCTAACTGCAGCGCAGCAATTAATGAAAGTTAGTTACTCTGAAAACATGATTATGGATCTTTTAGGTGATACTAGACTCGCGTCGGATAATTATGGGTACTTTAGACCTGAAATTATGTTATTGCCGCATATTGTTGAATTAATGAATATGGACAGCACTGGAAAAATCTCGTATAAAGAGCCAAAATTAAATATGTATAGAGTGACGCGATATATGTATGCAATGATGATTGGTAATGTCAAACAAAAAGAACTTTTTTATTTGATGGCGACTCCAAAAGGGGTAGAAGTAGCGAATGATGCATTTAGAGCTATATTAACTGAGGGTCTGGAAGAGCCGTTGTTACTTCAAAGTCTACGAGCAAAACTAAATGGAGTTGAAAGATACACTTGCATTGAGACTCTTATGTCAATATTGGGACCTTATGTAGATATAAAAGAAGGGGAACCAGATGGTGGATCATGCAGGAGAAGGACTCCTGATGAAGATAAAACTCATTCCTCTGTTGAAAATATTATTGATGATTTGCTTGAGGATATGACCCCTGGAGAGAATCAGGAATTTGTAAGGCAATTGATTCAAGGTTACCACAGAGCAAATTTGCCTCAGGATATTCAAACAGAAATTAAGCTTCTAAACAGCAAGCTTAGGCATGATTATTATTTGAAATATCATCCTGAGGTAAAGGTGCCTGGAGAAAAAGAAGCGATCTCTAGAGTTCATCATAAGCAATCTGAGATAATAAGACCAGTAAAAATAAGTATTGTTGACCAGTATCAGTTAGCTTCTATGCCAGTCACTCAGATAATGTTATTCCAGGCACAGACTGGTATCCCCATGATTATTCCAATTCAAGATAATCTATTCTTAGTTTATGAATATGCAATCAAGAACGTTCCATTGCCAAAAGCAATTATCGAGAAAGAAGAATCCTTTGTACCACGAGAAGTGATTTTCTATTTGGACAGTTCAGGTACGATGTATGATGGAAAATCTGGGTTCATGGATGGAACAAGGTGGGATATGCTTTGCCATGTACTGTATGGCTTCATAGATGGACTCTCTCAAGCAAGTAAAATTCGCAATGAGCAGTGCACAGCACAAATATTCAATTTTGCCTCAACTCAAGTAGCTTCAAGAGTGTTTAACTTACAAGATTTTATTCGTGGTGATAAAGATATACTTCGGGCGTTATATGAACCTGAGAATGGATATAATACATATCTTAATATCAATGAAGTGGATGATGCGAAAAAAAGAGACTATGTAATAATCACTGATGGAGATCTAAATGGTGATTTGGAAACAGAAATAAAGAAGATTGTTAACTTAGCCACAAATCCTCAAAATAGAGTTATCTTGTTTGAAATAGGTGGCACCTACTCCCTTGGAAGAGCAGTTCAAAGTATTCCAGGAGTATATTATTTCAAAGTTCATAATAAAGAAGAGATGCTGGCGAGGGGCCTAAGTGTTTTGTTATCAAAAACATCTGCTGATATAAACCAATTATATACTAATAGATAAAATGTTTAATACAAATCAAACAATACATTTTTAAAACTGATAATAATCAAAACCATTAATACAGGTGATGAAAATAGCTAAGGTTACACATGATAGGGAAAATTGCATCGGCTGCGGAGCATGCGCAGCAATAGCACCGGATTTTTGGACAATGAACGATGATGGGAAAGCTGATCTGATAGGCGGTATCCGGCAAGGGAAAAAAGTAGTCAAGGTAATCAAGGATAAAGATATAGAATTAAACAAGGAAGCTGCTGACAGCTGCCCAGTTGAAGTTATCAAAGTTGAAGAAGATAAAAATTAATTATTTTTCATAAATGATTATGTGATCTAGGTCTGAAACCACAAGCTGTCCATTTTGATTTAGTGAAAATATTCTGCTGACTCCTTTGGTAGCATCTCCTTCATGGTTATTTATGACCTTTAGCCCATATTTTTGATTAGTTCCTTTGTGCATCTCAAGAAGTTCTTTTCTTATTTTTTTGTAGAGATCTGCAGCATCAGGAAACCTTGATAAGGTATTACCACTAACTTCATACAGGTTGCCAAAATCAGTCATTGTCATTACAATGCTGCCACCGTCTATTAATTCAACTCTGTTGCTGATCACTTGATATCCAAAAAGCTCAACTTCAGGAAAGATTATCCCGGGATAGTTAGATACTATTCCTTTGAGAATTTTTATACTTTCTTGAGTTTCATTATCATATGGTAATCCCGCTACATAAAATCCAGAATGTGGGCCATATAAGGAATCAATTGTTTTTCCAACATACCTACCATCAATCCTTATTATCAACTGAGAAACTCCTGCAAATATTACATCCTCAACTTTTAAGAAAATGTGGTTATGCGAGAATCTCTGCCAAGCCCAATCTAATAATTTATCGTCCGTCGAAGTTGGATTTAGGGCGCCGAGTTCCTTTTTTGCAGAATCATAGACTGTCTGGAGCCTATTCTGCAGTAACTCTGTGATTTCTTTCATTATAAAGTTAAAAAAAATTAATTTATATAATAAATTATCATTTTTTTGCAAGTAATTCCTTCATAAACCTTTCTAGTGTCTTTGCGATATGAATAGGCTGAGTGCTGAGTATATCTGCAGTGTTTTTCAGAAGGATTGGTTCTGTGTCTTTGCATTCTTCAATTGATAATAACTTGAAATCATCTTCTGAATCGGATTTCTTTTTCTTAACAACTTTTTTCCATTTGTCAAAAAGTTCTTTGCTTCTGCCAGGTACCTGGTTTATCCTGCAATTAAGAATCTTTGCAGCATCCTGAAGTATCTCCAAGTCCTTGTTTATCTCCTTTGCTGCTGCATTGCCGGCAGTAAACTCTATCCTGACAACTCCGTCCTGTATTTTTGTTGTCTTGATTATCTTGATAAGCTTAGCTTCACCGGTTGTGTGAAGATGGGTTCCTCCGCATGCTTCAGTATCAAAATTTTCAATAGTCAATATCCTCAGAATCTTTCCGGGAACTGCGCCGCCCTGGTATAATACAAATCCATACTCTTTTTCTGCAATATCTTTTCTCATCATATTTGAATATACTGGCCTGTTTTCATCAATAACTTGATTTGCAAGCTTCTCAATTTTTTCAACCTGTTCATCAGTCAGGGTTTCATAATGAGTTATGTCTAGCCTTGCTTTGTCTAGACTTTTTGAAGCACCAGCCTGCCATATATGGTTTCCAAGAATTCTTTTTGCAGCACCATTTATTATGTGCGTTGATGTGTGATGCTGCGCCAGTTGGAGTCTCCTGTCAAAATCAATTTTACCATGGAGCATGCTCCCTTTTTTGATGTCACCAGTGCTACTAAGAACATGGATGATATGGCCCCCCTGTTTGTATACATTTGTAACCTTATGGCCTTCAAGCTCTCCGATATCATGCAGTTGCCCGCCTGAGGTAGGATAAAACGCGGTCTGGTTCAAAACTACCTTATTATCAATTATCTTTAGCACAGTTCCTATGAATTCTACAAGCGCAAAATCTTTGTAATATAGGATCTCAGTTTCAGGTACATCTTCAAGATTTATCTTTTGAATCTCGTCTTTTACGCTCTCTTCCTGTTTTGTCTGTGAGACTTTTGAATAAAAATCATCAGGTGTGCTGATCTTTTTCCCTATTTTTTTAGCTTCCTCAAATATCATCTCCGGGCTGATTCCATGAGAGGTGTAGAGTTCAATAAATTTATCTTCATCAATCTCTTTATCTTTACTCAGCATATTCACGATAATCTGTTTTGACTTTTTCTTTGTTTCATTGTATTTCTTTTGTTCAACTTCTAGAATTGTCTTGACTGATTCCAAATTTTCCGAGAGCTCCGGGAAAAGTGGCTTTAGATATTCAGCGTGCCAGTTTGCAATATCAGTCATGGAAAAATCCCATTCATACCTGTCAAGGAAATCCATCGCTCTTCTAAGTATTACCCTAAGATTATATCCTCCGCCTACATTATTTGGCAAGGCTCCGTCACTTATTGCAAACAATCCTGACCTGGTATGTTCAGCCACAGAATAAAGTGCAGAGAGCGGCAGAATCTTTTCTTTCAATTCAGCGCCTGATAAGCCAATTTTTGCAGCTACTTCGCTCCATGTCTTATTGATATCTTCTACTTCATCAATATTCAGATAGGACGAGTACGGGAGAAATTTTTTCATCAATTCTCCTTCCGGCCTGATGCCGGTCATCTTGTAAAGTTTTTTGCTGACTGTCGGGAATGTTGTTTCATAACTGGTTGAACTGCCCTTGGTAAACCATGCATTTCGTTCATGACCCATCCCCATATCCAAAACTTTGAGAGGAAGCTCTTTGTTTCCTGCAGGTGTCTGTTCATATAGCATATAGACTTGATTGCCAAGCTCTAATCCTCTTGAAAAGAATTCCATACATGGTCCGAAGTTCCCTCCGCCAGCCCATGCATCCTCGTGGAATGTAATTTCTTTATTAGAAAGCCCCAGTCCTTTTTTGAGCCAGGTATGGATATCTGAAAATACTTTGTTCTGGTCCCATTTTTCCTTCGGGACAAACATATGCTGGCCTATCATTACAAATCCTGTATAATGTGCGCCGGTGATACCAACATTATCAATATCATTAAACCTTAAGCAGAATTGAGGAACGACTAGTGGATTAGCAGGAGGCTGCACTGCGCCGGATACGACATGCGGCTGGAAATCATATATTGATGCACCAACCCAATATTGATCATCTCTCCACCTGGCAACAACAGGATATCTTTTAATTGGAGTATAACCAAGCTTCTCGAAAAGCGCTGCGAATCTCTTCCAAACCTCGATATAATCAAGCTCTTCTTTTGCCGGACTGTTTCCAATGAATCTGAAGCCGCCTGAGCATGCGGGGTCTCCGCAAAGTTCAGGGTTCTCTAGTACAGACCAGAAGTGGATCCCGCAACGTTTACATTTATACCTGGCAAATCCCTCGGACTTAAGATGAGCGACTGCATAATATTTTTCAGGATTCTTCGAAGCTTCAACTTTGAATTCTTTCTTGATGACCTTGTCTGGTTTCATGAAACCTATGAAATATTACTTGCATTTATATATCTTATTTTTCCGATAGACAATAAATCATGGATATACTACCAAAATTTTGCAAGTAGATTTTCAGACCTGTTTGCCAGTAAAAAGGTAGTTTTATATATTTGCTACCACCTTAGTGAATATTAAAAGATGGTGCACAAAGCTAACTTGATAGTATACTCTGCAGGAAAGGAACAGGTGTGGCCTTGTGATATGACTTTTATCGCCAGAAATAATTCTAATACACTGACATTTGAAACATCAGGGTTTGCCCTCAGTATCTGCCTGAAAGATGTTGTAGATTTAGAGGATTTTGCGAATCTCCTGAAAGGAAAAGAGAAAAAAAATATACTTCATTGCACGCTTATTCATAATGCAAAAGAGTATAAGGGTTTGAGGAAGGTAATGCTCAAGAATGGCAGACTTGCAGTATCACTCGGAGGAGTAAGGATTGAACTGGATGCACAGACTAAAAAAACCCTTGAAGAGAGCCTGGCAGGCATGAAGGCAAAGATGGGTTTATGAGCAAATTTTATAAACAATTCTAATGTTCGAGTCATTATTGCGAGGGTGGTCTACCGGTATGATACTTCCCTGCCACGGAGGAGATCCGGGTTCAATTCCCGGCCTTCGCACTCTTTAACTTATAATAGAAATAATTTAGCTTGTTCACAAG
>JBDRQT010000061.1:0-4506 GCA_043826135.1 archaeon
TCTGCTGATCTGTTTTGAGCTGACAAAAAACTCGATGTTGCCGAATTCTCCGACTCTTCCATCCACTTTTACCATGTGATTTCCTAATATCTCAGTAATTGCTCGCGATACTGTTCCATATCCGAATTCAAGACTAATCAAACTCTGATGTTCTTGGTTCCACAATCGTACATACCATGTTATTGCTTCGCCATCTTCAGAACTTCCAATTATTTCTGCATTGCCGCCTTCGAATTTTATCGGCATTTCATCAGTCAGTTGAATTCCAGTTCTTTCTATTATTGCTCTAACTTCTCCTTTACCATTGCATAATCTGACATGGTTCGTGGTTTCATTATTCACAATCCTTACTTCTGGAGGTTCTGCGAATATTTTTCCTTTTTCATCCTTTTGCATAATAACTCGTGTTGGTTTCATTCCAACTGCAGTTACATCGAAGAGGCTGGTTCCGTTTGTCGTGCTCATATGTTCTACAAAAATTCCTTCTCTTAGAGCAGTAATCTCGTTAGGTCTGGTACATCCAACTAGAAGTTTGCGAGTTCTTGAAAATTGTATTCCATTTCCATTCATATCAATCACGCCTTTTTTCAACCGTGAGGTGTATACTATCCCCTGCTCTCCTGACCCGAATCCTGTGTTCTGGGAATTCCTGCCTATGTTGCTGGCCTTGAACCAGTCTGAATCTAGTTTCATCTGTTTTTGGTGCCCTAACACGCAATGTGACTAGTTTGCTATCCGGTTCCGGTTTAATCTTGAAATGACAGCCATTAATATTGTGTTCTTGTGGTTGTTGTCCACATCTTAAGTTTACTCTTTTTTGTCTCATTATACCCCTCCATTTTCTATTGTAAATAATCCGACACACCTAAGCGTGTCCTGTTTTGTTTAATTTAGTTATTGGTGGGAATTTATGTGCAACAGTTTATAAAGTTTTATTTTATGGTTTTTTGTAGCTGGAAACTGGGTTTCATTCTTTGTGGTCCGGATTATGGCCAATTATTGCCTCGACTATTGGTTTTCTAAGTGGGCAATTCCATGAACGCTGCAAAACAAGTCTCTGTTCTCCACTATCAATGCCTTTGCTATGTGTTGTTTTCGGTTCTCTTGCTATCCACATTATTGTTGGTTCACTTCCGTTTCTTGATACTAAGAATCGATGTGTTTTGTTTCCTCCGCCGGGAACGTTGTTTGTTGTTTCGAGTTTCCAGCCGCCGGGGAGAAGAGTTCTTGCACCAACAACTGTACTGACATTATATGTTCTTGAATTTTGGGTAGCCATTATGGAAAATTATGTACAACTATTTATAAATTTTTATTATTCTACTGCTACAAAACTTTTCGATATGATTTAATTACTTTTCAATCAACCATAGTGAACATCAAACGCTAAATGCAGAACTGCACATATCGTTTATGCTGCGATCGTAGTCTAAATCTTTGCAATATTCAAATATTTGAATTTACAAAGAGCTCAACGGTTATGATCCGAGATTGCCAATTTCGGGGCCCGGGTTCGATATTGCGTCCGATTGAAATGTATTACATTTCAATGGACCATTGAAACGAAATATCGTTTCAATTGGTTTCCGGTTTTAAGTTTTCGGTTTCCAGTGACGAAACAGAAAATGGACAACAGGACACGCAACGATTTTCCCGGCGATCGCATTTGAACGAAGTGAAATGCGAGCCTTGAACGGAACGCCGTTCAAGCAATCGCAAAATTTTTTCAAAATTTTGGGACAAGAGGAGCTTGCCCCTCTCTGTCGCATTTTACTTCTTATTCTTCTTCATCTTTAGTATGGTATCAGCTACTGCAAGAATTATTCCCGCCACCATGAGGCTGTAACCAACTAATACATCTCCATCGAAAGCGATCCCTGCGATTACGAATGCAAACATAACTAATACAAAAGCTATCCCTCCAAGCGGAGTCATTGGAGTCAACTCAATCTTCTTATTCTTGTTTATGAAAAACAATCCTGCAACAATAATTGCGAGTGCTACGATGGCCATCAGGATATATGCTTGTGATAGTTCCATATCTGTTCAATAGCTTTGGTTCAATATAAATCTATCCCAACACAAGTGATTATAAACACTCCTGCCCACAACTAATCACTATATGTCAACTCTTAGAAACTGGCCGCCATCCACTAGTATACAGCAAAATCCTGGTGTTTGTGCATCTGCAACCCGAAGGCAAAGGCAACTAGCCAGATTCGCAGAAATGGCTGCAAAACTTGATGACGATACCCTCGTTTCTCGGGCATTGGTTTCTCTTGTACATGATGGTGACAACAAAACTCCTGAAATACTCCTTGCAATACCATCGTTACTTTCTCAATCTGAAGATCGCAAAGCCCGGTTGATCCGTGCTATCAGAAAACAACTCCCGGAAAGCCATAATAATTATCTAGACCTCACGCTTACCTTAGTCCAATCCGATCAATTCCCTGTGGAATATCGTCCGGTAGATGAACTTGGATCATGTTTGCGTGTGCCTAATAATTCAAGCGGTCCATTTCCCCCTTCGATCTATCATTTGCTAATGGAGAGTATTCTGGTCCGCGGCAAAGATGAAAGCCTCAGTGCACAGGGTGTTAATTGGAGAAAAGGAGGCATAGTCAGTCTTCTCAATATCATGCTTGAAGGAGAAATTCGCCATGGGAATTTTGGTCAATTAATTAAAGGCAATTCCAAGTATTGTGCAGGAAGCCACGGACCATATTTCGTTATTCTTGATGATAATCGAGAGAGTATTACTCTGAAACATTACGCCAATTCTTACACTATGCATGCTCCGGAAAGCACTCATCTCGCCTATCTAGTTCCTCCTGATAACGCAGAGTTGCGGTTTCTTTCAAGTGATCTTAATGCTGCAATTGGTTTGGGCATCATCACGACTGAAGAAGCGACATTGGTGATGGCAAAAATCGTAACTCACAGTCAGTTCCTTGATACTACATATACTCCAAAAGGTATCTTTGGTTCTAGCGATCCACTTGCCTTCGCTTCCCTTCACATGGATGAGGCATTAGCTTGTTTGCGTGATCTTTCCGTCATCTGACTAAAATAATTTCGATATATTTTTTAACCAGCGCTAACAACACTAAATTATGGGAATCCTAGTTGACCAGCTAATAAATGAACTAGAGGTAAGGGAAACTAAATCGTTGTTGCAACACGAGCAAGTGATTTCATACAACCTGAAAAAACTCAAGGAAGCCATGCTAAATACTGCATACCTGGTTGACCCACTCATCATTGATAAAAAAACCAGTTTGGTTCTTGATGGCAATCACAGGCTAAAGGTTCTTGAAATAATCGAATGTCCTCTTGCATCCTGCCAGGTTGTTGATTATGATCGCGAGGATATTCAAGTTGGTACATGGTACCCAGCTACGAAACTAAGCCCTGACCAGATTTTCAAGCTTGATTCCATAAAATATGAAAAAGTTGATCATGATCACGGTAAAAAGGCAGTTGATGATCTCAAGGCTCCATTTATGTTATCAACAAAAAAAGAAAACTATCTTCTTAACCCTGGAAATTACAAACTCAGGGAAATGGTAGAAGAACAAAACTATATCATGTCACTGGTTGAGAAATCCAACAATGTCATTGAGTATATCCCTGATCAAGAAATCAGTTCTCAGCTTGATGAGAGTCATTCCATATTCTACAGAAGGGCATATACAAAATCTGAAATAATAAAAGCAGCCCAAGATCATGCTCCCCTTCCTCCAAAATCCACACGTCATACAATTCCAGGCAGGATAATCAGATTAAATATGCGCCTTGGTTGGCTTCATAACTCTAAAAAAGAAGCTGATGAAGAACTGAAGCGGATGCTTACTCTTCGTGCCTATGCAGGCAATGTCAGGAAATATTATGAGCCCGTTGTTGTGATATACTGACTCGTTAATTTTTTATTCTCTTTTTGCAATATCGCAGAAACTTTCAACTTTAGTATTCGGATCGCATGAATGGTTGACATATCGTTCAGGTGGCTGCACTAGGATATATTTTCCATTGCAGCGTTCCACATATCTTTTCTCGTTTTCAGGTAATGTGGCGAGTTCAATTTCGCTTATTACATGACCAGTATCCAATCTTAGAATTATCTCTCCTTTTTTGAAATCCCTTGCTGCAAATACTCCGTTGCCTTCGATCTTTGATTTTTTTACGACGATATCTGCCATATGATCAATCTCTGATACAAACTGAACCAAAAATCCTATGCCGAAAATCTGATGCCATTACTATCTATCAAAAGGATCAAAGAACATCGTTCTTACCATTGCCCGCTTGGCGCCAATACTCATTGTCGTGCTTAACGTTTTCTCAACTTTTTCCTGATCAAATCCAACCAATATCGTTCCATTAATATCTATAACCGGAACTGCAGTTTGTCTACTTTTTGCTACCATCTGCCGTGCTATATTCTCGTCAGTACTAACATCCAAATCCTGAAATTCGATCTTTTTTTCATTAAAAAAACTTTTT
>JBDRQT010000062.1:0-12361 GCA_043826135.1 archaeon
CACTGATTGTGACTATTCCATTTTGAATCTGCCTCATTATATATCGACGTAATTTCGGTGTCCATTTCACATATCCCATCTTTCCCTCCAATGGACACCTTACTCAAATGTGTAACTGTGCAATAATTATGGTTCAGCACATTTATTTTAAAAACAGAAAACTATTTATACCTCTCTATCTATGTTAGTATAGAAAAGAGTATATTGGGTGGATTAATCTAGGTAAAAATGGAACTGTCGCTGCCTTTTATTAAAAAAAAAGAGAAGAAGAAATCTGCGAAAGAATTGAGAGATGAACTCAAGCACGTAGAGGCTGAGCTCAAATCAACTTCTCATACTGAAGCAGGTGGCGATCCCATTGGCGGTAGATTGATACAGTTCGGATTTAAACAAGAAGAATTTGAGAAATTTCAGCATAGGTTTGTCAAGACAGAATTTCCGACTCCTGACAGAAGATTCCGTCTTGTTTTGGAATATCCTAATTTCAATATTGAACAGAGCTATTACTGGTTCTTAAGGTATTTACAGGAGACATGGGGATTCGATGATGTAAGAAAAGTCATAGATACATACACTTCAAGTGTCGGTTCTTCAATGTTTGGTAACATGCAGTCAAGACTCGGAGCCCAGCAAAGCCAGGCATCGCAATATCTAAAAGGAGTAAGCGAGATGGTCAAAGGTCTGTTCCAGATAGTCAGAGAAATTAGAGTACTCGATGAAAGGCTTCAGTATTATTATGATAGTGATGGAGACAAGGGAGGAATAAAGGAAGCTGCTCTCAGTTCAGAGATTGTACTAAAAGGATTATGGATTGATCAGGTTGAGGGAGGTGCCAAAAATCCAGCGAGTGTATATGGTCTCTCCCAAACTATAGGTTTTACTATACTACCTGATCTGTTTTTTAGAGCAAAGATAAGTGGCAGGGAGACTATTGAAAGAGACGTGGATAGACTTAAATTCAATCCAAAAGTAAGAGAAATTCTCAAAAGAAAACTTAGACAATATTATGAATGGAAATTAAGGACAAAAAAAGAGCTAAAGGTAAGGAGAGACTTTGAGATCAAATACCTTAGGCAGCATTACGACACTATCAGGCTGTATATGTCATGGGTAAAGCCATATCTTAGAAATGTGAAGAAACTGCAGATGTATGAAAAAAATGAATCCAATGCACATATCATCAGCGCATTTGAATCTCAGATAATTGAACTTGAATTATTGTTTGTGAGAGATGATTTTGGAGCGAACGGAACAAAGGCGCACAGTGCTGCTGTTGTTTCTATGCATCTGTTCTTTAGAGTCAAACCGGAAATGAGTTTTCATGCATATGAGTATCAAAATAAGGGACCAATCCATGCAGGTATGGCAGATATTACACTTAGAGCCTATGCATGGGATGATGAGACACTTAAGAATTATATTAAATACAGGCAGGAGGATGACCTTGATTTGCTGGCTTCAATCGATAAATCAGTCGCTGCTGCCATGGACGCTTTAGGAGATGAGCTAAAGAAATATCTGAAAGAAGCTGATCCAAGTATGACTTTTCCAGGAGAAGAGACAAAAAAACACGATTCTCATGCAGGTCAATCCTATCCAAATATATTAGATCCATTTGTATCTGTTTTCAAGGGTTTTGGAGATATCTTCTCATCTGTGATGGGAGGTATGGTCAAGCCAAAAGAAGAATCCCATGACGAGCATGCCACTCATAAGAAGCTAGATGCATCAGCAAAAATGAAAAATAACAGAGTCCACCACAGGGCTTCGCATTTTGCAGTTGAAGCATGTTTTGAAAGCTACATGAGATATAAGATGGGACCTGGAAGCAACCTTTATTGGGTGGAACCATGAGTGACCATTATTATACTCATCAGCCTCTGGCTCCGCAAAGCAAGGAAATGAAGGAGATAGACAGGTCTTTTGAAGTTGGAATCGATGAGCTCGGAACAACCACTAATCCCTTTGAGCATCAGACTCAGGCTCTCAAGGCAAGAATATTTCATGGTGCCAGCAGAGTTGAATTTGAGTTCTTTGGCCAGCAGAAGGGAAGAAAAGAGCAGCCTACTCCTGAGACTTTCGGAGCCAGGGAAAGGCTTGATATGAGAGAACTTGCTGAGTTCAACGAAATAGAGACATCAACACATGCAACTGTAGGAGTCCAAGGATTATCCGGTCTGAACATGCAGAATCACATGTTTTCTGATGACCAGAGAAAGCAGTCTATTGATGAGATAAAAAGAGCTATCCATTTCGCAGCTGAAGCTACAACAGGAGGCGCTGTAGTATTTCATACAGGAGAAGCACCAAGATATATGCACGGCAGATGGAAGAATGGAAACGGTGAAACCATGTTTCAGATGTATCCAGAAGAAGATGAAAGGAAAGTAACTTATCTGACAGATCCAATATCCAAAAGGCTTGTAGCGCAGATAAGCGATGTTGACAGATTGGCTCTTCCGGTTTATGACCGAGATGAAAAAAATAATATTAATTATTTGAAAGATGAGAAAGGCGAATTCGTGACAGATCCTCTGCTTAAAGAGTTTGATAAAATACATGGAGGTAGAATTCCATTATACAAGACAGATGAAAAGTCTGGTGCAGTGCAAACTAGAATAATCAATTTTGGAGAATTTAAAAAGGAAAGACTTAAGGAACTGGAAGCGGAGCAGGGCAAAAAATTAGATGCGAGCGTCGTAGAAGAAGATCTGGTTAAGGATTTTTTCAGATTGCAAAGGTTTATGGATGTACAATACAATTTTTACTTTGGAACTCATGGTGAAGGCAGTTATGTCGAAACTCTAAAACAAAGAGAGAAAATAATCGATTCCCTAAAATTTTATAGGGAACTAAAAGAAAAGATACCTGAGAAGGACTGGTGGAAAGTTAAACAGCAAGGTAGGGCAATGCAATTTGTTCCTCCGGATGTTGAGGATCCTGTTGAATATCTTGAAAAAAACCTGCAGGAAAACAGCAGACAGATAAGTTATTACAAAGAGCTGGCTATCCATGGTAGAAGAGCAGCGCACGATCAGCTTGAGATGGTCAATAGGTCAAAGCTTGCTGACAAATTTGCAGTTGAACAATCAGCTCTTTCTATGGCAGAGCTAGGAGTATATGCATGGCAGATGACAGAAAAAGCGCATAAAGATTTTAAGGATGAAAAGGTTCCATTTGATATAAAAAACCCGATATATCTTGCACCTGAAAACCTATTCCCTGAGATGTACGGAAGCCACCCTGACGAATTAAAGGAATTTGTGCTGAAAGGAAGGGAAGCGATGCAAAAAGAGCTAGTATCAAAGTTTAAAATGAAAGAATCAGAAGCCAAAAAATTATCTGAACAGCACATCAGAGCAACACTTGATATAGGCCACGCAAATATCTGGAAAAAATATTTTGTATCCAAAGAAGGAGAAAGTCTGGAGTCAAGAGACAAACGATTTGAGGAATGGCTTATTAAAAAAACCAAAGAATTGGTTGACCAAAAAATTGTCGGTCACCTTCACATAAGCGATAACTTCGGTTTTCATGACGAACATTTGACAGCAGGAGACGGTAATGCTCCAATAAAGAAGTTTGTCGAGAATGCCAAAAAAGCAGGGCTGAAGGAATTCATTGTGGAATCAGGCTCATTTAATCCACTCACATCCTTGCCGGATACCTGGATGCATTTCAATAGTCCAGTGTATGGGCTTCAGGTTCCTGGTTTTACAAAGGATGCATGGACTGATCCCAGTGTCCCAAGGGCTTGGAATGACCATTACAGGAGCTATTTCGGAAGGACAGAGGGTCCAAGGTACATTGTTGGAGATATGTCTCCTAGCGAAGACTTTAAGGGAGCTCCGTTCTACTCAGGCCTGGGAGTAGATTAATCGATTAATCCAAAAAATTAATATACCACCAAAACAGACAGGATAATAATGGAAGCTGAAATAGAACACAAGAACCTGGATAAGAATAAGGATGATTATCCAAAAGATGACCTGGATTATGCATATAAATTTTCTGCTCAGATAACAAAAGAGGTTGGAAAGTTCGTCAAAGGAGTTGTTCTTTTTGGCAGCAGAGCAAGAAAACAGGGTCCTGCACATGATATTGATATTCTTGTTATCCTGGATGATGTCAGTATTTTCCTGACAAAAGAGTTTATCCAGACATATCGAATCATTGTCCAGAATATCGTTGCCAAGATTTCAAAGCGGCTGCATATAACAACTTTCAAATATACTGGGTTTTGGGAATATGTAAGAAATGGTGATCCTATAGCTATTAATATTTTAAGGGACGGAGTCCCGATTGTAGATAGGGAATTTTTCAGGCCTCTGCAGATATTGCTTCAGCAGGGAAGGATTAAACCATCACAGGAATCAGTCTGGACCTATTTCTATAAAAGCAATGAAGGTCTAAATGGCAGTAAGATGAGGATGATATCTGCAGTCATGGACCTTTACTGGGCAGTGATTGACGCAAGCCATGCAGCTCTCATGAAGATAAATGAAGTGCCTCCATCTCCCAGCCACGTCTCAGATATGATCCAGGAAAAGATGGTAAAAACAGGTCTTCTGGACAAGAAATACGCGCAAATCGCGAAAAAATTCTATGACCTTTCAAAAAAGATTGAATATAGAGAGATTAAAGAGATTAAAGGCAAAGATTACGACAAATATTATGACGAGGCAGAGGAATATATACTCAAATTAAGGAATTTCATTGAGGATTATAAATGATTAGTTGGTTGGAACACTTTCAAGCAGATCATGTCTTCTGAGAAATTCATAAAAAGCTTTGTTTTCCACAAATAGTTGTCCTCTTGTCAATCCATTATAATGGGCATTGTAAAATTCTATAGGATGTTCACCATAAGGAGAATATAAGGGAACACTTTTAAGCAGGTCATGTCTTCTGAGAAATTCATAGAATGCTTTATTAGCCTCTTGAAGTTCTCCTCTTGTGAACCCACTATAATGAGTACTATAATAACCTATTGGGTCTTGTCCATAAGGAAAGGATCGAGGGACATGCTCAATTAAGCCGTCTCTTCTTAATTTCTCACAGAGGGCATGATCAGTTTCATCTAGAGGTCCCCTTGTCAGATGAGCATAATGTGCATAGTAGAAGTCGAGAGGATCCTGTTGCCTATCTGTTCTGTATGCCCATCTAATTTTGTCATTTAAAGCCATGTTAGGCGGGAAATCTTAATTATTAATAAAATTAACAGAAAATCACTTCTTCATAACCTTCTTATACGCAATAAACATTATAAGCGCAAGTTCAGCAAATAATACAACTGGTCTTGTGTACTTGTTCAGGGCATCGAAGTTCTGGACAGTCCCGATAAACATGAGTAGTATACCTGAAAACATGAATCCTGTCCCGATGAACTCCACTTTATAATATACTCCAAGGAGTATTGCGATTGCTCCTACTATCGCCAGTATTATGAATATTGTGTTGGTATATGCTTTTTGCGAGTCATTAAACTCTTTGTTGCACATATCACAGTCCTTAAAATATCTGCATCCGTTCTCATCCACATCAAATTTCCCCATCCCTTCCTTATCATAGCATGCTCTCTCAGCAGCAGTCTCAACGTAAGTGCAATTATTATTCACTACAGGAAATGCTTTCTCAGGATAATAATCCTGTCTGCAGAACTTGTTGTACTCAGGTCTTGGAACAAATACGTCGACAGTTACCATGACAAATGCTGTGAAGATAACAGCTATTCCGACAATAACAGCAAGTTCTTTCATACCCATATATTACTAATATAAGTATAGCCTTTAAAAATCTTTTTATTGATATAGGTATTATTGCTGATGATCATTTATACTGATGCAAAAGTAGTATATACTACAATTTGATTAATGCATCATCTGAAAAATATCTTAGCGGTTGATTCTCTGCGTGATTATCGTACTTATTATCAATATCAATAAATACAATCCTATCTCCGTCAGGTCGATGCACGATTCCTTTGGGTTCACCAACCTTTCCATGACTTATTCTGAATTGTCCTCCTGCTGTAAGGTCTTCCAAAAGCAAACCCACTTTTTCACCATGCTGAAAACCTACACAAAATGAGACTACTTCTTCTCCTTCTGAATCAAGCCTATCTGCATTCGTTGCATAACATTCAAGAATCTTTTTTGCATAATCTATGAAAGGTATCGCTCTGCCTTCCAGATGGAATTCTCTTAAAGCAACAAAAATTCCGTTGCAAGTCATACCAACTCTATAAATAGTTGTAAATTTTGTTCCAGCAATTTGTGTGCCTTGTTCAAAAATTGTTTCTAATGTCTGCATCAAAGGAAATTCAAGCTCTATTTGAGTTCTAATGCTTTGAGAATATTCGAAATAGTTCATTGTCTAACTGGGTACAATATTAATATAAAAAGGTATTTGACCCCGTTCCCGCATTATCCAAAACTATAAATGTCTCTTTCCCATTCCTCATCTTATGATTGAGATAGATGGTTCATATCTTGAAGGAGGAGGACAGATTGTAAGGACTGCACTTGCCTTTTCAGCTTTAACAGGAAAAAACATTCAAATCAAAAATATAAGGAAAGGCAGATCGCAGCCAGGGTTAAAAAAACAGCATCTGGCTGCAGTAAATGCCCTAAAAGACATATGCGATGCAGAAGTCTATGGAAATGAGCTCGGAAGCTCAAGCCTGATGTTCAAGCCGGCATCATTAACATTCAGGAATCTTAATATTGACATTGGAACAGCAGGCTCGATCACTCTTCTTTTGCAGGCATTGCTTCCGGTAATACTATTCTCAGACAAAAGACTCAAGATTCAAATAGAAGGAGGAACTGACACCCTAGGCAGTATGCCGGTTGATTACTTTCAGAATGTGTTCCTTCCTCACATAAGCAAATATGCACGCATTGATTCTAAGTTGGAAAGAAGAGGCTATTATCCCAAAGGAGGTGGAAAACTCACACTACGGATCAAGCCAAAATATTTTCGCAAGAATCACGCTGGCTTCATAGATTTTATGTCATTCTTAAGGAAAGAAGACAAGAAAATATTTCTACCTGAGCAAGGAAACCTCCTTGCAGTTTTTGGCAGAAGCCATGCATCAATGGATCTGATGAAAGCAAATGTTTCAGAGAGGCAGGCGAAGGCGGCAAAATTCTTTCTCGGAAACCTTGATTGTTCAAAAAAAATTGACATAGAATACACTGAAACAAAATCTTCCGGATCCGGGGTTGCGCTTTGGGCAGTCTTTTCTAAGTTTGATGAGATGAACAAGGAAAACCCAGTAATCCTTGGTGCAGATTGCCTTGGAAAAAAAGGCAAAAAATCTGAAAAGATTGGAGAGGAAGCATCAAAAAAATTACTGGAAGAAATAAGATCAGGAGGAGCAGCAGACAGCCATCTTGCTGACCAATTGCTTCCTTATCTTGCTCTATTTGGTGGAGAAATCAAATCATCAAGAATCACAGATCATTGCAGGACAAATATTTACGTCATAGAAAAGATACTGGGCACAAAATATAATATGACCAATAATCTGATTATTATCTAGACATATTTCGCTACAATCTCCTTGGTATAAGCTACTCGCTGTTCAAATGTTGGAAACCAAGAGACAGTGTGGATTAGGATATTATCTAGAAGATTATGTGTAAGTTCTCTTCTATCTGAAGTACATTCTATGTACTTGTAGAACATATAGTGCAGTGTTCTATCCGCGATATTGATGGTTTCATCAAGTTGTTGATTTTCTCCAAGTAATTCCATGATTGCCCTTACTGGATGTACGATCCGATGAATCGCTCGCTTTGCCTGAAAATGGAAAGAGTATTCATCAGACGACTGTACTAATTCTAAATTATTTGTCCCATTGTAGAGCAGAGGACTATCCTGTACCATGGATGGCATAAGAAAATGATTTGAAAGCGCATTCATTGTGCTTGATTTACCGACTTTTTTATTTCCTACTATCAAAAAAGCAGACTGATTGACTCTGAATGCATCACCAAATGGGAAAAAAATTCCCATTTTTCCAGCATCAAAAAATGCTTTTCCTTCAATAAATTCAAGCCAAGGCATACGATCGTACAACATTAAGTCCATTTAATGCAGCAAGAAAAATTAATTTAAAAATTAATGCCTTCCGATATCTGCCAGATTTATCTCATCATAGAGCGATCTTAGCATATTATGTACACCTTCTTTTTCTTTTGGGTTCCTGAAATTAGAGCTATAGTATCTCTCTCTCACCTGATTGTAATACATTTTTGCTTCGCCTACTCTGTTGCTCTTTAGCATTGCTTTGCATGTATCTATAAGAGTAAATACAGTGCCTGCGGAATCCTCCAGATTTGGAATTCTCAGATTTGACATAACGTCCATGCTATTTTTTGCAGGGCTGGATGATCCGATTCTTCCAAGCTGCTCTTTGAGATATTCTTCAAACTCGTCATCAACCAGCTTTCCTTTCTCATCTTCAATCATGTTCTTTGCATACTCCACAGCTACGCTTTTCTTATCGACATTCCTTTGCTGTGAATGGAGTCTGCTTTCTCTGAGTTCAATTTCCTTGTCCTTTTTAGAAAGACTTACTCTTTTTTCTTCGAGGTTCTTGAGAATAATCTTTTCATGGTGTTCCAGGATATCCAATTTTTTAAGATACTCTTCTTCTCTTTTCACGAGATCTTCTTCCTTTTCTTTGAGCAGCATATCCTGCCTTTCAAGGCCTTTCATCATCTGGCTAAGTTTTTTTTCTTTTGAACTGACTGTAATTTCTCTGTCTTCAAGCTCATTTAGTTTCTTTTTGGTAATAAGGTCACTGTCCTTGAGAAATTGCTCTTTTTCACTAAATGATTTATTCCTCAACTCAATATCAGATTGTTTTTTTGCCAGTTCCTGGGCTTTCTGGAAATATTCCTTTTCCATATTAAGGAGATATTGTGTCCTTTCTCTGACATCATGGTCAAGCCTTCTTTTCAGATTATCAATATATTCTGCGTCACGTTTGTAAGTATCCTTGCTGCCGCTGAGAGTTTTTTCTTTTTCTGCGACTCTCTTTTCCATTTCCATTAATTCATTTCTTTTCTTTTCGAGCTTATGCAGCACCTCAATTATCTCTTTATGACCCTCAAGCGCCACAATTTTGTCATCGGTAAGGTCCTCTTTCTGCAATATCTCAAGCTCCTTTTTCTCATGTTCAAGCTTTTTTATGACTTCTGTTATATTCTCGTCTTTCTGTTTGCTCTTCTTGATTTTCTTTTTTATCTGAGTTATCTTTTCAGCATGGCCAATTATCTGTTTTGCCTGGGATTCTGGCATCCTGAGTTTCTTTATCAAGGATTTGTGAGTATGAAGAGCAAGATGCTCTGCACTTTTTATGCCCACTTTTTTCAGCTGTTTTTCCCTCTTTGGGCCTATGCCTTTCACACTTGTGAGAGGAGTAGTTTTTTCGATGGTCTGCAGGTATGCAAGGCCTTCATTCTCCATTTCGTCATCCTTGATGAAATCCTCACCTTCTTTGGTCCAGTCTTTGGACTCAAAGCTAAAGTTATGTTCAGGAGGGGCAAAATCAGGCATTGCTTTTGGCTCGGCAATATCAGTTTTTATTTCAACAAATTGTGCTTTTGGAAAAGTTGGCACAGGATCAGGTATTGCCTCGTCTTTTTTTGGAGAGATAGGTTCGATCTTTGGCATATCAAATTTGACTGGTTCTGAAACAGCAGGTTTGGTTTGAACAGGCGAGTTTTTTTCTTTTTTTCTCAGAAAGCTGAACAGTCCCTTTTTCTT
Source organism: archaeon (assembly GCA_043826135.1). GTDB lineage: Archaea > Nanobdellota > Nanobdellia > Woesearchaeales > GW2011-AR15 > GW2011-AR15. The sequence goes on from JBDRQT010000062.1 coordinate 9,781, forward strand.
TTCAGCTGGCTTTGTGGGAATCAGGTCCTCCAATGCAGTTAATTTTACATCAGGGTTTGTCCTAGGAGCGCCAGGTTCTTTTGATGCGGAAATAATATTTTTTTCAACGGACTTAGGAATCTCTTCTTTTTTTGAGTCTATAGAAGGTGTCTCAGAAGGAGGGGCGGGAATGTTTATCTCCTTGTGCTTAATATCAGGTATATCTATCTGATTATTGTCATCTTCAAGTTTTGGTGGCGCTGGTAAATCGTCAAGATTGAACTTAGGTGGTTCTGGAATAGTGCTAGCTTTAGGATTCTCAGTATCGGCCATGAATTATCCCTCCGTTTTTATAATGAAAGGTAATAATCTCCTTTATATAGTTTTGGATTGTGTCGAGAATAAAAGAAAAAATTAGTAGCTTTTCGACCACATAACCTTGTACTTTGCATCTTTTTTGCAGTGTACGCATTTGCCAAGTTCTTTTGGCTGTTCGAATGGTATGCAGTTACTTTTTGTCCCATTAGTTTTATCCTTTATCGCCTGTTCACATTCTTTCTCGCCGCAATGCGATGCTCGTATCCATTTTTTATCTTGTTCTGCCTGCAGGAATTCTTCAAATGTGTTGACATCAACAATCGACTCCTCAATCTTAATTTTAGCCTTCACAAACATACTTTGTTGGATCTCCTCAAGAAGCAATGGAATTCTATGTTTAAGTTCATTCCATTTGATAGCAACCTTATTCCCATTGTCTCTCCGAACAGCTATCACCTGTTCGTTTTGCAAGTCCTTTGGACCGAGTTCTAACCTTATAGGAACACCTTTGAGTTCCCAATCATTGAATTTCCATCCTGGACTATAATCTTGTCTGTCATCCAGCTTCACAGAGAACTTTGACAGCAATTTGCTAAGTTCTTTTGCCTTTTTCAGAACTTCTCTCTTGGTATCATCAAAGATTATCGGTACAATCACAAGCTGGATTGGCGCAACCTTCGGCGGGAGGACAAGGCCTTTATCATCACCATGCATTATTATCATGATGCCGATGCTTCTCGTCGTGAAGGCCCATGAGTTCTGCCAGGCAAATTCTTTGTTTCCATTCTTGTCTATGAAGCTTATATCAAATGCCTTTGAAAAATTCTGGCCAAGGTGATGTGATGTGCAAACTTGTATAGCTTTATTTACAGGCAAGAATGTTTCTATGCATGTAGAGTAATCTGCTCCTGCAAATTTTTCAGTATCTGTTTTCTTGCCAAGTATTCCAGGTATGGCCAGCAAATTTTCATGCACCTGCCTATAATACTCTAGTATTTCCAAAACTTCTTTGGCAGCTTCTTTTTTTGTGGCAAAAGCAGTATGTCCTTCATGCCACAAAAATTCTCTTGTTCTTAGGAACGGAACTGCGTGTTTGAACTCCCATCTTACTACACTGTTCCAGAAATTAAGCCTCAGAGGAAGGTCATTATAGCTCCTTATCCATTTTGAATAAGAATCATAAGCAATGGTCTCAGACGTAGGCCTTACTGCGAGGCGTTCACTCAGTTTAGTGTCGCCTCCATGGGTCACCCATGCAACTTCCGGGGCAAAACCTTCAACATGCGTAGATTCTTTTGTCAGCAGATGCTCAGGTATGAACATAGGGAAATATGCATTCTTAACACCTGATTTTTTGATTTTTTTGTCAAAAAATGCCTGCATCTTCTCCCATATTGCATATGAGTAAGGCCTAAACACGATGCAGCCTGATACAGATGTATAATCTGCAAGTTCAGCTTTCTGTATCACTTGAGTGTACCATTCGCTGAAATTATCTGCCTTTGAGACAGTTATCCCTATGGTCTGTTTTTTTTCTTCAGGTTCTTTGGCATCAACTTCTTCTTTTTGGGAACTTTTGGGTCCGGATTCAACAATTTCTTCTTCTAAAACTTCAAAACCAGTAACTTTCGTTAAGATATTTTTTGATTCCTGCATGGCTTCTTCAATGCATTCATTTGATACATCAGATGTCCCATAAATCAGGATAAATACATCTTTGGTGTTCTCAGTGACCTTGGTTTGGTCGCTGTCGGATGTTGCATAACCAAAATCAATTATTTTCTCATCATCAGCGACGCATATTTCCCCACCTTTGCAATTGATTTTTTTCCCACCTATCTTGGTGAATTCCTCGTTTTGTTCTGCAGTTCTGACTGTTATGTCTCCTTTCAAGGTTTTTGCGTCAATATAACCCATTGGAAGAAGGCTCTTAGCCGAAATTAAATTTAAAGTATCTACTACATTATTGACTTTCCAAAGGTTTTCGCCTTTGATTATCCTTCGTACTAATGCTTCAGAAGAAATTCTGTCTTTTGTTGGGTCCATGCCGTGGCTCGAATAGAGTTTTCTGAATGAAGATATTACTTTATCTTTTCCGAGATTTTCAAGTGTATATTTTTTTTTAATTTCAGAAAATATCTTTTCCTGATTGTCTGCAGTTTCATAGTCAGATTTGACGCTGAGACCCTTGACATGGATATATCCTAATTTGACATTTGGAACTTTGAAGTTAATTTGCATGTTATCACCTTTTATACAAGATTATTGAAATGATTAATTAAAT
>JBDRQT010000063.1:0-20740 GCA_043826135.1 archaeon
AGGAATAACAGTGAGGATCGTGAATTCATATGCAGCGACCTTTGAAGTCGCATTGGTCAGCTTGTTTAAGAGGGTCGATTTTCCGACAGACGGAAATCCGACGAGAACGACAGTAGCATCACCTGATTTTTTCAGGACAAACCCATCTGTCTTGCCTTTACCTTTCTTCTTCTGCTCAATGTTTTGCTTAAGTTTAGCAATCTTTGCTTTTACAAGCCCGATATGATGCTGAGTCCTCTTGTTGTATTTTGTTTTGGTTAGCTCTGCCTCAAACTCAGCAATTTTCTCATTTTCTCCCATAGAAATTGATAGAGAACTTTGGAGTTATAAAAACGTTGCTATCATAAGTAGTTCCAGAAAGAACATTTATGAAGAAAAGAATCGAGGAGAATGAATTCTACACACTAAATTAGTGTACCATCTTGGATATGCAAGTCTTTTTATTTTTTTATAAGTCAGCATTGCATCAAAGCCGACCGTATGAAGCTCATGCCATGCTTCCTTGTCAGGATTTCTTTCAGTCGCATAGACCAATTTATCTGTTGTTATTCCGAGTACATAGACTAGCAGTTGCTGCGCTTCTTCTGTTTTTAATGATGTCTGAACATGCGGATATCTATGTGTAACTATCAAAGCGGATCGTGCCAGAAAAATCTCAGAGACTTCTACAGGTGCAGTATTATATACTGTGCCTATAACAATCTCACTAAGATCAAGCAATGGTAATTCTCGACATATTTGTTCTAACTTTTTAGCATCCAATCTTCAAGATCAGATTAACCAAAGCTATAAAAAGATATTGTTAACAATTTTACAGAAATTACAGTTGTTGTAATAGCTTCATCCTGTTTATTATTAGCCTTTACTGCCTGCAAACAGGCTGACTCCCATGCCAGTTATTGTTGCAACAAGAGAACTAGACGTAAAGAAGTCAAGCGATAGGAGTTCTGTTATTGAGCTTTTTCCCCACATCATGCCAAGGAGGAAGCTCACCAGAAGACCAACGACAAATGTGGCACCAAAATATAGGGCCGCAGTCTTTATACTCTTATATGTTGATTTAGCAAAAATCATAAGACCTATTATGAATACGATGAAAAACAATATTCCAACCTGAACGCTGGGAGCAGAGAGTGTCGGAGAAGAAAACACTCCGAACTCGGCAACAATAAGGTAAACCAGAACGGTCATAAGTGATTTCTCATTGCTGATTGAGTCCTTTGTAAAAACTTGATTGATATTTTCCTGCTGTATGTTATTTGGATTTTTTGGCATTGAATCCGTATGCCTAAAATTGTATATGTGTTCCTTTGCGCTTGATAAAAATGCTTTGAAGGCAACAAAGAATCCAACTGTACTTACCGAGAAAGCAATTATGCCAATAAATATATTCATAGTAGTAAATCCCTCTGAAGTTACAAGCTGCACATATTTGGGTACGAAATCAAGTATGACAAGCCCGACTATCAGAAACATTATGATTCTCTTCATAAGAGCTAATAGTAATGATGAAATTTTTTGAAGAACAACAATCAAGATATAAAAAAGTATCAGAGCGATGATAATTGCAACTGTATTTCCTTGCATGACTTGCGCTGGCAAACTTCCCAAGAATCCGAAAATATTTTCAGTTGCATTGGTCACTGGCTGAGATATAAGTGAAGAATTAATTGACATGTTTGCCATACGCTGTTCATAAATTGTTCAGTATTTAAAATCTACGTTTTCCATGAGTGAATTTTATTTGTGAGTGTGGTTAAGAATGATTGACTTGTGAATAAAAAAAAATTAAGGAAATAATGTAAAAGCAAGAATTAATCCTGCAGAAAGCAGAGCAACTGTATTTACCACCTTGATAAGTGGATTTAGTGCTGGACCTGCTGTATCCTTAAATGGATCGCCGACTGTGTCGCCAACAACAGCTGCCTTATGGGCATCAGACCCCTTGCCGCCAAAATTTCCTTGCTCAATATATTTTTTTGCGTTATCCCATGTAGCTCCGCCTGTTGTCATCATCAACGCAAGTAAAAGCCCTGTGACAATTGATCCTGCAAGAAGACCGCCAAGAGCATATGGTCCCAGCAATATACCAACGATAATCGGTGCGGACACAGCAATAATGCCTGGCAACATTAGCTCCTTGATAGCTGCTTTTGCGCTAATATCAACGCATCGTGCATAATCAGGTTTTGCTTTGCGCTCCATGATTCCTTTTATCTCCCTAAACTGTCTTCTGACTTCCTCAACAATGAGTGTTGCTGCTCTTCCGACAGCTTTCATCGTCAACGATGAGAATATGAAAGGGAGCATACCTCCGAGGAAAAGACCGATTACAACCTTCGGGTCAAGCACATTGATGGCTGTTATCTTCATTTCATCTGCATATGCTGCAAATAAGGACAGGGCCGCAAGAGCAGCTCCTCCTATCGCAAATCCTTTTGTGACTGCTTTGGTAGTATTCCCGACTGCATCAAGTGCATCTGTATTATCCCTTACCTTCTTTGAAAGACCAGACATCTCAGCAATTCCTCCAGCATTATCAGTGATCGGGCCAAAAGAATCAACAGATACAACAATACCTGTCATCGCAAGCATCGCCATAGCGGCAACTGCAATACCATATACACCTGCAAAATAATATGACGCAAAAATTCCTGCACAAATTACTCCTATCGGCATGACTGTACTTTCCATGCCAACCGCAAGGCCCATGATGATATTAGTGCCTGCTCCTGTTGTAGACGCCTCAGCCACACTTTGTGTGGGCCCTTTAGTAGTTGAAGTATAATATTCGATTATCCCGCCTATTGCAAGTGTTACAACAATACCTGTTAGTGCTGCAAAAAAATATGCCATATTATTCATCATATTAGCAGTTACAAAATAGAATCCAACTGCAGATAAGATTGCAGTTATCCATATACCTCTATTTAATGCGCTCCATATCTTTTCCTTATCATTGGTGTGGACAAAAAAAGTTCCGATTATTGATGCAATAATTGCGATACCGCCAAGTGCCATTGGATAAACAACTGCATTTGGCGCGAAACCTATTATTGACAGACCAAGCAGCATTGCTGCAATAAGAGTAACTGAATAAGATTCAAATAAATCAGCTGCCATTCCTGCACAGTCTCCGACATTGTCTCCAACATTATCTGCAATTACCGCTGGATTCCTTGGATCATCTTCGGGAATGCCTTTTTCTATTTTTCCCACAAGATCTGCTCCAACATCTGCACCTTTGGTATAGATTCCACCGCCTACTCTTGCGAAAAGACTGACGAGAGATGCACCAAATCCAAATCCGATTATGGCCTTTGGATCATGATAGGTCTGAAACATCAAAGTTATACCTAGGAGGCCAAGTCCTACTACTGCCATTCCAGTTACTGTTCCTCCTTTAAAGCCCATATCCATTGCCTGTTTCAAACCTTTGCTAGCTGCTTGGGCTGTCCTTACGTTTGCCTGAACTGAAATCATCATACCTATGAATCCGGCTAGTGCTGATAATAATGCACCAAGAATAAATGTGATAGCTGTCTCTTTTCCAAGAAGCGGCCAAATCAATAGTGCGAGCACAACCGCAAGAACAGCTACGGTCTTATTCTGTCTAAGAAGATATGCTTTGGCTCCCTGAGATATTGCTTCAGCGATCTCGCGCATCTTCTCATTTCCGCTGTCCTGCTTCATGATGTGCCAGGACAGGTATCCTGCGTATAATAATGCTAGTAGACTCATAGCAAAAATAAATTCAATCATATTATCCCCCCCTAGTTTTGATACGTAGTGGTTTAAGAGAGTAGTTAATAAAATTATCGATTTTACTTTATAGATAAAAATTTTACACATATTGATATAAGAGATATTGCAAAATTGTTGAATTATTAACTTCATGATCAACATTTCTTTAAAATATTAACATTCGTTTTTTATAACTCTCCAAAAAGTCAGAATGACATGCGAAAAATAATCCTAAGAACGCCAAAATTAGTTGATACTAGCGACCCGGTATATTGGTTACTACAGGACTCGAAGGAAGGAAGATTGTTAGAAACAATTGGAGACTCTCTGAAGAATTTACCTGTTGATCTTGGAAGGATTGTACAAGTTGGTCCATCTCCTATTACTGCAATAGAAATACGAAAGCTGCTTCCGAAAATAAAAATATATGGCATCCAATACGACTCTTTTGAATTCGAAAAAGTGACAGCAACAACTGGCCTTGAAAATATTTATAGAGGAGATGGATATCTGCTTCACTCAGAACTGCAACGTTTAGGGTTGCCTCAGACAGTTGATGGTGTTTTATTTGAAAACAATCTGGCTATGGCAATTTATCATGGTATGTGCCTTGAGAGGGTTAAAGAGATACTGAATAGCTGTTCCAAGGTTGTACGACCAGGTGGATGGATAGGTATTTTAGGGCACTCCAGCTATGTAGTTCTAACGAAACAGGTTAGTGACTTTTCGGTAGGAGATTACAAAATCTATTCTGGCCCTGCACAGCAATACATGGGATCATTATTTTCTGCAGCTGGCATTGACACATATGGAATTCGTGTGATCCCGGAAAGGGATCCAAGGATTACTCATGTGATGCATCTTGATAAATAATTAGAAACATTTTATTAAATTGTAATATTTTGTTGATTCCATGAACTTCTCCTGCCCCTTCTGCGGCGGCTCAAGGCTAGAGCATCTCAGGAACTGCCCAAAAGTATATTCTATCATAAATCAGAAGCAATTCAACCAGAAAGCAAAGCAGGATTATTTTGGAGCCTCGCCAAATGTTTTTGTTGGAAAATTCGGCTATCCGAACGTGAATGTCGGGTTCCTCTCAAATGAAACTCTTCCTGAAGATATCGATGACCCGAAAGGTTGGTCAGTCAAAAAATATGATATACCTAAGATTGTTGATCTAAGGACTGCATTAATTAATTCAAGGTTCAAGGCAGATGTTAAAACATTTGACAGCAAATTTCTGGAACTTACGCAGGAAATCGCCCAAGCTGAAAAACCGACTGATGTTGAGGTCCATCTTGACAAAAAACCTTTTTTTGATATCAATCTAAACAGAGATATAACTCCATATGGACCGAATGTGAAGCTTGAAAAGGCTGAGCTCACCGAAAACCCAATTATAAAAAAACCAGTTGATAGGGTTGTGAGTGATACTGACTTAAAGGCAAATGAAGGAATCAATTATCTCTACAGCAAGGGATATGATGAACATTTTCTGACAAAGCTGATTTCAGTTGGGACTCTTGGAACAAAACAAAACAGAAAATTAGTACCCACAAGATGGAGTATTACTGCTGTTGATGATACGCTTGGAAAGAAACTAATAACTGAAATCAAGGATTATCAAGAATATGAATACGCACTGCATTTCGGAGGTTATCTGGGAAATTATTATTTGATAATGTTTTTCCCTGAGATCTGGTCATATGAATTATTTGAGACATATATCGGCAACCCGGAAAAAATAAACCCAGATGAAATCGAGACTGCAACTGATTATGAACCCTATGCAGGAAGAAAGGAATATGCAAAAGATACAGTTGGAGGCTATTACGCAGCCAGGCTTGGGATCCTAGAATATCTTAAACAAAAAAAGAGGCAGGCATCTGTTCTTGCATTAAGATTTATAACTGACGAATATTATATGGCACTCGGTGTGTGGGTCGTGAGGCAGGCGACGAGGGAGGCGCTAAAATCAAAGCTGATTTTGTTCTCGAATAAACAGGAAATGATGGAAAATGCCAAAAAAATCATTAGTGATAGATTCGCTTTTGCTTCAGAAACCCTAACTAATCAGAGTCAGCTCCTCAAGAATTTAAGGGAACAAAGCAAATTATCCAAATTTTTTTGATATCTTTAAATATTATCAAAATTACCTTCGTTGGATGGATGATCAAACAAGGATGCTACAGACTATTGATGCTATAATTCATTCGAATGATACACCCTATCTTACTGGGCCTGAACAGGCAATGAAATGGGGATCAAGTTTAACCTTGCTAACCAGTGCAAGCGGGAGTGCTCTATTCGAGATGCATGTTCAGCCGGCGAGAAGATGGATAAATCAGAACGCCCGCTGGTTTATATCAAATGGTTTTGCGCACGGCATTGCTGTCACCGCAGGATTTTGGTGGGGTTATGAGATTGCAGGAAAATACACAAGCGATGAGACAAAAAAAGTTGCATGGGGGATGGCAGGAGGAATTCTGACAGACATTGTAGTTGAACTCGGTGAAGCTGCACTAAAAACAGGATATCAGGTGATGCAATCGCCAGATATAAATTTCATGCAACTATATAGGACTGAGCTATTGAAGAATGGTGATTTTATGGGTGATTTCGGTAGCGGTGTTATTGTAGCGCTCGTATTGATACCCTCTACATATGCCCTGGCAAAAACCATCAATTACTACAGAAGAGTGCTTGGCAATCCTGCAAACACCTAGTTATTTCCCGCTTCTCCAGACTTTCTTGCATTTCTGGCATTTATAGAATCTTGTCGGAGGCTCATCTTAACCATGGTGAAGATTTATTATGAATAACATGCGACCAGAGACGTCTCATATCACTCGCAAATGATATTTCCCTATCTAACTTCATAGAATAATCATTCCTATTTTCATAATGGCCATGCGGAAGCAACGCGTCAAGCTGATGGTGCTTAAACATTTCCTGGGTAAGATTATTAAAAAGGGCAAAATCTGGACCCTCAGTTCCTCTTAATTTTTCCGCAGAAAGAACATTTTTAATTCGTCTTCTTGTATTATACCATTCAAATACATAGCCACTACTAATGTGCGCTGCCTTGGTGGCTTCATCGTAGTGAATATCAGGCTTTGAATCTCTATATAATGAAATGCCTGGTATTAAATAAGCAATACCAAATAGTCTCGAAGCTAAATCAATAATTGCACCAAGAACTAAATTATCTTCTTCGGGTATTGAATTTCCTGTCTTGTTAGTACGGGTAGAATTTGTAAACCCTAAATCTCCTCCTGATTTGAACCTTTGTATTGTAGAATAATGTTTTATTTCTTGTGGCTGAGAATGGTTATGGATTTCAATTCCATATTTTGGTGCAATCCTCTCGAAAACATTTGTCGCGTCTTCTTCGAATTCATTTTCGCAGTATTGAAGATTTTTTCTTTGCTCATTGATAGGATGATATCTGGTAGTGGGTTGTGCAGATAAAAATTCTCTGACACGCTCTGCCACCTCTTCTTTGCTTGGTTCAGGCTTAGGTTTTCTTGGCTGCAATAAATGATAAATCTCCTCGAACCCAACAAGTGTTGCAAAATCCAAAGCAGATACTCCATAGTTCGCACCTGTTTTTGAAAAAATGTGTTGCATATGCATTCCCATTTCAATTTGGTTAACCAATGAAACTGCGTAAAATACGATATCTGGTCGATCAAATCCAAATCTTGCAGAACCAGAAGTAATAACATAGGGAAACTCATTTGTATAATCTCTAATCGAAAATTCTGGGAATGGATCCCTCTCAAACTCATTCAAACATATTTGATAGCCTTCAGCAAGTTTTTCACCTACCAAAGGAATTATTTGTTCGATTCCAGGAGAAAAGAGCACATTCCATTTAGCTAATTCAAAATCTGGTCCTCCAACTCGAAATCTTTCTCGTAATTGCTGAGGTCCTCGTCTGGTCAAATTCACTGGCATAGAAATGTGAAATCACAAACTATTTAAATATATTACTATTGAGTAGTAACTATTTTCCGCTTCTCCACACCTTTTTGCATTTTTGGCATTTATAGAATCTTGTAGGCGGTTCATCTGCCCTGCGCATCTGCACCATCCAGAAATAAACTCCCCTGTAGCCGCAGTTCCAGCACACAATTGGAATGGTGTCATCACCGATATGTTCCGTGGCTTCATCGATCACTTCAATATCTTTGGGCATATTTATTTTTTCTTTCAGTATAATCTCTCCTTCTTCGATCTTTCCGCACGCTGAACATTTCAGCTTCCCTTTATGCGGAACCATCAGTGATTTACATTTCTTGCAGAAATACATAAGAATATACAGGTATTTTGTCTATAAAAATTTTACCTTACTCCAATTACCTATACTGTGCGATCCAAAATTGGTCTTTGGCAAACTAATCATGAACGTTTGCGAACTGACTCCATTTTCTTCTTGACCACATTTGTTTAAAAAATGAAGAAAAAGTTAATACAAAAAAACACAATTATTTCTTATCCTCTAGTTTCTCAGCTTTTGGTTCTTCCTTCACTATCTTTGCTTCAGGCTCCATTTTCTCTTCCTTCTTTGGTGCCTCTTTCTTCTCTTTCTTCACTGTTTCCTTCTTCTCATCAGCATTGGACTCTTCTTTAGGAGCAACAGCAACTTCTTCAAACAAAGGCTTTTTTCCATATTTTAATACTTTCATCGAAACCTGAGTTATCTTTTCATGCACTGTGTTTCCGCATACTGTTTTCCTGAACCTGACACCTTTTCGCTCGTTCCTTATACCGACACCGTCAGTTATCATTATTCTTTTCCTGACAGGACCATCCAAATCTTTTCTCATCGGAAACCCGCAGTAGTCAGCGCCGCCTGTTATCTCAAATTCATAGCCAGGCATATCAAAGGATTCCCCTTTGATGGATTCTCCTATCTTTTTTCCAAGAAGTGCGTTTGCATTGTTTCCAGTCACTGCAACCTGCAGGCACTTTCCTGTCTTCTTATCTCCTATAACCAGTTTAAATTCTGCCATATTATCACCTTTGTCTTATTGCTGAAATCAGAAACCCAGTTAATCGCTTTTTAGCGAAACCCAAGGCTAATGCCTCAGCATCACTTAGAATTAAGTAGAAGTATAAAAAGTTAATGCCGTTAAAAGAATTTAAATGTTTTCTACAACCAGCGTATTAGTATATGGGCTGAGTCTTTAGGAGAGCTATACAAAGCAGTACTTCTCATACCATGCGAATCAATTCTTGCAATTTCTGCCATCTGACAAGAGCATAATCTGCTTTATTAAAAATCAATGGATTCGATGCTATATATTTATAAAGTATCGGTTTTTCCTTCTGATTGAGAAATGTAGGACTTGCTCTTAATGGCAATTGCCGAAGGCAGCCTGAATCTACAAAGGTGAAATCAATGGGAATGTACAAATATATCAAGGATTTATGGAAAAAACCAAAAGAGTCTATGCCTGAATTATGGAAAGCAAGGCTGATCGCTTGGAGAAAAGAGCCTGTTACAGTCAGGATTGAAAGGCCTACAAGGCTTGATAGGGCAAGATCTCTTGGATATAAGGCTTTGCAAGGTTTTCTAATCGTTAGGCAGAAAGTCACTAGAGGCGGTAGGATGAGGCCCAAGATCAGAAAGGCCAGGAGACCAAAGACCCGAAGACATAAAAAAATAGTAGCAGTAAATTTCCAGAAGATTGCTGAAGCTAGGGCAAACAAGAAATATGCAAACTGCGAAGTTCTTAATTCCTATTGGGTAGCTGAAGATGGTAATACTGTTTGGTATGAGATAATCCTGGTTGATAAGAATCATCCTGTCATCAAAAGCAGGCCTTATATCAGCTGGATAAGCGAACCTCAGCACACAAATAGGGTCGAAAGAGACTTGACGTCTGCTGGTAGAAAAACTAGGGGTCTAAGGAATAAAGGAAAAGGCGCTGAGAAAGTCAGGCCAAGCCTCAATGCTCATGGCAGAAGGACCCATTAGGGTCTATAATTTTTTATTTATTTTTGTTGCTTTCAATTAAATTTATATATAAGTTTCTACCACTGCGCAGTTAATACATTACTTGGAGGGATATTAATGGCTGCACATATAGGTATTACGATACAAAGACCAGATGAGAATGACAATCTGGAAGGAAAAGTACAGGTCTCGTGGAATTCTGATGGACATCATGATGTTGAGGTTGATCCGAGTTATAAAGTCAATATTGAAGGTAATAGATATGTCGTTTTCGAAAATAGAGATGACCCTCCTGATACCGTATCATTCGGTCGGTTAGTTAAGAGATACTATGAACTCAAGGAGTATCAAGAATTTCTTACGAAAGATGAAAACGCACCAATGATAGTTGCAGTGAATAGGAAAATAATCACACCACTTGAATGGGGTGCATATTTTGCGACATTGACTGCTGTAAGCGCACCAATAATAACCATATCCAGGGGTGCGGGTTGGGGAGAAGTGCTGGCTGTTGGTGCTGGAATGTGGAGCGCACAAAATGCGCAAGAATATGTGGAAAAACACTTGGCACCAATATTAAGAGAAGATGTCAATTGGGATTCTCTCGGAATTGTTGGAGATTACCTTGAAAAGCAAGCACCTGTTCTCCATAAAGAAGAATTGAGAAAGACCAAATCCATGATAACAAAGATGGAAAATATAATGAGAGAAGCAGCAATCGCGTACGCTGCCAGGTAACTTATTTAATTTTTTCTTCTTTCCGGTCAAAGGACTAACAGCAAAGCATCATTTCATCATTGATGGAGTTCCGCCACATCGGCTGGTTTTTATTCTACGGGAACTTTTATAAACAAAACGTTTATTCCTAACACCTATTGGGCTTGTGGTCTAGCGGCTATGACGTCTCCCTTACACGGAGAAGGTCACCAGTTCGATTCTGGTCAGGCCCATATTTATTTATTTTTCTTGACAACATTGAGAGAAGAGAACTGGGGGACCAGTTCGATTCATTCTCTCTAGAATGCTTGATAATGCCGATGAGTTTATGAGTCGGTATTATCTTTGCTGGTCAGGCCCATTTTTTTTTGTTTTCAGATGAGTAGTGTTTCGTTTTTTAAGAAACACTACGAGATGTTTTTGTCCTCTGTTTTCTTGAAAACAGAGATGGCGGTCAGGCCCAGTTTATTTTCTTGTCATCAAAAGAGTAGTGTTTCGTTTTTTAGAAACACTACGAGATGTTTTTGTCGTCTGTTTTATTAAAAACAAACATGGCGGTCAGGCCCAGTTTATTTTCTCAAAAGAAAATATCTTCATACTTGGAGTTATTGTATATCAGAACACTTCTCTCTCTTGGATAGGCAACAACAGTAGATAATGTTAATGAGGGTTGATTCTCACAAAAGATTGGATTCTCGCCTTTTCGATCATAAAGGATCTGTATCGGTTTTTTCCCCTTCTTAATCAGTTGATTCAGCCTGGACAATCGCTGAGTCGAATCAATCCTTGGGTCGTCCTTTCCCGCAAATCCACCAGATAGATAATGGTTTGTGTGGCAAGAATAACCCTTCACTTCTTCAACATTAATATTTCCATCAAAAACTTCAATTGAGATTATTTTTTCTCCTTGCGCAATGAAATAATGATAGCCTGAGGTCTTATGCATTTTTAAAACAGAGATGGCTTCACCTATATTTTTTGATTCTAATATCCTTCTTGAGATAAATGCCTTCGGAAGCATATGTAAATTAGGTTTCGGATGAAGGTTATTTACACACATAAACAGGCCATGAGAATTCCAGGCATAAGCAGAACCTCCCAGTTCCCCGGGATAAGAAAAATAAGTAATTTGAATGCCAGAAAGGCTGAAGTTTACTAGCGAAAAATCATCTCTGTTTTCCCATACATCTCCGTCTTCGTTATGTGCCACAATTAAATCAGTTTTATCATGCAACGCAATAGAACTGCAGCCATGTCCGTGATACTCAAGCATGTTTAAAAACAGTAGTTTTGTGTAAGGTTGCCCTGCTCCTACGGATATTCCTTCCAATTCGAGAGCAAATTGTGGAAATTTCCTTCTGCATCTCAAATCCAATTCAGTTAATTGGACGCCGAATTCCTTTAATTTCGCATCGCTGACCAAAATATCAACTCTTTTGCTGATCTCTTTAGAAAAGCGCTTTCCTAAACTGAGACCACATTCAAAGTTTGTACCTGAGACAGAAAATGACATGCATCTGTGAGAGACAGTTCATTTTTATACTTTTTGAAACTAGAATTATTATAAAAACATCAACCACAATGCTTAAAAATACATCACTATTTTGTAGTGCTTACATATTAGGGTGGGAGGATCAATTTATAATTGCTATGCAGATAATTTTTCTGACAATCTGATTAGAGATGTGCATATGATTATAATGCGAATTTTCCACAATTAAAAGGTGATTTAATGGAATGGTATCAAAAATTAGGATTCAAAGATAATCCGTTTTCAGTCGATCCACGGGCAAATCATAATAAGCTGGTAAGCATGGACGATGCAGTCGATGAAATATTTTATAGGATAGATGCAGGCAGCCTTCTTGTGATTGAAACCTTGCCTGGCTGCGGAAAGACAACACTCCTCATGATGGCAGCAAAAAAATTCGGAGGCAAAAAAAATGTAGTTTATGTGGACTGCATCGCTGTTGCAAAAACACTTAATATTACAAGAGTACTCCAGGATAAATACGGTATGCTGGGAAGATTAATCAATAAAAAGCCAAAAAATATGATAGTACTGCTAGATAATGTCCAATATCTTTCGAAAAAGAACACTGAAAGATTGAAATATTATTTTGATCAGAATTATATAAAATCAATTATCTTTACAAGCGGCTCATACAGACAGGCGAAATTCTCTGATAGCCTGAGGGACAGGATCGGCTCGAGAGTCATAAAGATAAAGAAACTGTCTCCAGATGAAGCTGTTGAGATTGTCAGAAAGAGGATTGGTGATCTGGATTTGTTCAACGACAGCCTAATTAAAAAGATTTTTAAGATGTCAGACTTTTCAGTACAGAAGCTCCTCCAGAACTGCGAGAGATCGGCAAGGTCTGCTGCGCAGAAAAATAGGAAGAGAGTGCAATTAGCTGACTTAAAAGTCCTAATGAGTGATGAAAAATGATATGGTATAGAAAACTGAGTTTTAAAAATAATCCATTCAGCGTCAAGCCCGCTGCATTTCAGCCGGATATGGTTGCGTATGACCTGGATTATATCTATCAAAAAATTGACAACGCAGAGATTCTCTTTATTGAGGGGGAATATGGAACCGGAAAGACAACTATCCTAAAAAATCTGATATCCAGATATAAAGGAAAAAACAGGATCATTTATTATAGCTTCAATGACAGCTCTGCATTCAATCTTAAATCCCTTGTTGACGGAGCAAACTCCCTTCTGGGAAGGATAGCTGGGATCAAGGTAAGAAACATACTGCTGTTCCTGGATGAAGTCCACACCATGTCTAAGAAGGAAGCTTCAGATATCCTGAAATTCTACGAATCAGGAACCTTGAAATCAGTGGTCATGGTCAGCCATGATATTGAAGCTGTGACAATACCTGAAGAGATGAAGATGTATCTAAAAGATAATGTGATTAAGACAGCCACTCTTAATCTATCAGAAGCTGAAGAATTGATCAAATCAAGGATAGGTGATATTGGACTGTTTCCCAGCCCAATCATTAAGAGGATATTCTCCTTATCAGGAAGAAACCCAAGAAAATTTCTTTCATATTGTGAAGATGTTGCAAGGTATGCAATAGAAATGGATGATTACAAGGTTGTAGATTTCCATGTGGATACTGTACTTGCAGATGAGATGAAAAAAGAGAATAAAAGGTCTGTTCCTGTGACAAAAATTGAAAAGCCAAAGGAACGAAAAATAAAGGAAAAAGTGCTGACCAAAGAAAAGGCTCCGATGATGGAAGTAGAGATACCTGAAAAGCCTAAAATAGAGAAGAAGATAAAGATAAGCGAACCAAAGGAAGAAAGGATAGTTATTGAAAGCATCAAGGAAGTTCTTAAGGAACCTACTATGGCAGCTCCCGTGATGTTTGAAGCAAAAGAAGAGATAAAGATTCTTGATCTCTCCCATGATAAGGAAGACTCTGACGATGCAAAGAGACAAAAAAAATACAAAGTAAATAAGCTTGTTGAAGGAACAAAAGATCCTCTTGGAACAATAGAAGCAAAGGAAGAAGAATCAAAAAAGCTAAGGGAAGAGGAAATTCCAGAATATAAGGTATTTGTCTTCGATAATTAGATATTTTTTTTGATTATTATTCTGTTACATGTACTAAAAGGTTTTGCCTGCCTTATGACAAATCAAGATAAAGGTTGTAGGTAGCCTGTCTTGATGTTTTGTTTGTCGGAACAAGAAGCTGAAAGTCAACTAGTGTCCCATTGAATCCGACCTGATCATTATCTATCAGAGCCACATAAACCGTGTTCGAAGAATTGCTATTAAGTATTACATTCCAAAATCTCGCCTTCGAAGTTGTTTCGTTATTAGTTTTTGTGGACCTGCATCCTTCCATGAATTTTCCGCCTATTTCAAATGTTGGATGCGATGTAAGTAAATAGGTATCATTTATTCCATTATTGCTCTCATTTGGAATATTCAGTTTCTCTTCTTCGCGGTATATCTGCGTCTGGTTTGAGCAGTTTATCAGCGACCAATCAGAAATTAATTCTCTGGTCGCAAGCACTTCTCCGACTGCATCCACAACTGTCCAATCATAGAAAACTTTGCCGGCTGCATCATCAAGCGTTATACCTCCCGATACAGTTCCAAAATAGCCTTGCCATATATCACTTTGTGATCCGGAAGCGTTAAAGTCAATGAAAGTAACGTTTCCTGCTTCAGCTGTCATGTTGGACACGTTAAGTGTAGGGTTGGCATATGCAAATCCAATATAGAGCAGTATCATTGCCAGCAAAAATAATTTTCTCATACTCTCACCAGGAAATTATTATAATTGTATGCAGGACTGATACCAAGCTCCTCAACAACCTGGAATGCCCTGTAGCTTGTGATGCCAAGCTGCCTAGCGATATTTTGAAGAAGAACACCAGAGGTGTAAGCGTGCGCAATATGAAAATACCTGAAATCATGAGCACTTATTTTTTTTGAAAAACAATCCATCGCATATTGCTGGATTAGCTGCCTGACCCTTTTTTCCGATATTCCCTTTCCTTGCCTAGAGGATAACAGGAAATCCTCTTTCTTAAGCAAATTTCCAAGAATATAGGCTTTTATGTCCTTGGCCAGCTTTGATGATATATGCGAAAATCTGACATTCTTGGTCGAATGATTGACAACAGAAATTTTTTTCCCCAAAATATCAGATACTTTCAGAGCCACCAATTCTTTCAAAGTGCATCCTGTCTCATAAAGAATCCTTAGAAGAATCCTGTCTCTCGCACTGTGGATATATGCAATCAGTTCTCGCACTTCTCTTGGCAGCAGATAGCTGCCGCTATTATTTGTTGGTTTCATTTTGGGCAACTAAGTGGGGGAGGGGTATCCCAGTATCCTTTTTTATATATTATTTAGGAACTAATTTCCACTTTAATACATTAAAAGAGAAACTAATATATAAATGTTTTTATTTAGGGTATCAGTATAGGTATTTGTATATTAATTGAGTCTGAATAAGCAATACAGGGTAATATTATTATGCAACAGAATATTAACAGAGAAGGAATAGAGAAAAATGAAGAAATCAGTTTTGCTAATCAATCCACCATTCGGCCTTCAGGAGAGATATGGCAAGATATTAGCAAGATTTGGAGCTATATCTGAGCCTCTTGGAATAGCCTATATTGCTTCTATGCTGGAATTGCATCATATCAGTGTTACCATAATCGATGCCCAGGTTGAGACTTTGAGTACACAAAATATTGTTGATCAAATCGACAAAAATGTATATCTGATTGGAATAACAGTTCTTACTCCTATGTTTTCAGCTGTGGAAGAATTGTGTAACCAGATTAAAAAAAGATATCCGAAAATTCCGATTGTCCTTGGAGGACCCCATGCTTCAGCTCTCAACGAACAGGTGTTGGAAGAAATCCCTGCGGCTGACATAATCTGTTTTGGTGAGGGGGAACTCACTTTTCTGGAGCTTGCAAAACAGGATTATCAGAATCTGCGCGATGTCAAAGGGATATGCTACCGGAAGAACGGACAAATTTCCATTAACCATGCAAGGAAACTAATAAAAGATATTGATGATATCCCTCCTCCAGCCAGACATCTGCTACCAATGAATAGATATAAATTGACTACATCGAGAGTAATGCATGATACTTATTGTCCTACACTCATTGTTGCCAGAGGCTGCAGATTTGCATGTACATATTGCTCAAAAACATTTGGGAATACACTAAGGAAGCATTCCATAAAAAGAATAATGTCTGAAATTGGAGTGCTTATTCACAAATACAGGGCAAAACAGATCAATATTGAAGCAGATAACCTAACAGTTGATAAGAAATTTGTGTTTGAGCTTTGCTCATCCCTGATAAAAAAAGGATATCATAAGAAATTAAGATGGACATGTGAAAGCCGTGTTGATACTGTTGATGAGCCTATGTTAAGGTTTATGAAAAAAGCAGGCTGCTGGCAGATTAGTTATGGTGTAGAGTCTGGCTCGCAAAGATTGCTTGATCTTGTGCATAAAGACACGCAAAAATCCCAGATTGAGAAAACTTTCCAATTAACAAAAAAAGCAGGTATCTCCATTCGTGGATTTTTCATGCTGGGGCTTCCTACAGAAACAGTTTCCGAAAGCAGAGAGACTATTGAGTTTGCAAAAAAATTGGATCCTCATTGGGCCCAGTTCACCCTCACTATACCTTATCCTGGAACAAAAATGTTTACACAATTGAAGCATAAAGGATATCTTAGTTTAGACTGGGATTCCTATAACACATGGAACGGCTGGATTGAAAATGCAAAACTTCCTTATGTGACAAGCGGCCGGACAGAAGAAGAACTAAAAAAGCTTCAGAGAACTGCAATGAGAGAATTTTATTTCAGGCCAAAGACAATACTCAGGCATCTTTTGTCCATCAAGTCGATACATGATTTGCTAAGAGATATCAATGGTGCAATGATACTCGCAAAACATTAGCATTTTCCACAAAATATAATAACTACCGATTCAAAGATGATACTGATGGAGAATCCAAGCGAAGCCCCGCATAACGGTATAAACCATAATGTTATAGAAGAAGAAATTTCTATTGAGGACTTGCATGCTGATGTCGAGAAAAAACTCAAGGATGAAGGTTTTTCTTTCGACAAGAACAAATTCATTTTTCATGATAAAGATTGGACTTTTGGAGAAAGGCTCGCTGACAAGGTCGCAAGATTTGGAGGATCCTGGCTATTCATTGTTCTCTTTGTGGCACTTCTCGCAAGTTATATTCTGGTTAATTTGATTTGGCTTAAAAACCGAGGATGGGATCCATATCCTTTCATTCTTCTGAATTTGATGCTTTCCTGCGTTGCATCACTTCAAGCACCAATCATCATGATGAGTCAGAACAGGCAGGCAATAAGGTATAACAAGCAACAGGAGATAAATCTGGAAAAGGACATTGTGGATTTCAAGCAGGATAGGCTGGACCTGATACTTGACCAGAAAGAACTGATGCTCATGGCTCAGATGAATAGGCGCCTGAAAAAGATAGAGCACGCGCTTGCTGAACTTAAAAAATCAAAATAAATCTAACCAATTAAAGGTATCATGAAAGACATCTCGATTTTGCTGATATTGGGAGGAACATTACTTATAATGGCAGGCATATTCATGCAATTAGGCTTGCCTCTTGGTAGGCTTCCGGGAGACATAATTATAGAAAAACCAAATTTCAAATTATTTTTCCCAATCACCTCTTCAATCTTAATGGGTATTATAGCAAGCATACTCTTTTTTGTCCTAAAGAAGTTATAAAAATATATATGCTTAAATACAACATAAAACTCCATGCATATATGCTCCAAAAAATCAAGAGATTCCTAATTGGAGATGCGCTCCCGAATTGGGAATACAAGCATCAGAGGCTTCCAAAATCAGTGGCTTTGGCAGTGTTCTCATCTGACTCAATGTCATCTGTTGCCTACGCTACTGAAGAGATTGTTCTTGCGCTTCTCACTGCCGGGACAATGGCTCTTATGTATGCTCTTCCAATATCTATTGCGATACTCGCTCTTCTCTGGATCCTGATTTTTTCATACAGGCAGACAATTGATGCCTATCCAAAAGGTGGAGGCGCATATAGCGTCGCAAAAGACAACCTTAGTCCGACCCTTGGACTGGTTGCTGCAAGCGCCTTGCTGCTTGACTATATTTTGACAGTATCTGTCAGCGTCGCTGCCGGCGTTGCAGCTGTAGTATCTGTATTTCCTCAGGTGTATATATATAGGATCCTAATCGGTGTATTTGTAATTTTTTTAATCAGCCTGATTAATCTTAAAGGGATCAAGGAATCAGGAATGGTGTTCTCGATTCCGACTTATCTATTCATTATCAGTTTTTTGGTAATGATAGCAGTTGGATTTTTCAGATTTTTCACCGGCACACTAACTCCACTAATCATTGAAAATCAAGTGGAGGCACTATCAAGTTTGTCGCTATTCCTCATACTTAGGGCATTTTCTTCAGGATGCGCAGCGCTTACAGGCATTGAAGCAATAACTAATGGTGTTCCTGCATTTAAGTCGCCTGAAAGCAAAAATGCACGGACAACAATACTATGGATGGCGATAATCCTGACTACTTTATTTTTTGGAATAACATTTCTTGGGCATTACTTAGGTGTTGTTCCAAGTCATGACAGAACACTAGTGTCAATTATTGCTGAAAGTATATTCGGAAGAACCTTTTTCTTTTTCTTCATACAGGCAGCTACAATGATGATTCTTTTCATGGCAGCAAATACTAGTTTTGCTGATTTTCCTAGATTATGCTTCTTCCTGGCAAAAGATAACTATCTTCCTCACCAGTTCAAACAACTTGGAGACAGGCTTGTCTTTTCAAACGGAATCATATTCTTGGGAGTTATATCTTCAATAGTAATAATTGCATTCAAAGGTATTGTCCATAACCTGATACCCTTATATGCAGTAGGTGTATTTACATCCTTCACTCTTTCACAGACAGGCATGGTATACAGGCATTTCAGGATCCGTGAAAAGGGATGGAAAAAGGGAGCAGCGATCAACATGATCGGAGCAATAACCACAGCTGTTGTTACTTTAATAATTGGATATACAAAATTTATGGGCGGTGCATGGATAATAATTATTCTTATTTTGCTCCTTGTCCTGCTTTTCAAAAAAATAAATAATCATTATATGGATGTTGCAGAAGAATTATCAGTAGCCAAACTAAAATCTATGAAGTATAAGAAAGAAAAACATATCTATGTTGTTTTGGTGCCTTCTTTTTCAAAGGCAGTTGTCGGAGCTATCACCTATGCAAGGAACTTATCTGAGAAAGTGATTGCTGTGCATGTTGATATTAGCGGTGCTGACACTGACAACCTTAAAAGATATTGGAAAAAATTCAGGCCGCAAATCCCATTAAAGATAATTGAGTCTCCTTTCAGGAAATTTATGCAGCCTCTGATGACATACATAAACCAGATTGAGAAAGACCCAAAAGTGAATGTAACTGTTGTGATTCCTGAATTTGTCCCAAAACATTGGTGGCACAGCCTTCTCCATAACCAGACAGCTCTTGCCCTGAAGACAAAAATACATTTCAGGAAGAGGACTAATTATATCAGTCTGCAGTATCATCTGCATAAATGAGCAGCAATTCTATTCAATGGCACTGGACATTCCTGTGTGAAGCATATAAACGAAATCATCCAATATATATTTTTCATTGAGGTGATTTGTTTATGAATGCATCACATGAAATTCTCAATTGCAAAGACTTGGAGGGTACATATCTTTATTTCATTCCCAAAACCAAAGTCCTGTTCTCGAAGAGATGGCTTCCTTTGATTGATGGAACCCCTTTAGCTGAAAATTTTGCTTATATGATAGGTAAAGGGATGGGCGACGGCCATCTGGACAAGCAATTCACCTTCAAGCACTCTGGCGAAAAGATAAACCAATTGGTATTAAAAAAAGTTCTTACAAATGAGTTTAATATTCCTATTGAATCAATAAAAGTTACTGAAAATAAATATTCAAAAGGATGCTCATATCATCTTCAAGTGAATTCATCTGTATTCGGAAGGATATTATTCCTTTTAGGATGCCCAATAGGTAACAAGACAAGACAGGCATTTTTTATTCCTGACTGGATAACAAACAGCAATAATAATTCAAGATATTTTCTTATGGGCCTCCTCGAAGACGAATTATCCACAATACATATCGAGAGAAGAAATCATTGCAGAGCAGCAGTTCTTAAGATGGCAAAAGCTGGTGAATTCATAAATGGACATCATAAATTTCTTTCACAAGTCAAAAATTTGATTGAAAAATTTGGAATTGAGTGCAGTAACATATCAAAAATAAATCGAACTGATAAACACAAAACAGATGAACTTTACTTTAGGATAATGGGAAATAAAAGTAACATTTTAAGGTTTTCAGAAAAAATTGGATTTAGAATCCATGTTCCTAAGAAAAAACAATTGGAGATTGCATGCAATAAAATATGCGGGAGACCGGATTCGAACCGGCGAACTCACTAAGAGACAAGATACCCTAAAAGAGTTTCTTAAGTCTTGCGGATTTGACCAGGCTTTCCTACTCCCGCGTATTTAACTATGAATTAATCATGAATTTAAAAACATTTATGTTCTCATCCCCAGCTGTGCTGAACCATAATTATTGCACAGTTACACATTTGAGTAAGGTGTCCATTGGAGGGAAAGATGGGATATGTGAAATGGACACCGAAATTACGTCGATATATAATGAGGCAGATTCAAAATGGAATAGTCACAATCAGTG
>JBDRQT010000064.1:0-17574 GCA_043826135.1 archaeon
CTCATTTGAAGATTATGATCATCATGACAAAATATACAGATAATACGCTACCTAACCTTCCCCTTCTCTATTTTTGTCCCTATCTTCTCTTTTTCTGTCTGCAACTGCTTGCCTTTATAGAGCACTTTCCCGCCTGAAACATACATCCCGACCTTCATGAAATCATCGAAATTGATTGTCTCTTTGCCTATAGATATGCCATCTACATGGACCTGATCTCCGGGTTTGGATTTTGGAGCTTCCAGTGCCATCACTGTTTTTACATCATCTGTCTCAGCAGCAAGAAGCATACCCTGTGATGTTTCACCTCTAAGATTAGCATGTGCGAGGTTTGTCACCACAATTATGTTTTTTCCCACAAGAACCTGAGGGTCATCGTAATATGGTCTAAGTCCTGCTACAAGCTGTCTTGTTTCAGTTCCAAGGTTAGCATTGATGATAAGAAGCTTATCTGCCTTGAAGTGATCTGACACACTGATAACCTCGGCGACTTTTAGATTTAGTTTAGAGAAAGGATCATCATGCATCTCTGGCTCAGGTTTCTTTATCTTATTATCTGGTAAATCAATTTTATCAATTTTTGTAAAAACGATCTTTGCCTCACCTATCTTTGATTTTTCCATTAACTTATCTAAATCATCCCATTTCTGCTCTTTTATTCCAAGCTGCTCTTCAATATTTTTTGAGAATTCGGGCATTATAGGTTTTGCGACAATGGAGATTATCTTTGCGATATTTGCGCAGTCTGTAAGTACTAAGAGTGTCTCTTCCTTATGGATCTTTATCATCTCCCATGGTGCATTTTCCTGGAAATACCTGTTTCCTAGTGTCCCTATTTCAAGAATCAATTTTACTGCTTCCCTATAATCGAAATTTTCATACGCGAGTCCTGCTTCTTTTGCTTTTTTCAGGCAGTCATCAAGAAGCATCTTATCTCTGATAATAGATAATTTAGAATCAAAATTTTTATTTGTGAACGATAGTGTCCTGTATATGAAATTGGCGATGTTTGAGACTAGCTCATTATTTATTTTAGCCTTTAAGTTATCGATGTCCAGATCTATATCTGTCATCGAATGCGTAAGATTGCCTGCAATATAATACCTAAGATACTCAGGTTTTACAGCATTTCTCATCTCATTTGCTGTAAAGAAAGTCCCTCTGGACTTACTCATCTTTTCTTTATTAATGTTAAGAAAGCCATGCACAACAACATTGCTCGGCGGAGTCATGCCTGCTCCCATGAGAACTGCAGGCCAGAATAGAAGATGAAAATAGATGATATCTTTGCCAATGAAATGGATTATCTCTGAATCATTCCAAAATTTTTCTGCTTTTTTTACGTCCCCAAGATAATTTGCAAGGCTAGCAATATAACCGATGGGTGCATCAAGCCATACATAGAAATACTTTTTATCTTCTCCTGGTATCTTAAATCCGAAATATGGCGCATCCCTTGATATGCACCAGTCCTCAAGCCCTTCATCAACCCAGTGCAGGATCTGTTTGACTATCTCAGGCTGAAGGCTTTTATTCTGTGTTAAATAATCCTTGAGCTGGACTGAAAATGCACTCAGCTTGAAAAAATAATGTTCTGATTTTTTTCTGAGCGGTGGGTTTTTGCAGATTGTACAATATCCCTCTATCAGATCAACGGGAGAGTAGGTTGAGCCGCATTTCTCACAGTTGTCGCCGTACTGGTCTGGTGCGCCGCACTTGGGACATATTCCTTTTACAAACCTGTCTGGTAGAAACCTTTGGTCATGGTCACAATACATAAGCTCGATTTCTTTGCTGTAGATATAACCATTTTTTTTGAGCTTGCCAAAGATCTGTTCAGTGAAATATTTGCTCTCATCTGAATTAGTTGTATAATATGAATCATGTTCAATTAGATATGCTTTCATCTCCTCAATATGTTTGTTGAACCAATGCGCAATAAATTCTTCCGGTGTCTTTCCTTCTTTTGCAGCATTAACCTCTATAGGAGTACCATGAGTGTCATCTGCACAGCAATATACTGCTTTTCTTCCGCTAAGTTTCATATACCTGGAAAAGATATCGGTCTGGACATACTCTACCATATGGCCGACATGAAGAGGCCCATTTGCATAGGGCAAGGCGCTTGTGATAACAATAGGTTTTTTCATTTAAAAAAGAATAAGGATAGTATATAAAAAGTTTATTAGAGAAATGCAGAGAGTAAAGTATAAAAACTGACAGCGATTTCAGCGTGGTAACGGGCTTGTGGTGTAACCTCGGCAACTGGTTACATGTCGGAACTTATAGTTCCGAGCACATTCAGTAATTTGAATGCTCAGTTGACGCGCATCGTGAGTTTCCTCGCGCTGCTCGTCAAACTCACATCAAAAAGGGCTTGTGGTGTAATCCGGCTATCGCGCCCCGCTGGCCGCGGGGAGACTTCGGGTTCAAATCCCGACAAGTCCATAGGATAAGTACAGTGATGCGTAGTATTTCAAAGAAATACTACAAAATTTTTCCACGAGTACTTTTCCTAAAAGGCCTCGCCTCTGTAGCATAGTAGCTATTGCGCGTGCTTGGTAAGCACGAGGTCGGGGGTGCAACTCCCCTCAGAGGCTTCTTAGTAATTGTTCTAGCTAAATGATTTGTCGATTCTAAGAATTTGCATAAGCTAAAAGTTTTATCAGATTGTCTTCGCTGAAAGATTGGACATCAATTGTATTGCATATCGTTCTTTTTGACACCAGTCTGACTAAAATATTCAGGTAGGATTTTACTTGATAAAGTATATTGCTTTCTCTGGGATTATCTCCTACAAAGTAAAATCCTCTTGCTTCTGGAGCGCCGCTTCCCTTGGTGTAATCAGAACGACTGTAATTGATCCTTGCATCAACAGTGACCCTAAGGTAATCAAGTAATGCAAGGGCTAGATCGTCTGGTGAAATATCATCATCAGATCTTGCGTTTAGGGATAGAACATTCAAACCTTGATCAGCTAGCGGCGCAGACGGATGATGAACCAGTTCAACAAAATATTCAATTGTCCTACCTCCAATCTTATGCTGTTTTATCATAGAAATTGTTGTTACTTAACAGTACTATATAAATATTTTTCGATTGGACGCCCATTATCTGAGTATATAAGATGAATAATATTAAAATACAGAGCTATTTTTTATATAAGGTATTTTCCCTCATCAGGATGTCACATCTATTGAGTCTGACTGAAGCAGTCGATATCTTATGGCAGAAGGATGATCTGCCTGAACCATTCTATATTGATGCGCCAGAACCAATTAGATTAGATATGGTCTTAAACTTCCCTGCATTAAAAGTAGTCAGAAGAGATAACAAAGCTGATCCTAATAAACGAAACTGGATCATAGCCCAGTCGCTTGAAGGCTATAAGTATCTAAGGGAATTTATCTTGTATCCTCGACCAGAGTATGCCGAAATTTTTTATAAATCTCCAAGAAGAGACAAGGGCCCGGGTGATTGGTTTCCTGGCGCAGGCATCGCGATGAAAATCGAAGTTATAAGAGAATACTCAGAGATAAATTATGTGCAATATCTGTTCAAATTTGAAGAAGGGGATTTCAAGATTCCGAGACGAATACAAAATGTGTTCAGAGGCTTTAGATATAAACTTGTAGAGACCGCATTCCAGGAATTAGTAAAAGAAGGTGTAAAAAGAGTAGTTTTTGAATATAGGCATGACTGCGCAAAAGACAATGGAAAACTGCATGATGTCACTGAAGCATTAAAAAATACACATTTCAGTTGGGATGATCCAACAATAATAAATGAATCATATGCGAGCATAGATGCTAGGCTTTCTGTCTAAAGCTCCAGCTTCTTGTCCATCTCTTCAGCGACTTTCCTTAGTTCAGTCATCGTCTTGTAGATATCCTGCTCAACTTCGTCAACCAGCTCTTTTAGATTATCGACCCTGAGCATATATCTGTTCCTGTCATTGACCACTAGTCCGGAACCGATCAAATTATGCAGGTGATGTATCACTGTACCTCTTGAAAGACTTACTTTTTCTGATATCTCGTCGCTGGTAAGGCCTTCGTCATGACGCAGTGATCTTAGAAGTACAATAACCGTCCTAAAACAAGACTTATTCTTATCCCTGTTGCCAAAAATACCGAGTGACTGGAAAAACCATTGAAGTTCGTCATTCAGATTCTCCTCACGAGGTTTTCTCATACGGGTTATAGTTATTTTGATATTTTTAGCTATCATCAACGATTCTGATAGCAAATCGAATATATAAATTTTGCCGATAACTATTTAAACAGATTATAGTTCATATCAACTTCGTTGATTTAAGTTCAACAAAAGATTTATAAAGGAATTACATTTTACACAAGAAAGGCAAGTCCGTTACTTTATTGTTGAGAAAAAATGAACAACCAATTAAAAACAATGATTTTGTTGGCATCCCTTACAGGATTGATGCTCTGGATAGGAAGGCTGCTCGGAGGAAGTACAGGCCTCATCATAGCCTTCATTTTTGTATTTGGCATTAACATCCTAATGTATTATTTTTCAGATAAAATAGTTTTGACCATGTATAGAGCTAAAGAAGTGAAGAAAGAATCTAAGATTTATGCACTCGTGAAAGATGTAGCAAATAAGGCAAGGGTTCCGATGCCAAAAGTATACTTGATCAAATCAAAAAACCCAAATGCTTTTGCAACAGGGAGAGATCCTGAGCACTCTGCAGTTGCATGCACAGAAGGTCTCCTCGATATTTTAGAAGAAGACGAGATTAAAGGAGTTATCGCGCATGAGATAGGGCATGTGAAAAACAGGGACACACTCATAACAACAGTAGCAGCATCAATTGCCGGAGTCATATCTTATCTTGGAACAATGGTCAGATGGGGATTCATGTTCGGAACAGGAAGCAGAGATAATGACAATAGTATAATTGAACTGATTGTGCTAGCAATCCTTGCGCCACTAATAGCAACGCTGCTTCAACTCGCTATTTCAAGACAAAGAGAATATTTGGCAGATAGAGCGTCAGCTGAGATAACTATGAAACCATTATCCCTTGCAAGCGCTCTTGAAAAAATTGAACATGGAGTAAAACTTCATCCTATGACAATGGGAAACGCAACAACTAGCTCACTATTCATCGCCAACCCTTTTAGAGGAAACGGGATACTTAATTTATTCAGCACACACCCGCCAATCGCTGAGAGGATTAAAAAATTAAAGGCAATGAAATTAACATATGAATAATCACATTAAACAAAACAACGGAGGTAGATTAAATTGAACACAAACTCACTATCGTTCGTAGCATTCAATTTAAACAATAAACAACACGGAGGTAGATTAAATTGAATATAAAACCACTAGGAAACAGAGTTTTGATAAGACCTATTGAGGTTGAAGAGAAGACAAAATCAGGCCTATATATACCTGAAGCTGCTAAGGAAAAGCCTTTGCAGGCTGAAGTGATTGCTGTTGGTGATGGCGAGCTTGTAAAAGTAAAACCAGGCCAAAAAGTGATTTATGAAAGCTATGGCGGCGCAGAAATCAAGATTGAGAATGTAAAACACATAATCATGGATGTCAAAGATATCCTGGCGATTGTAGAATAGATAATACCAATAATAAACGGAGGAAATCAAAATGGGAAGTAAACCAGGCCTTTTAATAAAAGCCCTAAAAAATGCATTGCATTTTTGGGGCACAGAAAATCAAGGATTTTCTCGTGCACTGGTGGAAAACAACCTATGGACTATATTTGCTTTGCAAAACAGTCCGAACAAATCTTAAACGGAGGAAATCAAAATGGGAAGTAAACAAATTATATTTGATCAGGAAGCAAGACAGGCACTACTCAGGGGAGTAATCAAGGTTTATGATACAGTATCTGTTACCCTTGGCCCGAAAGGAAGGTGCGTTGCACTAGACTCAGGGTATGGAAGCCCGACAATAGTAAATGATGGCGTAACCATTGCCAAAGAGATTGACCTTGAAGATAAATATGAGAATGTCGGAGCGCAGCTTGTAAAGGAAGTAGCTGAAAAAACGCAGGAGATTGCAGGAGACGGAACAACAACCGCAGTTGTTCTCACAAGCAATATCATAAAGGAAGGTATAAAAAATATCACTGCTGGAGCTAGCCCAACTGACCTTAAGGTCGGGATTGAAAAAGCTTCTGAGAAAATAGTGGAATATCTTAAAACTCAGAGCAATCCGGTCAAGACAAAAGAAAAAATTAAGCAGGTAGCTACTATCTCAGCCAATAATGATGAAGTCATTGGCGAACTTATCTCAAATGCCATGGAAAAAGTTGGCAGCAAAGGGGTAATTACTGTAGAGGAAGCAAAGAGCATGGAAACCAGCCTTGAAGTCGTAGAAGGAATGCAGTTTGACAAAGGATTTGTATCACCCTACATGGTGACTAATCCTGACAAGATGATTGCAGAGCTTGAGGACCCATTGATACTGCTTTATGACAAAAAAATTAGCAGCATGAAAGAATTGCTTCCTGTTTTGGAGCAAGTAGCTCATGAAGGCAGTTCATTTGTGATAATTGCAGATGATGTTGAAGGTGAGGCGCTTGCAACACTTGTCCTTAATCAGATAAGAGGATCACTAAAAGCTGTCGCTATAAAAGCTCCTGGATTTGGAGATGACCAGAAGAACATAATGGAAGATATCGCAATCCTCACTGGAGGAAGAGTCATATCAGAAGACAAAGGAATGAAACTTGAAAATACTACAATTGCAGACCTTGGGAAATGCAAAAAAATAAAGGTTGACAAAGACAAGACTGTAATTGTTGGCGGAGCAGGCGACCAAAAGAGGATAAAGACAAGAGTTTCACAGATTGAAGGCCAGATAAAAGGAACTGAAAGTAAATATGACAGAGAAGATCTTGAAAAAAGGCTTGCTAAACTTACAGGCGGAGTTGCAGTACTAAACATTGGTGCAGCAACAGAGACTGAGATGAAAGAAAAAAAATCAAGGGTTGATGATGCGCTTCACGCAACAAGGGCAGCTGTTGAAGAAGGTGTTGTCGCAGGAGGAGGAGTAACTCTTCTGAGGGCATCAAAGATTTTGAGCAGCATGAAACTTGAGGGAGACCAGCAGATCGGTGTTGAGATAGTAAGGAAAGCGTGCTTTGCTCCCGCCAGGATAATAGCAAAGAATGCAGGAAAAGAACCAAGCATTGTGATTGATATGCTCCTAAAATCAGAAGACAACATCGGTTATAATGCAAAGACCGATACATATGAAGATATGTTCAAGGCAGGAGTGATTGATCCGACCAAGGTCACAAGAACAGCGCTACAGAACGCTGTATCGATCGGCTGTATGGTCCTAATTACGGAAGCAGTAGTAACTGACCTTCCTGATAAGAAGGACAAGATGCCTGATATGCCGATGGGAGGCGGAATGGGTGGAATGGGCGGAATGCCCGGAATGATGTGATAAAAATGAACTGCATTTTTAGCACACCGAAAAAGCACTGGCTTTTTCCAGTGTAATTTTTTAATTATATTTTTTAATGCAAAATGACACACAAAGAACATAAAAAAGAGATAAAAGATGCGATCGATAAGGCTCAGGCTGAGTCTGAACTGAAAGCAGAAGCTGTTGCAGAACCGCAACCTGAGCTAGTGCAATCGACTGAAGAGAAAATGCTAGGTCAGATAGCTGAGCTCACAGATCTGCTAAAAAGGACGCAAGCTGATTTTGTCAACTACAGAAACAGGATTGAAAAAGATTCAAAACTGATGGGTGAATATTATTCCTCGGATATTTTGAAAAAGCTGCTCCCTATTGTAGACAGTTTTGACCAGGCAATTAAGAATGAAAAAAATGAAAATACCCTAAAAGGCATGAAACTCATATTAGGTCAAATTCTAGATGTTCTTAAATCTGAAGGTGTAAAAGAAATTGACTGTGTGGGGAAAAAATTTGATCCTTATAAACACGAAGTCATGATGAAGGAGAAATCTGATAAGGAAGAAGGAATCGTGATAGAGGAGTTCCTGAAAGGTTATATGCACAAGGAGAGAGTACTCAGGCACTCAAAAGTGAAGATATCAGGATGATAACTTACAAAACAAAAAAGGAGGAAATTGAAAAATTATCTTTCCCTTGCAAATGTCCTGCATGCGAAAATCCGTGCAGATTCGGGAGCGGCGCACTAGTTGATGGAGATTTGAAAAAACTGTCAGATAATTTAGGACTGACTGAGAAGGAAACCAAAGAAAAATACCTAGAAGAGATTACAAGATTTGGGACCACACTATTAAAGCCGAAAGTGATGAGAAAAGATCTGCCGTACGGGAAATGCATATTTTTTGAAGAAGACAAAGGATGCAAAGTCCATGACGCAAAGCCAACAGAATGCAGAATAGCGATGGGCTGCAAGGATTATGGAGAAGAAATAATAACTTGGTTTCACCTGAATTACTATCTTGATACTAGTAAGCCTGAGTCTGTAAGACAATATAAGTTATACGTTGAATCAGGTGGCAAAGTCCTGGATGGAGGCGAGCTTCATTCAATTGCTACAACTGAGCAACTTGAAAAAATTGAAAGGTATGTAGATATAGAAGAATCAAGGAAAAGGGACTGGGAAGAAGTCCTTGGTTTAAAGGAGGCAAAAAATGGAAAACAAGCAAAAGATGTTCATAAACGCTGAGGCCTTGCTTAAATATCTAAAAGGCGAAGACCAGCTTCATACTCTAATCACTACCCAAAATCACATGGTTGAGCTGGTGACAACAGACCAATCCATCTACGAAGCTCTTGCAAGCGTTGAAGACAGGAAAGAAATCGACCTGAATTTACTTGTGAAGTTTCTTGAAGTAACTAAAATAGTATCCTATGCTGAAAGTACCAAGGAAACACGAAAGATACTGACGCCAGAAAGAGCAGAAGAGCTCAGGAGAAAAACAAAAAATGAGTGAGCTCAAAAGTTTTATTGAAAAAATTGCAAAGGAAGCCGGCAAATTATCGCTCGACCTTCTGGGCAAGGCAAAAGTTTCTGCTAAGGGCCCAAAAGATGTTGTTACAGAAGCTGATTTTGCAGTTGAGAAGCTGATCATCGGAAAGATAAAAGAAAGGTTTCCTGACCATAATATAGTCGCAGAAGAGTCAATAAATAATTTTGACAAAACAAAACCTACCTGGTATATAGATCCAATTGATGGTACTGCCAATTACTGCAAATCAGACCCAAATTTTGCGATATCAATCGGTTTTATCGATAATACCGAGAGAGCTGGTTGTGTGTATGTCCCAATGCATGATGAACTTTATTATGCAGAAACAGGAAAAGGCGCATTCCTTAATGGAAAAAAGATAGACGTGTCCAATACAAACAATTTCTCTGATGCACTTATTCAAGTTGGGATTAGCCCGCTCAAAGAAAAGATCGATGATTCACTGGCAATTTTCAAGTATTTCACTTTGAAATGTTTCAGGGCCAGGGATCTAGGCTTTTCAGCAGGACAATTATCATATGTGGGCTGCGGAAGGGCAGATGCATTTGTCAAATTTGGACAGAATCCATGGGACATTGCAGCAGGTATGGTGCTTATCCAGGAAGCAGGCGGTAAGGTAACTGATATCGATGGCAATGATCTTGCACTAGGTGAATCAACCAAGAAACATAATATTGTAGCATCAAATGGAAAGTTCCATGATGAGCTTCTAAAACTGATAAAAAGGGATTTGCTTCAGTTTGACAGAGGTAAATGGTGGTAGCTGTGCCAGTTAAATTTTATGAAAAATTAGAGGGGAATTCCCCTCTAAAACTCCCCTTTAGGAGTAATACAGGATAATATTATAAAAACACAAGGTGAATGAAAATGGGAAAAATCATAGGAATAGATTTGGGTACATCAAATAGTGCAGCTTCTGTATTAGAAGCCGGAAGGCCTGTTATCGTGCCTTCAGCTGAAGGAACTTCGCAGTACGGTAAGAGTTTTCCGTCTGTTGTCGCTTTCACTAAAGACAATGAGCTTTTGGTTGGTGAACCTGCAAGAAGGCAGGCAGTAAATAATCCTGAAGGAACAATTACCAAAGCCAAAAGGAAGATGGGTACAGACTTTAAATACAAAGTACATGGTAAAGAATATACTCCTCAGCAGATTTCTGCATACATACTGCAAAAAATCAAGAAGGACGCCGAAGCCTTCCTTGGAACTAAGGTTGAAAAAGCAGTAATAACGGTTCCTGCTTATTTTGATGATAACCAAAGGCAGGCAACAAAAGACGCAGGAGCTATTGCCGGTCTTGAAGTAATAAGAATAATCAATGAACCGACTGCAGCTGCCTTGGCATATGGCCTTGACAAAGCTGATAAAGAGCATACTATAATGGTGTTTGACTTAGGAGGCGGAACTCTTGACGTCACAATTATGGAGTTCGGAGAAGGGGTCTTTGAAGTGAAGTCCACATCTGGAGACACACAACTTGGCGGCACAGATATGGATGTTGAGATTGTGAATTTCTTTGTAAAGGAATTCAAAGACAATGAAGGAGTAGACTTGTCCAAAGATAATGTTGCAATGGAAAGGCTCAGGGAAGCTGCTGAAAAAGCAAAGATTGAACTTTCAACTGTATCAGAGACAGATATCAACCTGCCATTCATAACTGCTACAGATAAGGGACCAAAGCATCTTACCAGAAAATTCAAAAGATCTGAACTTGAAAGGATAATCGATCCCATTGTGAAAAGATGTAAAAAACCAATGGAGCAGGTTGTGAAAGATGCAGAGTTGTCTCTGGATAAGATATCAAAAGTTATCCTTGTTGGCGGACCCACAAGGATGCCAATAATTCAGAAATTTGTTGAAGATGCAATCGGAAAAAAAGCTGAAAGAGGCGTTGATCCTATGGAATGTGTTGCGCAGGGTGCAGCTATCCAGGCAGGAGTTCTTGGCGGAGAAGTAAAGGACGTATTACTACTAGATGTCACGCCGCTTAGCCTTGGAATAGAGACTCTTGGCGGTGTTTTCACAAAGTTGATTGATAGAAATACAACAATTCCTACCAAGAAGAGCCAGACCTTTTCAACTGCATCTGATAATCAGCCAGCTGTGACAATCAGAGTCGGCCAGGGAGAAAGAGCGATGTTTTTAGATAATAAATTGCTGGGTCAATTTGATCTTGTGGGATTACCTCCTGCGCCTAGAGGCATACCTCAGATAGAAGTTGCTTTTGATATTGATGCAAATGGCATTGTTCATGTATCTGCAAAAGATCTTGGGACAAAGAAAGAACAGAGCATCAGGATAACTTCAAACCAGAAACTCTCAGATGAAGAGATCGAGAAGATGAAGAAGGAAGCTGAAGCACATGCTGAAGAGGACAACAAGAAAAAAGAAGAGATAGAGACAGTCAACCAGGCAGATTCGCTTGTGTACTCGACAGAAAAGCTCTTTGACGAGTTCAAAGGAAAAGTCGATGACAGCAAAATAGCAGATATCAAAAAAGATATCGATGAGCTAAAGAAACTGCTGGAGCCTGAGAAAAAGGACATAGAAGCTCTTAAGAGAAAGCTTGAGGATGTGAACAAGAAAGTTCAGGAAGCATCGACTGAGCTTTACCAGAAAGCAGCACAGGCACAAGCAGCAGCCCAAGGTGCTGCTGGCGCATCTGAGCAGCCATCTGGAGAAGAATCCTCTTCAGATGAGCAGCCAAAGAAGAAAGGTAAGAAAAAAGAGAAGGTCGTAGATGCTGAAGTTGTGGATGAAGAGAAAAAATAATTTTTTTTACATTTTCTTCAATATTTGGATTCCAGTTACTTACCTACTGAAATTTAACTGAATTAATTTATATATTGGAGAATTACAGTCTTAACAAAAAATTCAGCAAAGATTTATAAGGTTAAATATGCTTATTGATAGAATGGAAATTAAATTTGGACGCAAGGAAATTGTGCTAATCAGAAAAATCAATGATTTGGATTTATTTACTCTCAGCTTTGTAAAATTCCTAGACCTCATTAATATCAAATATGTGATTATTTCTGGATATGTTGCAATTCTGTTCGGCCGAAGCAGGAACTCTGAAGACATCGATGTATTCATCGAAGAAATTGATTATAAGACATTCTTAAAATTTTGGGAAAAAGTATATAGCACTTTTTATTGCCTTGCCACTGATAATCCAAAGACTGCATATTTTGAATATCTTTCAGAGAATACTGCGCTCAGGTTCGCTGAAAAAGGCCAATTTATTCCAAATATGGAAATAAAATTTGTCAAAAATGAGCTGGATAATTGGTCTTTAACTAATAGACTAAAGGCAAAACTTAAAGATGATATTTTGTACATTTCTCCACTAGAGCTTCAGATAGCCTTTAAACTTTTCCTGGGTACTGAAAAGGACATAGAAGATGCAAAGCACCTCTTTAATATGCTAAAAGAAAATTTAAATATGAATGTCCTGATGGCATTTAACGAAAAGCTTAAAACTGTGGATAGTTTCAACAGGTATTTGAAATGAAGATGCCAAACATTGATCTGGATGAGCTTGAAGAGATGAAGAAGAAAAACTTTGAAGATAGACTGAAGTTTATCGATGATTATTCTAGATGGCTTAAAAAGAAAAGATAGATAAGTTTTGTTTTTCTGATTGAAAAGACGGTTGTTTGTGTATTTGTCGACGGAGAGATAAAGTGATTTTTTATCTTTTTTCATATTATTTCTATTAATTAACTTATTAGTGACAACAAAAAGCAAAGATTTATATAGTGAAAATGATACCTTAATGTTATGGCAGGTACTACAGGCACTTATAAGAAAAATGTTCCTTTAAGTACATATATACTGAGTGGAGCTGCGGTTGTAGTAATTGGAGTTAGTACTTTTTTTGGTGATGATATTATAGCCTATGCGCAAAAGGCCTGGGCAAATACATTTACTAAGCCAGGAGGATACACCCAACAGACCAATCAGGCGCCTGCTTCCAGCAATTCTGGAAAAAGAGAAGATCAACCATCCAGTTACACAGAAAAGAAACCTGACACTATAGCAGCTACAGATGAAGCTGCATCACCGCTTGAGACAGCAGTAGGTGGTGGTGGGGATCCGCCGGTTAATGGGCTTGGTAGTTTGCTTGATCTAATTAATACTACAAAGGGATTCAGTAAAGGAAATTCATATTACCAAATTAGTTTTTTAACACTTTTTCCATATAATGATGTTTCTATCTCTATTAATGGACAACCAATTACTACGTTAGGAGGGGCTCCCGGGTATGTTCCCTTAGATAAAAAAGAAGGTAAATATACTTCTATATCAATTCTGGTTGACAAAAGTTATTATGGAACTGATATTAATCTCGAGTTAAATTTAGACGGAACAACAGCCCAAGGAACAGTACCTATACCAGACCCAAATGCAACAAAAACCAACGCAGACGGCACAACTGATTCTACTGACCCAACCACAGACACCGGCGATATTGAAGATCATGGTAATATTACTGAATAGATAGAAAATAATTTATACTATCTGTTCTTGATTCTTCTAAATGAAAAAATATATTTTATGGTTGCTGTTATTTATTATTTTTAATACATTTGTAGTTGGGCAGGCATATAAAAAATACATATTTTATGATACAAGTGATGCTCCAGTCACAAATATGCAGGTGATTGGCTGGTATTGTATTGATACAGGATGCACGCAAATCAGCAATATGATACCTCAATTATCTCCTAATGGACAAAATACAGGTAATAATAATTTTATAGATATTATTTTCCCAACAATTAATCAACAATATTTAATATTATTTTTGCACAATAATTATATGGTACAATATGTGAGGTTAACACCTACAAGTAGTGGAAGAAGACCAGACACAGTATTATCAAATGCAAATCCTCCCGCATTCACAAAAAAAGCAGGCTGCAAAGCCCCGACAACATTGACAGTAAAAAACAAGCTAGGTGAATGGCTTCCTCTAACAATTGATACAAGTTCGCAATTAGACACAGCAACAGCAAGTGCATTCTCTTTTGTCACCTCAATATTTTACCCAACTGGTACACAATTCCAGCAATATGTAAGCGTCGCAACAAATATCGATGTGTTAATCAAAGACAAAAAAACAAATCAAGTAGTATATTCATCCTCACAGTCAAAAAATATTTTGGCAAGTCAGTCTGCTCTCACATCCTTCACCTGGGACACGACACAATCCTACCCGGGCAATTTCACAGTCACTATCACCAGCCATGTGACTGACCCAAAATGCTCATCTGTGGTGGATGATGTCAAGACCCAGGACGTCGAAGTCTTCCCTGAGCTTCCTAACGGCATATGCTACACAAACCTATTTAATTTCGATTACAATCCAAAGAATATCATCGGCCTGTATTCTGTGACTTTTTCCGGAGAAAAGATAGCAAATTACGGGGCATATAGATATGACGATAACTACGGCCAGTACTATTATGCAGAGCCTGTGAGTTCTATCGCAGAACTTAAAGTAACTGACAAGACAACCCAGGCAATTGTCGGGACCTACAGCTTCAATATCGGCAAGAATATCGATTATCAGACAAGGAAATCATTCGGGTTTGCCTGGACCCCTTCAAATTACGGGCTTTATTCTGCTGAAATAAAACTTACCTCCACCGATGCCATCTGCTCCGGCGGTGTATCACCCGCAACGCAGACTATAGAGACTCTTGAAGTCGGCCATGATTATGACCATGACAGCTATTATTATCCTGCCGACTGCAATGATGATCCGGTCACAGGAGCAAGCATACATCCCGGAGCGACTGAAGTCTGCAACGGCATCGATGATGACTGCGACGGCCAGAAAGATATGCCATCGTGTTCCTGCATCAATGGAAACACACAATCATGCGCAAGTGTATATTATGGGACATGCGCAATCGGCACTGCGACTTGTGTTAATGGAAAATGGACAGGCTGCCCGGCTCCTCAGATTGAAAGCTGCCAGGATAGCCAAAGCCTTGATGAAGACTGCGACAGCAAAGCTAATTGCAATGATCCTGACTGCACTAATATATTCCAGCAGGCCATGAATGTCTGCACAAGCACATGCCAGTCCGGGTATATTGATGCTAATCACAATCCTGCTGACGGCTGCGAGTGCAGTATCACCAATAGCGCAATAGAGATCTGCGACGGCCTGGATAATAATTGCGACGGCCAGAAAGACAATTTAGCTGATTTGCCGACATGCATATCCATAAATGCAACATTCCATAATACTGGCATCTGCGAAAACCAGAGAGCATCATGTTCCTTGGGAACCTTAGCATGCCCTGATATCTCGCAACCTGAAATATGCGATACTCTTGATAATAACTGCAACGGAATTATAGATGAAGGCTGCGACGACGATCTGGATAATTATTATGAAGGCCAGATGACCTGCCAGATGGCATTTTTCAATAAGAATAATGTGAGAGTAACCTGCACAGCCCAGAAAGACTGTGATGACAACAATGCTACAATCAATCCGGGAGCAAAAGAGCTTTGCGATAAGAAAGATAACAACTGCAACCCATCAGATGATGATGCAGGTTGCGGATGCACAATGGGTGAAAGAATCTGCCTGACTGCAGGTGTTTGTGCCCAGAAAACCGTAATCTGCAATGCCACAGGTGTTGTAGCATGCGATTACTTAGGCATAGCAAACTATGAAACCAAAGAAACAATCTGTGATGGCATAGATAATGACTGCAATGGCAAAAAAGATGCTGATGATGGATTGGATTGCTGCCTTGAAGGACAGATAAGAAACTGCGTAAAAAGGTGCCCTGACGGAAGTGATGCACAGGGAGTGCAGACCTGCCCCGGATATATATGGAATACTGAATGCGATGCTGCGTGTTCAATAGTTGCTCCGGAGGTTCCTGTAATAATGAATCCTAACATCAGGATTAGCAGTCCTGAAAATGAAAAAACTTAC
This sequence comes from archaeon, assembly GCA_043826135.1. Taxonomy (GTDB): domain Archaea; phylum Nanobdellota; class Nanobdellia; order Woesearchaeales; family GW2011-AR15; genus GW2011-AR15. The sequence goes on from JBDRQT010000064.1 coordinate 15,937, forward strand.
CATACAAGCAGCGCAGAACTTACTATTCCATTGTTATTCGCATATGACGGCAAAGAGCAATGCCAGTATAAATTGAACAGCAAATCATATATTGGAGCATCAACAGATACAATAATCTCAGCACAGCTTGGAGAAAATCGCATCGATGTCAGGTGCGGCGAGATATTAACTGAATCAAAGTTCTTTGTAGTGCAGACGTCATTTAGCGTTACCCAGACTCCTACCATAACAGACACAATGAAAGATTTCAAGGATGAAGGCATTCCTGAAGAAGACATAACAAGAGCAGAAGAGTCTAAGGACTATGCTGATACTCAGGTTAGTTATTCTTATGTCGGTGATGATACCATAATCAAACAGACAATCATTCCAGACAAAGCATTAAAGGACGGAAAACTTCTAATGAAAATACCAAAGTGCATTACTCCTTATCTTAAGGACATTGAATTTGATTTTGGTGATTATGAGGTGGTAAAGGATGATCCCATTATTGCCTGGCACTTTGATAAACTGAATGACAGGATTGATTTATCATATAAAATAAATAAGAAGATTCCAAAAGACTGTCTTGATCAGATAAAAGGGATGCTTATAGCTGATCTTCTTGATGAGAAGAAAACAAATCCTCTGAACTATTTCTATGCAATAGGTCTTGTAATAATCGTGATTGCTTTCACGATGTGGCATTCGATTTCAGAGACTGGTGAGAAAAAACTTAAAAATATTCCTAAAGATGCTAATTCAGAAATGCTAAAATCTTTGAAAGCAAATCTTCTTGAAAGAACCAAAAGCCTGAATTTTGAAACAAAAGAACAGGCAGAGCAATTCCTGAAATATGTCCCTGAAGAAGATAGGGAATTTGTTCTTAAAAATCTTAAATTTAAATGATCAACTATAGGATAATATCTTTTATAGTTAGGGGTATACCTATTTTCCTACGTTCAAGCTTCTCACAATAATTTAAAAACCACAAGAATATCTAAAGGATTTATAGGGGCTATGGTGTAGCTTGGTATCACACGAGGCTGGGGGTCTTGTAACCGCGGTTCGAATCCGCGTAGCCCCACTCATTACATTCGTTGTTCTACTCGTATTCGAACGTACTGTCACTAGCGTTCCTGTACCCGAAATGCTGTGCATTTCTTGGGAATCCGCGTAGCCCCATAAGAAACAATCAGATAGTTCATCAGAAATTAACAAAATAATCTATATAATAGATAACAGGATACAAAAGAGAAAAAAATCAAGCCTGAAGCTTTTTTATCCTTTTCGCGACAATTTTAGCGTACTTTTTCTGGTCCAGAACATTGTTTAATTGCCTGGCGAGCACCTTGTCTCCAAGAACATCTTTTACCCAGCTGGCGAAATCATTCTTGTTGTTATCGCTGTTTACATGGTATCTGAATGTGTATTCATCCATGCTAACAAGTGCTGCATGCAGCTCATTTAAGTTGCAGAGCGAACTTCCTCCAGCTAGTCTAAAGACATTCTCTTCAGGACAATTTCCAAGTCCTATCGGTTCAACTAATTGTGTTTCCATGCATAAACAAATGAGGCACTCCTTGATAAATGTTACTATTCTTGTTTCTTCTCCGAATTTAGGATAGAATTATAAGGTTGAAACACACGTTTTCACGT
>JBDRQT010000065.1:0-6139 GCA_043826135.1 archaeon
CAGAAGAGGCAAAGTACTTTGAATGTGCATCCTATGAAAGTTTGCTTGATGCAGTAAAAAAACTAAGCGAACTTGTTGGAGAAGAAGTATTGACCACGTCATATTTTTCGAGGAGTCTCTTTCCTGTTCTACAGAAGCTAAAACTAGAAGGATTGACGGATAAAGAAGTCGAAGATCTCTTAAGGTTAGGGCATCAGATAAATTGTACTACAAACATAGCGCAAAGAGATAATATATGTAAACAACTTACCAATTATATAGATCGTTTAATTAAAAGAAAGCAAGGCAGACAATACGTCAATAAATTCAAAGATAAACCTGGCATGTCGCCAGAGGCCATAGAAGGAGTAAGGTATCTCTTGCCTGAAACGCAAAAAGATCAGGCTTCAAGGCTTGTTCTTGATGCATACCTTTTTTATAAACTGAGGCAGCCCCCTCAAGAACCAACTACTTATCAGATATTTGAAACGTTGGCGTCGGTGTATGAAAGAAGTGACGGAATAGTAGCTAAAATAGTACACAGTTTAATGGGAGAAGCTACAAGAACAATCTCTGACATTCCGATTCCTACGGTCTGGTCTTCTCCTCAAGTTTTGGATCAACAATCACAAGGGACCAGTATATTCGCATCTGTTGGTATGTCTCAAGAACAATTTTTACCTTTTGATTCAGTGCAAACAACATTAAGTTTTGGGCAGAATATCTCATATGATAACAGCGTACTTGTAGAAGCAGCAGCAATAGATTATATGATAAAACATAGTGGTGAACTTCCCGGTGTCCAAGAACTTCAAAATACAATAAGTATTTCAGTTGAACAAACTGCGAAACAAGAAGCGATCTCTCCTGATGCAGGCATTCTCACTACAAATATTTTATCTAGTACGGCAGATTTTATTCAGGACAGAACCATTGCTGAAAATGATTCTTGGATCACAGACCCAGCCAACAATTATTTAGAAAATAATTCTTCTGTTGTACCTCTCTTCTGTCAGTCATATTCTGATGAGAATAAATCAGAAATTGGTGAAGTCCTAAATCAGACTGAAGAATTCCAAGGTTATGGGAGCATAGTTGCAGAAAGGTGTAATACATTCTTTTCTGAGATTGGAGTTGAACCCACATGCGGTGAAATATTTGGTCTTGCTGCCCATGCTGCCAGTGCAGCACAAGAAACTGGCCTTTCTGAAAAAGAGTCAATTGAAATAAAGTCTGGCATCTCTGGGTTTAATCCAAATGCACATGCAGCTTTGCAAATCCTTGATGGTTGGAGACTCGAGACTTGGAATGAAATGAAAACAGAATATGATGACCATAAATCAGAACCTACCACTATTCAAACTGCATGGCATGCAAGAGGAAAAGATAATCTAAAGTTAAGTGCAGCAACAGAAACATTTGCAACTATTTTGAGAATCGAAAATCCTGAAGACGTTGTAGAATATAATAATGATTGTATAGTTGCACTAGTATCTCCTCATGGAAGACAGAAAAAAGTTGGAGACACAAGTTATGGGGAAACAGTTAGTATTGCAGGAAGTACTGGGGGGCTCTCAGATCCACGAAGAAAGATACCAGATATGCCAATGCACCAGGATATACTTAGGACTGAAGGAAAGGCAGTCCAATGGAAAGGACTTGGATACGAAGAATTCGAACTCCCTCAGAATGCAAGAGAGATCGCTCACAATATCGGATCTAATGTGAATGGGGTATATGAACGAGCTTATGCTTTGTTTGATGTAGTTAAGAGCAATGGAAAACTTGGAATAAAAGGCAACATGTACCTTGAGGATCGGAAAGAAGGAAGTAAAACAGTTAATGAAGTGATTACAGAAAGGATAGGAAACTGTCTTGAGTTGAGTATGGTTTATCTTGCAATGGCAGATATTGTATTTGGTCATGAAAATATTACAATATTCCCTATTGATGTTGTAAATCCAGAAGCAAGAGTGGAAATTGGACATGTTTGTATCGGAATTCTAATGGAAGATAACAGAATTCATGGTCATCCTGCATTTGAACATGATTGGAAATCAAGAGAAAAAATATTAAAAAGATGCGGAATGTCTGATAAATCTGAACTGAAGTTGTTAGTTATTGATCCTGTCAATGATGTATTTGATTATAGATTCCATAATGTAGAACCATTAAATGTGAAAGAATTACTATCGTTATTCAATTCCAATTCATTTTTATATGCACTTATGAGAGGTGCTAAATCTGAATCCGAAGCATGTTTCGACAGAGCAGAGGAACTTTGGCCTGTAAATCCAAGAGTTCTTGAGTATAAAGCAGATCAAATTGCAGATGTTAATGCTTCAGATGCTATATCTTTTCTACTTAGGGTAAAAGAAGGATACAGAACTTCTGGATATTATTACAGATTAGGAAAGTTATACAGTGAGATTGGTGACAATAGGAATGCCCTGAAATTTTTTAATAAAGCAATTGCAGTCAACAGAAATCATGTCGGGGCTCTGGAACGAAAAGCGTTTATGCACATAAATGCTGGTACTAAACTAGATGTTGAACAAGCCAAGATAGTGCTTAGCCAATGGATTGATATTTTAACAAAAGAAAGAAAAGAATCCGGGTCTCACCAAAGAAGATCGATTGAAAGACAGAAAAAATTAGATTTTACTTTCGATACTAGGGATTTGTTTGGTTCACAAAACTCATTGTTAATGTCATTTCACGTACTTTCTATTGTACAGTTGATGTCTGGTGAAGTTACTAAAGCATACCTGACCTGCAAGAAAGGACTGGAATTTGTACCTACAAGTTGTTATCTAAGAGAAACAAAAGCGATTATACTTGCGATTGCTGCGGCACGTTTGAAACAAGTACAACCAGAAGAATCTCGGAGACTGGCTGATGAAGCTATTATAATTTGTAATGAACTTTTGAGAGATAATCCATCAAGAGGTTTAACTCATTTGATAATAGGGTATGCTGCACATGTCAAAGGAGATAGACAACAACAGGTAGAACAATTTAGAACTTTTGGAAGGATTATGTTGGAGAATCAGAATTTACTTCCACCAGAAAGACTAACTGCGGTAATTCATTCAGATTTTATATCCGCATCTGACTTCATCCATATATATGCTGAATGTATGATATTTGGAAGACATGTTTTGAAATGTTCAGATTGGGAAAGAACATTTGCAGGTGAACAATTTGATGCGTTTGTCAAGCGAGCTAGGCCAATAAAAATTATAAGTTTGGTAAGCAGAGAAACATTCGGGGGAAATGTATCTTCTGGGAGAGGTAGAATGAGATTAACCGCTATGAGAAGGTTTGTAGAAAAAACACAACAAAAAACTTCATTAGTTCTTCAGGTTCAAAGATCGAGATTGTCAGAGGCAGAAAAAGCTCTTTTGATCACTTTATTATCGACATCTCCAGAACGTAGAAAAATGGAAATTGAGATGTTGATTGCTTTGAACCATGAAAGTATGATGAGAAGAATGAGAATAAAACCGAATGAAACTATGCAAACAAGAATTGATAGTCTGACAGAATATGGAGGGAAAACAACTTTTATTACAAAAGATTATATCCAACTTGCAAAACTAAGACTTGGTAAAATCTTTGATGAGAAATATGATGAGATTGAAAATGCTTTAGAGATTGCACCTCTTGGAATTGATAAAGAGATACTTAGAAATGGTGCAGATTTTGCTAAAAGGTATGTGATTGATAGTGATGGACTTATGAAAAGAGCAGTAGAATATCTTTCACTAATGGACTTGCCACCGACTGATGAGAATATAAAAAGAGTTCTTCCAGAAATTAGACACTATTGTGGAATAGGGAGGTCTGTTTTGGGTGAAGTTATCTTTATCGATCCTTTTTGTTCGAAATTTACTACATAACTATCACTAAACCTTTTTGCTTGATGAACCAGATAAAAGATGAAAAAACTAAATATTGACTTTGAGTCCGAGTTCTTTCTTGAGCTCACGGTACCTGTTCCTGATCGTAACCTCAGTCACACCAGCCACATCAGCAACTTCCTTTTGGGTTTTCTTTTCACCGTGCATCGCACTAGCGATATAGAGTGCTGCCGCAGCGACACCGGTCGGGCCTCTTCCTGATATTAAACCTTTTCTAAGAGCCTTTCGAATCAGTTTAACGGCCTCCTGGCCAGTCTCAAATATCTTAGATCCAACGGAATTATACCTACGCAGTTGGTGTCAGTCTAAGCAAAGAACAACGTCTGGAAGTATTGCAAAAGGCACTGGAGTTCGGTGCTCCATTGGACACAGTATTGGCAGCTGAATTAGGTTACACAATATTCGACCAATCGTCAGTTGAAACTCAGTGAATTATTCATTTACTCTCGGTTGTACATTGCCAAGCTGCCCGCTGTGCAGGTTCATAGATGCGCCTATCTGATCTCTTAATGTTCTTGTCACGAAATCAATGACCTGTCCGCCCTGGCGCTCAAGCATTCTTGATGCTTCCTCAGCATGCCTGTCGCCGACAAGATTTGCCAGTCATTTTTATGCACGCGTTATTATTAGCACGTTCCCATATGCGATTAAACCGCATACTTTGGGTCAAAAGTTTACGGTGCCACCGCAAGCCTTTTAAAGCTTGCAGCATATTGTTACTTCATGGAACCCAAGACAGATGTATCAAAACGGAGCAGTGAAATATCCTCTTCATCGTACATAATAAAAGAAAATGTCGAATTTGAACTATTCAAACAAAACCCCTGGTGGGAACGGTCTTTTACAGACAACAGTATCCCAAGGCAGCAGTATGTTGATAAGATATTTGAAAACATCGATGATCGTCAGGTCATATCTCTCACTGGTCTTAGGCGAATCGGTAAAACAACCATAATGCGACAGGTCATCTCGAAGCTCTTATCAGCAGGAACCCCGGCAACTAACATTTTTTTCGTAAATCTCGATTCGTTTGCACTGAGGTCTTTCTCTATTCATGACCTGATGGAGGAATACAGGAAGTTGCACAAAAAATCCACTGATGCCAAGTTCTACTTTTTTATTGATGAAGTGGCAACAAAAGAAGGATTTGAAAACGAGCTTAAAAGCATTTATGACCTGGAAAATGCCAAGATTATTTGTTCTTCGTCTATGGCTACGATGATGAGGGACAAACGTGCAGCACTTACAGGAAGAACGAAAACCATAGAAGTCATGCCACTATCATTCCAGGAATTTCTTGTCTTTAGAAATGCGCATGTCAAAAAATCAGATCATGCAAAATTAAAGGGCCTTTTTCGCGATTATCTATACCTTGGAGGTATCCCATATTACGTTCTGACCGAAGACAAGGAATATCTCAACGAGCTTGTTGAAAGTATCATCTATAAGGATATAATCGCTTATCACAAGATCAAGAATGAAAAAGTCATCCTTGAAATGTTTGCCCTTCTCTGTATGCGCGTGGGCAAACCAACGAGCTACAACAAACTTCACAAACTCCTTAATATCTCGGTGGATAGTGTGAAGCAGTATATCGGTTATTTTGAGAAAGCGTATCTGTTTTATTCTATAGCGCGGTACACAAAATCATATAACGAAAAAATCGTTTCTCCGAAAAAAATCTATGCCGGCGATGTTGCAATAAAAAATCTTATTACCGGGAACAAGGATTTTGGAGCTTCGTATGAAAACCTCGTTTTTCTCAAGATCAAAAATGAAAAACCCGAATATTATAACGAGAATGGTACCGAACTGGACTTCATTACCCAAGATGCCGTAATTGAGGCCAAATACGATTCTCAGATGAATGAAAAACAGGCGATTAGATTCAAATTAATAAACAACAGGAAGAAAATAATTGCTGATGGCGTGCGGTTTTTCATTGAGTAATAAATTCCGCTGGAATTTCCAAGCGTACAGTCCAAAAATTCACCGGGATCACTGCGGACTTATGTTACTCGTTCATCCTTGGGCTGACATTGCCAAGCTGCCCGCTGTGCAGGTTCATAGATGCGCCTATCTGTTCTCTTAATGTTCGTGTTAAAAAGTCCATGACCTGGCCACCCTGGCTCTGGAGCATTTGTGATGCTTCTTCTGCATGTCTGTCTCCAATAAGATTTGCAAGTTTTCTTTGTGCATCTCTGAGTCTTGATTCGTTCTCATCATCCTGAAGTCTT
>JBDRQT010000066.1:0-2250 GCA_043826135.1 archaeon
ATTGGAATCCTCCTCGCGATCCTTCTGGTTGCAGGAGTCTGCGCAATGGCCGACGAGGTCTCTGGAGAGGATCTGTTCGCTGATATAGACATTTCAGTAATTGACAGTCAGCAATTAGAACAGATAACTGGCGCACGAGTAATTCGTGAAGATGCATCAGAGTCGATAGCGTATTCACGTGATGAGACTGACTATAAGTATGGTCGGTCTTATAAGGCGCTTGTGGGAAGAGACGGAAAGGTTGATGTTAAAGGACCTGATGTGAAAACTAGGACAGTTGTATATCGTATTACTTCTGCAAGACAAACATCAAAAGAAACAATACAAGTCGAATATACTGTCTATCGAATCACGAAAATGAGTAGAGCGAATTAAATGATGATGATAGGTCTATAGGTTTTCTTATGGACCTATTAGTTATATCTTTAATTTTCTTTAAAATAGGTGAGTAACAGATGATTATTAAAAGAAAAAATATCATACACATTTTGTATATATGTTCTGTATTTTTTTTAGGTTTTTCGGGTTGTGTATCTGCTCATAAGGAAGGGTTTGCTTCTGTTACCCAACAAGAGGTTGCTTTTCAAGTAGATGATAACTTTACTTTTAAAATAATCAATAATGAGAATGGAAATATTAGAATAAATATTGACCATTTTAGTACTACCCTTTCATTATTACTACTTGATTTATTCCCATATGAGTTTAACTTTATCGATCAAGAAGTGCAGAATATTGCAATGGATATTATTGCATCCATGAAATTAAATGAAGATAGTATTGGCTTGCCTGCAAAAATATTATCGATTTATTCATATGATAATATTATTCAACACAAAGCATGGAATTATTTTGCAGCTAGTTTATATGACTTTTCAATTGAAAACATAATTTTTTCCGGAACAAATGACGATGGTATTGATCCAGAGATTGAATCATTGGTAATAAATACATATAATGCAAATAAGATGCTGATACAACAGTTTGAGGAAAGTGTTTTAGAATCATTTATAGTTCAATATTGTAATTTTGCTGATGCTCTTGTTGGTTTTGGGTTTGAATATTTATTGCCATTAAATAATACAAATATTTACATTGGTTTGCCGAATGAATTGCAGGCATCTCTTGCATTTTCAAGTTCATTTGAAAATCGATCGGCAATTTATTATTCAATTAGAATGTCAGATGAATCAGTTTTATTTTTTCATGAACTTATACATGTGTTTTTTTCAAATTATCCATTTAATGAAATGATATATGGGCACCTCTAAAAACTCATAAAAAAATATGATATAATCACGCTATGAAACAGCGTGGCTTCTTTGATGAAAACGATCGCCTCAAGGAGCTAAGTCTCCTAGGTGATCCACTGGAAAAGCTCAACAATGTCATTGATTGGGAATCATTCCGGCACAATCTTAACAAGGTTTTCAAAAAAGGGGCCAAAGGTCCTGGTGGAAGACCTCCTTATGATTATGTACTCATGTTCAAGGTGCTGATTCTTCAGAGACTATATGGTATCAGTGATGGACAGGCAGAATATCAAATCAAGGATCGACTAAGTTTCATGAGATTCTTGGGATTCAGTCTCTGCGATACAATTCCGGATGAAAAGACAATCTGGCTTTTTCGTGAACGATTGGTAAAAGCCAATGCAATTGATATCTTGTTCTACCGGTTTACCAAGAAGCTTGAGGACAAAGGTCTTATCACCCGGGAAGGTAGCATAGTGGATGCTTCCTTTGTTGATGTACCAAGGCAGCGAAACAGCAGAGATGAGAATGACACGATCAAAAAAGGTGAAGTTCCTGAAGACTGGAAAGCTGAAGGAAAAGAAAACATGGTGGAGCAGAAAGACGTAAATGCTCGCTGGACCAAGAAAAACGATGAAAAACATTTCGGATACAAGAACCATGTGAAGGCAGACAAGGACAGCAAGCTGATTGTGAAGTATGAAGTAACCTCTGCGGAAGTGCACGACAGTCAGATGCTTGAGAAGCTTGTTGATAAAAAAAAGGACAAAACCTTATATGCAGATAGCGCATACAAAGGTGAAAAGATTGAGTCTTGCCTTGGAACTACTATAGAAAATCAGATTTGTGAAAAAGGCTATAAAAACAAACCTTTGACTGAGGAACAAAAAATGCTGAACAAGAAAAAATCTTCAGTAAGGGTTAGGGTTGAACATGTTTTTGGATTCATGACAAATTCCATGAAGGGAATGTCAATTCGATGCATAGGTATTGAACG
>JBDRQT010000067.1:0-14823 GCA_043826135.1 archaeon
CAGGGTCTCTTAGCAGGAATTCAATTTCAGCAAGCCCAAGGCTTGTCACAATTATGTAGTTCGTGATAACATCAGTCGTGAATTCATCGACATCAGAGAACTGAGTCCTAATTATCTCCTTTAATTTTTGCCTGAACTGAACCTTTATTTCAAGTTCCCTATCCTTGCCCTTGCTTTCAGTAATATTGAAACTGAGGCTGGTGATGATATCTTCTCTGATCCTTTCAATGATTCTTCTGGTTTCATCAGTGATGTTCAGAAGAGAAAGATGGTAAATCGGGACTGGTGCGCCTCTTTGGCTATATATATGTATTTGAAGAGGGATATTATCACAAGAAATAGTATAGGAATCAATAGCTTTATTTTCCACCCTTCTGCCCCTCTTTTATTAAAACAATATAATACAGGATGTTTTTTAAATGTTTCTATGTAAATTCTGAAGACAAATAGAATTCATAAATTATTGCCCAAAGATACCGTTTCCCCAAAGATTCAGTGCAATCAGCATAACTATTATAACTATTGCCAGGAATATGACATGGCCGGGTTTCATGGCGATTTTTGACTTATAATCATCAAAATACCTTGTTATCCCAGCTGAGGACATAGGCATATTGACTTTGTTCTTATCGCTCATAAGGAAATGGAACAAAGGTGAATTTAAAAAGGTTACTGAATTTATAGTCAGTATGAAAGAAAAAATACCGAAACTTCTCTCTATATCTAGGCTTGTGTCGTCACTTCCAGTTGTGCTTTTAGCATATTTTGGAAGCAACTGGTTTATCTTGGTTTATCTGATTGCGCTTTTGACTGATATTCTAGATGGCTTTTTTGCTAGGAGACTAAACATGGCAACCAAGGAAGGAGAGCGGCTTGATATCATTGCTGATAATTTTCTTGCAGTATCTCTCATTATAGGAATATATTTTATGAAACCAGGCCTGATACTCTACTTTTCAAAGTATTTTGCTTTTATAATTGTGTTCTTTATCATTATGCAGTTCATTGCTTTTAATAAGTTGAATAAGCCATTGTTTATGACAACGTTAGCAGGAAAGCTTGCTGCAATACTATTCCCTGTTGCATTTCTATCAGCATATTTTTACGGAATAGGTGTCTTTGTGTATCTTTATTTCTTTATGCAGTTATATAACCTTATTGATAAATTGTCCATGCAATTAAATGCTAGGCTAAGCAAAATCATGGTTGCTCTGATGACAATTATCCTTCTTGCCTTTGTATATATTATCCCTTCTGAAACAGTCTGCTTTGAGAACAGGTGCATTGATGCAAAAATAGCAAGAACAGTTGAAGAAAGGCAGATTGGGCTAATGTTCAAGGAAGATCTGAATGAAGATGAAGGCATGCTGTTTATATTTGAATCTTCTGGTGTATACGGGTTTTGGATGAAAAACATGAAGATAAGCATCGATATGATCTTTCTTGATAAGAATAAAAAGATAATTACTATTGTGAGGAATGCAAATCCCTGCGAGTCTGAACCATGCGATATTTTTAGGCCTGACAGCGATAGCAAATATGTAGTCGAAACTGCTGCAGGATTCTCTGATAAGTATGGATTGGAAATAGGGGATAGCGTGCTATTTGATGTTAGGTAGATTAATTATACAAAATAATTTTCTAAACATATAAATAATAAAAGAATCAGAGAAATGATTACCTAGCTATCTCTTTCTCAACAGCATTAATGAATGAAAGAAGTGATTTTTGAAGATTTTCTTTTTTCAATATCTCTGGCATTGATTCAATTAGATTTACTAGTGATATTGAGACAAACTTATCACTTACCTCTTCAAGCTCTATGTCAGGGTATATTTCATATACAACACTCTGAAGAGTAATCATAGCTCTGAAATATCTGAGCCGATCCTTTGGCATTTTTAATTTGTATTTTTTAATTAGTTTTAAAGTATCAATCAAGTATTTTCCAAGCTCAGGCCTTTTGCCATTTTTGACACTGCCAAGCATTCTTTCCATTATTTCATTATGCTCTTTCCTGATTTTCTCTTTGTTTGTTATTGCATCAGTTTCACAGAATTTCATGAGCTCATCAAATGTTGTATCTTTGTCTCTGAGAATCGCAGATCTAGTGTATCTTAAGTGATGCAGCCTTTGCTCTTTGGTTAATCTTCCAGATATTCCAAAATCAATAAAGTAAATTCTCTTGTCATTTCCGTATATTATATTTGCAGGGTGCGGGTCTGCATGGAAAAACCCATCAATATATATCTGTTTTATTGTACTTAATAGGAGCTTATTTGCAACCTCTCTTTCATCTAAATTAATTCGTCTTATTAATTTTTTGTCCCCATTTCGTCTGGCAAGCAGATATTTACTGATTGTTATGCCTTCAATAAATTCAAATGTAATTATCTTATTAGAAGAATATTTTTCATAAACTTCAGGGACTTTTGTAGTGCTAGTTCTTTGATAAAATTCTTTTGTATACTTTGCTTCCTGCAGGTAGTCAAGCTCCTCTTTTGTCCACATTTCAAATTCTCTCACTGAATCCATTATCTTGTTTGGAGAGAAAGAGAAAAAATCAATGATACTTGCAAAGAATTTCATTATCTCAATATCTTCTTTTACAATACATTCGATATTTGGCCGTTGCACTTTCACTGCAACTTTCTGTTTTCCTAGATATGCTTCATGCACCTGAGAAAAAGAAGCGCTCCCTACTGGTGCATATTTAAAATTCGTAAAAATTTGGTCAGGTGTTTTCCCGAACTCGCCAAGAAATATTTTATCTACTTCCTCTTTGTCAAATGAAGGAACATTTTCCAGCAGATAGAAAAGCTCATTGCAATATTCTTCAGGAATTAAGTCCGGTCTTAGAGATAATAATTGCCCAAATTTTATGAAAACAGAACCTAATTTTTCTAACGATTCCCTTAATTGGGTTGGTTCATGCCTGAATGCAAGATACAAAAAAGTTTTTCCAATCTCAAAGAATCTCATTTTCTGCGTTTTTTCGCCTTTTTTCTCTCTTCCATAATCTTTTCGTCAATTATGTCTGCGACATCGCTAACGATTTCCAGGCCATCTTCCACCATGTTCCTAACCAAATTGGAGACAGTGACCCTGTGTTTTTTTGCTTTTTTCAGGATTTTTTCGTAAAGGTCATCAGAGACTCTTGTATGTATTACTTTCTCTTTCATTTTGTATCACAATGTGATACAAATATTGCCTTCTTAATAAACTTATGTTAGAATTCAGATTATCTGACTCACTTTTTCTTTAATTTTGTCCCGTATCTCCCTGAATGTCTTTATGTTCGATTGATAAGGATCAGGGATGTTCCAGAAAGACGCTTTTTTTGATTCCTGAACAAAAACTGGGCAATATTCTTTTTTGCATAGCACATATATATTATCTGCTGCTTTTATCATATCTTCTGTAACTTGCTTTGGGTATTGCTTTGAGATATCGATGTCTTCTTCCTTCATGACTTCGATTGCATATGGCAACGGGTGCTTATAATACAGATATGTGTCATTTGCGCCTGCACTTTTTGCATCATCTGTTTTGGTAAGGTGGTTGTAGAATCCTTCAGCAATTTGGCTTCTGGCAATGTTTCCAAGACAGATGAAGAGGATTTTCATTATCTGTCAGAAAAGTGTAATATATAAATAATTATTTTAAAAATTCCACTGGACATACTTCTGTGAGTTTTATAACTCAGAATATCTGCAAATTATGCATGATCAGAAATACCTTCCAGTTTCTTCCTAAAATAAAGCAAAAGAAAGAAGAAAATTTATGGAAACAAGGTATCCTTACAGGGGATGATTTTTTGAAATCACGAGCCAAAGGAATATCAAAAAAATCAAAAGCATATTATGACAGGCAGATATCTGAGGCCAAAATAGCTTTGCGTGAGTCTGATTCTTCTTATTTTTGTGGCAAGCTATCTTCTGCTGAGACCTGGTGCCTGTATGATCATTTCAGGGAAGAAGCAGTGTTTCTGGATATTGAGGCATCAGATGCATCGCTCAGTTCCTATCTTACAGTTATCGGGCTATTTGACGGAGTGAGGACAAAAACAATGATTAGGGATGTCAATTTTGATGAAGCGATATTAAAGAAGGAACTTGCGGCGTATAAGCTGATTGTAACATTTAACGGAAATAATTTCGATATCCCTTTTTTGAATAAAAAATATCCTGGGATTGTTCCAACTATCCCAATCATTGATTTAAGGCATCTGTGCGCCAGGATTAGACTTACAGGCGGCCTCAAGGAGATAGAAGAGCAACTTGGCATCAAGCGACATAATGCTATTGTCGAAAGGCTCTATGGCGGAGATCCTTTAAAATTATGGAGGATGTTTAAAGGAAGTGGAGATGATTATTACCTAAAACTATTAGTTGAATATAATGAGGAGGATGTGATAAACCTTAAAAAAATTGCAGAGCATGTTGTCTCGATTCTTAGGAAAGAGATTGTTTCAAAACATATGATTAATTATTAAAACCTACATGTTTTTTGCTGCAATATGATCCACAAAATGCGTTTCTCTGAGATTGAAAAACAGCATCTCTTAAAAGCATGGATAGCAATCAGCTTTGCGTTTGCAGTCCTGTATTCAAGCATCTTTTCAATTGAATTTATCGTTTATTTCATTGTTTCTCTTCTTACCGTAGGATTGGGTTTTTTACTTCATGAGCTGGCGCATAAATATGTAGCGCAGAAATATGGATGTTGGGCAGAATTCCGAGCTGATGATAAGATGCTCCTTTTTGCAGTATTGTTTGCATTCATAGGTTTTTTGTTTGCAGCACCAGGAGCTGTTTTGATATATGGTCATGTCACAAAGGAAAAGAACGGGAAAATCTCTATAGCAGGCCCGGCAATGAATTTTATTCTGGCAATCTTTTTTTTGATTATTATCCTTCTGATGAAGTCCGAGTTCGTGATATCTGCGCTGGCATTCGGGCTTAAAACAAATGCTTGGATAGGCCTTTTTAATCTAATCCCTGTTGGAAATTTTGACGGAAGAAAGATATTATATTGGAATAAACCTGCATATATTGTAATGGCTGCTGTAGGAATTATTCTTGTTATTACCAGTTTGTTAGGTCTTCTTCCAGGTTTGTAAGCTCAGAATCTACATCCTGCTGGTTAAGATCTTCAGCTACTGTGTCAGCGTCTCCAAGTCCTGCATCAATATCACTTGTTGGTGTGATTGTGGGTTCTGACGCAACTGGTTGATTTGCAACTGGTAGAACTTCTTTTTGGCAACTCATAAGAAAAACCGAAACAATAACAGCAATGCAAAATATGGCTAAATTATCCTTTCCATTCATTTTTTACCTCTCCTATAAATAAAAATAATAATTAAAGTTAATAAATTTTACTCAACAGATTCTATCTCATCAACTTCCTCTACTTGCACGTAGTCATCTGTTGTTTCTTCAGTCACTACATCGATTGATCCTGCAATCTCCCTTATTTTTGCAAGGATTTCTTTTGATAGTTCATGGGCTTGCTGCAGTTCTTCACGTGCCTGTTTTATGAGTTCTTTTCCAGCATCTATCTTCTCTTTCACATCCGCACGATCAGCGCCTTCCCTTGCCATGTTCCTAGCTTCCCTGAAGAGGGCGTCTCCTTCCATGTAATTTTCTCTGGTTTGTTCAAGCAGGCTACTAAAATCCGAGACCATCTCAGTTACCTCTGAGACATCATATCCTTTTACTTCCAGTTTTGCTAGGCCTGATTCAAGTTTCCTTTCAAGATAATTACTTCTTTTCATGACATCCTGAACTTTTGCCCTTTCGAGATACTCAACATGGAGCCTGAGTCGTTCCTGCATCATTTTCCATTTTGAGACAAGTCCACTTGCAGCATCCTTAAGTTCTTTTTTTGTGGTTGCTGCATCTACTGCGGCCTTGACTTCCACAATTTCAGCAATTTCAGCATCCATCTCAGATACAATTTCTGCCAGTTCTTCTTCAGTCAAATCATCGTTTTCCTCAGCACTTGTCTTAATTTTCTCAAGGTTGTTAAGGACTAGGTCAGCCACCTTATTGAAGTATATTTTTCCAGCCTCCAGGCTTCTAGTCTCATCTCCGGATTTAATAGTTTCCTGGAAATTCTCCCTTTCATCCTGTGTTTCATTTTTTAATTCCCGGAATCTGTTTCTTAGTTGCTGCATCTTTTCCTTAAATTCCTGTACCTTTGCAACTACCCTGTTTCTAAACATTTCAGCTTTTGTTTGGAATTTATTTATACGATATTTATCAAGGCATGATTCAGTATCGTCCTCCAAGCATTTCTTTATTCGGTTTTTGTTTAGGTCCGCAAGTTTCTCAACAGCTTCTTTTTTCATATCATTCAGTTTTCCAAGTTGTTCATCACTAAATGCTTTGAATTTGAGTCTCCTGTCAGCTGCCATATTTGATAACATCTGCCTCTTTTCCTCAGTAATTTTTTTCAAAGCTTGAATCCTGTCCTGTGTTTGAAGTTTGGCTGCCACCAACTTTGATTTTAGTCTCTCACAGGCAGCTTCAATTCTAGCAGGTCTGACATTTGGAAACTGCTCTTTTAGATATCCAGCACAATTAGGACTGTCTTTTGCAGTCTCTGCAACATCCTGAGAAAGTTCTTCAACATTGATATCTTCAGATCCTTCATTATTTTGTCCCGCATCACTATTTTGCTCTGCGACTGCCGCAACAGAAAATATCAGCAGTAGCGCAATAAATATACTTATTGTTCTTTTCATTTTATTCCTCCGCTAAACTTATTGTAAATTGAAATATTGCTTTACTATATAAATAAACTTTCAGATTATGGATATTTAAAACTTTAGATAAATGCTTTTTTGTTTTTAAAACTTTATTTCATAGTATTATGTAAAATAATTGGCTATATTGTCCTAATTCTATTTGGAAACTTATATAAAATCAAATGTTATTGATTACGATATGAACAGAAAGATTCTATTGTTTTTCATCATATTCATTCCGCATGCACAGGCCGCAATCATTTCAGGCAGTGTTTATGATGTATCACTGAGCAAAATAAACAACGTGATACTTGAGATAAACACAAGTCCACATCAAAGATTTGTGGCTGTTAATGGGAGCTATCTGTTTGAAATTCCGGATGGAACATATGATATTGATTTTTATTATATTAATGAGGGTGAAAAAATTGTGTCACGTGAACAGATTACAGTTGTGGGAGAGGGGAATTATCATATTGACCTGTTCCCATACCCAGTTCTGGACACTGAATTGTCAGATTCACTGGAATATGATATTGATGCTCCTGAAATCCAGGATAATTCTTTTATAATTCCAGTACTGCTTACATTATTTATTGTTACTGTGGGAACGTTTTTTCTTATATTTTTCAGAAAAAAGAATATTTTGATAGCTATAGATGACGATATTGCAAAGGTACTAAGTCTGCTGAAATCTAGCGGAGGAAGGATGACGCAAAAAGAGCTGAGGAACCACCTTCCTTATTCTGAAGCAAAAGTAAGCCTGATAGTTGCAGATCTGGAATCAATCGGCAGGATAAGAAAAATAAAAAAAGGAAGAGCCAACATACTTATCTTGAATAGGACGGGAAAAGTTTAAATACCCTTCAAGATATTTTTCATAGTGGGGATAAAATGGGGAAAAATGCACAGATAACTCTTTATGTAATTGCTGGTCTTGTATTTCTTATCATTGCAGGGTTTTTCTTCTCAGGCATTCTAAGTAACGGTGAGATAATATCTGCTCCAGGAGGTACTCTGAGGTTCTCAAGGGACATGATAGAGAAGAAAATTGATGATTGCCTGCATGATATAATTGTGGATAAGATTGACGAATCCGGGCTATGCAGCGAGAAACCATTCGAGGATGCGATAAATTCTGAATTATTTTCATGCATCAATGTCAGCAACCTGAGAAAAGATGGTGTTTTGATAGCTATGAAAAGCAAACCACAGGCACTTGATGTAATAATTAGGATTGAAGACATATATGTTAGCCTTGATTATCCTATATATCTTAAGAAGGATGATAAAGTAGTTGAATTTGAAAACAGGGATTATCAATTTCTAAGAACAAGAAACCTCGACCTCAATCTAGATAGCAGCGGCAAAACCAGAGACGAACTGTTTTTACTGTCTCCAGATCTGGATTTGGAATTAAAGATTCCGAGATCAACTAAGGTAATCGGCGCAAATAGGATATCCCTATACTTGAAAGAAATTTGCCCAGATGATCCGAGCGTCCTCGGAAAAATTAAATATGAATTTAGGCCTGAAAAGATTACTTTTGATCCGAATGCCATTCTTACTATTAGATATGAAGATAAGGATGTATCACAGCTATCAAGAGAGGAATCCTTTAAGCTTGCGTACCTTGAAAAAGATCATTGGGAACTGCTTGAAAGCACAGCAGATACAGACAGAAACAAGATACAAGCAACAACAACGCATCTTTCAGATTGGGTTGCAAGTTGTTCCGGAACTAATAAGTACGGAATGGAACTCATGCTCTCAGATCTGGTGGATTCCGGCATCCAGCCAAATGTCGATAGCAATCTGGCATGTTCAGCAAACTTTTCAGGTCCATGTGGATATGCAAAAATCAAGGTTTATGTTGATCCGCTTACGGACAATTATTTAGATTTTTACGAAGAGATAATCAATCGCACATATGATCAGCATCTAATACCAGTCTTAACTTTAACACCTTATGCACCGCCAAAAGATGGGAGGGCAACTAATTTTCTGGCACATCCAGGAACATGTGATGGTGTTCCAAATTTCTGCAAATATCCTGAATATTTGACAAAAGATGTGAATTGCGGAGCGTATTCACTTGATTGCGTTTATGGGGAGAATGTTGACGGCTCAGAAAAACCAGAATATAATTACGGAAACAAAGATACAGAGAGATCAGCAGTGGAAATGACACTAAAATTGCTTGATAGAGTACATAAGGAAAAACCTAATTGGCCCTTATATATTGAACTTGGAGATGAACCGAATCTTGCTATGAAATGGCATGATGTATCTCTTACAGATTATGAGATAAATGAGTATGCAAATTATTATGTTGCTGTCTCGCGAGCGATAAAAGAAGATCTAGATATCTATTCAGGGGTTGCGCATTCCGGTTCAATAAAACTTATGCCCGCAGGCCTCGCGCCAACTAAAGGTGCAAAAGAATGCGGTCTAACGCCTCAATATGCCAAGGAATTTCACAGCGAACTTGAAAATTATCATCTGTTTGAAAATTCGGATGCATATCTTGAAAAGATAGATTGCGAGAAGCTCGGTTCGAATTATATAACAGGTGAGAACAACTTATGTGCTGGTTCTATTGAGCAATATCTCGCTCCAGCATGCCCAACTGTAGGAGACTGCAAAGTAGAGTCAACAACAGGTTGCCCAGCTGGCCAAGAAGTGACTCATCAGGATGTAGCAGATTGCCTATGCCCTTCAAAAAGGGCTTATGTGACAATGATAAAAGGTTGGTATGATAATTATGCTGCTTTGAATTTGCAGCATGCATTCCTGGATTTGGACACTGAATATACATCGCTCCAAGACTATGTATGTGATGCGACTAATTATGCATCAAATATTGGGATTGAAAATGCTCTTCTTATAAAGAATAGAATAGAAAATACATTCCAGAAATATTGCTATGAAAAAATCACTGAGGTTTCGCCTGATGATTTCCTAACAGCGCTTCTTGCTTTCAATGATAATGAAGTGTGCAATTATATGGATCTATATGCAGACCACAGCTATCCTGAATCAACTTCATTGTCAACCTATCCAGGAGGAGAGAATCCCTATGGTGCACTTGCGTATCAGAGCAGGTTTTCAATTGTAACAGCTAGTTGTGCAAATTTTATGGATCTTGAATGTGTCGCCACAGAGACTTCTGACACTGATAGTGATGGAATTCCAGATTACAAAGATAATTGTCCTAATCTCCCTAACCCTGGCCAGGAGGATTGGGATCTATGGAGCGGTGAAGGAAAAGGGGATGTCTGCGATGACTCAGACGGAGATGGAACAATGGACTTCGAAGATGCCTGCCCGACTGATGCACAGATAACAACACCATCAGATATGACAGACACAGATGAGGACTTGCTTCCTGATGTATGTGATAATTGCATAAATGTATTTAATCCTGACCAGGCAGATAGAAATGGTGATTCAATTGGGGATATTTGCCAGGATTTGGATTCAGATGGCATACCAGAAATATTACCTGAGACAATCTGCAAACAAGCGGATATTGGCGGCCAAGGATGCATCATAGATAATTGTCCAACCATCACAAATGCAGACCAATATGATGAGGATAGCGATGGAGTTGGAAATGCGTGCGATAATTGCCAAAATTTCCCGAATCCGCAGCAGACAGATGCAGATAATGATGGAGAAGGATATCCTTGTGATGAAAATGATTTTGATGTATGTCCAAATACTCCAGGAATTCAATTAGATGTCACAGAATGTCCTGCAGAAGAGCTGTGCAAAGGAAAAATAATGCTCACTCAAGCAGCATGGGCACCTCACCCAAAAGCAATTTACACATCAAAGCTTGATTTTAGTGTTGATGATTATGTCCCTCAAATGGAGCAGGCTTACCAGCAATGGCTTAGGGATAAGAAAGTGCTTGGGATAATTGCATTCCATATAGGAGATGACGTTATGACTCCTCCAGAACTTAGAAATTATAGCTGGACAAAAGAGATGTGCAGCGGTTCATGTGTCGGAAAAGAGATATTTAATGTCATATCTAAAAAAGAAAATCCCTTAGAATCATGTTCAGGGAATTTCAGCAGCTGCACGACAGGAGAGCATCAAGTCTTAATTCAGAATCTTGGTAGAGAGGTCGGTAAAAATAGGATTGTATATACTTGTCTTCCATGTGGTCAGGAATCTGCATCAGGGTTATCAGAACAGGTTTTCCAGGCTGGGCCTATAGAATATGTATATAGAGGGATAAAGGAATGTTTTGAAGAGAAGGGAACAGTTGCAGGTGAGCATGGCGGGCTTGAGATACCTGAATTTTGTCCGGATGGGGACGGAACTGTAAGAGAAGGAATCCCCTGCTCTAATGTGACAATTGACGGAACAGCGTATGTAGGACTGATAAGATGTGAGCCAAGCTTTACATCAAACCTGGGATGGTTCCATAAATGCGGGACTGTTGAACAATGCAACGGGCAGAGTTGTTGTAAGGCATGGGGTGATTACGGACACTATTATCATAGCTGTGAGGATGTTGGAGATGTATCAGTCAGCTGCACGACAGATGAAGAATGTGAACTTGGTAAGGTATGTGTAGATTCAAAATGTGTATCTGAAAATAATGTCTGTATTCCAGCTTGTCAGGATGGAGAAGAGTGTAATAATGGTGTTTGTGCTGAGACATGTACTCCTACATGCGAAGAATCAGAGGAATGTGTTGGCGGAGAATGCCTGCCTGATATCTGTTCACCTGTATGCGAAGGGACACAGACCTGTATAAATGGAGAATGCAAAGATGTATGCACACCAGAATGCGGAGGCAGACAAGTTTGTGCAAGTGGAGATTGCTACGAGTGTGCATCAAATTCAGATTGTGATTATACAAAAATATGCGAAGATAATATTTGTATTGAACCAACCTGCCAGTTTGATTCAGATTGCGGACCAGGAAAATTCTGTGATGTAGGGGTCTGCAAAGATATATGTTTAGGAGAAGGGGAATTAATACCTGCAATGAGCAATCCACCGGAATGCTGCGGAGGTCTTAGAAAGATTGATCCTCCACAAGAATATATCAATTGGATACTTGGTATATGCACAGTAAATTGCGGGGATGGGACCTGTGATTCAAACCAGGAAAGTTATTATAATTGCGCAGAAGACTGTACCTAAACCAAATCACAGTTATGTAAGGCCATTGCCATAAGAAATCATGCTATTTTGTTTTCTAAGTTTCTTTTTGAAGATTCCTTTTCCTTATCTCCTGAAGGAACCAACTTTCCCATTCTTGGTATATTTTCTTATGATCTAGCTTTCCTGTCTTCTTCTTGACCTTCTCATAGAACAAATGGAACATATCATTGCATAAAATGACAAAAGGTGCTTCAAGCATATCCATGTCATTTAGCTCTGTGGCTTTCTTTACAATTGTTTCTCTATATTGTCCTCTCAGCAGTATATCCTGCCAGACAGCATCCCAGTTGCCTGCAAAATCAGAGATTTTTCCAGCAATCATCTTAATGATTTCAGATTCTCCGTTTATCAGATCAGGCGTGGCAACAAGCTGGTCTGTAACTGCATCATATTTCATTAGGTCCATGAATCCTTTTTCTATTAATGGATCAGATTCCCAGTGCTTTTGAACCTCTGTAATCTGTGTGACTCTCCTGTATTTATGCAGCCCGTCAGCTGATTTTATGGGTGCGGCAATAATTATTATATCAGTAGCCTTGAAGCTTGTCTTTGGAACTCCAATATCGTTTACTACCCTATCATATAGTCCATAAGGTGAATCAGCATGGATAGTACCGGCAACAACATTGGCAGATGCTCCAACTCTCATTGCTTCATATAATGCAACTGCTTCTTTGCTCCTGACTTCTCCAACAATCAGAGCGCTGTCTCCAAGCCTTAAAGTTGCCCTGATACCGATTGTTGCATCAACTTCGCTTCCTGTTTGGGTTAGTGAGCTTGCAACTTTCATTGACTGGAGGTTGAATCCAAGCTGTCTTAATTGAGGGATCGGAAGTTCAAGAGTATCTTCGATGGTGATTATTCTATATCTTCTCATTATATCTACTATTAATGCAGATAAAAAGCTGCTTTTTCCAGAGCTTCTTGTTCCGCAGACCATAATAGTTTTGGTGCCATCAATCAGAAAGCTTAGGAGGCCTGCAGCCATCGGATTTATCATCTTATATTTTATGAACAAAGGAAGAGTCCATGGTTTGTCTCTATGTCTCCTGAAAGAATACGCAATTCCTGTTGGATTTAGTGGCATGTTAATGGCACTGACTCTTGTTGATGCTCCAGGCAGCTCAAGTTCTGTATCTAGAATTGGGTTTGCTTCATCCAGAGGCCTTCCAGAAATCATCCTAAGTTTTGATGCCCAGCTTTCAGCTTCCTGTGGCGTAGGAATGATGTTTGTAACACAATCATCAAATTTACCATGCACAATAAAAATTGGGATTCGACCCATAGGGCTGTTGATGCTGATATCCTGGATCTCTTCATCTTGCAGCAGGACTTCAATTAATCCGAAACCTACAGTATACCTGACAAGTATCCTTGTAAGCTCTTCAATTTCTTTTTCTCTTAAAGCGATATGGCGATAATCTGCGAGTTCTTCGAGCAAATCTTTCCCAACATTTGAGAACACATCCCTCATCCTTCTGGGATCAACAAAATCCTCGCGTTTTGGCTTATGTTCAGCCATGATATTTCTCGCTGTATCAAGAAGCTCATATTTCTCCTCAGAAAGCTTGAATTCAGGAGGCATAATATGATACAGAGTCTGAACACTTTCAGACAGCCTGAATATGGTGACTTCAGTGTCTCCACCAATTGTGAAATTATCAATCTCTTCTCCATCTTTAGGATAAGAAGACATCAGCTTTGTATACATGAAGTCAGGCTTTATGGTTGGGCTAAAGAGTCTTCGATAAACTCCCCTGGAGCCAATCTCGTAGCCGGCAATATATGGTTTTGCAATGATGATAAGCTTTGTTCCTTCAAGCAACCCTAATAGATAATCTAATACCTTAATATAACTAGTAATGCAGTATTTTGATTCATCCTCCTCGCTCTTGTCTAAGATTATCATTTCATTTCTCCTAAGCCGTTTTAATTCAACAAGAGCACCTATAGGATCTTTCAACAATAGATTAAAAATGATGTTCTTAACCTGATTGTACCATGCCTCAGCAAACTTATTGCATTTTCCGAATGTTAATCCAGAAATGCTGAATGTATCCTTTTCTCTGGAAAGTTTTCCGTATAATATTGCAATCTCTTTAACTATCTCAGTCTGGGCATAGTCATATTCATATTCTCTTTTCTGGAAAAAAATAATCTTAGTAACGCCTGTCTTTTCAGCAAGTTTCTCAATTATCTTTGACATAGTGAATGCAGAATCTTCAATAGAGGGGACAAATGCGGTCTGTGAAAAATCACATTTAAGTATGGTATCTTCTCCAATCCTTTCGACAGAGAATATAATATCTTTTTGGGTTTCCATGGTAACAAACTTTAAATAATGCAAAACAATAGTTAAAGATAGTTTAAAAAAATTGCTCTTTTAAAATGGATCTGCTAAAATCAAACAAACCTAACCAACCACCTGTTCCTGTGCAGGATAACAAACCAGTTCCTGAAAAGTTTATTACACTGCAGAACGCTGCGCCAACAACCGTTGCCAAGCAGCTGGAAGAAATAATGCGAAGGCTTAGGCTGCTTGAAGAGAGATATTCTGGCCTCAGAAAAAAATCTCAGTTTGTGGAGCAAAGCATGCTTAGGGATGTCAAAGATTTGTTTGAGGAAATTCATGCACTCACTGATTCCTTGTCAGAACTCAGATCGCAGATGTCCGAACTTACTGAAAAACTGGGAAAGCTAACTGAGGAAGTAAAAGAGTCAGTTGATAAATCAGAACTCCATACACTTGCCAAATACATGGATTTTTGGCAGCCGCTTGATTTTATTACACGGAAAGAAGTCGAAAGAATGATATCTGAGCGAAAGTTATAAATACTCACATTATCTTGTTTCTTGTATAAAAATGCCACAAGGTTCAGCTATTT
>JBDRQT010000068.1:0-26634 GCA_043826135.1 archaeon
TGCTGTATAATCCCTTCTGCCGGTGTAGCTCACATGAACGGAAACTTTTGGAGTTTTTGGAAATTTTCTTGTTCTCGCGAGAACTGCTATTGTTTTTCTTAGATTCACGCCTGACAGCTGTTTTTTTATCTTAAATAGAGAATCTGGATATCTAGTGATGTCAGAGAATTTTTTTACAAGATATAATATATCATTACATGTCTTTATTTCCAATAAATCATTCAGGTCACCGATAAAATCAAATAAGATGATCCCATTAAACATCTCCGAACGAGAGATAGTTCCATGCATCATCAATTCTTTCAATACAATCTCTTCGGTCCCTTCTGTGCATCTTGCAATTAGTAGCATACTGCGAAAAGAGAAAGTCTCTTTATTAAAATGTATCCTAAATTGGTAATAATTCAGTCAAGTGAAGTGTAAACAGCAGTAGCGCCCAAATTGTTCGCATAATCATGAACATATTCATCTCGACAAGGGTGACGCCCCTTACAGGGAATGTCGATATGCATCAGAACATTGGAAGCGAACACCGGCGCTGCTGTTTGCACGAGAACTTCAGGATACTGAACTATTACCTAAATTGAAAACAAATAACACAATGATTGCATAAATTATGATTTGGTCGCATCCTAATGCAACCAGCAAATGATTCTGGATTGTCAACAATGATTTGTATATCAGTATACACATTCGAAAGTTTTATATAGCATTCAAGCAACTATTTTGTTATGACTATTTGGACCCCTAAACATCCAGCTGGAATACAGAGCCAGTGGGCACCTCCTCCATCAGATGCCAAGTGGGATGAGAGTAATCTTTTAGTATACACTACTCAGATCAAACAGGTAAGGGTAATCCATCTCGAAAACGTTTACAGATACATGTGGCATCTCCTTACTGAAGAAAACTGGACTTCGGTTCATTATACACCAGGTGGAGCCGGCAGTCCGAAGTGGATAGAAGATTTTTATGGAGAATACCGTGATCAGGAAGGCCATAAAGAAATAAGGTGGTGGTGGAGGCTGCAAAGAGGTTGCGGAGGAATTGCAGGAGATCATCCTTTCTTCAGGTATAAGATGTATATTGATGCTCTGACAACCAATATGAAAAGAGTTGAGATAATGTATAAAGGCAAGAAGATAAAGCCTTATGCAGGCGAGATAATCATCTGGATTAATGCGGTTCTCGAGATTGATGTTCAGGGTTGGTTTAAGAAAGGCGGGCCAAAACTTGGTGAGATATTGGAAGAGTTCTTCCTCAGGATGCTCTATAAAGACAGGATGAGGGAGCAGGAAGTCGAGCTCAGAAGGCATGCCGAGAGGTTTGTCGAGGATTTGAAATACTATATCAACCTGAATAGGTCGTCAGACCTGAGAAAACCGATGGATGAAGAGAAGCAGTGGTTCTGATTTACAAAAACATATTTAAATACCTTGCCAATTCTTTGTTTGTTATGCCTCTGTAGCATAGTAGCTATTGCGTCTGACTTGTAACAGCCTTTTTAGAAAAGGTTGGCGAAAACACGTGGGTTTCCTCACGTCCGTTCGTCAAGCCCACTAAAGAAAAGGCGGTCATGAGATCAGAAGGTCGGGAGTGCAACTCTCTCCAGAGGCTTTCTATTTTCAATAAATTATTTATAAAATATCAATAACGCTTTAATTGCTTTTTTTTTAAAAAAACACAAATAAGAATCACTAATTTTTGGCAAAATAAAAATATAAAAATAAATTAGAACTAAATCTGCTTGCTCCTCTAGAACTTCTTATGTTTCTGGTAGCAATTCTTGCAATAGACTGGTCTGTCTGAACCATCTGGGTTTTTGCTTGGTTTAAAAGGAACTTCGCATTCTTCCCCGCACTCAGAGCATGTAGCCTTATGCATTTCTCTTGGTCCGCCGAATCCGCCGCCTCTATTAAAGCCGCCGCTGCCGCCTGACCTTCTCTCTCCATATCCCATTATACATTCACCTTTGTTTCATTATACCCGAGAAATCGATCTGTCTTGGGTATATACCAAAGAAATCCAATTTAGTATATAAAATTATGTTATTAGAGTGAATTTAGGAGGATATTCACTATTATCAACAGAAAACAATATAAATTGTCAGGGATTTCGAAGAAACAGCGGGACCTTAGCTCAGCCTGAAAAGGCGGGGGATTAATCCGGTCTTTGGCTTAGGAGAGCTTTGCTTCATATATTGAAGCGATCTTAAACTACGCTGAAGACGTAGGTGAATCATCCACTATTGTGTATGATCCTAACTCGAGGATTCAAATTCCTCAGGTCCCACTTTTTTTTAAGGATAATCCGCACTTCGATTATACTTATAAGGATTAGAAAAACTTATCATCTTATTCCACCTGTATACATTTGCAAACCCATATAATGACACTTTGTAAGATGGGTTGACGCTGTGTTTGTAAACATATGACCTGATGTTAGGCACTCTAAATTCAAATCGCAGCAAGGATTCCTTTACTTGGTTAGCCAGTTCAAATGAAATTGTTGTCAATTCAATGCATGGGTATCCAGGAGAACCTCTTTTGTCAGATCTAAATATACATCCGTCTGTATCATATAATCCTCTTAAAAACCCACATGTATATAACTTTGACTTAAAAATCCATATTGGAACTATAACCTTTGTCCTAAGTTTATAATATCCTTGGAGAGTCAGAAACTTGACCATTGCCTGTGAATAGAAATAAACGATAATTGCTGCTTTATTGTTTCTCTTTTTCACTTCTAAATTTAGATTGAATAGATTTTTCAACAAAGGAAGAAGATAATTATTATAGTAAGCCAGGTCAGTAGTGGCATTTCCGGTTATTACTATCTTATTTTTTGTCTTCTCAAAACTGACATGACCATCACCTGTAAGGATTCCGATAAATTCTGCTAATTCAGCAGTTGGATGAGTGGGAAAGAGAATTCTTCTTGAAATATCCTTTTGAGACAATTGGATTCGAGATGTATTAAATTTTATGAACAAATCACCTTTATTATGAAGATTATTGGGTGATTTTGTTTATAAACCTCACACCAGAATGTCCAGTGACCCCTTACAGCAATTTATTTAAATACTTCTTCAATCCAAGGTGATAGCGGGCCCGTAGCTTAGCCTGGTGGAGTGCCCGACTGATATTGTCAGTCAGCAGATATCGGGTGGTCGTCAGTTCAAATCTGATCGGGCCCATTCTTTTTTTGTGTGAGTAGTATTGAACGAAGTTAAATACTACGAATATTTACCTCAAGGCTTTCTAAAAGCCTTGGTGATAATCTGATCGGGCCCATTCTTTTTAAATAATTCTAATCTAATATATGCAGTTTTGTGTAATACAAACATTCCTAGACTCTATTTTAAGTAAAAAGATTATATTTATATCTCTCAACAGGGGCAAGATCATCAGTGAGTACAGGTACTTCTTTCTCATCCATATTCTGGACATTTTTTACCATATATCCTATTATTGGAGCTAGCTCATAGAACTGATCCTCTTTTGCATACTTTGACAAAGTAGCCTTAAGCTGGTTAGGTGTGATTATCTTTTTACTGGCAAAAAGAATAACATTTTCTTTGTATTTGATTCCATACACTGAAGAAAATGAAGAATAGATAGTCTTGACAATCGTATCCAGATACAACTTAGCTGCATCTGAGTTGGTATTTGAAAGTTCGATATTTATTGTGAGAATTCCATCTTCCTGTGTAATTTGATATAATTCTTGATAAAATTCTTTGGTCATCACATAAAATGGAGGATAAGATCCACCTTCGTAGACATCAATTTCCACGATGTCATATATTTTATCTGCATGTTTGACAAAAGATCTGCCATCAATCGCAACCATATTGACGTTTGTTAGGTTATCCAATCCAAAGTATTGTTTACCAACATCAATTACAGCCGGATCTATATCAACAGCATCTATTTCGGAATTCGGATAAAAATGCCTGAATTGATGGATTGATGTACCGGCGCACATGCCTAGTATAAGGATATTTATCGGATCATATCTTGATACATTCCTTCGTGATAATAACGGGGCCGCATTAAAAACATCAAAATACTGATTCGTGAAGACCATCGTTGGATTATACATCGACTGAAAATATTTTGGGTTGTTCATTATAAGAAAATTTGTCCCATCCCTCTGGATAACTTGAATCTGATTGTAGGCAGATTCTTTAAAAAAAAGACTATCTTCATGCTTATCAGGTATTGTAAAAATTAGAAAAACTGTACTTAACAGAAAGAGCATCGTTATTTTTCTTCCAGAAAATAATATTATTGTAATTATTAACAACATAATGAAACAAATATTTAATACTGATCTCGAACCAAAGGTCGGAATAAACACAAAAGTTGTCAAGAATACACCTGTGACACTTCCGATTGTCGAGACTGCGAATATTCTTGATGCAGCAATCCCTTCCTTTCCTTTTTTTGATATGATTGAGACAATAAGCGGTGAGATTGTGCTGAGCAGTAGCATTAGAGGAGCAAAAAGAATTAATGATGCCAGCAAGCTTCCATATAGTTCTCCATATCTAGCAAAAAATCCAAGGATTCTGTGGTAAGACTGTATTAATATTATATAAGAGATTGTCGATATAAAAGCAACCCTCTGAAGGATCTTGATCTTATCTTTTGTTGACAAAATTCCGCCGATAAAATAACCAATTGACATAGCAGATAGAACTACACCTATCAGGCTTCCTGAAACATATATGGAGTATCCAAAATATGGTGCAAGAATCCTTATCCCGACTATTTCAAGAGCCATGAGGTTAACTCCAATCAAAAATGATAAGACAAGCCAGAATACCTCAGAACCAAACAGCTTATTTTCGTTTTTACTAATTTTCATTTTGGAAAAAAGATAATTTAAGTGATATGATCAGAGTTTAAATATGTAACTCTTGGCAATTGGCTGAAATAATTTACAATTCTAAACATTTAATAATAATGCTTGAATAACATATTGCATGAAGATAAAAATTATATGTGTCGGAAAGCCAAAGGAAAAAGCTATTACCATGCTTGAAAATGAGCTCTTGAAAAGAACCAAGATTGAAATTTCTGAAACAAAGGATTCAAATATAAATAAAGAAGGAGAGAAAATAATTGAGCTTCTGGATAAGACTGAAAATAAATTTATATTCATTCTCTCAGAAGAAGGAAAACAATTTTCCTCAGTGGAATTATCGCAAAAACTTCAAAAAATCAGTTTGGAAGGTAAGCAGATATTATTTATTATTGGTGGGCCCTATGGGCTCTCTGATGCTGTTAAAAAGAAAGCAGATATAGTATTATCGCTGTCGAAAATGACCTTTACTCATGAGATGGCACGGCTGTTTCTAATAGAGCAGATATATAGAGCGGTATCAATTATTGAAAATAAGAAATATCATAAATGATTATTAAGACTAGTCCAATTAATTGATAAGATTAACAAATTCTTATTAGAATCAAAACGGTTGATTTCGTGTTCTCGCTTAAAACCACATTTTATTAAAGGAACTTCAACTTTTAAGCTCATATGAAAATTAAAGAAGCGTCAGGCGAGCCTGCAATCGATATCGCATTTGATACAATTGCTCAAAACAAGCAGGCGTTAGTCTTCTGCAATACAAGGATGTCTTCTGAAGCAACTGCAGAAAAAATTTCTCACCTTATCAAATCAATAAATCCAGAGTTGGAATTTATTGCTGATAAAATACTCAAGGCATTGTCCTCACCTACAAAACAATGCAGGCGCCTCGCAACCTGCGTAAAAAAAGGAATTGCATTTCATCATGCAGGACTTGCATCGGAGCAAAGAAAGCTGGTTGAGGATGGATTTAGGAAAGGAATTATTAAGGTGATCTGTTGCACACCAACACTTTGTCTAGCTGAGAAAACAAAAATTTGGCATGATATGGAAGAAATTGATGTACAAAGATTCAGTTCCAAAAATTCTCTTTTAGTGCTTTCCAATACAAAAGTGGTTAGTATGAAAGCTCAAAAAATCGAGAAAAATTTTAATGAACGTGACTTAGTCAAGATTACATCTGTTTCAGGCTACTCTATTATTCTAACACCTAATCATGAAATTTTGGTAAAAAGAAACAGAATAAAAGAGATCAAAGTAGCAGCTGACTGCAGAAAGTCTGACAAAATTGCAACAATTGCGAAAATCAAAATCGCAAAAGAATATACTCCTTCCTTTAGGGATTTTGTGATTAAAAATAGCATTCCTTTTCAAAATACGTCTCTTTCAGAGAACCATTTTTATTTGATTGGTGCTATGCTTGGAGATGGATATTCTGGGGCGGAGAAAAAAAATAACAAAATTGCCTACAAAGGAAGCCCTGCAATAGTTGGAGAAGACAAAGAAATTTTTGAATCCATTATCACTGTTTTGAAAAAAGATAACCTACATTACAATCTAACAAAAAATCATTATGGTACACCTTCTCTAGTATTAACAAAAGCCAATTGGTTCAGAGAGTTCTTGTGCAATTGCGGTGTTGAAAAAGGCACAGATAAGCATATTGATCAAAAATTAATGTATGCTGAGTTAAACTCGATCAAATCTATTCTGCAGGGACTATATGATACAGATGGCTATGTGCAAAAAGGAACCAAAGCCATTGGATTTGCCAATACTTCCATCAGATTAATTAAGAATGTGCAGAAGCTTCTTCTTCGCTTCGAAATTGTAACTGTGATTAGAGAAAAAAAGCCATCAACAATGAAAATCTATTCTAAAGAATATCCCACAAGAAAATCTTATGAATTACTTATTATGAATAAGAGATGCCTTAAAATATTTCAAAATAAAATAAATTTTAAAGTACTAAGAAAAAAAGAAGCACTTCAAAAAATCTTGATTAAAATAGAATCAAATATCAACTATGTCGAATGTTTTAAATGCAATTACAAGCTATATTCTGATTTGTTTTCCGGAAGAACAAAAGAACAGAAGGTATGGGGGCAAAAAAGATTAAATGTCATAAAAGCATTAGGTGAGTTTAAATCGCTTAAATCAAGGGAACTCACCAACCGATTGGGTTTTTTGCCAAGGCATGAAAAAGGCAACAGGCATAATCACCACTATTACCTTATCTCCAAAAAGAAATATGGCAACAGGGAATGGGTTTGGTCTCTAAATTCTATTGGTACCTATATGTACAAACACATTTTAGGTTCTGACAATAATATTGTGGAATTACTAAATTTGGAATGTTGTCCAATTTGTAAAACTAAATTGAATAAGATACTAAAAAAAGGATGGAGAGACTCTGATTTTGAAGATGATATCTTTTGGGATAAGATAAAAAACATTGAGCGTATCCCGAAAAAAGAATCAAGAAATGTCTATGATGTTGTTTTGTCAAATGATAGGAAAAACGACCATTTTTTTGTTGCAGAAGGTTTTCTAGTGCATAACTCATTTGGGATGAATCTTCCCGCATTTCGCTCTATCATAAAGGACCTTAAAAGATATGGTGGCAGATGGGGTATGGAATGGATCCCGACCCTGGAATATCATCAGATGGCGGGAAGGGCAGGAAGGCCTGATTTTAATGATAAGCATGGGGAAGCGATATGCATCGCCACCAGTGAAAAAGACATTGAATCAATACTAGAAAAATTCATAAATGCTCCGCCAGAAGATATCTATTCCAAACTCGCGGTTGAACCGGTCCTCAGGACCTATTGCCTGAGTCTTCTTGCGACAGGCTTTGCCAAATCCCAGGCAGAGCTCATTGCTTTTTTTCAAAAGACTTTTTATGGCCATCAGTATGGGGATATGGAAAAGATTGGCGCAATTATCGATAAGATACTTTCATACCTGGATGAATGGGAATTCATAGATATTCTTGAGGGAAAAGCATCTTCAGATTTTGTATCAGCAAACGAGATTGGAACAGGAAGGATTGAAGTAACAAAATTGGGAGAGAGGGTTGCCCAGCTTTATCTGGATCCATATACAGCGTTTCAGATCATGACAGCACTTAGAAGAGCGACGGCAAAAGAGCCTGTTGAATTCTCATTTGTCCAGATGGCTACTTCCTGCCTTGAGCTTCGGCCTCTTCCTACAGTGAGAGTAAAGGAAGCGCCTGAAATGGAAGAAGCTGTTGCGGAGCATTCTTCTGCACTCATAACATTTGAGCCCGGCCTGTTTGAGCCTGAATACAATGACTTTTTGAAAAGCATAAAATTAGCAGTAGCACTTAATTCTTGGATGGATGAAAAAAATGAAGATGAAATATTGGAGACCTTCAATATCGCACCGGGAGAGCTTCATGTTAAAAAAGGGCTGTGCGACTGGATCCTATATGCATCTGCTGAGATATGCCATCTAATGAATTTGCCATCGCTGCTCAAGATCATCCAGAAAACAAGATTCAGGCTGTCAAAAGGGGTCAAAGAAGAACTGATACCTCTTATAAGGATACCGCATGTCGGAAGGGTGAGAGCAAGAAAATTGTTCAGGAACGGAATCAAGGATGCAGGCGATTTGAAATCAGCAGACATCACAAAGCTGACTCAACTCGTCGGCCCAAAAACCGCATCTCTACTAAAAAAAGAGATGGGGGATGAGACAGAAAAGGTTCCTGATGGGAAAAGGAAAGGGCAGCTTGGGCTTGGGAAGTATTAACCCCATTTTTTGAAGTCTGGTTTTAAATAAGGAGAGATTCGAAGTGGTGCATCGACACTTTGCTGAGCAATGATGGAATCTATCACCAGAGGATCATGATATAATCCTATATGAATCGCATTAAGGGCAACGATTGCCTGGGCAGCTTTGTATTCAGCAATATCTTCCAGAACAGTAATCTGATTTTCAAGCCCTCTTTGTATGATTTGCAGTTGGAGTGGTGGCTCATAGCGCGTTCCATTTAAGCATACAACCTTTTTGATATTACCTTTAGCCATTTGGTTTTGGACAATATCCAGATCAGGTGTCCTCATATGTGTTACCCATAATTCAACATCTAATGAATAATGGGTTTGGTGGAGATCATTGAACTCTTTCACTCTTCTTTTCATATAGGCAGCAGCGCCATCTGCAGTATTCATTGTATTATTCTTATCGTCAACGATGATTATCGTTAACCTTTCATCCTTTTTTCCGGCTCTATAATACTCATTTAAGTAATCTTCAATACTGTCGACATATAAGTTTCTGTTGAAATTATGGCCTAAGATTACAGTTTCCAGCAATGATAACTCACCTTCATATATTTTTTTCCCTTCAGATTTCCTGCATCCTTTGCTGCCGAACATCCTGAATCCGGGTGCTTTGTCTCTTGTGAAAAGGTAAACATTTTCCAGCGCGCCCGCATCAGCAGACATGACCATTGTTGTTTGCGGAGAATACTTCTTTAATAGATATGTTCCAAATGGATTATCCCGCGGGTCCTCTAATACTTCCTTTGGGAAGATCTTATTCAACATAACTTCAATCCCATTCACCCTGAAGCCATTCTGAGGATTGAATGCAGCAAAGATAGGAAGCCCGAATTTTTGTGCCAAAAAAAGGTCTTCATCTTCTGCATGGGGATGCATAGCTGCCCAACCATACAGTCCGTGCATGACAAATCTTGCGACCATCTGCTTTAGCATGAATGCTTCGTGCTGGCCTTTTGATAATAGATAATATAAAGCCTTATGAGTCCATTCTATTGAAGTTTTTGTCTGGATAAGGTAAGGGAACCCGCCAGCAAAATTTATTTTCTCGATCGCCTCGCAGGCCATATCAATCAAAAAAGAAGGATGTGCTCCCATCATCCCTGCTTGCGCAGGAATTAGTCCATGAGGTGTTGCCAGTTCATAAACCATATCTACTAATTCAACAAGTCTTGCATCGTCTTCTGATCTCTTATTTTGTTTCACGAGTTTATGTAATTCTTCAACATGGAGCCTTAAAGTAGCATCATAAACTCTTGAGTGATGGAACATAAAGGAAGGTATCCCACCTAATTGATTCATTTTGATTAATGGCATATTAGATAGAAGTTCGTAATCAAGGAACGCATTTACAGGAGGGTCTTCTTTTCCACGAAAACAGGATGGATCAACGAATGAAATCTGATAGTTCCAAGCTTCAAGGACTCCTTTGATCTGCAAAGCTTGATCAAGAGAATAATTGTCCCTACAAACAAATGCAATTTGATTTGGATTCGTATTATTACCCCCGAAAATCTACCATAATAAAAAAACTGTATATTAAAACCTTCCCTGTCTTAACATAGTAATGAAAATCAATTGTTTTGAAAAAATATCAGAAAATTCTGCAGTACTGATTCTTACTACCGCCCCACCTGAGAGTGAATTCTCTCACAACCCCTGGAAAAGAGATATATTAATATACTTATAAATGTAACTGTAGAATTTATCTGCTGTCAGAAGGATAAATCTCATTCATATTATTTATAAAATCAGTTGCATTGCTATACTAGATGCATCCAGTCATTGTCGGCATCGATCCCGGGACTACTAGTGCCTATGCAATTCTAGACATGAATTTTCATATCCTTTCAATAAAATCAAAAAAGAATTATGGACTGCCTGATTTGATAGCTGATATCTACAAATTTGGGAAGCCGATAATTGTTGGTACTGACAAAAAAGATATGCCTTCATTTATCAAGGAGTTCTCTCAAAAGACCGGTGCAAAGGTCCACCTCACATCGTATGATACAAAAAAACCAGAAAAAAAATCAGTTGTTGAGGGTAAAGGACTGCTTAGCTATGTGCATAATGTCCACGAGACAGATGCTCTCGCAAGCGCTATCTATGCATATAATTTCTATGAACCTGTTATAAGAAAGGTCAGATTGTTTGCAGAAAAGACCGGAAGAGATGGGATGTTTAGTGAGCTGCTGGTCAAGGTGATTGTGGAAGGAAAAAATTTGCACTCTGCAGCAGAAGAACTTGAGAAAAAACCCACAGAAGCATTGCAAAAAAGGATAAGTCTTCCTCAATTGACCAAGGAGATGACAAAGGAAGAAAGAGAGATTGTATTATTAAAAAATAAGATTGAACTATTGGAATACGAATTAAAGATATTAAAACAGGAAAACTCTCACCTTAAAAATAAGCGGATCGATATTGGAAAGGAAACAAAAAAGATCATCTCCTTCAAGGAAAAAAGGGCAATTGCACTTGAGGAGAAGTCAGATATTTCTCGAAGAGAGCTCGCCAAGAAAGATAAGATAATATCGAAGCTAAACGAATTTATAGTGAATTCACAAAACATGATGCTGATAAAAAAAGTAAAGAACCTCGGTGAAGATTTTCAGCATAGACAGAAATTGCTTGCTATCTACAAAGGAGATTTACTTTGTGTTGAAGATTTGTCTATCAATAGCGCAAGCGTGATTGAAGAACTCCGGGAGAAAATAAAAATAATCTTCTTTGAAAAAGCAGGAAGGATAGATCTTTCCGATTTTATACTGATTAAAAAACCAGATGGCCTTATTGAAAACAAATATTTTGCCCTGATAGGAAAAAATGAGCTTGATGCCGAAATTTTCAAGGCAATCTCACAAAGAAAAAAAGATAAAAAATTCCTTCAGGATATATTGGAAGATTATAAAAAAGATAGGATGAAGCAGCTTATCTGAACTCTATATCAGATATATTTTCCCTTCATGTTTTATTATCTTGACTTTTTCGTTTAGTGATACTGATTTCTCGTTCTCCACACTAATAGATTGATAGTTTTCAGGATCAAGGACTTCGATATGAGGATGCACTCTGGTAACGATTGCTTTGATCGGACTTAGCGCAGTGTATTCCTTATTTTTTAGATTCAAGGTCGTGTTTTTTCCTGACGCAAGGTCAATACAGGAGATATCTTTTGACACACCAGTTACAAGATATACTTTTTTTCCAGTAGCAATTGCCTCGCCTATCTTATAGTCCGGCATCTCGTAATATACATTGACTCGGTATATGTCTTTGCTCGTTTGGTTGTCTCTTGAAAACAGTTGCGGACTTACTTTCATAATTCCTCCATAAGCCTTCTGTAGGAAATCACCCAAATTCTTTATTTTTCTATGATCAGAGATATTTAGGTCATAACCATTCTTGTTTTTAGCAACTTTTGTTATGTGAATGTTGTGTTTATCGCAGTACTCTTTGATTTTATCAATAGCCTCATCGCTTGCGTTCCTGAGCTGCAGTACCCCTTCAAGATATTCATTTTTAGCTTTTGCGCAGTTTGGGCAGATCGTGATTTCAATAGTGCCTAAAATTATCGCAGTACTTTCTTGCTTTGTCACATGGATCTCAAACTCTTTTTTTATCCCCGGATTAATTTTCATATCAGGAATAATTAGATCAAGTTCTATACCAGTCTCTTTTATCTTCTGTATACAAAGCTTATGAGCAGCCTCTTTGATAGTTAAGGGAAGCCATTTGTTTGATACCATGGTTTTTTTGCACTTTGCGCAGACTTTGAGAATGATATCATTATATCTGATCTCAATCTGGGGCCTGCACTCCTTGCAGATTCCCTTGCTTCTCTTTCCGCAACCCGGGCAAAATTCCATCTTAGATGGAAATATCAGTTATTTTATAATGGTTTTCTAAATGGTTATGTTAGTCAATAGCATGGGTCAACGGGGGTTCCCTCAGTTTAATTAGAAAATATTCTAGAAAATATGCACTAAAAACTTAGTCTACATTGTATTCCTGCTCATTATTATTTCCAGGTCAAAACCAAACTTTTAAATACTTTCCCTCTTGCTCGCAGTCTATGCACAAGGAAAAGAAAAAGCCAAAGACTCTCTTTGGGAAAGTGTGGTATTTTATATGGGATGATGATTCGGTTCTCAGCTGGATTGTAAATATTGTACTTGCTTTTATTTTAATCAAATATCTGATATATCCAGGTCTTGGTTTTTTGCTTGGAACAACGCATCCTGTTGTTGCGGTTGTCTCTGGCAGTATGGATCACAGGCTTGATGACAGGAAAGTCATATGTGGCCAGATCCCTGAAGGTTACAAAACTAATTTTGATGGTTTCTGGGATGTTTGCGGGGAATATTACAGATCGCTTGATATTGATAAGCCTGAGTTTGATAAGTTCATATTCAGTAATGGCTTTAGCAAGGGAGATATCATTGTGCTTCTGGGGACTAAGCCAGATAAGATTAAGGTCGGTGATGTCCTGGTTTTTAGGGGTGCACGATCCAATTCAAAAGCAGATCCCATAATACACAGAATAGTTAAAATAACTGATACAGATGGCAGACTGATATTTCGCACTAAAGGTGATCACAATGCTGATTCCATCAATGGCTGCTTTGCTGACGGATGCATTTTTGAGTCTGACATCTACAGCGAACAGGTTATTGGAAAAGCAGTTTTCAGGATTCCTTTCCTGGGCAATATAAAAATTTGGTTTGTTGAGTTCCTGAAGCTCCTGAAGCTGGATAAAAGTGTCGGGGGCCTGTTCAATTGATGTTCTGTCCGAAATGCGGCTCTATCCTCACACCGCAAAATGACGGAAAAAAGACACTGCTTGGCTGCAGATGCGGATTCATGGCAGACAAGAAGGTGAAGATTGAATTAAAGGAAGAGCGGGCAGATATAAAAGAGATTGAAGCTGTTGAAGAAATCGAAGTTTATCCACTGACAGAAGCCGAATGCCCAAAATGCGGGCATGACAAGGCGTATTATTGGGAAGTTCAAACAAGGGCGAGCGATGAACCTGCGACCAAGTTTATGAAATGCGAAAAATGCAAGCATATTTGGAGAGATTACAAATGAATTATATGTTGGCAGAAGTAACTGCATTTTTCGAACTCGAAAAGCAGAGCTTTTCTCTGTGTCAGAAATGCAAACATATTTGGCGTGATTATAAATAATATTAGGCTAGGTTTATGGAAAAAATTTCTTTTGGCAAACCTCAAGCAAGAAAAGGATATAGATGCGTTGACATGCATTTTCATTCCACCCATTCTGATGGTGCTGCTACAGTTGACGAGATTCTGAAGAAATCAAGGAAAATGGGTATTGGGGTTGCGATATCTGACCATAATGAAATATCTGGCTCGCTTGACGCATTGAAGAAAAAAAAGAGCGAGGATTTTATCATACCTGCAATTGAAGTGAAATCTTCTGAGGGTGTTGATGTGCTATTCTACTTTTGTGACAGCAGCGAGATGATAAAATTTTTTGATAATGAGATTAAAGAGCACAGGAAAAAATTCCTGCGCATGTCAAAAACAGATATCCCTCTCAAAGATATTTTGGCTTTTCAGAAAAAATATAAATGTATGATAAGCATCCCTCATATGTATGGATATGCTTTCAGGGCGCATGTAGAAGATATGTTTGAGAAACATCAGACTGATCTTGGCAAAGCAGATATTTTCGAAGCGATAAATGGCGGAAATAATAGGGAAAGCAATGAAAAGGCAATAGATTATGTATTAGAGAACAATAAAGGATTTACCGGAGGTAGCGACGGGCATTCCATATATTCCCTGGGAAATGTGATCACCTGCGCAAAAGCGAAGACAATCAGGGATTTTTTTAATGAGATAGAGTCAAAAAGAAATTACGTTGCAGGAATCGAAACAAGGTATGGAAAATTAGGCGAATATACCAACTACGGCATAAATCGTCTGAAAAATTTAATCAAACATGATTGATATAAATGCGTTCATAAAGAATAATACCCTTGAAATAATTGTCAAGCCAAATGCAAAGAAAAATGAGCTTTTATTGGAAAATGGCCGCATCAAGGCAGCTATAAAAGCACCAGCTGAAGATAACAAGGCAAATCTGGAAATTATCAAGTTCTTCTCAAAACTCACCGGAAAAAAAGTCAGAATAATCTCCGGAATAACAAATCGGCATAAAAAACTAAGATTTTATTAAAAGATTATAAGTTTATTTTTTACATATTTTAGTCATGTGCGATAGCAGATTATTTATTATTTTTTTGGTCTAATACCCCGTAGTTCTGCTGCGATATCAATACAAAAGATAATATGTCAAAAATATCGATTTTTGAGCACACCAAAAATTCAATATGATTTTTAAGTGTTTGAAAATGTCGGTGCAAAGCAAAAATACCATTTCAGCCCAGCTGTAGGGATTGTGAATTTTTAGACATTTTCATTTTATTAAATCAAACAAGCAGAAATCTCCAACATTCATGTTTGGAGATGTATCAAGCTTGCTTGATGCAACGAACGCTAGTGAAATTGAACGCGGCGAATTTTTTCTTGTTTGATTTTCATTAAATAAACCATATTTTGTCTATATCATATTTTATACTATTATATAGTAGTGAAAATACTTAACTTTATAAATACAGGAAAATAATCATCAATTATGTTATTTAAAGTTGTACATACCTTAAATTCTATTTTAGTTATATCTCTATTATCAGGGTTAATGATGGGTTGTCGCCCTTCACAAACTATAGCAACTTCTGATGAAACGCAGGCAGTGCCTTCTTGCCATTATACTACTCAGCAGCTTAAGACTATGAAAAGATATATCGCGGAGCATGAAAAGCCTGGTCTTGACTTCCTTGTTGAAATGATGCAAAAAAACCAAACTTTAACAGTGGGAGAAAATCACTTTAATCTGGCTGATAAATATTTTGTAGCAGATTCTTTGAAGCAGCTTAAGGAGAAAGCAGGACTTGCATATCTGGCCATTGAAATCGATCGTAATAGTAAAGATATGATTTCTGATTATGCAAATGGAAAGAGGGATTCGCTCGGATTTCCAGCCTTAGAATACATGATTGACAAGGCTACTGAAGCAGGTTTAGAACTAGTTCTAATAAATCCTGTCGAAAATGGAATAGATAGGGATAATGCCATGTTTGATTACCTTAATGAGGATATTTTCAGCAAGTATCCTCATGCGAAAGTGTTGGTCTATGTTGGCAATAATCATACAAATGAAGGGTATCCCTCTCTTGAGGGATATTTTCGACTCGCAAAGTATCTGAGCGATTATACTGGCAATAATAATGGGAGCATTATGATTATGAGTCCTTCTTCATTGTGTGACCCTTTAGCCCGAAAAGAGTATACCTCTCCAATAGGATTTGAGGTTGATTATTCCCCCTTTTCAGAGTTTACACTTTATGAATCGTATGATTACAATGATCCAACAGGGTCATTTAGTTTAATAACAGATGGCGTAGTTTTGTTGGATGAAGAAGTCCAGCAATGACTTATTCAATTTATTTGGATTGTCTATATCTATCGAAAAGGACTGTTAATATTGTCTTCTGTGCATAGAAGACAAAGGCCATTCCCATTTAAAATAACCTGATTATGAAAGGAAGCAAATAACAAAATGAAAATATTAATAAAGCCCTATTTTACTATACTGCACTATGCTGCCACTAATAGTTGTCATCGTAATCCTGTTCTTATCTATAATGATGATATGGAAGGGTTCTGATTGGGTGACTGACAGCCTCATTCCTGTCGCACAGAAGCTTGGCACAAGCTATATCGCCGTTACAACATTACTGGTTTCATTCACTTTGAGCCTGCCGGAAATCTTTAGCGCTGTCTACAGTTATCTTCTTGGGCATCAGGATATCGGTCTTGGTGTCATTGTCGGTTCTGTCATAATTAATATTGGCCTGACAGTCGGGATATGCGCAGCTATAAAACCTATAAAGGTTGATAAAGGCATTGTGATTAGGGACGGCATATACCTGATCACTATTGCAGTGATAGTTATGGTTTTTGGATCTGATCTGACTTATACAAGGTCAGAAGGGGCAGTACTACTTCTTCTGTTCATCCCATATATCCTTAATGTTTGGTATATGGAAAAAGCCCGGTCTATCAAGAACAGGGAGCTGAGGATTGAAGAGCTTAAAGTCAATCTTAAGCTCATAGGAGAGCAGGGCAGTTTCTGGAAGATTAAGCCGTCCATGAAAGCTTTCGTACTGGGCGAGATTTTTTTGGTTGTAGGGTCTTATTATTTTGCGCAATCTCTTGTAGATTTGAGCGGTTTTCTTCATTGGTCGGATATGCTTATTGGAGTTGTGATAGGAGCTATTGGAACAGAAGTTCCTAACGTAGTTGCAGCCCTGCAGGGAACACTGAAAGGTTATCAGGATGTTGCAATTACAGAGACTTTTGGATCAAACATATTTACGCTGCTGGTGACTCTTGGCATATTTATCATGCTTGGGCCTTTTTCAATCCCTCCAAAGATATTTTATTTTGATTTAGTATGGATGATAGCGATACATGTCCTGACTCTTGCATTCATAATAAAAGGCTATAAATACAGAGAAGAGTCCATCACGAGGCTTGAGGGTGTAATTTTAGTGCTGTTCTACGTTTGTTTACTGGTAATAAACACATTTGCATTTTCGTGAATTCTATTAAGATATCCTAATGAGATTCCCACTGTTTTATCTGTAAGATGAAGTTCGTCGCTTCAATCTAGTGGTTGCGTTAGAGGTAGTAATAGATAACTTTTTGTTTGCAGAGTTTTTGATTTATGCAAAGAATAGGATTTATACATAAAATAAAAAAGGAAAAATTATAGTTGTTGGAGCGCATCTCCCAAACAATTGACAGCATCCCAATTTCCTAGTGTAACTCTGGTGTATCCAAGGCTTGTGCCATCGATATCATGTATCCATGGGTGTGGAGATGTCTTTATGCCTATACTTAATAGGTAATCACTAACATCAAAATCAATTCCTTTTACTAAGATAGTATTGGTTTTTCCATTGTAGATCATGTCTACGCTTGGATTTGCTGCAACAATCTGTTCAATGAATATTCTCTTTTCATCCACTTCTGATATTATTGCATCCAGGTTACCATTTGTAATTGAACCAATCGCCTCAGCTTCTCCGCTTACAATAAAGGGCAGCCGCCATTTTTCAATTGCATCAGATATGCTTGGGTTCGAAATGCCATATCCAACTCTAGCAATTCCTGCAATTCCTCTTGCCTTTGAAAAAGTTAGGAGGGCAATTGTGTTTCTTGAGTTAGACGCGATATTAACTACCTCTTGCACGTAGCTGAGCCCTGCAAATTCACCATACGCCAAATCAAGAGCAAGCAAATGACCCTGATCCGCTCTTTCAGATAACTTATGCAAGTAATCTAGTGGTATCAGTTGTCCTGTAGGATTGTTGGGAGTTGAAAGCATCACAATTTTTTGATCGCTTTCCATATTTTGCAGAATCTTTCCAATTATTGGATCATCAAACGCGAAGCCGCTAGCTGAGTTTCTTTGCATAGTATGTATCTTTCGATCATATCTTATTCCAACTTCGGCAAATCTAGGAAAATCAGGGTCTGTGATAATTATGCCACCTTCAAATAATTGCGGAATGGATTCAAGCATTGTATCTATTCCAGCGCCTAGACATACTTGATCTGGAATTATCTGAAAAACTCCGCTGATAGCCTCCTTCAGTCTTGTTAGACTAGGGTCATTGTATCTGCTAACTGGGTTCTCTGGATCAAGCACCCCTAGGCTCAAGTCAAGAAGCTCTTCTGCAGCCACGTGCCTGCTGACATATGAAGGAGAAGGGTTACTGAAGAACTTTCTCGCTCCTTCGGTAAGTTTAAGCTCTGTCATGACAAATACTTGGACAGCATCCATAATATATTTAATTGAATAATATTCGGATAGTCACCAAAATATTTATATATAATTGAATATCATTCAATAATATGAAAGACATTGCACCAAAACTGATTGATATGTTCAAAAGCGGATATTGCACACCTCAGATAGCAAGAATTGCAAAAAAACTCAAAGAGCCATCCACAACATTACATTACAACATAAAAAAATTAGAAAAAGATGAAAAAATAAGAGCATACAAGGCAGTTTTTGATTATAAGAAGATTGACCAGGGGCACTGCACTTACATCCTTATTAATCTAGGCGAAAAAGATTATGGTGAGCCTGAGGGAATCGCAAAACAATTGGCCGGCCACGCAAATGTTGAAAGCGTCGATATTTGCACAGGAGAATGTGAATTAATCATAAAATTGAGAAGCAAAGATATTGATGATTATTATGCTTGGGTCAAGACAGTTGTTAAAAAATATGGGTTTAGAAAAGTTGTGTCACTTACATCGCTCAAGCAACTAAAAACTGAATTTGTACAATTATAAGTGAATTTTTATGACATCTG
Organism: archaeon; assembly: GCA_043826135.1. Lineage (GTDB taxonomy): Archaea > Nanobdellota > Nanobdellia > Woesearchaeales > GW2011-AR15 > GW2011-AR15. The sequence goes on from JBDRQT010000068.1 coordinate 19,171, forward strand.
CATCAAGAAAAACACTTCTTCGAAATCTGCACAATTTCAGTTAATCTGAAAACTTTAATAAGCAGAAGTGATTTTCCAACATTGGTGATGAATATGAAATTAAATCTAAAAGCATTTTTAGCGATTTTTGTACTTACATTATTAGTTGCAGCCTGCAAGGCTCCGGAAACATCTTCTGATAATGTGGAGACACCGACGCAGCCTGAAGCGCCAGGAGAAGATATTGTTCAGCCTGGAACACCCACTGATAGGGAAGTGTTGGGGCAAGATCTTAAGCAAGTGCTTATGTCAAGGCTTACAAAATACACTGCAGAATATGCGATCACTGCGCAGGAATCCACGCAAAATATGAAGATGGTATATGATCTGCCAAGATTTGTCACAGTCACCCAGACACCTCAGGGAGAAGTAAGGACTATCTTTGATAATGAAAAATATTTTGTGTGCAATAATATGGAAGAGGGCTGGCAATGCTATAAGATGGATATCGAGAATTCTGACTCCAGCAAAATTGAATCAGATGTCGAAGACGGCAAGGCGACTGTAGTTTATACAGGTACTTGTAATATAGCTGGTGAATCAGGCAACAGATACGAAATTACATCAGACAATTCAAAAGTGTCAATGTGCTACACAACAGATGGCATAATGCTAGAGATGGTTACATCAAACACAGAAATGAAAGCGCTAAGCGTCGCAAGAACAGTTGACAGCAGCCTTTTTACTCCTCCAGCAGCGCCAGTTGACATAAATTCGTTATATCCATAATTTATTTTTTATTCTTCTTACCTAAGATTTATAATTGCGAAACTATTCTATAGTAGATACGGGGTGATTCGTCATGAAGATTAAGGTCAAAAAGCAGAATCCTGATGGGGTTGTCAGGCTTGAGTCTGGCGGGGAAATAAAAGAAGTGCTAGTGAATGAAGATTTTCTTAACCCAAAACAGGAATCAATCTCAATATGCTGGAGGGGAAAAACTTCATCAGGTATAATCGATATGACTCCTTCTGAACTTGAAAAACTCTACAACACTGTGCAAAAAAGAACGCATCTTGTTAAGGGATTCAAGGTTTTCAGAGATAAAGAGCCGATCATTTAATCCTTTTTTTGAATGCGGTAATTATCAGGCAAGCAAAGTAGTACCATTCAAATAAAAGAATAGGAACTACTATAGCTGCGCCGACAGCTGACAGCGAGCTAGGATGAAACCCAAATCCTCTTGTGAAATCCATAGGTATACCAGTGAATCTTCCGGCTAGCGTAAGCAAAAGCACTGTTCCAGGATAAAGCAAATAGAATGTCATGAACGTGAAAGGCAAAAGGATAATACCTAAAAATTCAGATGCATCAAACAGAATGGATAGGACTGGAGGGAAATTACTTGTACCGCCATAAACACCTGACAAATAATGCATGTACAAAAACACAACAGACATCCAACCTATAGTTGATATTATTATTTTTCCGTTAGTTGCTGCAAAAAAATCTCTGTCTGGAAATTTTATTGATAGGATAAGGACTGAAAATAGATAGCTCAGTGGAATGCCAAGCAATGTAAGAAAATTAAGAGATACATCTTTGAATCCTATTCCAATTGCAGCGGCGAGGGAGAGATATTCTTTTTCAGGACCGCAGCCTCCTATCTGCCCTGGCTTTGAATCGCACAGCATGAATATCTTATGCGGAAAAAGGGGCAATAGAACGAATATAATTATTGCTAAAAACATTATTTTTGGAGTTGGCCGGAATATTTTTTTAAAATTCATAAATATGAATGATTGCATCTTTTATATAAATCTGGCGAAGACTTCAGTTTGATTTGAATTGATCTGATGCGTAATAGTTCAGTCAAGTGAAGTGTAAACAACAGTAGCACCAATAAGATTCGTATCTTAAATGTAAAGAATTGTCTCGACAAAGGGGATGCGCCATCCGGGCAATGTCGATATTAAATGATTTCCTTAGATACGAATCCGATGCTGTTGTTTGCACGAGAACTTCAGATCACTGAACTATTACTCTGATGCGTAACCTATATAAACTCCGCTCTCATTAACAAGATGGATGGGGCCTGAGTTTTTTATCACGAATAAAATCGGACTTTTCAGTTTTTTGTCAATAATATTCCTTATCCTTCTTTATCTTATGAAGCCAAAACCGATAAGAAAAATAATGCCCAGCTTAATATTTCTTGAATCAGGCAAGAAAAGGAAAAGCATTGCTTCTTTTTTCAGAAGATTTGTGAAAGATTACTTGTTTTTTATCCAGCTATTTATCATTGGTCTGCTTTGCCTCAGTGCGGCAGGACTTGCAACCGAGCTGTATTTCACAAAATTTGACAGGGAATCAATAATCTTGATTGATGCATCTGCAAGTTCACAGGCAGGAGGTGTATTCAAGGATACTATTGATATTGCCAAAAAAAATCTTGGTGCCACTAGTACAATAATACTTATTGGAAATCAGGCTGAAATACTTGCGAAACAGACGAACGTTATTAATGCGCTGAGGATTCTAGGTACAATCAAACCAAGAGAATCTCTCAGCAATATTTGGGATGCAATGATGGTCGCATCCGACATATCTTCGGCTGCAGATGTTGTTGTCATAAGCGATTTTATTGATACTAATGGAAAGGATATTGCCATAGCAAAAAAATTGCTCGAAGCCAAGGGATTGAAGGTAAACCTCATAAGTCCGAGAGATGGTTACCTTAGCAATATCGGAATAATTAGTTATTCTATAACAGGACAAGATATTACTATTGATGTCAGGAATTTTGCAGACAAGCCGGCGTCCTTCATTGTAAAAAGAACAGGGCAGAATTTTGAGATGGCGCCGCATAGTATTGCACAGTTTTCAGCTAACCTGACAGATGGTTTAAATAAAATAGAGATCGAGACAGGCGACGACCTGTCAGTGGATGATGCTCTCTACATTATGACTCCAAAATCCGGCGATAAAAAAGTGCTGTATATCAGCAGCTCCAAAAAAACAAATTTGATTTCTGCATTGTCTTCTAATAAGGAGCTGGATATAAAAAAAGCATCCCCCCCAATAATTAATCCCGATAAAGAGACCTTGTATGTGCTTGATGATGTGGATTATGGTACAATCCTTCCCGGCACAATGGATGAGATAAGAAAAGCCGTATTTGACGGTGCAGTTCTGATAATTGCAGCCCAGGATAATATAGATTTGGGAAAGCTTGGAGACCTGCTGCCTATTGAACTTATCAAGCAAAAAAAACAGGACGCCACAATTCTGAATGTCGCAACAGGCAGGATAGCTGATATTAATTTTGGTCAGAGCTCCATGTACTTTGAAGCCAGGAAAAAAAATGACAGCATCATCCTGGCAGTCGCAAATGATAAAGAAAGCAGCCCTGTCATAACATACACTGGCTATGGGAAGGGAAAAGTCTTGTTCTATGGAATTTTTGACCAAGAAAATTCTTTCAGGCTAAGCACACAGTATCCCTTATTTTGGATTTACGCTGCAAGCTTGCTAAGTGATCGAGCTGACTATAAAGAACTTAACTTAAAGATCGGTGATATTATCTACAGTAGCGAAATAAAGTCCCCAGGTGGGGAAAAGATTAAGCAATACGTCTCGACAGACCAAACTGGAATATATAAGACTGCAGATAAAGAGATTGCTGTAAATCTGCTAAACGCAATGGAGTCAGATATCAATCATGGAATTGATTCAGATAATGGTCTGGCGTCGCAGGCTCGTGAGATTAAAGTCAAGCAAAAAGTTCCTTTGGCACCAATACTTACATTGATTATTTTATTACTCGGATTCCTGGAAATATATCTTCTTAAAAAGAGGGGAGAATTATGAAGTTTGGAGAAATTGTTCTCACTGAGCCAATCTATCTGTTTTTGATTATTCCAATATTTATTGCTCTGATTTGGCTCATACGGAAAAAATATATGAATGACGATGATAGGCTTTTCAGAAGCAAAGGAAGAAAGAGATTTATTGTGCTCACAAGGACTTTGTTTTTTTTGCTTATTTTGATATCTTTGTCCAGCCCCACAATTCAGCATAGGGATGCAACCGGAAACCTTACAAAATTAAAGATTCTTATAGATAAATCTGATTCCATGCAGCTCTATGATACAGAACACGTGCGTGAGTTGCAGGCATTAGATATTCCTGTCGAAATAAAAGAGCTTGATATGAAAGATTATTCAGATCTGGGCAACCAGATACTTAGCAGCCTTGAGCCAAGTCAAAATATATTGGTTGTGAGCGACGGCCAGAACAATTTCGGAGCAGATCTTAAAGATGTTTCAGTATTTGCATCAACCATTAACTCTCATCTTTTTGGACTAAATCTTGAGCCTAGAGAACATGATGCAGCCATCTATATTGAAGGTCCTGATAAGGTAGTGTCAGATGTTGATAATAATTTCATAGTAAATGTCAATTCTGTTGGGTCAGGTGTATTAAGGGTCAAGGCATATATTGATGATGTGCTTGAATATTCTGGAGAATACGATAGGCCAATAGTTCTCAAGAAAAAATTTTCAGGGGGAACACATGTACTCAGGGCAGTCCTTGAGAAAGAGGATTTTTTCAGTGAAAATAATGATTTTTACAAAGTAATAACTGTTTTGGACAGGCCTAAAATACTTTTTGTGACAAATTCAAAAAGCCAATTGTATGAATTATATAATGATTTTTATGAGGTAGACTTAGCATCCAATCTAGACAGGCCTCTCGACAAATATCATTCAATAATCTTGAATAATTTACCTAAGGATAATATTGACCCATATTTTGATGAACTGGAAAAATATGTGAATGATGAGAACGGGCTTTTTGTTATTGGTGGAAAGGATTCATATGACTGGGGAGAGTACAACAAGTCACTTATCACAAGCATGCTTCCCGTGGATATTGGAAAAGCCAAGAAAAAGAAAGATATTGTAAGCCTGGTAATCCTGATGGATACCGGGGCCTCCGGAAGCGAGACCTTGGACAGCGGCGTCACTAAATTTGATGTGCAAAAAGCTCTGGCGATTGATGTAGTAAAGAGCATCAGCAGCCAAAATATTGTCGGGTTTATCGAAGCTAATTATTACCTGAACACACTTTCAGGATTATCAGAATTAGGTCCAAAAAGAGGTCAATTAGTAAATGAGATAGCGCTTCTGAAACCGCAGGGCTTTTCCGAAATCAGGTTTGCATATGAGAAAGCGCATGAAGCGCTTCGCCTAAGCAGAGGAAGCAGGAATATAGTTATCATCACTGATGGAAAAATAGTTCCACAGGACCAAGCGATGACTCTTGAATTTGTGAAAAAAGCAAAGGATGACGGTATCAAGACATTTATCATCGGAGTTGGTGAGAGCGCAGATGAAAATTTCCTGATTCTGGTGAAAGCATACGGGGGAGGGGAATATTTCAGGACTGATGAGACCCAGAGGATCAAGCTGTATTTTGGAGATCCAAATGACAACCCCAGCACTGATCTCACAACTTTTGTATATGATTCTAATCATTTCATAACAAAAAACCTTGATAATCTTGGAAAATTATATGGATATAACTCAGTTTATCCCAAATCAAATGCACGGATGCTCCTTACAACTTCAACAGGAGATCCAGTTCTCTCTATCTGGAATTACGGGCTTGGCAGGGTGGCTGCTCTCACCTCAGATGACGGCAGTATCTGGAATCCGGACATGATGAAAGGAGAAAATTCTCAGGTTCTTATAAGAACACTCAACTGGCTTGTCGAAAACCCGGAGCGCAAGAATGATATGGTGATTGATATTCCAGAACTAAGACTCGGGGAAAATTCTGTGATTTCAGTAAAATCAAAAGAACTTCCTGAGTGGAATCTATATCCCACAGGAAAGAACCTATACACTATGAATTTCTATCCCAATAGAACAGGAATCGTAGGCATTTTAGATGAAAGGGCGGCAGTAAACTATAAAAAGGAATATCTTCATATTGGTATGTCAGGAGAATTTGAGTCGGCGCTTGCAATAACAGGAGGAAAGATCCTGGATTTGGATGAGAATATCGCAGAAAATATCCAGTCAGCATCAAAAGTTGAGACTATCAAGGAAGAAAATTTATCATGGTATTTTGTGCTGGGAGCACTGCTCGTTTACCTGTTAGAAATTTTCATCAGAAGGCTGCAGATGATAAAGGCCTCAGGAGAGTACTAGTATGGCAACAATAAAAAAATCAACGACCCTTGTTCTGTTCTTCCTGCTAATTGTCAGCATAGTATTCTTTGCAGCATCAATTATCGTTTATCAGGGATCACTTACAAGAATTAATGATGACCTGAGGGAAAAAAACCAAGATATTATTATCAGGGATGGCCTGATATCTGGGCTCCAGGTAAATATGACCAGGCTTCAGGAAGCATTGTCATTGCAGCTACTCAGAGAGCAGAACCTAACGGGACTGTTTACAGATGTCAGAAAAGAAAAAGAAAATCTTGAGGATGAAAAGTCGAGCCTTGAAAAAGAAATTTCCTCAAAGCAGAAAGAGATTGCCTCCGCAAAGATAGAGATCGATAATCTGGAGTCTCAGATTGATGCTTATAACCTTCAATATATTAGCTTAAATGAGTCATACCAAAAGACACTTTCGGATGCAGTTAAGATATGCAATGATGCAAGCAGCTTGAATATATCCAGATGCAGGCGCTATGAATGATAGACGTAAAGAATGTTTATAATGAACTATTGATAACTTCATTAGTGTTGAATTTCTTCGATGCTTTCCTGACTGCTCTCGCAGCCTTCAGCATATTCTATTTTGTGGCATATTTCTGGAGAGTTAGTTATCAAATAGCAATAGTTGCAGCATTGATTTTTTTCATAAGAAGCTTCTATCATAAACTTAGGCAGAACAGGATAAGGGTTCTTGAACAGGAATATCCAAATCTGAAGGAAAGGCTGAGGACAAGCTACGATCATCAGGACAGCCACAATAGGGTAGTTGACAACCTTCACCAAGAGACACTTAAACTCATGGAGAAAGTGGATGTCAATGCGTATCTCAATCCAAAGAGACTCACATTCAAGATATTTGCAGTGTGCATCATGCTTTTTTCAGTGCTATATCTCTCCTCAATTGGATTTGATATTCTTGATATCAAGGTAAGGGTACTTAATTCAGGTATCTACAAGAATCTTGACGGAAAGATGAAAGATATCTTTGATAAAAGAGATGAAGTTATTGACAGGGAAAAGCTTGATAATGCAAAATTTGCGACTTTAGGCAATAAGGATATGAACATTTCCATAGATACCTTCAATACAGAACTCGATGTGAATGATGTCTCAGCTCCTGAAAAAAATGATTTTGGAGGGCATTATCCTGAGGAAGTAGCCGGAGCTGCTCAGGAAGTGTACGATGAGAAGCTTCCTGAAGAGTACAAGGATACGATAAGAGATTATTTCAAGAGAGTTAATGAATAGT
>JBDRQT010000069.1:0-16887 GCA_043826135.1 archaeon
TAGAATATTTTACCCTGAAAATCTACCAAAATTCACTAAGGAGGTTATCCTAAATTGGGAGATGAGCCATTAATGTTAACTTCGCTCTAGACTAGTGGAAAATGATATTTTAAACTCTGATAAAGGCTTTCAGAGAGCAAAAGGCAATAATCTGAATATCAAATCCGCAAAGCCGACAAACACCACGACATTGAACATGATGTTAGATATGGAATAAGAAATTATCTCATACTCAGACGCAAGCAGGACAAATTTCATGACTGCAAAGCTAAAGACATTCACAAGCACAGTCACAATTAATCCGAGATACACAAGTGGAAGGCCTCTGAAAAGGTTTGCAAGGACAGCTGCAAGAGCATAGCTCGCAAGTGATATCAGGCTATTTTTGTTAAAGTCCCTGTTTGAGATAATGGCTGTCATCTTTGTGAGAAGGCCGGCAGCAATCCCCCATACAAGCCCGAATTTTAGTGCCATGATTATTGCAGAAAAAGTTGAGAGTTCAATATCTATCGGAAGATCAACATATCTGTCATAGATAAGAAGAGTTGCGTTAAGTGCACACAGCCCGACTAAAAACACGACAGGCCAGATATTGATAAAATATGACAGCGCCCAAAAGCTCAGTATAAAGATAAGCCACTTGCGCCCCGACACTGTGAAATATCTTGAGATTAATTTTGATTCCATAGCTTAGTATCAACCCTCTTTGTCCTTAAAGAAGATAGAGATTTGCATTGTCAGAAAGTGCACCTTTGTGCAAGAACCAGATTGTGGTTTGTCATGTGTTTTTTCTACTCAATTTGTTTGCATAATTAGTTTATAAATATTTTGTTAAATGATTAACAAGGACTAAGTGCTTAATCTTTTATTATTCATAAAAGGGCTCGGAATGGAGTCAGTTCCAGACATTTCTCTCCATCTCAAATATGCAGATCTGAGTAGCTGAATACCTTTATCATCATTATAATTATGCATCGAAGAGTTTTATCTGCATTCTTATACTTCTCAATTAAACTATAATTATATAAGCGCCCTGACTAAATACAAACCTTTCTCATTTATCAATTTGAAATGAGGATAAAAAAACAAGGAGTGATGAAATATGGGAGATTGCTGCGGTGGAGATTGCGAAAGCGGAAATAATGAACATGGATGCTGCGAAGATGAGCACAGCCATGAGCATTCACATGAGATGAGCATGGGCATTATGATGATGCAGCTTGCTGATGATGCCTGGTCTGAGCTCATGATGGAGAAGATGAAAGCTGAACTCGAAAAAACAAAAGGCGCGAAGATGAATAAAGTCGCGAAGATTGCAGTGGAGGCAGCCAGCAAGAATTGGGAAAAGAAGATGATGGACAAGGCCGGCTGGATGGAGTTTGAAGAGAAGCTTAAAGAGGCGATGAAGTGAATAAATTTTATTTTTTTTTGTAATTTGGTCCCTTGATTAAATTGGTTTGCAAGAAATGCTCTTTCTGTGCCAGTCCTTACTATCTTATGCCAGATCATTTATGTGATATTTCTGTTCCTTACAGAATAGAAAGATTTATTAACAACTGTTAAATATATTTAACATATGTTAAAAATACTTAACAACTTATCTTTCTTCATTGAAGATAATTATAGGAGGATTAGTGTTAGGGAATATGCAAAGATTGCTAATATATCCCCGCCGACTGCATCAAAACAGCTCGATCTGCTATGGAAAGAAAAATTACTAATTAAGGAAACGGACAAACAATACATCTATTATTCTGCCAATAGGGATTCCTGGGTATTTCTTAAGCTGTCGCAAATATACTGGCTCCATAAGTTAGTTGCGTTAAAAGAACACCTGGAAAAAAGCATGATAGACCCGGTAATCATCTTGTTCGGCTCGTTGTCAAAATGTGAGACAAGACAAGATTCTGATATAGATGTGGTGGTTGTATCCCGCTCTGACAAAGAATTAGATATAAGCAACCATGAAAAGCAGCTGAAACGAAAAATACATCTTCTGAGGTATGATAACTGGGATGCTATCCCTAAGGATATTTACAGGAATATAATCAACGGTGTTGTAATCTCAGGGAGGATATAAAAGTGGATCTTGAATATTTCCGAAAAAAAAATCTTGTGAAAGTAGTCAAACCTGATCTAGATCTGATTGACGCGCTAATCAGGACTTCTGAAAAGAAAAGGCTAAGTAGCGACCAGCTGGAGTTAAGCGATATCACAGCATCCTCTAAACTCACTCTTGCTTATGATTCACTGAGGGAACTATTGGAGGCTGCAGCAATAAAGAGCGGCCTGAAGATATACAATCACGAGGCATATACTCCTTTTATCCAAGAAATCCTGAAGGATTCAAATCTCGCGGTTCGGTTTGATCAGTTCAGGAAAATACGTAATTCAGTTAATTATTATGGCGGAGACCTCAATTCCAAAGAGGCTGAACCATTAATCAAAGAAATTAAAGCAGCTATCCAGAAACTCATGGTTATGCTGAAAGGAAATAATCACAAAAGTAACCAAAATAAACATTATTCGCCAAAATAAAAATTCTGCGAAAGGCGGCTACTCCCCACACTGAAGTGCGGGGTATCTACGCCGCCTTTCTTTAATGCAGAATTTTTAGCATGCCAAAAGATGGTGCCGTATCTCATGAAAATGCAATAGCATTTTCAGGATGCCGAAAATCACATTGTAATTTTCCAGCATATGGACTGAAATCCTTAGTTTTGGCACCGTCTTTTCAGCATAATAAACGCCCCAGCGAGGATTTGAACCCCGGCAGCAAGATTTTCGCAGTGAGTACAATTATGATACCCTCGCCGGCGCCAACTGACGCTTACGGTTGCCGCAATCTTACGTGCTATCCAGCCTACACTACAGGGGCACATGAAAATGTTTTATTCGAGAATTTATAATGTTAACTAAAAATAGTTTATATTAGCGAAGTTGATAAATCTGGCAAATAATGAAAGGATTCTCTAATAAATACCAATGCATGCTCAACTTGATATGCAGGGACTTCACAAAACCATAATCTACTTTCACTTATCCTTTCGTTGAATTGATCGTACATTCGAAGTCTCCTTGCCATAAACTCAATTTTGATTGCTATTTCTTCATACGTTGTTTCTGGAGGGACGTACCTGCCATTTAAGGCAAGGACATGCACAAAAAAATCATCTCCAGCAGGTATCAGTTTTTTATGCTGATCAATCGGATAGGGGACCTCAAATTTCTTTAACCCAGGATTATTTGGATAAGGCCGGTATGATGGTTCTTGTCCATAATAGAACATAAGGAAACCTAAATCAATTATTCCTTCACTCTGAAGTTCAATTACTGTTGGTAATCTGCTCCTCGTACTATATTGATCATCAATTGCCACATCCCAAATTGTCTTCAATAGCCCGTAATCCTGTTTCTTGGGCAGCGGACTGATTGCATTTTCAGGCCCATAATGCAAATCCATGAACTTTTTTGCTCTTGGATCTCTAACTTCAAGTTTTTCCAGATTTACTGCATACGCCATATATAGTGAATCTTGCACATCGATCATTTCCAGCACAAAATACAAGTTAAATATAAATATGACACATTATTATTTTAAAAGATCCCTAATAAAATCTATTTCATGAATTTCCCGTTCATCTCATGCAGCGCAACAACGAACAGTGACTCTGCCCAGCCAAGAGGAGTGTTCTCGTTGTGCTCAGGAGAATTGGAGAAATACAGTTCTGGGATCCCTTCACGTGTATCTACCTTGAGCATCTTGTCAATGAAGGCCTTGGCTTTTTTCTTATTTCCCATCTGCTCATAGATAATGGCTAGCCACGAAAGGCCGAAGCACCACTCCGCCTCTTCGCTATATTTGTCAGGGTTCTTGTTGTAATAATGGTCATTCTTATACCTGATGACCCCTCTGCTCTTCAAGAGAAGGTATTCGACATTCACAAGAATTTCATTTCGCTGCTTGTCATTTACTATCTGGTATGGATATATCAGTGAAAGAAGTGCAAGATCAACAAATTTTTTCTTGCTTTCCCTGGGCAAAAGGAAATTAAGAGTCTTTTGGCCTTCTTCTATCATATGATCAGGGACTTCTATTTTAGGTAGCCTGCTAATCGATTTAAGGCCTGCAACGCATGCACCTACAGAAGATGCATGCACCTCTTCATCTTCTTCCCACATTCCACTATCAAAATCATGCCAATATTCAATAGACTCAAGATATTTTATCAGCTTGTTTATTATCCTAACATGGTTCGCATTCCTGAGGATTATCCTTTTATGATGATGCTCGAGTTCACCGATCCTGAAGAGAACTGCACCGATATTATCATTCTGTTTATTTCCCCATTCTTCCCAGAATTCATCAAATGTCTCAGGATGATATCTGGCATGGATATATTCATAGGATAATTTAGGTTTTTTTTTGATAGCTAAATCAATTTTATACTCGTGTTTCAAGAACACCTCAAGTATTGCATTATAGGTCTTCTCGACTGTGTCCCAATCTCCAAGTACTTCAAATGCCAGGCATTCATAGAAATTGTCCCTGAGCCAGCTCTTATCATACCCTGTTGTGACAGTAGGCTTTGCTGCGGCAAATAGCCCAGACTTATACTGCAAATCCTTTAGTATTTTCATATGCTGGTTTATCAGCCTTCTATAGGTTAGCGACTGTAACATAAATCCTTATGTAATATTGATTGTTTTAATAGTTTGCGATTGTTTTTTGATAGATTTTGCATGTCAAACGCTCACCAACACCATCGGTTCGGTCGGTTCGCTATTGCACACATTTAAAGCGCTATACATGCATAAAAGAATAATCCGTCTATTTCGAAAAGTACTCTGGAAGCAGACGGAACCGATAGTGCCCTGAATTCTCCAGAAGAACTGAATGTGTGGGCAATAAAAACACTTAAGTGTGTCTCTCGCCCAGATTACTATTATTTTAGGGTCTTAAGAAAAAACTCCTATCAAAAAACTACCGAATGCCAAAAACATGATGACATTTGAAACATACCCTAAGATATGTTCGAATAATATCTCTTGGGGAGAGATACCTAGAGCCATGTTTATAAGGAGACCAGATACAAACCTCAAAGTTATAAGAAGCATTCCCATCACGACAAATCCAACGCCTGGGACAAATGACATTATTATGTTGATAACCCCGGTCAGGACCAGAAAAATCAGCGTATCCTTATCAAGCCTGCCTGTATATATCTCGACAAATAAGGTCGGGATGAAAAGCATGATAATAGCAGCATTCAGTCCGATTACCCTAGTAATAAGGAGGCTGGAGAAAACTTCAGGAGCAGTGGAAAGCCTTATAGTCATCAGGTTTGTCTGGTAATTGATTACTGTTGAGAGAAGCGTCAGAAAAATGAACAGAAAAAAAATATTCTTTGTGAGTATAGTGAACACAAGGATTCCAATAATTGCCAAGCTGATTACAATTAAAAGTTTTTTGCGTATTTTTTCTCTTCTGTGATAATGCTCCCCTTTAGCTGCAATCTCAAGCTCTCTCATAGTATTATATAGGGTTTTTATACATATAAATGTAATGGAAAATAAAAAATGCAAGCAGATGGTTAAAATTGATAGAAGAAACCAGACTGTAATCTTTCAGAGATAATTATAAATACTTATGAATTCTAACATAAAAGGCATATGAAACAACTAATCCTAATCCGCGCCGATCTGAAGCTTCCGAAAGGCAAGCTTGCGGCTCAGGCAGCGCATGCATCAGTAGAAGCAGTCCTGAGAAGCGACAAAGACATTGTGAAAGAATGGCGCTCAGATGGAATGGGAAAGATAGTAGTGAAAGTTGATGACAAGAAAGAGCTTTACAAATATTTGCAGCTGGCAAAGGACGCCGGCCTAACAACTGCACTCATCACTGATGCAGGAAAGACTGTTGTAGCTCCTGGCACTGAAACATGTATGGCAATAGGCCCTGATGAGGATGAAAAAATAGACGAGATAACAAGAAATCTTAAATTGCTATAAATTTAGAAATTATCGAGACAATCGGTCCAGACATTGACAGGAAATAGATAAGATTCATGAAGAATGGAAGCGCTGTCTCTGTTATTATCTCAGCGATTGATTCTCCTGAAAATTTTGCAGCAAGATACATCAGAGAATAATTGATCATTGATAGTATTGTTCCCATCAAAGGGAGCGGCAGTATCACTGCGGTCGACAGGAATACAAGGAACATTTCTATAGGAATCTGAGATATTGATTTCAGGTCAATATCATTTTTCAGCATCTTGGGGACAAATCCTGCCAGGATAATCAGCGCAAATCCCTCAAAAAGCCCAAGCTCCCGCGCGGCAATTATAGATAAAAAAAATACATGCCCAAGATTATATTTGAAACCTGCGCTATAGGTCAAGAATTGCAGAAGGCTTGCTACCACCAGGATCAGCGAAAAGATGAAGATACTCTTGTAAAATGAGACCATGATAGCAACAATTAAGAGAAGAACAAGCAGTATCCTTAACCTTCTTTTGGGCCTAAGACGTCTAGAACTCTTGTCCATGAATATTTCATATATTATATGTACTGCATGTTTTTAAAGCTTTGCAGGGTCAGCGCCAATCTCTTTGATGCTGCAGGTCATTGTAAAATCTATCTTGTTCATTTTAAGCATTCTGATGATCTCTTTTGACTCACTACCTGGATTGAGGATGACTCTTTTGGTTCCTTTCTTGACGATATCAACCATTACCTTCAGGCCGATAACGGGAGGCAAATACACTGATACCAGATCCAGGTCAAGAGGTATTTCCAGAACTGTTGTATAGCATTTCAGGCCTTCAATCTCTCTTTCATTCGGGTTTACAGGAAATACAGTATGATCAGCTGCCTTATATGCCCTGACTGCTTTGTTAGAGTATTTAGTCTTGTTGACAGAGGCTCCGACTATCGCTACTTTCATGAATAAGGTAAAAAAAGCACATGTATTAAAGGGTTTCTCACCCAGTTTCCAAAATTATATAAATACTTACAATATATTACAAATAAAAACAAAAATAGACATAAATATCCTACATAGTATTACAATAAATTTACAGAAAATCGATGATTTTATATTTCAAAAGATTTATAATAATCTCCTACATAATATTACATAATTAGATTAAATTAAACATAAATATCCTACATAATATTACATAATAAAATATATTATCAAAAAGAAACATTTAAATAGTACTTTCTTACAAAATATTACAGAAAGATATTGAAATATAGAGCTTACTTAGAGAAATTACTTACAAAGTATGACGAAAAAGTACTGATTGATGAGTTTGAACACTTTCTTGAAAAAAAATATTCTGATGATCAAACAGTCCCATTATCTATCTTCTGCAAAGAGCTCACCCCCTTCGAAAGCCTGACGCTATTTATGGTTGAATATAAAAAATCCTCCTTTTCTGAGATTGCAGGATTACTGAAAAAAGACAGGCAGGTCGTATGGATTACTTACCAGCGAGCCAGGGGGAAAAAAATTAACTTACTTAAAGACCTTGATTGGAAATCTACTATCCCGCTCAGTGCAGTGTGTTCTGAGACACTTTCAGTTGCTGAATCTTTGGCTTTGTTCCTCAAAAAATCGGGGTGGAAAAACAAGGATATTGCAAAAACCATCGGAAAGGATAGTAGGACTATATGGACCTTGCTTGACAGGGCAAAGAAAAAAGGTGGTTCACTATGAACCTATTCTCAAATGAACCACTCAAAGAATATATTTCGAGTTCAACTCCGAAGAAAAAAAGGAAGACGATTGAATCTTATTTCTTCACTGTTCTGCTAGGGTTATTCATTACAGGTCTTTTGTTTGGAGGAACGAAATACATAGGTATGGTAATTTCCGGAACAAATGCTGATACTGTCAAAATTGAAAGAGCATTTGATACATCAGATAGTCTAATGCTTAATCTGAGCGGCAATGTGACTTCCATCAGGATCAGCGGGCTTATCATAGGAAACGGGACCGCGAGAATATATGCAAATAAAATTCTGGTGCTTGAATCTACTACCATTGAAAAAAAAGGTGCAAACCTGATTACAGGCATGGTTGTTGGAGATTTCGCAGATCCAGGGAATAATGAAACTGATGATGAAGCCCAGCCTGATATTCAATCTGAAAGCCCAACTGAAGAAGTAACTGCTGCGGATGCTAAGACCCCGGAAGTCGGAGTTCAGCAGAGCCAGGATGGTGATGAAAATAACACTAGGATGAATAATATTACATCTGACCAACTCCTTATCCTTGATGAAGTGAATATTATAGAAACCTATGAAGAAAATATCAGTGCTGAAATTAATTTGACTCAACCAACTCAGGAAAATAACCTGACCAATAGAACTGAAATTCGCCTGGAAAATGCGAGCATGATAATATTACCAGAAAATCAATCTGCGACTAATGGGACTAATTTCAATCTAACTGATGACTTTGATGAAGAGATATTAATCAATGAGACATCAGCTGAAAATATCAGTGTAACTGACACATTAGAGAATATCTCCTTTGAAAATAATGCAACTGTTAATCTGACCATAATCATAGAGAACATCACATCAAACGAGAGTGTCATTGCTAATCAAACGAATGTAACATTGATTATTAATCAATCAGTGAGCACCAATGCAACAGAAAATATCACACAGAGTGAAAACATTACGGCCGATATGATTCCCGAAGAGATAATAAGATTTGAGAATCACTGCGAGGATTCCTGCGTACTAAACTTACCAGGTCGGGATATTATCCTGAGTATCGAGCTTGATGGTGATGCCAGGCTGAATTTAACTTCATTAACATATACCTATATTGAAGCTGTCCCGGAAAACCTGTCAGTAGAACCTCAGAACCTAAGCATCAACCAGAGCCTGATTGATTCTGCAATAATAAAAAGTGAATATTCTGATGTCGAAATCAATAAACCGGTCAAGTGGACCAGAATGATCAATGCATCGATCGTAAATATTACGACACTGCCAAAGGATTCCTTCAACATCAGCTCAGATGCCGGATTTAAGGTCAGGGTAAAAGAAGATGAGTATGATGCCCAGAAGTTCAACGAGATAGCACTATCAAGAAGCATAGATAGGGAGCTTGCAAGGCTTCCGAAGATTATAGAGGAAAAGGATGTCGGGAAAACATTTGAAAAGATAACTTCACTAAGCGCAAGACTTTCAAAACTTGATACTCCTAATATAGAAATTGACAGCAGCCTTGCAGTTGAATTTTCAGAAAAAGATATTGTAGAGTTAGATTACTATGTTGATGGGCCGACAACTGAGGAGGTACAGATAAATAGCCAGACAAAAAGAATTACAGTTAGTTCTGATGTCCATTATGAAAATGTCATTGCCTATACTGATATTCCTGAGGCAAAGAAGGAGTCTATTCAATTGTATTGGCTCAAAGATATAGGCAAAGAATTATTTAATGATGTTGAGTATATTGACACAAACAAAAATGGATTGATTGATAAATTACAGTGGATAATCCCTCATTTATCTAACCAGACGTTTGAGATTTCGATTATTGTCCTAAACCCATATACATATTTACGTGATGGCGAGACATGGGTTGTGGCTTTCAATGCAACCGGAATTGGCAACCTGACTATAAGCTCCCCGAATGCGGGATGGACTGAGTTCTTGAAAGATGATATTGAAACTTTTGATGAGATGAGATTTTTGAACCTGAGCTGCGGAGGCACTGAACTTTTAAGCTCTCTTAAATTGGTAGGAGTTGACAACAACACCTATGATTACACTGATTTGTTAAGTAACAATACAATTGACATTAAAAAATTATTTTTACCTGATTACGAATGCAATGATACTGGATATTTGTCCAACTACATGATAGAGGCAGGGTACGCAACTTTATTGTTTGAATTTTCAAACCAGAATGCAACTGTAACTGATTATGCCTATGATCCTGTTGCTTCTTATTCTATAGCTGATGATGCAGATGACGGCCATGAATATCCTCAAAACACTTGGCAGAGTACAGGTTCATGGTTCGGGCATTACTCTACAAGCGATGAATGGATGGTCACAAGGTTCAGGAATATTAAAATTCCCCAGGGTGCAACTATAACAAGGGCATTGCTTAACGTAACCGCTGATTCCGGAGAAGGCGGCAGCTATTCTGTTTATGTTAAAGTAAGGGCACAGAATGCTGACAGCGGGGGATTGCCAGGCGCCTCTAACCTGCCGTCAACATGGACCCTAACCGGGAATGGAACTGACTTTGACATTGATTACCCGAGTGAATGGTCAAGCGGGCAAAAACATTCCATTGATATAACTAATGTGATACAAGAAATTGTTAATAGGCCCGGATGGTCAATAAACAATAATATAAGCATTGTATTCGAAAATGACGGCAGTACAGGAGACCATGATATTGAAATATTTGATTATCCGACGAATGCCGCAACACTGGATATTGAGATATCAAACACCATCCCCACCCATGAAACGCCATATATAACTCCGACCTATCCAAACATCACAAGCAACCTCACATGCAACTGGAACAGTGTCCAAGATGCTGATGGCGATGCTGTTGTCAATATCACTAACTGGTATATAAACAATGTTTCAACAACAGTACTTTACATGCCATTCGAAGGTAATGGAAATGAAGATTATATTGCAACAGATTATTCTGGCCATGGGAATAATGGAAATGTGAGCAAAGACTATTTGAGTGACTGGCAAGAAGCAGCATCAAGCTGCTATGGTTCACTTACAAAAGATGAGACTTACAATGCAAACACCATGACTATAGGAGGCATTACATTCGATAAAGGCCTCGGCTGCCATGCACAAACAGGCACTTGGGCTTCTTATGTGAACTATAATCTTTCTGGAGGAGCAAGCAGGTTCATTGCAACAATAGGCATTGATGATGAATGTGATGGAAGCGCAACAAGCTCAAATGCAACATTCAGAGTACTTGGAGATGGATCTGTTCTTTACACTTCTGGTTGGCTTGGAAGAGACAGTGCTCCTCTTAACCTAAATATCAGTATTGCTGGAATCAATAATCTCAGCTTGCAAATCGATGAAGCAGACGGATCGAACAATTGTGACCACTCTGAATGGGCTAATGCTTATGTAATATCATCATCAAAATGGAACAGGACAGGAGGTAAGGTAGGCGGAGGATATTATTTTGAAAAAAATGATTACATTGCTGTCGCACATGACGAGTCGCTTAATCTATCTAATGATCTCACCATTGAATTCTGGGTAAAGCCAAAACAAGCTAGTCTCAGCGGATTCGTCGTCTCAAAGATGGATACTGGAAATGATGATGGTTATAGTATAATGCTTTGGGGTGGAAAGATAAACGCGATGCTTAATGGTGATTGGGATAAAGTTGCAGATACTGCACTTAATGGAAACCAATGGTATCATGTTGCATGGACAAAAGCCGGAACAGCTTCAAAAATATATTTGAATGGCAATTTGGATGGTACGTGGGCTGATGCGCCTAATACCGTGCTGCCAAATACTGAAGCATTGGATATAGGCAGGCATCCTACCGGATATTATTTCAATGGATCTATCGATGAAGTAAAAATCTATAATATTTCATTGTCACAGGAACAGATAATAGCTGATTATCAGGCAGGCCTTGCTGGTCGCAGCAATAATTTAGTTGTCCAGGAGGAACTAAGTGAAAATGAGGCATGGATCTGCTCTGTTACACCAAATGATGGATACTCAGATGGTATAACAAAGAACTCTAGCAGTGTTTTTATAATTCCAAACAGCCTTCCTACACAGTCTGAGCCATTCATCACTCCAACTTATCCAAACATGACAAGCAACCTGGCATGCAACTGGAACAATACCTTTGATATGGAGGGGGATGCTGTACAAAATATCACTACCTGGTTTAAGAACAATGCCTCAACTGCAATTGTATATTTACCGTTCGAAGGAGGAAGCAGCTCATCGTTTACCAAGGATTATTCAGGATTAGGGAACAGCGGTGCAGTTACCGGAGCTACATGGAGCAGTAGTGGAGGAAAAGTCGGAGGTGCTTATAGTTTCGACGGCAATGATTATATTGATTTAGGAGAATTGAATAGCTCAACATCGAGCAATAAATTATCTGTCGAAGCTTGGGTTTATGTTACAAATTTCAGCGGAAGTTCAAATACAGGCTCGATAGTCTCTAAATATAGCTGGGATGGAAGTTATACAAGATCATGGGATTTCAATGTAGGTAATGAAACTACACAAAATGAATCCTGTTTTACTGTCTTCCATGTTGGCGATTGGAGTTATGTCAGCGGTGTCTGTACAGATCATCTGGCAACAAATACCTGGCTTTACCTTGTAGGAACATTTGATGGAAATTCAATAAATATTTATGTGAATGGAATACTTAATGATTCAAATACTGTAGATGGTACAGAAATACATGATACTGGGTATTCTGTAAGAATAGGCTCTACTCCTGATGATGCATACTTCTTCAAAGGATATATCGATGAAGTAAAAATATATAATTATTCTTTGTCAGCGCAGCAAATACTAGCCAATTACATGGCAGGCTCATCAGGTAAAAATGCCAATCTTATTGTCCGGCAAGAAACAGCAGAAAATGATAACTGGTATTGTTCTGTTACTCCAAATGACGGATATAATGATGGGATAACAAAAAATTCTACTGCCGCAATAATTTTCACAAGCAATCCTCCGACCCAGGATACACCTTATATTACTCCTTCACCATCAGGATTTAACAGCAATCTAACATGCAACTGGAATAATAGTGTCGATATTGATAATGATCCTTTCACAAACATTACTGTTTGGTACAAGAATAACATTCCAACAGCAAGACTCTATCTGCCGTTTGAAGGAAATGATATGGATGAAGATATTTCTACAAATGATTATTCAGGATATGGAAGTATAGGATATGTTGATGACGGAAACGCATCAAGCCCGGATGGCAGCACCGGCCCAATATGGAGCAGGACAGGTGGAAAAGTCGGAGGAGCATATACATTTGACGGGTATGATGATTCAATTATACTAGCAAGTTCACCACAGTTTGATATTACCGGAAACCAGCTGACATTAATGGCATGGGTTAAATATCAAGGCACAGAAAGTGGAATGATTTTCAGCCATAGCGGATGGTGGAATGGATATAGGTTTGGTGTAGAACCTGATGGCAATTATGCCTGGTTACAAATTAATGGTTCTGCCGGCTACTCTTTAGACAGTGCAACAAATAGCATACAGCCAAATTCATGGTACCATATTGCAGCAGTATATAACGGCAGCAAAATGATGTTTTATATTAATGGCGTTAAAGATTCAAATGAACTTGCTAAATCAAATAATCTTGACTCTGCTCCTGACGATGATGTTAATATTGGCATGGCAGGAGACTGTACTGGAGCTAGCTGGTGTGAGCCTTTTAATGGCTCAATAGATGAAGTCAGAATTTTCAATTATTCATTATCAGCAGCACAGATAAAAAGAATCTATGAGGAAGAGTCACAAGGGAAAAATACTCAAGTTCTTGTTGCTGATGAGACAACTCTAGGTGAACAATGGTTTTGTTCTGTGACTCCAAATGACGGATTTATGGATGGGACAACTAAGAACTCCAGTGTTGCGACAATAATCAATGTTCCTCCGGCGCAGAATGCACCATATATCACTCCATATGTACCTAATATCACTAGCAACCTGACATGCAACTGGAACAATGTAAATGATGCTGACTATGAGAGCGTTGTAAATATTACGAATTGGTATAAGAATAATAAATCAACAACTTTGCTTTATATGCCCTTTGAGGGTGGATCAATTTCAGGAACACCTGGCAGTAATGGTGCTGCAAAGGATTATTCTGGTTTTGAGAATAATGGAACAGTAATAAATGCTACATGGAATAGGACTGGCGGTATTGTCGGAGGGTCTTATGAATTCAATGGCCAAAATACGTATATTACACTTCCTGCCATATCACTTGGCGGAAATTCCGGAACCATTGAAGGATGGATTAAATTCAGAGCAACCTCATCTGCAAGCAGCCAATATATTATAGGCAGGGATTATGGCTCAGTAGCATTGGGTGTAACAAATGATGGAGGATTTAGGGCTTTATTCATGCAGAACTGGAACTGGTGCGCAAATTATACAAGGGCTTTAAATCCTGGCTCATGGTATTATATTGTCGGCACTATAGATGGCACAAATCAATATATATACGTAAACGGAACACTAGACACAACATGTCCCAATACAGCCAGCTGGTCAAGCGAAAATTCGCAATGGGCAATCAGTTCTAACGATGGTACATGGTCTGAGGACCAATTTGTAAATGGTACCATAGATGAAGTTAAACTTTATAATTCTTCATTAACTGCCCAGCAAATAAGGGCAAACTACCAGGCTGGCCTTGCGAACCGACCATCAAATATCATTGTTTCAGATGAAACATCCACATATGACCAATGGCTCTGTTCAGTTACTCCAAACGACGGCACTCAGGATGGAACAACACTAAATTCAAGTGCTGTTACTATCTTTCCTTATGGCTTAGTAAATATTACAGCAATCGAATGCCAGATAAATTCATCTGTTTGGAGATCATGCAGCTCAGCTTTATGGAATGATACAATCACGCAAGTCAAAGTGAATTGTTCAGGCACCAACGGAATCAAATATGCAACATACAATTTGACAAATGTGCCTGATGCCGCCACGCACTTCAATGCAAGCAATGCAACATCATCTTCTGCAAACAGCTGGACCTATGATAACCCAGACATAAAGATATCTGATTCAGGAGAATTCACAATGACTGTATCCTGCTATGACGGTGTATTCTTACAGATCAATTCAACTTCATGGGCCGTGCCGTGGGGTAACATCAGTTCAGTCTGGATAACTCCGACATCAAGCCTTAACATGTCGCAGAACCAGACCGGGACATTCACATCATATATGCAATGTACAGGAGGGGAATGCGGAAATGTCACTGTTACGATTGATCCCACCACTGAATTGATTGGAGACCCATCTTATTATACTATCAAAGTTAACAATAGTTACTCGATTAAACTCGCGGATTCTGTGCAGTATGCTGGATCTGAATGGTATGATTTGGAGACAGACCCTGGACAATCAAGTGATAATATCCCAAGTTATGGGCTTTTCAGCTGGTGGACAAGCTTCCCAGGCGGATGGGCGGATTTATCATATAGCACAGTGTATAGTGCAAGGATATTAGAGAACAGTTCAGCAAGAATTGTAATAGAAAGGAAGCATTATAATGTATCACAATACAACTCTACAGACAGGCTCACATTCTACCCGACAGGACAATTATATTTTTATGAGAATATAACCTCCTTGTACAGCAATATAGACTATTTTGAATTGCCTTTCGCATATTTAAGCTCACCATTTAATAGCAACTGGACTATTGACAATTCATTGGAATATATCCTAAGGCAACAAAGTGGCGTTGCAAATTCGCCGACTTATCTAATTATTGCAGACAGGACTTATTCTGGCACTATACAAGGCGATGGCGTTACTGACAGGGAATGGTGGACTAATTCTGCTGATTATAATCTTGCAAGCGGGCAATCCGCGAAAAGAACGATTGCCTATGCTTTAAAACCAAACGCAATGACGCAAAGTGAGGCAATTGCCAGAAGGAATGATTACAGGAATCCGGCAACAACAACAAACGGAAACTTAACAATAATTACAGGTTCAAAAGTAACAACTGATGAGCTTGATTACAACACTGATGGCTATGCAGAGGGAGAAGGCGCCTATGTCTTCATGGTAAACAGGACTGCTGCCAGCAACAACTCTTTGATATTCAATATAACCGGCGCAACATACACAAGGTATTCTCCTGTCTTCAAAATAACTAATTATTCTGCAAATTCACTGCCTATGGTGACGTTCAAGAATGCATCCGGAACTTTTATTCTGGTTTCAGGTGTGGATTATAATATTGCTTTCCAGAACAGAAGCAATGCCACTGATACTGTAATTGTCCAGTATCTCAGAAACATAGGAAGCAATGTGCAATTCAACATCAGCTCATTCATCGCGCCTAAAGGAGCCATATCTACACTTCCTGGAGCAGTGCCTTTCTGGACATCAACATCTAACCCGCAGGTCTGCATGAATATGAAGCCAGGGTATTCATGCACCACAACATGGAGTGTTAATGCAACCGGAGTCCCGGGAGATTATTATACTTTTTATGTAATCTATAATGCATCTAATTACTCAGGTTATGTCCGAGGCAATGAAACATCAAGGTTTATCGTTACAATCGACGGAGGCAGTTCTCCTTCTGTATCAGCAATCTCTTTGGTTCCATCAATTGCAAACACATCATCTGATTTAGGGTGCTATGCGACAATCCTAAGCAGGTACAACAGCAGCCTGACTGTTGAATATTGGTGGTATAATAATTCAGTTTTGAAAGTTTCAGGCAATGCAACAGCTATCCCAAACAATACAAACTCACTGATATCAACTCTTGGCAGGGGAAACACCACAAGATCTGAACTTTGGAACTGCACAATAAGGGCCCATGATGATTTCTTTTATACAGGCTATAACTCAACTTCCCTTAACATTACAAATGAAGTCCCGACACAAAATAGTCCGACAATATCGCCAACCTCTCCGAATATCACAAGCAACCTTACATGCAACTGGAACAATGTCCAGGATTTAGATGGTGATGCTGTTGTAAATATTACGAACTGGTACAAAAATAATGTATCTACTACTGTTTTGTATATGCCGTTTGAAGGTGTGAATGGCAATGAAGCT